>NZ_CP063311.1:3367178-4100605 GCF_015245355.1 Anabaenopsis elenkinii CCIBt3563 | reverse complement strand
GGTAGATGTGCTGCGAAGATTCAATTGGTAGATGCACCCTGATAACTAACTCCCCTGATTGGCTAACACCAGTTAGGGGATTTTTTTATGCTTTTCACAGAATTTTTCCGGAGGAATGGTAGATGTGCTGCAAAAATTAAATTAGAAAATTAAATTAGTAGATGTACCGTGATAATTAATTCCCCTGGGTGACTAACACTCACTGGGGGTTTTTTATTCTGCGGACAGCAACCATCATATCATTAATGATAATTTTGTCGAGAATAAACTCAACTCCTTGGTCTCAAAACAGATTACTGATCAATGCGTGCTGATAATTAACTCCCCTAGACTGCCACCACTGAGGGATTTTTTGTGTTGGGTATCACCAACATTCCCATTTGTGACAATTTTACCTGGAACATACTATTTATTCCTAGACACGTTTATTGATAGATAGACACTGACTGATAGCCAACTCCCCTGTCAGGCTGCTACCACTAGGGTATTTTGTTGTTCCAACAGGATAATAACAAATCTCGGAAAAGATTTATCCGGAGCGCTGAACCTAAACTAAGAACATTTAATTAGTAGATACACCCTGATAACTAACTCCCGTGGGAGATAAAGATTTGATAAATTTTTGAGGAAAAAAGCCTTCTGGTGAAAGCTTAACTCATTTGTAGTTGCTTAGGAAAGTATTATAACGCGAGATTTATCAAAATATTATACGATAGTTAGTTTTTATTTTTAATGATAACATTGCTTGTTAACCGGTTAACAGAGGAGTTAAGTCATTGCTTTATCATTGACGATATACAAGGCTAAAATCTGGTATATTGACAACAATCTCATTCATTGCTTTTATGTCATGTTACCGTGTTATTTCTTAGCTATTGCCTAACAACTCCCTTAATTTGCTTACTGGGAGTATCGGATTTAGAGTTTCCCGGACTCTAAGCTTTGGTTTTAACTTTAGTTAACCGTATATAATCAGATCCGGTTCAGGCTGATTCTCAGCAGCTTTGAGGCTAAAACCCCACTTACACCATCTAGATTTTTGCTTTTATTTCCTGGGATGATCAAAATAAATTTGGTAGATGTATTTGTTCTAGTTAATCATAACATACCATATCTTGGGCTGAATATCTAGATTCTTTTTCCCTAGATTTAAGCCCTTGCCCTTGGGCATCACGCCTCGTCAAACATTATTGATTGTTTTAAAATGTGCTCATGTCCGTGACATACTTCCAAAGTGATGCCAGTATACAGCGTGGGCTTCTGGGCAACTCTTGGTATCCTGTCAGACATATCAGGGGATGTCCTAACGCCAAGAACAATATAAAAATTTTCAACACCTTTGTACTGGCGGAATTTTACCTACTACACAAAGAGAGATACAGCCTCATGAATTTAGCTGTGATTAAATTTTCTTCAGAAGATTGTGGCATTTGCCACAAAATGTCTTTTTATGACCAGAAGGTAGCTGAAGAGCTGGGTTTACAATTCATTGATGTGAAAATGCAAGATACGGCTAGTTACCGTAAGTATAGAAAAGTCCTGTTATCTCAGTATCCAGATAAATCACAAATGGGATGGCCAACTTATATTATCTGTGATTCTCCAGAGGCAGAATTTCAGATTATAGGTGAAGTTAAAGGGGGTCATCCCAAAGGTGAGTTTAGAATTCGTCTACAAGAGGTTCTCAATTCCATAGATAGTTAGAAATTGTCAACGACTTGAAATGATGTGACTTCTAGGACTGGGCCTATCATGGCTATGGTCATAATGTCTTCACGCACTTGTCCTGTAACTTTTACTGTTTGTCCCGCTTGGAGCAAGTTCTTGTCAGCAGTTTTGAGGATTTCGTAAGTCGTACCCTCATCGGTAACTAACGCCCAAGCGCCAGTACCAATATCTCGGCGTTGAATAGTACCTTTTACTGTAATGCTCATCTTGTTGGCAATTGGAGAGTGGTAGGGAGTGGGGTTTTGCCAGTAGGCAAAATACCCCATTGCCTTATTATGCTGTTTGAGTGGCGCTTTTCAATGCTAAACGAGCTAGTCCATAACAGAGTAAGGCGTTGGTGACCAGGAAAGTCCGAGCTAGATAGCTACTTCCTAAGCCCCAAACTGCTGGATCGTAAATGGTACTAACTATTAAAAAGGCGGCGTAGCCGAGACTCGAACCAATGGCGAACCATTTCCAGCTAGGATGTCCCAAGAATAAGGCTATTAAAACTATGGGGATGAGGACGCTAGCAAAGATGGGATTTAAGGCGTTAGTTCCTTGTAGGGTGTTACCTAGTTCGGGAATGGAACTACCTAACATCCGGAAAGGCCATTGGGGGAGGTCAAAGATGTATATCCCTTTGAGGAAGAATAACCCAGAACTACCAGCAATTAAGCCACTGGATAAAGACCAACTCCAGGTGAAGGGGAAGTAAACTCGCAAAAACCAAGCTAGGAGATAGGAACCTAAGACCATCAAGAGCTTTGGTATTAGCGCTACTGCACCGCCATCAATCCAAAAACGGGGGTTGAGATAGCCGTTGTCTCGTAACCACCTAAAGAAGTCTTGAAAGTTGATTTGTCCTTGGACGGCTAGTTTAACCGCAGCTTCGGCATTCAGTTGTCCAGCGCCATAATAGTTGAAGCTATCATCCTCGATCGCTCTGGCGGATTGTTTGAGGACTTTTAATACCTCCTCTGGTTGTGTGACTCCAGAAGCTTTAATTAATGCGGCCACACCTGCAACATGGGGTGCAGCCATGCTTGTTCCCTGGAGTCCTAAAAATACTCCTTGATTATTGTTTTCGGGGTCGATGGTTTCTTGAAGAATTGTCCCTGCTTCACTACCACCGGGAGCAGAAATGTCTACGCCAGCGCCAAAATTGGAATAGGGGGCTTTTTGTCCGTCTGGACCAAATGCAGCTACGCCAATCACATGGGGGTAACGTGCGGGATAACTAGCCCCATTTTGGTTTTCGTTACCGGCGGCGGCGACAATTGTTACACCTTTTTTATGGGCGTACTCAATGGCCTGTTTCATGAGTTGGCTTTCACCACCACCGCCTAAGCTCATGTTAATCACATCGGCACCGTTATCAGCAGCGAATTTAATTGCTTCGGCAATATCGGCTACTGTTCCGCCACCATAGGCACTCAGTACTTTTAATGGCATGAGATTGGCTTCGTAGGCAATGCCGGCTACACCGTATTTATTGTTGGTAGTTTGGGCAATAGTTCCGGCAATGTGAGTACCGTGTCCATTGTCATCTGTGGCTTCTTCGCGATCGCTCACAAAATCATAACCTTTAACAAACTTCGTGTCCTGCAGGTCACGCACACGAGTTATCCCAGTGTCAATTACAGCCACTGTGACGCCCCTGCCTTTAGTTTGACTCCATGCTCCTTCTATGCCAATGTTGTGTAGATTCCACTGTTTGCTGTAATATTGGTCGTTGGGACCAGTTAATGTGGGTTTTGCCTGGTCTAGCGATGGTACAATTTCTTCAAACCAGCTTGGCGCTTCTGGGAGGGGAATCTTTCTATAGATGTAATTAGGCTCGATTAATTGTGTAAGTTGGGCGAATGGGGATTGTTTGAGCTTTTTTAGTCGCTGGCGATCGCCTTCAATGATATACACATTATCTGACCCTAAGAATTGATTATCTAATCGGGGTGTGACATTGTATTCCTGAGAGATCGCTTGCAAGTTCTGCTGTAATACTTCTGGGGTAATATCTTGGCGAAAATCTAACACAATAGTCTCAAATTCGCCTTTAGCTGCTAAACCCTGACAATTCAGGAAGCCGAAAACAGCAGCACCCAGCCCGATGACAAACAAGCATAATAATATAAGTCTTTTCATATTAACTGATCACCGCTTTTTGCCAGTTTGCTCACTACCATAACCTATCTGCATACCTGGTTGGGGACTTTGAACAATTTTTACGATTGAGGACTATTGAAACAATGGAACGTGGTCTGTTATGGTTACCCTTGCTAGTTGTATTTTTCTGGTTAGCTTGGCAAGGCTCAAAAGAATACCAGAAGGTCGAATCATACCGCCTGTGGGCACTGGAATTTGACAAATCCAAGTATGATATTTACGCGGTACTGGGTTTAAAAGATAACCTGATAACCTGGGGAAAACCCACGCCCAAAGGTCCGATGAAATTAGCAACTTTTTCCTTGGTGGATGTTAAAGATATACATCTGTTAGTAGATGACAAAGTAGTACAATTAGATAAATGTCCCCAAAAAGGTCGAGTGATTCAGTTAGAATTTATCTTGTCTGAGTTCCAGTCAGTAAGCATTCCATTTACAGAAATTCCTCTAGCTGCAAATTGGGTGAAGTATTTACAGGGAGTCATGGCAAGTTTAAAGACACAATAAAATCAGTAGTCAATAACCGATGCCATGAACGCTCAAATAACTCACACAGTACCCGTAGCTCTCACCATTGCTGGTTCAGATAGCGGTGGCGGTGCAGGTATTCAAGCTGATTTACGTACTTTTGCTTTTCACCGTGTCCATGGTACCAGTGCCATTACCTGTGTCACAGCCCAAAATACCTTAGGGGTAGCGCGGGTTGATGCTATCCCCGCCGAGGCGGTAATAGCCCAAATTCAAGCCGTGGTCGGTGATATTGGTGTACAGGCTGCAAAAACCGGAATGTTACTCAACCGAGAAATTATCTGTACTGTAGCCCAGCAAGTGGAAGCATTACAAATTAATAACTTAGTAGTCGATCCCGTAATGGTATCACGCACAGGAGACCAACTCATTGATAATGATGCTGTACAGACTATGACCCGTAAATTGTTGCCTCAAGCAGCCATTGTGACACCAAATCGTTACGAGGCACAGATATTAAGTGGGTTACCAATTAATACATTAGACGATATGCGGGCCGCTGCTCAAGTTATCCACCGCAATTTTAAGGTAAAAGCCGTCTTGGTCAAGGGTGGGGGAATGCAGGGTAACTACCGTGGTGTTGATATCTGGTTTGATGGGCAAAAACTGCAAACTTTAATTACAAAACAAGTAGACACAAAAAATACCCACGGTACTGGTTGTACACTATCAGCAGCCATCACCGCTAACCTAGCCCTGGGTAATGATTTGTGGCCATCTGTACAGCAGGCAAAGGAGTATGTCACTAATGCACTCACTTATGCTTTAGATATTGGCAAAGGACAAGGACCTGTGGGACATTTTTTCCCCCTGTTATAAATCTCATCAGGATATTCTCGCGATCGCTTCTAAGTTGATTATGGTTTGATAGTATTTATGTACGATATATAACGCAACTTTTGATACTAACTTAGTTTATGCAAACAATCCCAAATTCGGTGCATGACCATCCCGCCAAACCATCTACATCTAAAAGTTACCCTACTTCCGTGCCCCTGTACGTATATCGACAGTTGGCACATGAGTTACATATAACACAAGTAAAATTAGATGCATTGACTAGTCAAAATCACCAACTACACCAAGAAAATCAATTACTACGCCAAGAAATTAGCAAAGTAGTTCAGTCTTGTTTGCATCTGCAAAACTATGTCAATTCTAGTTCTCATGGGAGTAATTCCCAAGTTACTGATGTTACTGGTAAACTGAAAAGTCCAGCCCCAAAATCCCATCCTCGGCAGCATCCACCCGTAGTTAACCACACCAGCCATGAACCTGAGTTTTCCGCACCTGTAGAAACAAATCACCAGATACCAGAAACATTTTATCTAGAACAGCAAGAAGTCAACTATTATTCCCCCACAGAGAAAAAAGTCAAAGAATTGAGTAGCTGGTGGTTAGCTATGATGATTCTGTTGTTGATCCTCACTGCTTTTGGGGCAGGATATTTGATTATGGCTCCTTTATTTAAACCTCAAAATCCCTAGTTTATACTTCCATAAACCCCAGTCAGAACTATATCAGTGGTATACAGAGCTTAAAAAAAGTTGCAATTTTTACATATTTTTGAAATTTAGCGCTAATGGTAAAAGTGGTTGACTTAAATCCCCGACCGGACCAGTCGGTGAGTATGTCAAATCTGCTTAGATAGATAAACAAACCTATCAGAAATTAGGAGTCAAGATGATGAAAAAAGTAGAAGCCATTATTCGCCCATTTAAGCTTGACGAGGTAAAAATTGCCTTAGTCAATGCTGGTATTGTGGGTATGACAGTTTCTGAAGTCCGGGGATTTGGACGGCAAAAGGGGCAAACAGAACGTTATCGCGGTTCTGAATACACTGTTGAGTTCCTGCAAAAACTGAAAGTCGAAATTGTGATTGAGGATAACTTGGTTGATATGGTAGTGGATAAAGTTATTGCTGCTGCCCGCACCGGGGAAATTGGCGATGGTAAAATTTTCATCTCACCTGTAGAGCAAGTTATACGTATTCGTACTGGCGAAAAGGATATAGAAGCGGTTTGAGTATTGGATTCTGTTAAGTAGCTGATCTTGGGAAGACCAGCCCCAGGATGGGGAGTGTCAACTAAAGAGCAGATCACAAGCTCACCCTGTGGAAATCTGATGTAGAACTAAAAAATCAAACCATACCCCCAATTTTCGACTATAGCGGGCAAAATGCCCGCTAACCACCAAAAACTCTGCTGCTCATTCGGTGACAAATTAAAATTAAGTTTATTAAACAATATTATAATTTTAAGTCGAAATATTCTGAAATATTACTGAATCTCATTTCAATCAAAACCAGATGATCATTCCTCACTAGAATTGATATCAGGATGATTTTGTTGCCGTGATGTGGGGAATGGATAGAAAAAAGTACAAATGTCACTCATCTTCTGCGAACAACTCCAACAGGAATCATATATAGCATTTCCCATGCTCTTGAGGTGCACAGTTTTTTAGTTTTAGGGAACACACCAGAACAGGAAATAAATTGGTGTGTACTTCATTAGACACACAGAAAGGCTTTATAAATATTTCCTTTATTTCCTTTCTATATTTCTTAGCAATCATGCTCGGCAGAGCAAGTGCCAGATGAGATTTTAGAAAGACAGTTTTTATAATTAAGATTGGAGAAAATCATGAATTACTGTCCTTGTTGTTCAGGATTACTGTTAGCCCATATACGCCCTTCCGGCTTGGCTTGGTTTTGCCCCCATTGTTGGCAAGATATGCCAGTATTTAATGTAGAAGATTGCAGTTCCTTAGAAAAGGCTTTTGCCGCAGATAGCTTAGTAGAGACAACTAAATACCGCGATCGTCTGAAAATCTATGGAATTTCGTCTCTACCTTGATGTGAAAAAGAACTCTTATTGGACACTCCCAGATTAATAATTAGGTTTTATCTAAGAAGTTGTTTGATAAGTCATGATTAGTGTATCAACTATTGTTTGACCCCACCCTAACCCTCCCCTTGTAAGGGGAGGGGACTGGATTTTATTGTTTTTTGTGCGGTCTGTGAGCGAAGTCGATAGCAATAGCGTGGCGTTAGCCATACCGTGTTCACCAATCCTTCCCAATCCTTCTGGTGTTCCCTGTTCGGTGTGTTCCGGTGTTCCCTAATATAAAAATTACCTGTTTAATACTTTCCAAACAACCTCTAAGAAGTTGTTGTCTATCTTGCTTGATACTGGAATTTGACCGTCTTAATCTTCTTCCCACATTTCATCACTCAATAGGTCAATAATTCTATCTCTGAGTAGATATTCATGCTTTTCTAGCTCCTGCTCAAACAAGATCCACTCACGATTAGGAACATACCTACATAGAGAGTAAATTGGCTGTTGTCGGTGGAGTAGTCCCTGTTTGACCAGTCGACGTGCTTCTTCTCTAATCATGCCAATATCATATTTAACAGCAGTATCCATAACTCATTCTTTTTCTTTTTGAAGTAAATAGTTTTCTGCCTCTATCTTCCAGGGAGCAAAAAAATGGGGAAAACTCTGAAGAATTAAGACACACCAACCCCACCAAAGCCATTTTGTCTTCTGTAGGCAGGAGTTACACAGGTAAATTCCGCTTTGGAGTTACCCTAGACTAACTACCTGTACACTTTGCTCAGAATGGCATATTTAGCGGGGAATTGCTATCAGTCTTTAGGTAGACCCCTGGAAAAGTAGTTTTGAGACTACCGGACTCAGAGGGGGTAAAACCTTTGGGTTCTGGCTTTGTGGGCTTGTGTGTGTATGCCGGATCTTTCTGCTAAAGTGGAAAAGTACTAGTAGGTTTGCCCTTACCGCGTTTGAGATGAATTCCGAAGGCAAAGCCAGCGCCCTTACTGCTAGGAAAAATAGACAAGCTCAACCGATTTATACTCCTGAGCCACTGGCATTGCTGCGTCGCCCTCCTGTAGCGCTATTGCTGCAAATATTACCGCCAAAAACCAGCAAAAAGTTACAAATATCAGCACGGCGGGTAGTGGCTGAAATGAATTTAGAGGAAATTAGTGACTTTGAATTGCGTCAGGCACGGATTTATATTGGTTTAAGTTTTGTTGGTTTTGGGGCGTTGATGATCCTAGTGCTGCTACTTTATTTGAATTCTTTGCATCCAGCACTGAGTACCATGGATCAAGTTCGCCAATTTTGGTATAAATATGTTTGGTTTGTCAGCTTGGGCATAACGGGGATGTTTATTTTGGGTAGAGAAGCCATGCGGCCTACTCCTGGGAGTAAAAAATTCAAAAAACATTAAGTTATGTGGGTGGAAAATCATCTATTGGGTTAAGTGAGGTTAGACGGTCTACCCCTGCTATTGCTTTTTGATCCATTGCATCCTGACCATAGAAAAATATGGCAGGGGAGTGTCAATACATAAGTTATTAGGCTTTGGGTATTAGGTAGCGAAATAAATATTACAGATGGGGTAAGAATAACTTTCCCCTGATCACCTTATCCTTCATTCCTCATTCCCTATTTATTTATGACTGCTCCAGAAAAAAACCCTGAGTTTGAAAATCTACTGACCTATCTCAGACAAAGCCGGGGATTTGATTTTACAGGTTATAAGCGTTCAACTTTGATGCGTCGGGTACATAAGCGGATGCAATCTTTGGGTATAGAAACTTTTGGAGATTACTTAGATTATTTAGAAGTTGATCCAGAGGAATTTCATCACCTGTTTAACACAATCCTGATTAACGTCACGGCATTTTTTCGAGATATCTCTGCCTGGGAATACTTGGCTAAGGAGGTGTTACCGAAGATTTTAGCTCGAAAAAATAACTCTGATCCCATCCGGGTTTGGAGTGCTGGTTGTGCTTCTGGTGAGGAGGCTTACAGTGTGGCTATACTCATGGCTGAACTTTTGGGAGTAGAGGAATGTCGGCAAAGGGTAAAAATTTATGCTACAGATATAGATGAAGAAGCTTTGAATCAAGCTCGTCAAGCTGTGTATTCACCTAAGGATATCCAGTTGATACCATGGGGACTGGAAAAGAAATATTTTGAGAGTACGGGAAATAACTATGTTTTCCGTCAAGACTTGCGACGTTCAGTAATTTTTGGTCGTCACGACTTGCTGCAAGATGCTCCCATTTCTCGCTTAGACCTGTTGGTATGTCGTAACACGCTGATGTATTTTAATTCTGAGACTCAGTCGCGCATTATGGCTCGGTTTCATTTTGCTCTCAATGATGCAGCCTTTCTGTTTTTGGGTAAGGCAGAGATGCTATTAGTGCATTCCAATTTATTCACCCCCCTAGAGTTAAAAGATCGCATATTTAGTAAAGTATTAGTAGCAAATATACGCGATCGCTTGTTGGGGATGGTAAATACATTAGAGCCTGAATCTAGCTACCGAGGATCTAGATATACTCGGCTGCGAGAGATAGCTTTTGATTCAGGATCTGTAGCCCAAATAGTTATAGATATCAATGGTATACTGGTGCTGACCAACCACAAAGCTCGCAGTGTGTTTGGTCTTTCACCCCAGGATTTAGCTCGTCCTTTTCAGGATTTAGAACTTTCCTACCGACCTGTAGAATTACGTTCACCCATTGAACGGGTTTATACTGAAGGCTGTAGTATTACTTTAACAAACGTTCCTCGCTATTTACCCAATGGAGAACGGCAATATTTAGATGTAGCAATTATACCTTTAGAAGATGTTGATAATTCCCTGCTAGGTGTGAGTATCACTTTTATTGATGTGACTCGTTTTATTCAACTTCAAGACGCCCTGCAACGTTCTGGACAAGAATTAGAGACTGCTAACGAAGAACTCCAATCTACCAATGAAGAATTACAAACAATCAATCATGAACTGGCCGATCGCACCACAACACTTAACCGTACTAATCTTTTCTTAACTGGGATTCTCAAAAGTCTACAAACAGGAATCATCGTCATTGATCACAACTTGAATATTCTAGTTTGGAATTATGTAGCAGAGCATTTATGGGGGTTAAGAACAGAAGAAGTATTAGGAAAATCTTTATTTAATCTGGACATTGGTTTACCTCTGGAGCAACTGCGATCGCCTATCCGCGATTCCCTATCTGGAAACAAGGGGTTTCAGGAAATGATTTTAGATGCTACCAATCGCCGGGGAAGAACAATAGAATGTTATCTGGCTATTACCCCCCTATCTAGTAACGAAATTGAAGGCATAGTATTGATGATGACGGATGTAGAACAAGTTAAAAGTATGATTTCTCAGGAAGCAATTGCTCAAAGACGACAACAGCAACAGGAGGTTAATCAATAGCTAATTATTTGCTAACAATAGATTATATATGCTCATAAATGCTCAGATAGCAGTATGACTTATGTCCCACTACGAGAAGCAGTCAAAAAACTGGTACTGCACCCAAACACTTTAAGGAAGTACGCAGACAATGGCAAGATTGAAAGCATCAAAAACAAGCGGGACAAAGACTTTTTAACGTTGAATCCTACCTTTGCATCACAAACATAATGATCAA
This sequence comes from Anabaenopsis elenkinii CCIBt3563, assembly GCF_015245355.1. Lineage (GTDB taxonomy): Bacteria > Cyanobacteriota > Cyanobacteriia > Cyanobacteriales > Nostocaceae > Anabaenopsis > Anabaenopsis elenkinii. Next base: position 4,089,718 of record NZ_CP063311.1, on the reverse strand, counting down.
AAACTTAGAGCAAGCGATCGCCGGGGCGTATCAGCGACTAGAAAATTTATCCCTGCGTGCTGGTGAAATAAGACCCGAAGATAATTCTACAACAGCAGTATTGGAAGAAGCCATAGGCGAAACTGCAATTTCTTTAGAAGAACTGGAAGTATTAGCCGAAGAACTCACACAGCAAAACCAGGAATTAGTTGCAACTCGCCACCTTTTAGAAGTCAAGCGCCAGTGTTACCAGGATTTATTCAATTTTGCCCCGGATGGATATTTACTCACCGATGTTAATGGTGTAATTCAAGAAGCCAACTATGCTGCAGCCCAGTTACTCCATGTCCGCCAGTCTTACCTCATAGGGAAACCCTTGGCTGTGTTTCTACATCAGACAGAACTACCTAAATTTTACCAAATCATTGGGCAATTGCGCCAGCAAACAGAGAAACACACACAACAGTTACGGATATTTCATCAGGAAGGTAAAATAGACTTCGTGGCTGAATTTACCCTGGGGGTAGCTCAAGATTATTCTCAGGCCAAAATCAAAGGCTTGAGATGGCTATTTCGGGACATTAGCGATCGCCTGCAAGCAGAGGAAAAAATTCGCCAACAAGTGGCACTCTTGGATATGACCACAGATGCCATTCTCATCAGAGATTTGCACAACGAAATTTTATATTGGAATCAAGGCGCCGCAAATATTTATGGTTGGCGGGCGGAGGAAGTCATAGGAAAGAATACCTGGGAAATTTTATCAGCAGAGGCTTCCCCCCAACTTTTAGAGGCCTTGGAAACTGTTCTCAAGGATGGTTCATGGTGCGGGGAATTACGGACACTCACTAGAAAGGGTAAAAAAATCATCGTTAATAGCCGTTGGACACTCATGTATAGTCCTACCGGTTTACCCCAATCTATTATGAGTGTGGATACTGACATCACGGATAAAAAACAACTAGAAATAGAACTTTTACGTACTCAGAGATTGTCAACCCTAGGTACTTTGACTCATGCGATCGCCGATGACCTGCACAATATTTTTGCTCCCATGATCATAGTAGCTGAACTTTTGCCCCTCCAACATCCAGAATTAAATCAAAGTTCCTTAGAAATGCTGAAATTATTGGCCAGCAATAGCAAACTGGGGATGAACTTAGTCCAGCAAATTCAGTCATTTACCAGTCACATTCAACCCCAAGGCTCAATAGCCTCAGTATCACATCTCATCCAAGAAGTAGAGCAGACAATCAAATCCATATCCCCAAAACCCATAGATATTCATATAGATATACCTATTGATCTCACGGTTTTAGGAGACCAAACCGAACTACATGAACTCTTAGTTAAATTATTAGTCAATGTCTGTGATGCTATACCTGAAGGTAGCCAAGTGCGAATTTCTGCACAAACAGCCTTGATGGACGACAGCCATGTGAAAACCCATAGGGGGGACAAAGTTGGTTTCTACATAGTAATTACAGTTACTCATACCGGAGCTACTATTCATCCCCAAATCATCGATGAGATTTTCACACCATTCACTAGCCAGCCATGGGGTAAAAATAGTACCATCGGGCGGTTGGTGACAGTATCAACTCAAGTGGGAGTTGGTAGCGAGTTGAGAATCTACATTCCCTGTATTAAAATTTATAATTTACCCAGAGGAAAACAGGGGAAACTTCCCATAGGTAACCAGGAATTGATTTTAGTGGTAGATCAAGAGACGGCCATTACCCAAATTACCAAAACTACATTAGAAATTCATAACTACAGAGTATTAATTGCGACTAGTGGAATTGAAGCCCTTGCCCTCTACACCCAGCACCACCAAGACATTAAACTAGTATTAATAGATATGATGATACCATTGATCACAGGGGAAAATACCATTCACACTTTGCAAATCATTAACCCAGAGGTACACATAATTGCCATGAGTCAATTGGCTACTGTTGAGGCCTTAACAAGAACTGATATCACAGGGATTCGGGGATTTTTAGCAAAACCCTTTACTGCAGAGCAATTATTAAATGTCATACATGATGCTCTGGTATCTAGCATCAGCTCACCCTAGACATAGGAATCTAGTTGACTTGCATTTACCTAAGTTGGGGAAAGCAGCCCAGTAATCGCCTAGTGAGGGTGAGGTACAATGCAAACAAATATTTAAATTATGAGTGACCGATCCATATGATTTCATCAGAAAATAACACAACATCCACTGATAAAAGCCTAGAAGCCATGCGGCACTTTTCCGAACAGTATGCTAAACGTACTGGGACATATTTCTGTTCTGAACCCTCTGTGACCGCAGTAGTGATTGAAGGACTAGCAAAACATAAAGACGACTTAGGAGCGCCTTTGTGTCCCTGTCGCCACTATGAAGACAAAGAGGCCGAAGTTAGTGCTACATACTGGAACTGTCCCTGTGTACCCATGAGAGAACGCAAAGAGTGTCACTGTATGCTGTTTCTTACCCCAGATAATGAGTTTGCAGGCGACCAACAAACAATTAGTTTAGAAACCATCAAACAAGTGCGAGAAAGCATGGGATGAGTGACATTATCCCCCCGGAGTTTTGGCAAGGTGTAGAGCAGTTTAATTCAGGACAGTTTTACGCCTGCCATGATACCTTAGAGGCTTTGTGGATAGAAGCCAGCGAACCAGAAAAAACCTTTTATCAAGGTATTTTACAAATCGCTGTAGCGCAGTATCATTTATCTAATTGCAACTGGAAAGGGGCAGTAATTCTACTGGGGGAAGGCAGCAATCGGTTGCGACGTTTTCCGTCTGTTTATATCAGTATTGATGTAGACCAGTTATTAAGTCAAGCTGCGACATTGTTGTCACTATTACAACAAATGGGAGCAGAAAAGTTGCATGACTCCGCCGCGCGTGAGGCTTTACCTAGTCCCAGAATTGTCCTAGTTCACGAGTAAAATATTGCCCCATAGCGCATCAGAGTTATGGGGCAATTATTCTCAAAATATGGTATTTCCAAGCTAAGATGGCGGTTGTAACGGCGGTCTGATCATCAAATTTGACTCATGGGTGAAACCTACAAGCTAGATAAAGCGTCAATATTTGAGCAGTGTCCTTTGCTCCTCAGGGTATGAGGACAAAAACAGATAATGAAACCCTTGCAGATAGGGAGTTGTACCCCTATTCCCTGCTATAGAATCTGATATGCTAAATTTATGGCTCAAGTATTATGTCCTGCTATCAATTTCGAGTATTACAAATGCGTCGCCTGGTGTTAGCCTTGATCCTACCAGTTACACTTTTAGGGGTGGTGACATTTCCTAACCATGTGCAAACTGTGACAGCACAAACATCTAAGCAAAATGGTCGCCTGACTATCAGTGCTGATATGCAAGAATATAACGCCAATACTCAAGTAGCTACGGCTCGCGGTAATGTGGAGATGTTCTATCCTGCTCGCCAGATTAAAGCTACAGCTGCTCAAGCACAATTTTTCAGCAGGGAACGCCGCATTGATTTGAGCGGTAACGTTTATATTGTCCAAAATGGAGTGAATAGCATCCGGGCCGAAAAAGTTACTTATCTGATTGATGAGGGGCGTTTTGTGGCTTTACCTCAGTCCCAGGGTCGGGTACAGTCTATCTATATGGTAAATGATTCCGAACTGGGCGGAGTATCTAATTAATCGGATGAGGATCAACTACCAATACGGGTGCGAATAGTGAAAATTGTTTTAGAGAATATTTACAAGTCCTATGGGAAAAGGAGTGTTGTCAATAACGTTAACGTCTCCATTTCTCAAGGTGAGGTGGTGGGGTTACTAGGTCCCAATGGTGCGGGTAAAACCACGACTTTTTATATTGCTACAGGGTTAGAAAAACCTAATCGGGGAAAGGTCTGGCTGGATAATACGGAAATAACCGCAATGCCTATGCATAAAAGAGCACAATTAGGCATAGGCTATTTAGCTCAAGAACCAAGTGTTTTTCGTCAGCTATCAGTAAGGGATAATCTTCTTTTGGTGCTAGAGCAAACTAATGTCCCCCCATGGGAATGGTCAACCCGAATACAGGCTTTACTCCGGGAGTTTCGCTTGGAAAAAGTAGCTAAGAGCAAGGGAATTCAACTGTCTGGTGGGGAGCGACGACGAACAGAATTAGCTAGAGCTTTAGCAGCGGGGAGAGAAGGTCCAAAATTCTTACTGTTGGATGAACCATTTGCTGGTGTTGACCCGATTGCAGTTTCGGAAATTCAGCATATTGTCGCACAATTGAGCGATCGCGGCATGGGTATCTTAATTACAGATCACAATGTCCGGGAGACCTTAGCCATTACAGACCGCGCCTATATTATGCGAGAGGGAACAATTCTCGCCTTTGGTCATCCTGAAGAACTTTATCATAATCCCCTGGTGCGACAATACTACCTAGGGGATAACTTTATTTAAATGTTTATATTCATCAATTTTTCTCCTGGGGTGTAGCTAGTTAATTTTCTTGCAGAAGTCTGGTAGAAAAATCAAATGGTAGTCCTATAGTTATTTTATGAGATTCAAGAAGCTCAATTTATTATACAGGCTGAATTCCCTGTTACCATTGACGCTCATGGACCGCTACCTGACCAAAGAATTGATACCACCTTTTTTATTTGGTGTAGGTGCATTTTCATCATTGGGTGTAACTATCGATGCTGTCTTTGAGTTGGTGCGGCGCATTGTCGAGTCTGGATTACCAATAAATATTGCAATTCAGGTGTTTTTGTTAAAGTTTCCTAATTTTATCGTTTTAGCCTTCCCTATGTCTACACTGCTGGCTACTTTGATGACTTATAGTCGTCTTTCCAGCGAGAGCGAACTAATTGCTCTGCGTGGGTGTGGGGTCAGTGTCTATCGCATGGTCTACACGGCTGTCATGTTAAGTATGGTAGTCACAGGTTTGACATTTATCTTTAATGAGCAAATAGCACCCGCAGCTAATTACCAAGCAACTATGACCCTGGAAAAAGCCCTCAAGTCAGATAGACCGATTGTACAGCAGTCAAATATATTTTATCCCGAATACCAAGAAGTAGAACAACCTGGAGGGGGGAGATACAGGGTACTGGCGCGTTTATTTTATGCTGACCAATTTGATGGTCAAAAGATGAAAGGCTTAACAATTATAGACCGGACTGCAGAAGGTTTAAATAAAATTATTGTCTCAGAATCTGCTCAGTGGAATCCTGCTGAAAATGTTTGGGATTTTTATAATGGTACCATTTATTTAGTAGCTCCTGACCGTTCCTATCGCAATATTTTACGGTTTGAACAGCAACAACTGCAACTACCACGCGCACCATTAAATATAGTCGAAAGAAGCCGAGATTATGGTGAAATGAATATTGCTGAGTCTTTAGAACAGTTAGAAGTAGAACGTATCGCTGGGGATAGGCAAAAAATTCGCAAACTTGAAGTACGTATTCAACAAAAAATGTCTCTACCATTTGTATGTGTAGTTTTTGGCTTAGTGGGTGCTGCTATGGGAAGCAGACCCCAGCGCAGTGGAAAAGGTACAAGTTTTGGTGTGAGTGTGATAGTAATTTTTACTTATTATTTAATTTTCTTTATTAGTGGCGCTATGGCCCAAGCTGAGGTTTTTTCCCCTTTCATAGGAGCTTGGCTACCTAATTTTCTGTTTTTAGGAATAGGTTTATTTTTATTGATGCGGATAGCTGAACGTTAAGAAGTTGACAACTTCCCCCCGATGGACTGGGGGAAAACCGCAAATCTAGTCTCCTCCCCTTGATAACCTACCATGTACACACAAAAAATTCAGTGAAAAATTAAATTATCCCCATCCTTGTGTTCTGTGAGCAACCCAAGTACCATGGAAACCATAGGGTACCCTTTGGGGAATTAGTACCCGCGCTATCGGTGGGGCGCTAACATCTTGGGCGTTGACTATCACTAGTTCGGAAGTTGCTGAAGGTTCATCGTAAACAAAAGTCATTAACCAGCCATCATCTTCATTTGTAGCATCCAGACTCGGGGCAAACACAGGTTCGCCGCCATAACGTCCTGAACCAAATTCATGGGTTTCAGAGGTATGATTCTTTAAGTCGTACTTAATTATACCATCAAATAAGGGCAGGGGACTTGCAGCCATCCTCCCAGCATAACCGTATTGGGTGGTTTGCCCTAAAAAGTTTTCGTTAATGCGGGGAAATTCCACTGGGATATTATCTAGCATTTCTTCTTGCGCTTTCCCAGTGCTGAGGTTAAATCGCCAGCGATATAAACGGGGGATATCTGCTTCTGGTTGGGTTGGGGAATCATTAGCCTTTAAGACTGTGGTGGAGTTCATGCGACAGGCTATGAGCACTATTTCCTCTTGATTTTCGTAGGCGTTAAGGGTATGGAAAATGTAACAGGGAGAACTCTCAAACCAGCGGATATTACTGTTATCGCCATGACGGGGGAGAATACCAAAGCGACTGGGTCTATGACTCTCAAACATCAAACCCGGTTCTCCCCTTTGCATTCTTGCCATGCTGAAGGTCAAGGGTAAGTCCATAAAGATGGTATAGTTCTGGGTGATAGCGAAATCGTGCATCATTACCGCCATGGGTAGGTCTATGGGTACTGTCCGCACTATTTCACCTGTGGGGTCAACTATGCTATATTGCAAGTATGGTGGGGTGAATGAGTAGCCAAAAAACATCATTTCACCGGTCTTTGGGTCTACCTTGGGATGAGCTGTAAAGGCAGAAACCAACTTACTATTATACGTGTATTCACCGATTGTCTGTAAATTTGGTAACTTAATAGCATGAGGTGCGCCGCCTTCATTGAGTGCTAACATCTGCCCTGCGTGCCACACTAGGGCTGTGTTGGCAGTGTTTTTGTACGCACCATGGGGATTATCTAGCTGCGGCGGTGACAAGAACCCAGACCAGATGGCTTTCCCTGCTTTGTGTTCTATTTCCCATCCTTTGGTGCGGACATAGCGATTACAATATGTTGCTTGTCCGTTGTTAATTGTGACACCGTGTAACATTCCATCACCGTCAAACCAGTGATACTGACCCATGGGAGACCACTGGGGGTTCGGACCATTGCGCACAAACATTCCTGATAGGTTGGGGGGTAATTCACCAATGACTTTTAGGGTGTCGGTGGTGATTTCTGTTTGAACTGGGGCAAAGTTATGATTGAGATAGGGGTTAAGTGTGATTGTCATTGTGTATGAGTAGCTGTGAGTAAGTCTTTAAGATGATATTAGCCTTATAGCTGAGATTGTTTTTCCCGATATCGGTAGATGTTTGGAGTATGACGTTAATAATTGTTGTTTTTGATATATTTCAACACTCCTTCATGTGCGATCAACTGGAGTATAAGAATCAAAAGTTAGTTGTGATCAAATCCACATATGAGACTTGAATAGATTAAACTGATATAAAGACAGTCCCTAAAAATCCTAGGGTTGAATTATGTTGGTTGCTCATTGCATCTGTAATATATGACGGTCGAGCTTAAGGTGACGAGTATTGATCATAACATCTTCTCTGTTTCAGGAGAAGTATCTATCCCCCAGGCTCCTCCTGAATTTAAATCAGGATTTATCGCCATTATTGGTCGACCAAATGTCGGTAAATCTACTTTGATGAATCAATTGGTAGGGCAAAAAATTGCGATTACATCCCCCGTAGCACAAACTACACGTAATCGTTTACGGGGCATTTTAACTACCCCAGAAGCACAGTTGATTTTCGTCGATACACCAGGAATTCATAAACCCCATCATCAATTGGGGGAAGTGCTGGTGAGAAATGCTAAAAGTGCCATTGAGTCGGTGGATGTAGTATTGTTTGTGGTAGATGGTTCAGTCCCTTGTGGTGCTGGCGATCGCTTTATTGCCGATTTACTGGTAAAAACGCAAACACCGGTGATTTTGGGTTTGAATAAAATTGACCAACAACCGCCAGATTCTCAGAGCATCGATGATAGTTATCAAGCATTAGCCCAAGCTGAACAATGGCCTATAGTTAAATTTTCCGCCCAAACCAGCGCCGGACTACCGGAACTACAACAGTTATTAATTGCAAATTTAGACACCGGCCCGTTTTATTATCCCCCTGACTTAGTGACAGACCAACCAGAACGTTTTATTATGGGGGAATTAATTCGGGAACAGATTTTACTGTTAACTCGGGAAGAAATTCCTCACTCAGTAGCTGTTGCCATTGATTTAGTAGAAGAAACGCGCAGTATTACTCGTGTACTTGCTACCATCCATGTTGAAAGAACCTCTCAAAAAGGTATCTTGATTGGCAAGGGTGGATCAATGCTCAAAGCCATTGGTAGTGATGCTCGCCAACAAATTCAAAAGCTGATTTCTGGGAAAGTTTATCTAGAGCTATTCGTGAAAGTACAGCCAAAATGGCGACATTCAGCCATGAGTTTAGCAGAGTTAGGCTACCGAGTTGAAGATTGACCAAACAGCCAGGTGCAAGCCCTGGCTTTGAGACATGGATAGGTTCAAGTAGCCTCGTCAAATTTCCAATCTAAGTTAAATTATATCTAAAATTAAGTGAATCAACTTTGAAGATCACAATTTTCCTAACAAAAGAGGTCTCAAATGGAACTGACAATTGAAAACGTCGAAACAGTTTTAGATGAAATGCGCCCTTACCTAATGTCTGATGGGGGTAACGTGGAACTAGTAGAATTGGATGGGCCAATTGTGAAACTGAGATTACAAGGTGCTTGCGGTTCTTGTCCCAGTTCGGCGATGACCCTGAGAATGGGTATTGAACGTCGCCTCAAGGAAATGATTCCGGAAATCGCAGAAATTGAGCAAGTAGTCTAGTGACTGGGTAATGGGGCTGAGGGAATACCCCTCCCCATCACCCAGAGGGCTGGCGCTATCGCCTCTACAAACATGGTCATGGTGCGGCTAGCATGATGAGAAAAGTAGCCACACACGTAAAATAAATGCTGACTGTAATGGTGCTGCCAACATTATCTGTAAGGTAGGGATGATGTTTAAGTTTGACTTAAACGGAATCAGTAGAAGTGCTTTAAGTGCACCTAAGAAAGTTCTTTTATGGACTCTTCAGAAATCCCCGCGTCTTCAGACTGGGGGAGCTTAACTAGGTTTGAATTTAGCTAAGGTGGGTAGGGCATCTTTGACTGTGCCACAACGATATTATAATCTAACTGCAAGTTAAATTATATCGTCAACGTTGGGTAGACCGTATCAAATCCGGTCTACGTAACATTAGTTGATAACCCCCAAAGGTTTTAACCAGGGGAACAGTCAAATCCCATAATTTATTATGTCTCATCCATTACACATCGCTTTTATCTGGCATCAACACCAGCCGCTGTACAAGTCCCCTAACAGCGGCGTTTCGCTTTCTACCAGTCAGAATTACCGCCTACCTTGGGTACGATTGCATGGAACTAAGGATTATTTAGATTTAATATTAATTCTAGAAAAATATCCGAAATTACACCAAACAGTCAATTTAGTCCCGTCATTAATTTTACAATTGGAGGATTATATTGCTGGCACGGCTTTTGACCCATATCTCACGGCGACTTTGACCCCAGATGCACAGATAACTCACGAACAGCGAGAATTTATTATCCAACACTTTTTTGATGCTAACCATCATACTTTGATTGACCCCCATCCCCGTTATGCCGAGTTGTATTACCAAAGACAGGAAAAAGGGCAAGATTGGTGTTTGGCTAATTGGCAGTTGGCAGATTACACCGATTTGCTGGCTTGGCATAATCTGGCGTGGATTGATCCCCTGTTTTGGGATGACCCGGAAATTGCCGCTTGGTTAGAGCAAGGACGTAATTTTACTTTAAGCGATCGCCAGCGCATATATAGCAAACAGCGGGAAATTCTCAGCCGGATTATTCCCCAGCACCGGAAAATGCAAGCATCCGGACAGCTAGAAGTCACTACCACCCCCTACACTCACCCCATTTTACCCTTACTAGCTGATACCAACTCAGGGCGAGTAGCAGTACCCGAAATGAGACTACCTCAGCGGCGGTTTAACTGGCCCCACGACATTAAGCGCCACTTACAAAAGGCTTGGGACTTATATACAGATCGTTTTGGGCAAGAACCACGGGGTTTATGGCCTTCAGAACAATCAGTCAGCCCGGAAATTCTGCCATATGTTATTAAACAGGGCTTTAAGTGGATTTGCTCAGATGAAGCAGTTTTAGGGTGGTCGCTGAGACACTTTTTTCACCGGGATGTAGCGGGAAACGTCCAGGAGCCAGAATTACTATACAGACCCTATCGCTTGGCAACTCCCGCTGGTGATGTAGCAATTGTATTTCGTGACCACAGATTATCAGATTTAATTGGCTTTACCTACAGTTCCATACCTCCCAAACAGGCCGTAGCGGACTTAGTGGGACACCTGCAAGCGATCGCTAAAATGCAAAGAGAAAGCCACAGCGAACAACCTTGGCTAGTCACCATTGCCTTAGACGGGGAAAACTGCTGGGAATTTTATCCTCAAGACGGTAAACCTTTCCTAGAGACATTGTATCACACCCTCAGCAACGAACCCCATCTAAAACTCGTCACCGTCTCAGAATTTGTGGAACAATTTCCCGCCACTGCAACTATTCCCGCCGAACAGCTACATAGTGGTTCTTGGGTAGATGGTAGTTTTACTACCTGGATTGGTGACCCTGTAAAAAATCGTGCCTGGGACTACCTAACCCACGCCAGGGAAACCCTGGCCAAACATCCCGAAGCCACCGAAGAAAACAACCCAGAAGCGTGGGAAGCCCTATACGCTGCCGAGGGTTCCGACTGGTTCTGGTGGTTTGGCGAAGGACATTCTTCCAATCAGGATGCCATGTTCGACCAATTATTTCGGGAACACCTATTAGGAATTTACAAAGCCTTAAATGAACCAGCACCGTCTTATCTCCTCAAACCTCTAGAGATTCATCCAGCCAGAACTGACCATAGACCACAAGGGTTTATTCATCCCACCATTGATGGTAAGGGTGATGAACAGGACTGGGACAAAGCCGGACGCATAGAAATCGGCGGGGCGAGGGGAACCATGCACAATAGCAGCGTCATTCAGAGACTTTGGTACGGGGTAGATCACCTCAATTTCTATGTACGGGTGGACTTTAAAAATGGCGTTATCCCGGGGCGAGATTTACCTCAAGAGTTGAATTTATTGTGGTTCTATCCCGATAGAACCATGCACAATAGCCCCATTCCCATAGCAGATATACCTGATATCCCTCCCCTTAATTACCTGTACCACCACCATTTAGAAATTAATTTACTTACCGAATCAATTCAGTTTCATGAAGCCGGAGAACATTATCAATGGTATCCCCGTTGTAGCCGCGCCCAAGCCGCTTTCAAGAACTGCTTAGAAATTGCCGTACCGTGGGCTGATTTGCAAATTTCCCCAGATTATCCTGTGCGTCTGATTTTATTACTGGCTGATGAAGGGTGTTTCCGCGACTATTTGCCAGAAAACGGCTTGATTCCCATTGAAGTGCCATAAATCTCAATTGTTCCTGATTGATGGTGGGTTAAGCTGCCCTAACCCACCCTACCGAAAAAATTAACGTACCTCTTTCAAGCTATCAAATTGTTTAGTAAACATTTCAGTAAATAGATTCATGACTGTACGGTCTTCACGGACTCTAATATTAGCGGAGATTGACATTCCCGACTGCAAGGGTATCTTTCTACCATGAGCATCTAAATATTGTTTATCTAAACTAATGGTAGCGGGGAATCTATAAAATTGATATATTTGGTCTGGTGGTAATGCATCGGAGCCTATACTAATAACTTGTCCTTTAATGTCCCCAAACTGACTGAAAGGAAATGACTCAATTCTCACATCAGTCTGCATTCCTTCCCGGACGAACCCAATATCTCTATTGGTGATAAATACCTCAGCCAGAAAGTTATCATCAGGGACAATTTGCAGCAACGTTTGACTAGCATTTGCTACAAAACCAGGGCTTCTTGCTTGTAGGTCAAAAATCGTTCCGCCCACAGGAGCCCGGAGTTCTTGATATTGGAAATTTAACTTAACTTGAGAGATTCTACTGTTTACATCTGCCAATCTTTGTTCATTACCTAGTAAAATTCTCATGAATTGGCTATCAATTTCCGCAATCCGCTTTTTATTATCAGCTATTTTTTCTAAAATATTCTTATTGGAAGCAGCCACAGTATTTTTCAGTTGCTGCTGTCCTTGCTCAATGGCAAACTTGAGCCGTTGCAATTCCTGTTCTAATTGGGCTATTTCAGCGGTGAGGCGTTGTACCTGTTGTTGTTGATTGAGATACTGTAGCTGAGAGATACCACCTTCTTCTGCTAAGATTTGAATTTTATCTAAAATCTGTTGCTGGATAGCCAAACTAGATTCAGTATCACTCTTCCTCACTCGTATTTGAGCTAGTTGTTTCTTGGTTTTCTCTACTTCTAACTGTGCTGTAGCCGAGCGAGAATCTAATTCCTTCTGAGCAAATTGTAACCGTTGCTGTTCATCAATTCCTAAACTGGGAAATGTATTCACGTTGTTCAGTTCAGCACGTAACAACTCATTTTCATTAACTAAGGCTGTCCTACTTTTTAACAGAAACTCGGCATTGGCTGGTAACTTAGCCCGGACAAACTCCAATTCTGATCCTGTTGTATAGCTATTTGCCATTAAGCCACGATAAATTTCATTTTCCTCAATTAAGGCTTGGCGAACTTTATTTAATGAATCTAATTCAGCCACAGTAGCAACGGTTTCAAAAGTTAGCAGCAAGTCACCAGGGTTGACTTTTTGCCCATCTTTGACATGAACGGATTTTACTACACCACTCACGGGAGCTTGAACTTCTTTAATGCTCCCTTCCGGCTTGAGTTGACCGGTCGCAGGGACTACTTGCTCAATTTTGGCGAAATAAGCCCAAGTAATTCCAAAACAAGCCAACAAGATCAAAGAGAGCAGAATTGCACGGGACAAAATTGGTGACTGGCGCAACAAAACTGCTTGATCAAAATTAACATAGTTAGGATTTGCTACAGGGCGACTAGGAACTTTTACTGGAGACTTAAGTCCATCTGAATCTGGATTTAAACCGTTTGTTTGCTTACCGTTACCATTGCCATTAAGTTGAATCATGATGATTTTATTTTATTGGTGTTCAAGTTCTGAATGCAGTTAAGAATTAACTTCTTGTTGCTGGTAAATATGAAAATAACTACCTTTAGCAGCCATTAATTCTTGATGGCTTCCTTGTTCTATAACCCTGCCATTATCCATGACGATAATCATATCTGCATGGCTGACAGTATTGAGACGGTGGGTGATAAAGAATACTGTGTTATCTTTGTATGCTCGAGCTAAATTTAGACAAACTTGTCGCTCTGTGGGATAGTCCAGGGCGCTGGTGGCTTCGTCTAAAACTAATAGTTTTGGTCGTTGTAAAATAGAACGAGCAATGGCAATTCTTTGTCGCTGTCCCCCTGAAAGTCCAGCACCACGCTCTCCTACCCTTGTGTTGTAGCCGTTGGGTAAGGACATAATAAAATCGTGAGCCGCAGCAATGCGAGCAGCCTCAATGATTTCATCGGTGGTAGCATCAGGATTAGTGAGGGCGATATTTTCCAATACCGTACCATCAAATAGTAGTGTTTCTTGAGGCACTACCCCCACCTGTCGCCGTAGGGAATAGAGTTCAACCTTAGAAATATCGTAACCATCAATCAAAATTCTGCCAGACTCCACCTCATATAGTCTGAGCAGTAACTTCATCATGGTACTTTTACCGGAACCACTTTGTCCCACAATACCAATAAATTTGCCCGATGAAACATCGAGGCTGACATTAGAAAGTTGCAACGGCCCGCTGGTTTGAAACCGGAAGGAGACATTTTCAAATGTCACATTTCCTGATATTTCAGGTAAGGGAATATTTTGGCGGTCTGCTTCGGCCTCTTCTGGTGTATCGACAATATCGCTTAAACGTTCTAGAGATAAAGCAGTTTCTTGGAAGCTTTGCCACAGTTGCGCTAACCGTAATATGGGGCTAGTTACGTAACCGGATATAATTCTAAAGGCAATTAACTCACCTAAGGTTAATTGTCCTTGAAGGACTAAATAAGAACCCATCCATAATACTAGTAAGCTACTGAGTTTATTAAGAAAACTACTGGTAGAATTAGCCAGTGTGGAAGTGATCACAGTTTTAAAACCAGCCGCTACATACCGAGCATAACGTTCTTGCCAGGAAAAACGCGATTGCAATTCAATATTTTGGGCTTTTACTGTTTGAATACCCGACATTACCTCAACCAAATAGGATTGAGTTTGGGCGTTGCGTTCAGCTTTGGTACGTAACTGTTTGCTAATAGTGGGGGAAGCAATTAAGGTGAGGATCACAAATATAGGAACTGTACCCAAACCTACTAAAGTGAGTTGCCAACTATAAAACAGCATGACGATAATATAAATTATCGAAAATACTGCATCTAATACTACTGTTAAAGCAGTCCCAGTGAGAAACTGACGAATATTTTCTAATTCATTGATACGGGTGGCTAGTTCACCTACAGGTCGGCGTTCAAAATAACGTAGGGGTAACCGGAGTAAGTGGTCGATAATTTGCGACCCCAAATTCATATCAATGCGGTTGGTCGTATCGACAAATAGATAAGTTCTTAATGTGGTCAGTAAGGCTTCAAAAACACCTACCACCAAGAGCAAAATCCCTAAAATATTCAGCGTACCAATGCTATTTTGAACTATAACCTTGTCGATAATTAACTGAATGACCAGGGGGTTAGCTAGCTGGGCTAGTTGGACGAAAAACGAAGCAACAAAAACCTCTATGAGAACTTGCCGATGCTTGGAAAGGTAAGGAATAAACCATTGGATACCAAAGCGCTCTTGGGGTGTTTCTTTGGTAGTAGCTACCAATAAAACTCTCACCTGGGGAGGTAAGTTGTTCTCGTCAACGCTTAATTTGGCTACAAATTCAGCGGTTTTGCGGCGGATAATTCCTTGGGAGGGAACACCTACAACAATACTATTAGGAGCAGTTTCATATAAAACAGCATAACTGCCATCATACTGAATTATGGCTGGTGTGGGAATACGCTCAATTGCCGCAACAGGTAGGTCTACTAACTGGGACTTGAGTCCGATTAATTCTCCTACATAAGCACAAGCGGGAAAGGAGATACTACCTTGACGTTTGATTTGCTCAGTTAAGATGCGACGAAGCACCTCCCTGCGAAAGGGCATTTTTAGGTGTTTCGAGAGCATTTGTAAGCAAGCCAGGACTGTATCTAATTCCCCCTTACCTCGAAAAAATGGGTAATTTTGACGTTTTTGTTGACTTTTCTGTTGTGGGGATGGTTGAGACTGGCTAAGTTCTCCAGGTATGTAGGGAATATCTAAGTCAACGGTGACGATTCCTTCAGTATGCTCATGGTTATCAACTATGACCGGATGAGTGTCTAAGAAGGATAAATCCTCCGGCGAAAAACCAATTAACCGCGCGGGGGTTGTTCCTTTGACTTCAAGGGGGCCACTTAGTTCTAAACGAGATCCAGGGGGGAAGTTGGTGACTGTACCACCGCCACTGACAAACCAGATTTTCTCTCTATCCAGTTGGTGGTGGCGATTTTTCCCGGGACTAAGGTAATGTATTGTAGCTTTTGATAAAGCTTGCTCAGTAATTTCTTTGAGATTAGCAACTTTACTGGCTTGCTGTTTAATCTGGGGACTTAAAACATGAAAAACTTCCGCCAAGTGGCTTTGATTTAATCTGACATTACCAAATTCTGGGTAATCAGCAATCAGCTCTAAGTAGTCCGCCGCATTTAGACTTAAACAGATGACTTCAGTGGAGGCGATCGCTGTTTCACATGCTACTGCTCGTAACAAGCTGATTTCCCCAACAATTGACCCTGGTTCTAGTAATTTTAGAGTCGTGGGGGTTTGGGTTTGGGGATCATATCCTAATAACCTAATTTTTCCCTCAAACAGAATTATCACCTGTTGAGGAACTTGTTCCTGGCCAATGATTTTCCTCCCCGTACGTTGACGCCACACTTGTAGTTTTGCTGATAGCCCAGCAATTACTTCGGGCGGTAATTGCTCAAAGCCTCCCACAGTAGCCAGAAATTCTTGAAAGTTACTCTTAGTATAAGTCATTCTTATAATATGTCATTAATTGATTGATATTCTTTGGCAGTTGAATATTTATAACTATGTCTTACCAATATGGCAAGTGCTTGTTAAGTGTTTTTAATGATGATCGGCAATTTTTTCCTTTAACCAGGCTTGAAAACGTTCATTCAATAGTCTCTGTTTGACCGTACCATCTAACTGAGATGGCAATAATTTTTCTAACCTAACTATGACTATCCAGTTTTCTAATTGAGTCGGGGGTAATAGCTGTTCTGGTTGGGTACTAGCCAATATTTTGGCCAAGATGGGATGGATGGATTGTAACTCTACAGGTCCTACTAAGCCATTAGTCTGTGCTTCTGGCCCTTGAGAATATTCTCGTGCTAATTCGCCAAAAGTTTGTTCTCCCCCTTGAATGCGGAAGTAAATTTCCTGAGCTATACCAATGTCATTAGTCCGGATTAAAGAATAAATCACCCGATCTAGTTGAGATTTGCGTTGGGAAAAATAAGCATCTAAATCCCCTCCCCAGGTAACTTGTTTAAATTTCTCTAGTTTGAATTGGCGAATCGCCATCGCCCTAAATTTCTGATCAGTTAAATTATTTTGTTCTAGCCAACGCTGACGTACTTCTTCAGACGTGAGTTGATATTGATGGGCTAATTGTTCCCCTGCATTTTTTTCTTCTTCTGGCGTACAGTCAATGTCAGCTATGGCCTGGTCAATCACCATTTCCTTTATTAACTCAGGTAGCAATCGATACTCCTCAAGTAATCGCAAAATTTCTGCTGTGGAAAAATTATTCAGGTCACTAGTCGTTTGTTGCCAAAGGTTTCCCGATTCTATAACTGTTGTCATATCACTTTCTAAACAATAGTCTTCAAAAGAACACTGAAAAAATATTGACTATTTACTTATCGGTTTTACTTAGGTAGACACACCGGACTAGATACCACCCCTGTAGTAGGTGTGTTTAGCTAAGGACTCAGTGTGAACCATAGCGGATTAATTACAGGTATTTTTCGGCTATGATGATGTATGAGGAAGATATAGCATACTTTTTAACTTCAGCACAAGTAAATGAGTATATATAAATAGAAGAAATATTTACGCGATATGGGTGTCCTGGGGATGGTATTCATGCGGTATTTATTTAATTAAACTTGGCAAGAACACTTATGCGGTTATAACCTTAATCCGCAGAATTTGGCAAATCCTCAACACAGAATATCAGTGGTTTGCCCATAGAAGTTGATAGCCATGGTTTATCCCCGTACTTAACCAGTGGGTAGGTTTTCCCCCACCCCTTCCCTAGCATTGATCACAGATAGGGGTGGGATGAAAACCGATGTTTATTAGATAAAGAGGAATTGCTGACTATTGCTCAGGTTAAGCTGAGTGGGACTGATACCTTCTAATAGGGCGACATCAGTATTACCAACTTGAATCAAGGTATTGCCGTTTTGACTTAGGAGATTTACTTGGTTAGAAGTAATGCCACCCATACCGATGCGGTCTACTTCCACCTCGAAGTCCTTGACGACGTTGATGGCACTGGGTAAAGAACCAGCCACCACCAGCCAGAAGTTATCCGCCCCTGCTCCGCCCCAGAGTAAATTGTTACCACCTTGTCCGGCATAAAGACTATCATTACCGTCACCACCAAACAAGCGATCGCCCACGGTAGAAAACAATTGGTCATCCCCAGACCCCCCATACAGCCGATTATGACCATCCGGGCTAGAACGCAGCACATCCCGACCAGAACCACCAAAGAGCATCTGACCCCGGCCTTCTGCTACCTGTAACCTGTCATGGTCTGCCCCACCCAGGAGCATATTCGTGCCGTTCGCTTCCACAACCATCAGGGTATCATTACCCCGACCCCCATCGAGCACAGTACCACCAGCAGGTCCCTGAGACCCTAGATATAGGATGTCATCTCCGTCACCACCACTGACATAGCTGTTACTGCCCATAGATATCACATCATCACCGCGACCAGAATTAACAGTTACATTTGATGTCAAACTAGCTTCCACCGTATCATTACCATTTCCGGTAAAAACCGTGACTCCAGATTGATTACTATTAAGGATGAGGTCGTCATTATTGGCTGTACCCATAACCACCCCAGGACGAGGCAAATTTAGTGGCTGTTCCAAACGTAAGATAATGATTTCGTTGTTATCTATAGCTGGTGGTCTACCCACTGAAAACGGATAATTATTATCGTTAGTCAGGAGTAGTGTATTTTCATCAATTACCACCACAGCCTCAATAGTCACGAAGGGGAAGGTAAATATAGTGTTACCATCTCCATTCAAATCATTGGGGTCGCTGATATTGAGTAAATCAACGATTTCCTCCTTAGACACAAAACCATTAGCATCAATTTGGGAGAAATCCACCTTGAATACCTTCTTAAACCGGGCCGTTGGACCTTGACCGTTGTCCCGTTCAATCACCAGAAATTCATTGTCATTGACCACCGTTAATGCACCGATCGCATGGTTAGGCTGTTCCATGCGGTAGTAGCCCACCAGATCCTGAAATTCCTTCAATTGGGCATCAAATCTATAGATCCGCAGAGAATTAGCTGGATCACCTAAAACAGTACCCTCGAGCATGGGATAGATGGTTCTTTTGTCTGGGCTGATAGCCATACCTTCAAATCCCCGAGACCGAGCCAGATTGGAGAACACCGGCTCACCCAGGTATTGTTGTAAAACTAAGCTATTAGTTCCAGGGAAATCGGTAAACAAACCATCAACGCCCAAATCGATGAACTGTTGATATTCTATTTTCGGGTCACCATTGTACTCTGCCGCCAGGAAAATACTTTCGTTGCGGAAAGTGTAGGGGTGTACAATTAACCCCGCTGCATGGGCATCTTGTACTAGGGTCGTGGGTGCTTGGAGTTGACCACCCACACTAGGTACAATCAGGCGCTTGTTAGGACCAATACCAGCGGCGTAGGTGGCAATCTCAGCTAACTGTTCAGGGCGAGTCAAATCACCGTAGGTGCGGGGGTCACCACTGACCACGAAATCATAGGGCCGACCACTAGCACCACCCAGCAATTGTACCAAGGGGATATCAACGCCAGCCGCTGGCATAATGGTCTGTTTCAATTCCTTGAGATTACCTACCTCAAAAGACTGAATAAATATCCGTGATGGGTCTGTAAAGTTTTCCGCTACTAAAGTGTCAATGAGTACCTGACCCAAATTGATATTGATGGGTGTTGTACCATCTAACAGAGTACCTTGGGTGGCAAAGAAAGTCGGATGCTTGGTTTCGGGATAAATACCAATTTTACGACCAGTTTCTACTTCTACTTGCTTCACCAAGTCGATAATTTCTTCCAAGGTGGGAACCTTCAACCCATCATTATCAAAGCTAGTTCCGCGTAGATCTGGTAACCGCTCGATGGAATTGAGGGTTTTGATTTCTGCTAGGGTGAAATCTTCGCTAAACCAACCCCTATATGTCTGACCATCAATGACTTTTGTGGTGAAGCGGTCAGCAAATTCTGGACGCTCATAGACATCGGTACTAGTGACGGTTCTATTCACTGAACCATTTGGATTGAGAAGTGCTAAGGCGTTTTCATGACGTGCTATTAAATAGCCATCTTTAGTTGGTACTAAATCAGGTTCAATGAAATCAGCACCATCAGCGATCGCCAGTTTATATGCTTCTAGGGTGTGTTCTGGACGTAAACCACTAGCTCCCCGGTGACCAATCACCAAAGGAGCCGTACCATCTAAACTAGCAAATTCAGGAGGTAGCAGACTGGGGTTATCAGGAGAAATAACCAAAGGTCCAGTTAATTGGTTACGGACTTGGTTACCTGTACCCGGAAAGTCTGTAAAGTAGCCATCAATGCCTAATCGGATGAAATCTATATATTCATTGACTGGATTGCCGTTATAATTTGCCGCTAGAAACCGCCCTTCGTTACGGAAGGTATAAGGATGTACCACCAAACCCGCAGCATGGGCATCTTGCACCAGACTTGTAGGTGAGGTAGTGGTTTTATCAGCATCATTGACTACACCATCACCATTAACATCATCTGCTAGACCGTCGCCATTAAGATCCACCCCTTGAACGGAGATAATCATCCGTTTCCAAGGGCCAATACCAGAGGCGTAGGTGGCGATTTCTTGTAATCCTGCTGGTGTCCGGAGGTCAGCATAGGTGCGCGGGTCGCCACTGACTATAAAATCGTAAGGTTGAGTTTCAATTAACGAACCATCTAGATTGACATCAACCGCATCTAATAACTGAACTAGGGGAATATCTGTGAGTTGACTCAGCTTTTTGAGGTTACCAACTTCAAAGGATTGGATGTAAATCCGTGAGGGGTCAGTAAAACCAGTTTGTTCCAGGGTTGCTAGTAAAGGTTCTTCCAGGGATAGACCCAGGTTGTTGTGGAAAGTGGGATGTTTGGTTTCAGGATAAATACCTATTTTCTTACCTGTATCAGCTTCTATCTGCTGGACTAGCTCAATGATTTCCTGTAAAGTCGGAACTTCATAGATACCATTAAATACTTGAGGACGGAAGCCCTGGGGCATAATTGCCCGTAAGGTTTTGATTTCTGCTAGGGTGAAGTCAGAAGCAAAGAAACCCTCTTCAGTAACTCCATCAATTATTTTGGTAGTCCGGCGGTCAGCAAATTCTGGACGGGAAGCAACATCAGTGGTGGCGATCAGATTCGGCTCGTGACGCGCAATTAATACACCGTCCTTGGTAGAAACCAAATCCGGCTCAATAAAATCAGCACCCCGTTCAATGGCTAGTTTGTAAGCTCCTAGAGTGTGTTCTGGTAGTTCTCCGCTAGCGCCTCGATGTCCAATGACAATGGGTGGTTTACCATCAAGAGTATTTAAAGTAAAGTAATTCGGTGTAGGAATGGGAGCTTGTAATAGCCTACCTGTGCTGTCAAAGTGTAGGAGATAAGGACCAAATTCTTCTCCAATCCAGAAAGTACCATCGGCTGCAACTACCAAAGATTCCGGGTCAAAATCTGCACCAGTTAACAGGCGATCGCTCGTGTTTTCGTTAACAATTGCGAAAGGAATCCTGTTGTCAGGGTCAGATAGTTGCACAAAACCCAAAACATTAACAGTTGCATCGCCCCCGGCGGCGGTACGAAAGTTGGGGGTAGCGCGGTAAATTCGCAGTAAATAATCAGGGCTATTAGCCTTACTACCAAAACCATTATCAGACATCAACCAGAAGGAATCAGCATCCGCTCTTTGGACGGCACTGAATCCTTGTATTGGCTGGCGATCAAAGGGGGTAATTCTACCATTGGTATTACCAGTGATAGCAACACCTGATGAAGGACCATCAGCAAAACTATCAGCAGGTAGAGAAGCAAAACCTATCAGTGTAACTTTTGGCTGTGACATAGGATAACCTAAACGTAGTTGATTAGAAGTGATTGGAATATCTTCCCAAGAGGATTTGACTAGATTGACAAATCCCCATTGTTAGAAGCTGTGAATGGCAATAGCTTGCTACTAAAGTATTGGAGTTTGATTAAGAAATGACTAGCAACAGATTAAAAAATAAATAATTATCTCTTCACAGATACAAATAAATCTCACCGGAGGTAGTAATTAATTATGTCCAGATGATATTTCCTGTGGTTGATGTTGATTTTATTTATATATCGGAAAATTTATACATTGGTTCCCTTAGGGATGGAAAGCAATGCGTATAATTAATATTGGTTTGACAAAAGAACAACGTCAGGGCGTGATGAATCTGTTGAATCAAGACTTAGCAGATTCCTACGTTCTGATAGTAAAAACCAAAAAGTACCATTGGGATGTTGTAGGGCCTCAGTTCCGTAGTTTGCATGAACTTTGGGAAGAACACTATGAGAAATTGACTGAAAACATTGATGCTTTAGCAGAAAGGATTCGGGCTTTGGGCGGTTTTCCAGTGGGTACAATGGGGGAATTTCTCAAGATTGCTACCCTCACAGAACATAGCGGTGATCTCCCCTTAGCAACAGAGATGGTAGCTCGATTAGTAGAAGATCATGAACAGCTAATTCGTAATTTACGGGATCATGTGGATCAGTGTAGTAAACATTTTCATGATCAGGGAACTACAGACTTTTTAACTGGACTGATGGAAGAGCATGAACAGATGGCTTGGATACTGCGTTCATTCATTGAGGGACAAGCCTTACAACCCAGTGGTGCACAACCAGGAGCAGAAACTAAAACCCCTGTGGGCGTCTAGAAGTCAATCTTCCTATTTGTATTGCCAAAATAAGTTTTCAGGAGTATTCAAGTGCCAGAACTTTATCAAGCAGAACGTACCATATCAGCTGTATTCACAGAACAAAAGCAAATTGATCAGGTGATTCGACGTTTACTAGATAGGGGTGTGCCTAGAGATCATATTTCGGTCATGGGTAAAGACTTCCAATCAGAAACGCGAATTTCTGGTTTTATTACTAAGAAAGATGTGATTCTAGGGGGCTTGAGAACAGGAGCTATTTTTGGTTCTTTGTTTGGCTCGTTTCTCAGCTTACTGACTGGTGTGGGCGTACTCTTCATTCCCTTTGTTGGGCCAATTGTGGCAGCAGGTCCGATTGGTGCGTTGTTGCTAGGTGCAGCTAGTGGAGCGATCGCTGGTAGCGCTGGCGCTGGAATAGTATCCGTCTTAACAGCTTGGGGGATGCCTGAAGATAAAGCCACAGTTTATCAAACACGGTTACAAGCTGGCCAGTTCATATTAATGGCAGAAGTCCCGAGCGATCGCCTCGGAGAATTTCAATTGCTCATTGAGAGTTCTGGTGGTGAAGAAATCCACACAACTGAGAAAACATTGACTCATCCTTGTTCAGGTCGATGTAACAGTCTAGAGGATTTATCGGTTGAAGTTCGCTCTCATCTGTCGGAACCAGCTCAACAAACATTCATGGATCGCTATAATACTGTTTTAGATCAGACACATGACGAGTTAATCTCTGAACAAGCGGCTTGGGAAGCTGTTCATGAACAGTTTGATGAAGATGAAAGGGGTGTTTTGTCAAAAGCTAAAGTCAAGGTTTAGAGCATTTTTAAATATTAGATAGTATTTTTTTAGTATTTTTTTGACTCCACTCTTGCTTAAGAAAGTGGAGCATTTAATATTTGCTCATATTAACTTGGCTCCCACCACAACTATCCCTTTTATGCTGCTAACTAATGACTAGTACGACCAGTGAGCAAATCCCATAAAAAGATGGCAATTATTGCGCCAATAATAGCGACAATTAGACCGGGAATACTCAGAGTAGCCGCAGTCACTTGTAATCTTCCTGTTTCCAACAGAGTAGCAAGAGTACCGCCGATTAAAGCACCGATAATACCCAACACCATGGTTGTTATAATTCCACCACCCTGACGACCAGGATAAATAGCTTTAGCAATAGCTCCGGCAATCAGACCCAGAATTATCCAAGCAATTATGTTCATGGTTAAAATTATTAAAAGGTTTATCAATAATTTATTAATTACCGTTTATTTTTCCTTCTACCAGAAGAGATAGCTATGAACTTTTAAGAATAATCTGCCTTCATAACTACATTCCTATAGTCAGTAATTTGTGCCGTTCATGGGTTAAACAATATTGCTGGCATCTTATTTGTAGTTTCGTAGGTACATCCAGGATAATTTAAGCTTTCACTAGTAAGGTACTTTGTTAACAAGAGATCGCAAATGTAAGAGCCAGGATATTGATAAACTCCTCTAAATTAGATTAATTTTTGGCATGAATTATATGTATTTTTGGTTAATTGAAATTCTGGATACTTTCTTATTAATCTGTCATGATTTATGATATATGACTACTGATTGAGTGAGTATTTGATTGTGGTATTTTTTTCAAAAATTCCATATTGGTATATAATACTAACAAAATCATTACATTTTCTTAAAAAAATCTGACCATAACTATTATGAATGAACAAGTCAAAGTCGTAAAACTCAGTGGAATTATCAATAGCAACAACTCACAACAACTACGACAAGACCTGATATGTCTTGTAGAAAGTGGTGTTAAAATAGTTTTAGTTGATTGTAAAGATGTGACGTTTATGGATAGTTCTGCCTTGGGAACTTTAGTATTAGCTTTCAAAACATTACGGGCAGCAAATACAAAACTAGTTCTGTGTTCTATCAATGAACAAGTGAGAATATTATTTGAGTTAACAGGTATGGATAAAGTGTTTGAGATATTTTCTAATCAAGATGAGTTTCATCAAGGTTGTCTACTAAATAGTTAATCAAAATTAATTTTTAGGATTGATAAATCATCATCAAAAGCCTCTTTGGAGTTCAAAGCAATCAGATAATTCAATACTTGATCAAGTTGGCGTTCAATGGTGTGTTGTAAGCTAATAAGGATTTGAATGAAAGCATCTAAACTCCAAAGTGTGCCATCGGATTTTGTAATTTCGTAAGCCCCATCACTGAAAATATAGAGATTACTAAATTTATCAATATTACAAAAGGCATCAACATATTTTGCTTCTGGAAACATACCCACAGGCATTCCCGGAGTCCTCAGTAATTTAATTTCGGTGTTTTTGGGAGATGTCCCTGATATTAATATGGCGGGAGGATGGCCAGCACTGGCATAAATTAACTCCCGCCTAACTCGGTTATAAACTCCATACCAAATAGTAAAATACTTATCATTTTGGCAATTCATCTGGAAGGTTTGATTTAGAGCGTTGAGTACATCGCTGGGTTGATAGTAATTCAAACCTTTTAAGGCGCGGGAACGTAAGAGATTGAGGACGGAAATTGAGGGAAGAGCAGCTTTTAGTCCATGGCCAGCGGTATCTAGGAGGTATATAGCTAGATAGTCAGCATCTAGCCAGTAGTAATCGAAACAATCGCCGCCGAGTTGTCGGGAAGGAATAAATCGAGAGTCGATTTTTAGAGGTTCCATGACTGGTAATGGTAGGAGCGATCGCACATATTCTGCTGCTTCTGCTAGTTCTGTTTCTAAAAGTAGCTTTTGGGTATGTAAATCCTGACTTAACTGATGTAAGCGCAATCCAGCTCTGACTCTTGCTTTTAATTCATTTTGCTCAATGGGTTTAGAGATAAAATCATCAGCTCCAGCATCTAGTCCCTTAACCCGATCAGCAATGGAATCTAAAGATGTTAAAAAAATAAAGAAAGTAGTGGATAAATTCGGGTCTGTCTTCATGTGCTTACAGACTTCCAACCCATTGAGTCCCGGCATAATCCAATCACAAATAACCAGGGCTGGATGGTAAGCTATAGCCTGGGCTATTCCTTGTTCTCCATCACTAGCAGTAATTACTTTATAGCCTTGTTTTTCTAACATCCTCTTCAGGAGTGTTTGTATAGAAATATCATCATCGATTACGAGTATTTGAAACATAGATCAGGCTAATTGAAAATTAGAGCAAAAATCAAAAAGATTTACACAGAATCTTATGGGGGTGACAAGGGGTTTAACCATAGGAGAATTGTCCGTTTAAGCTGGTTTAAATCTCGGTAAATTTCTTGTCTCAACCATTGTCCTAAAGCATCCCATGGAGTAAATGAAACTCCGGTTTGCCATTTGATATCTTGACCTAAAGGTGTAGTGTGAGTACCTCGCAAGGTTTGTTTAGTCACCATATCGGAAAAGCGATCTTGTAAGATTTGAGTTAAAGCTGCTGATTGATCAATAGTATCGTTGCTAAATTTTATTAATAAATTCCGGCGGATCTGGTAGCTTTGCTGTATAATATTGTTTGTCTCCAGTGGTGAAGGCGTAAACTCAATTGGCAAAGTAGTGTTAAATTGTTCTACTAAGGGGATAGCTTCTTTGGCTGCGTAGTTGTTGAAGGAAATTAAAATATTGCCAGCACGTTCTACAGGTAGCAAACTGCCGATGAGTAAATGAAGTTTACATCCCATACTATGCCCTAGTCCGTAAGTAGGCAGATAAAGCTGGCGTAGCGATCCAGAGTCGTGTAATCTTTCGAGGGTACGCTCAAAGTTAAGCAGTACCGTTTTGGCGATCGCAATATGATCTAAAGTATTGAGAAATGGTGTAGCAATAATCACGTAGCCTTTATGAGCTAGATGTTCTAGTAACCAGCGATAAGTGAGATGGGGTGCAGTGGCCACAAATGCACCTCCGAGAAAGTGGATAATACCAATGGGCTTTGGGGGAATGAGTACCCAGTTACCTCTAATTTCTTTCCAGTCCATACCTATAGGCTATCGCTAAATTCACACCTCTTTATGTTAGACTCTCGAATGCAGTCCTGGCGTCCTGAGAACCAAGATTCATGAGTTTGAGGTGATATTTTGCAGCCTTTTCATTTCCAGTTGTACATCTAGAGCAATTTGCAATGCTTCATTGAGTAACCTTCCGTGCTCAGTAGCTTGATCTGTAACTTGCATTGCGGTTAAAGTAGCTAAATTATTGGTAAATAACTCTGTATTTCTGAGAATAAAATGCTGATTTTCCCTTAAAATTCTCTCGGTCTTCAACGCCCGAATTAAATCATTTCTTGTGAGTTTGAGGGCTGCGATAACTTTTTCTCTTTCTCGGATAACCACTCCTGGATTACCAGCTGCTTCTATTTGATCATTGATATCTATGGCTTTGATAACGGCATTATATCTATCAACGTCACTTAAAAGTATTTCTAAAGAATTGGTCATATTCTCATTAAGTATTTTAAGTTTTCTCCGCCATAATAAATACAGAAAAATCTGTGTGACACATCCACCCCAACAACACAACATGATTAACAATAACCAAGATGGAATTGTAATCCAAGTGGCAAACAACTTAATCAGGACATCAAAGAGCAAATAACTAAAAACAAATATAGAACAACTAATAAAAACTACAGTAGCTCCCTCGGAACCCTTAAGTTTATCTATAATTCTTTGGGAAATTTTTCTTAAGGGTTGGGTAATAATAATTAATTGCTGTTTAACAGGTAAATTAGTCAAATTTTCCAATTCCGTATGACTAATATCTAAGCCATGTAAATCATTACGCACCAATTCCGTAACCTCACCAGACTACTTAGGAATGTGAATTAAATAACCTGCAAAGCAAAGTTTTGCACCTCAGCAGGTCTCCTTGGAGTAAGAGGGGAATAGGGGCTGAGGTTCTCTACTTTCCTGATGCAATACTTATTTACTACAATATACCAATCAAATTTATTCATGGCTCGTGAAACAGTGATTTTTATCATTTTTTTAATTGAGTTAATTATTAGTATCAAAAACAACGTTCAATTTAATACAGAGCTATAACTAGCTAGTGAGCATCTAATTTTAAACTCTAATTAAATTGTCTGCTGATCAAACATCAACAAAGACAGAAAAAAGTCCATCATAAAAATTAATACCCAAGTAGTGACCACTGCTGTTGTTGCTGATTCTCCAACTTCCTTTGCTCCTCCCTTAGTAGTGAGTCCCCAACTACAACCATTAATAGCCACTATAGCGCCAAAAATCAGTCCCTTCACGAAAATCATAAGTAAATCTGATGGTTCTAAAAAAGTTCTCACAGATTCTAAAAATGCTTCCGGGTCAACATGGTAAAATTGGAATGCTGCAAAAACCCCGCCAGTGATGCCCACAACCAAAGCAAAAACCATCATAATCGGCATCATCAAAATGCAAGCAACTACTCTAGGAAGAACTAAATAATCAATGGGATTGGTTTTGAGCATATAAAGAGCATCAATTTGCTCTGTCACTCGCATAGCACCTATTTGTGCTGCAAAGGCAGAACCTACTTGTCCAGCAATAATACTAGCTGTTAAAAGAGGGGCTAATTCTCGGCAAAAAGCCAACGCGAAAGCCCCGCCTACTGCATCCAAGGCACCAAATCTAACTAATTCGCGAGCAGTTTGAATAGTAAAAATCATACCCGCAAAACCACTAACAAGGAGAACTGGAGACACAGAAGCAGGCCCTGCGGTCACCATATGTTGCAAAATTTTGCGGTAGTAAGTTTTTCCTTGGAGTAAATGTAGGAGTACCTGACCAAACAGTAGAACTGCAGTGAAGCAGCGTACTATCCATAATTGATCTAACTTTTTTTTAGTTTGCATTACCGCCCTTCAGACTTAGTTTTTTTGTTTCCATATCAGCACGTGATACAGAGGGGAGGGAATTTAGTACCTCTGTAAATTTAGCCTGACGTATAATTAGCTTATTGGCAATTATGTCCTGTATCAAAATATTGTGCCACCATATAATACCTAATTTTGTGTAAGTAATGTCCGGAGAAAATTAGGCACATTCAATTATTACATTTCCCCTTGACATCAAGTAAAAAAGCATCTGGATTTATCTGTGTACATTTGTGGTTAAGTAACTCAAGCATCTACATATGAAAATTTTTAGTGATTATAATCAGCATCTAAAACCATAATCAATCTTTAGTAATAATTTGCTCAAAATTGGAGCAGACAAGAAAGTTAAATTGTATCTATTTAGTTAAGCTAAGGGTTTTGAGATTGTGGTCAACTATCTAAAGGAAGAGAAAGAAAATAATAGTTTAACCTTAAGCTAGTTGTGTAATTGAATTAAATCTGAGATCATTAATTATGTCCAATAATTTATGTCCTGACTCGTGATATCTTTGGCGATACTTTTGCCAAGATGGCGATTAAATGCCCAATATTATGGTAATAGTCCCTGATCAAATCTTAGATAAATTCATCAGGTTACGGAGAACATCATCATGTCATCAAAAGTTGTAACTCGTCATCATTCAGGTTCAGATACATACTGGGGATATTGATATCAGCCAAAGATTTCTGTGTCTAATCAGAATCTAAATACAATAATTTTCAACTTTTTTTGGGAGGATATCTTCATGATAAATTTCTGGCGTTGGTCATCAGCAAGTACGACTGTGTTGGCTTTAGGAGTTACATTAGCTCCAGTCGATCCCATGATAGTTTCTGCTCAAACCAGTGTGACTCCCTCGCCTGTTTTAGCAGCTAACTTGTCTGATGTTACTCCAGAGTATTGGGCTAGTCCATTTATTCAAGGTTTAGCGCAAAGAAATATCATATCTGGTTTTCCTGATGGTACTTTTAGGCCAAATGAACCTGTGAATCGGGCTGAATTTGCAGCCATGATTCAAAAAGCTTTTAATCAAGACCAAATTCGGCAAATAAGTGCTGATGGTTTTGCAGATGTTCCAGGGAACTTCTGGGCGGTTTCTGCAATTCAGGAAGCTTACGAAACTGGATTTATGTCAGGTTATCCAGGAAACTTATTTCTACCAAATCAGGAGATTCGTAAAGTTGAGGCCATAGTTGCTTTAACCAATGGTTTAGGTTTAAAAAATAGGGAGAATTCATTAGCTGTAGTGAATACTTACTACACAGATGCGTCAGCAATCCCCAACTATGCATTAGATAATGTCGCAGCAGCTACAGAGGCTAGTATTGTAGTAAATTATCCCAATATTAACCTACTGAACCCGCTAGATCCTTTAACTCGTGCTGAAGCCTCGGCGATTTTATATCAAGCTTTAGTCAGAGAGGGACAAATGCAGGCTCTAGATAGGAACCTTGTAGCGACTAAATATATAGTTGGGGCTACGGAACAAACTCAAAGTCAAGATATTGTTTCTATTGCTGCATCAAGTGAGGCTTTTACAAGCTTGACTTCTTTATTGCAAACAGCAAATTTAGCAGGTATTCTGCAACAACCCGGACCCTATACAGTTTTTGCTCCCACAGATCAGGCATTTGCAGCTTTACCAGCTGGGACTTTAGAGGAGTTGCAGCAACCGGAGAACAGAGAATTATTAATTCAGATTTTGAGATATCACGTGGTTCCAGGGCAGATAACTGCTAATCAACTTTTGCCAGGAGAATTAATTACCTTTGAGGATGTACCTGTAAATATTCAGGTAGATCGAGCTACTAATCAAATTGTGGTGAATGATGCGAATGTGATTCAACCCAATGTACAAGCGAGTAATGGTGTCATTCATGTAATTAACGAAGTCCTCATACCACCTAACCTGGGAGTGAGTCAGACACCACCAGCTGCAACTACTGTTGCTATAGACCCAGGTACAGGTACTCGTGGGGGGTCTAGTTATGTTGGGATTGCTGGTAACATTGGTATAGGTGGTAATGCTACTCTTAGTGAAAGTAACTATGGATTAATCAGCAAAATTGGGGTGACAAATACTATCTCGGTGCGACCAGGGGTGATATTTGGCAGTGATACACTGTTTTTGATTCCCGTAACTTTAGATTTTTCTCCCCGTTTCGCAGATCCCCTCAATGGAGAGCAAATATCAATATCTCCCTTTTTAGGTGCAGGGGTAGCTGTTGAAACTGGAAGCGGTTCTGATGTTGGTTTATTGTTAACTGGTGGTGTGGATGTGCCTATAGGCGATCGCTTTACAGCCACAGGTATTGTCAATGCAGCATTTTTAGATCGTACTGATGTGGGTTTGCTGCTGGGGATTGGCTATAATTTTTAATCATAGATTTACCGATGATAGTAATTTAGGTTACCTATTGATGAGGATGAACAGAGAATAGCCGCAGATAGCAAACACGAAGGCGATCGCCCCAGAAAAAATAACAACATCCCTGACAATAAATAAAATCCAATCTTTTCTAAGTTCTTGTCTAAACTTTAGTTCCCGCAGCTTGTATTCTAGTTCCTCCTCTGCTTGTGATTGCCAGTTGACTGGTGATATAATCCTTGGCTTATCTACTTCCATTTTTCTCCTCTCAACAATGGTTTCCATGTTGTCACTAGGGGAAATATCTCCAAAACATAGGGTGGTGAAGTTTGTCCCAAAGTGCTCTAAAAAAAACTAGTTGTAATTAACCTTTAGATAACTCAAGTTTTACCTGTGTGCATTACGAAATTTAGCAGTTAGCTATTTTGTAATTGGTTTTGCTGCCATTGTAATTCAGCAGAAGAGGAACCGCTAGATTGACAAAAGAAAATAGATCAATTGATATTATAAGAAATATATTCGCGAGTCCGAGAATCAAGAGGATTAGTAAAAATCTTACTGGTCAGACCAAATTCGATCATTTCACCAATGCGATTTTGATTAGCATGAAAGAAAGCAGTAAAATCCGATAAGCGATTGACCATCTGCAAGTTATGACTAACAATTACCATTGTCAATTCTGACCGCAGACGCAAACTTTGGATTAAACTTTCAACTTTACTCCTAGCGATAGGATCAAGAGTAAAACAGGGTTCATCCATCAGGATAACTTGTGGCTTGACTGCCAAAGCGCGAGCGATGCAGAGTCGTTGTTGTTGACCACCAGAAAGGTCTAAAGCAGACTTATGTAATTTATTTTTCAATTCTTCCCAGAGTTGCGCATCTTTAATGGCAGATTCCACAATTCTATCTAATTCTGCTTTGGGATGCCACCCCAGTATTTTTACGCCATAAGCCACATTATCATAAACACTCATGGGAAAAAGATTTGGCTTAGGGAATACCATACTCACTTGACGACGGAGCCGAGTTAAGTTAACACGACGTTCATATATATTTTGATTAAAAAATTCAACCCTACCCTCAACTCGTACTTTCCCTTCTAACTCAATCATGCGATTGAGACATTTAATAAATGTAGACTTTCCACAACCACTAGGTCCAATAATTGCAGTTACTTTGCCCTGATAAATATCCATAGAGATATTTTCAAATATCTTTTGAGTATTGTAATAAAAGCTGAGATTTTTGACTTTAATGGCTGGGACTAGTTTATTCATTGGGAAAAATAATGCGACAAATCTTCACCCATAAACATTCAGGGTAATTACTTTGCGTAATTGTGATATTTTCTACTTGCATAGGGTACAATTCAATCAATACGGTAAACATCCTGCGGACTTAAAAGACCAAACCCACGAGAAATCTAATTAATCGCAATCAAACAAATCAATTGATAGATGTTAATTTTGATGCAATTATCCCACACGCTGGGATAACTATTAGTAGAATATCAGTTTTGTAATTTTGAGTCTATAGATAGCTTCTACCGTTGTTGCTCCTAAGACCTGGAAAGGCAAGCAACCACCGTAAAACTAGAATCCCCTTGCATTCACGCACAGAAGTGTCAAGCAGAAGACATGGGTACTTCTAGAATTTTTTATTATTGTATAAATATTATCAAAATTCACAGCAGATTACTCCGTGAAAAGTAAATATTTAATTTCTGTTAACCAAAAGTTAACTTAACGATCAACTGGTTATGTCAACCTTCATTAGGAGTGGATAGATTTTATATTCACTAAGTTCTTCACCAGATAACAGCATTGTCTGTTGGATGGGGATGAGGCGAGGGCTAAAAGTATAAAAAATGAGGAGTTTAGCAATGAATAGAATGAACTTGAAGCTGCATAGCTTGACCGCACTGGGTCTGGTTTCCATGATAGCCACGACCCTAGGTTTCTCAATTTCCGCGGTGCAATCTCAAAGTGTCAGAACTGTGCAAATCGATGGTTCTAGTACAGTTTTTCCGGTTACTGAAGCCGTAGCAGAAGAATTTCAGAAAGCTCAAAGAGGTGTACGAGTAACCGTTGGTGTCTCTGGTACTGGTGGTGGGTTTAAAAAATTCTGCCGCGGAGAGACAGACATTTCTGGCGCTTCCCGTCCCATCTTACAAAAAGAAATGGACGAATGTAAAGCTGCCGGTATTCGCTACCTTGAGCTACCAGTGGCCTATGATGCCTTAACCGTGGTTGTTAACAGGCAAAATAACTGGGCAAATAACCTGACAGTTGCGGAATTGAAGAAAATCTGGGAACCCGCAGCCCAAGGAAAGGTAACTAACTGGAATCAAGTACGAGCAGGGTTCCCTAACGCACCCTTAAAACTCTTTGGACCGGGTGCTGACTCTGGTACTTTTGACTACTTCACAGAGGCTATTGTAGGCAAATCGAAGTCTAGCCGTGGTGATTTTACTGCCAGTGAAGATGATAATGTCTTGGTGCAGGGTGTTGCTCGTGACAGGAATGCCTTGGGCTACTTTGGTTTTGCCTATTATGCAGAAAATACAGATAAGCTCAAAGCAGTCTCCATTAATGGTGTAGCACCTTCAGTAAGAACAGTAGAGAACGGCACATACAACCCCTTATCTCGCCCCATTTTTATTTACGTCAGTTCTAAGTCCATTGACAAGCCGGAAGTCAAACAGTTTGTTGATTTTTACTTAAGAAATGGAGCCAAACTCAGCAAAGAAGTAGGATACGTTGGTCTACCTGCTTCAGCTTATACTACCGCCCAGAGCTTCGTTAACACCAAGAGATTCGGCACTGTATTTGGTGGTAAAGAAGCTGTTGGTGTCAAAATTGCCGATATGTTAGCACGTCAAGCAAAAGACTAACTTCGGGGCTGGATTTTGAAGATTTTGTCAACTTACTCAAGAGATGTACTAGTGGTACATCTCTTTAGTTGTTGTAATTGCTGATCACGGCTGTTTAGATATTTCCAAGATGAAGATTGCCCAAGGAATTCAGTTTTCTCCCAAGTTATTGCGGGATTTACGGGAAAGGGGGATTGAGGCTGTGTTATTTCTTGCAGCCCTCTCTTCTGTGGCCACAACACTGGCAATTATTGGTGTTCTACTATACGAATCCGCACTTTTTTTTCAAGAGGTGTCTTTATGGGAATTTGTGACCTCCACCGAGTGGACACCCCTGTTTGAAAAGAAAAGCTTTGGAATTTGGCCTTTAGTTTGCGGAACTTTAGTTACTACATTAGTTGCTTTATCAGTAGCAGTACCTCTGGGTACAATTATTGCTATTTACTTGAGTGAGTTTGCTCCCCCTGTAATCCGGGAAGTAGTCAAACCAACCTTAGAATTACTTGCTGGTATTCCTACAGTAGTCTATGGTTATTTTGCATTGTTATTTGTTACGCCCCTATTACAGCAAATTTTACCTGAGTTACCTGGTTTTAATATGCTCAGTGCGGGGTTAGTCATAGGGATTATGATTATTCCCTATGTCAGTTCTTTAAGTGAAGATGCCATGCGTGCAGTACCGGCATATCTGCGAGAAGGTTCCTATGCAACTGGCGCTACTCGCTTACAAACAGCTTTGCGAGTTGTTATACCCGCCTCAATTTCCGGGATATCAGCGGCCTATATTTTAGGAATTTCCCGGGCGGCTGGGGAAACCATGGTAGTAGCCATTGCTGCGGGGGGACAACCCAACTTTACCCTTAATCCCATGGAGCCAGCCGCCACTATGACTGCCTACATAGTGTCAGTCAGTCTCGGTGACTTACCCCACAATAGCTTAGAATACCAAACAATCTTCGCTGTGGGACTGGCTTTGGTGTTGATGACCTTGGTTTTCAACATTATTGGTCATTTTCTGAGTAAGCGCTACCGGGAGATTTATTGATATGAAAAATCTTGAGCTTGTGCAGATCCGCAAGGCGATTAGTAATAACAAGCGCTCAGAATATATTTTTGGCATCATCAGCCTGTTATCAATGCTAGTTGCCATCATCACCTTGTTGGCGTTATTTTTGGATTTGTTGCACGATGGTTTACCCCGGCTTTCCTGGGAGTTTTTCACTTCTTTTCCCAGTCGCAGACCACAACAGGCTGGTATTCTCTCTGCCTGGGTAGGTACTATCCTGGTGATGTTAGTCACTGCATCCGCAGCAGTCCCCATTGGCGTGGCATCGGGAATTTACCTAGAAGAGTATGCCCGCAAAAATTGGATATCTGATTTAATCGAAATTAACGTTACTAACTTGGCGGGCGTTCCTTCGATTATTTATGGGCTTTTAGCTTTGGGTGTGTTTGTTTATGGATTGAAACTAGGTGAAAGTGTCATTACTGCTGGGTTAACTCTAGCCCTACTAGTTTTACCCATAGTAATTGTTGCTACTCGGGAGGCTATTCGTGCTATTCCTAATAGTATTCGCGAGGCAGCTTATGCAACCGGGGCTTCTAAGTGGCAGGTAATCTGGGATCACGTTTTGCCTTACTCGACGGGAACAATTCTCACTGGTGTGATTGTGGCCTTGGCCCGTGCTATTGGTGAGACTGCGCCTTTAATTACTATTGGGGCTTTGACATTTATTGCCTTCTTACCTGACCCCCCAATCACGGGTGATTTTCCCTTCATTTCATTTGCTTGGTTATCTGCTCCTTTTACTGTACTACCAATTCAAATGTTTTCTTGGGTATCTCGTCCCCAAGCCAGCTTTCAGGTGAACGCTGCAGCAGCGGGTATTGTTTTGATTGTGATTACTTTGTCCATGAATGCTGTAGCAATTTATTTCCGCTATCGTTTACGCAGTAAAATCAAATGGTAGAAACAGGATCTTCCAAACTGAACAAGCCCTTAAAGGCGGCGGTTAATAGTCTTAACTTTTACTATGCTGGTACAGTCCATGCTTTGAAGAACATTAATATGCCAGTGGCACAAAAGCAGGTTACCGCATTGATTGGGCCATCTGGATGTGGTAAAACCACCCTACTACGTTGTTTCAACCGGATGCATGACCTGTATCCGGGTAACCGCTATGGAGGGGAAATTGCTCTAGAGCCAGATGGAGTTAACTTGCTAAGTCGTAAAGTTGACCCCATTGAAGTGCGAATGCGGATTAGTATGGTGTTTCAAAGACCTAATCCTTTTCCTAAGTCTATTTATGAAAATGTGGCTTATGGTCTGAGGGTGAGGGGTGAAACTAGACGTGACATTATTGATGAGAAAGTAGAAACAGCTTTGCAAAGTGCGGCTTTGTGGGATGAAGTCAAAGACCGTCTTAATGACTTAGCTTTTAATCTTTCTGGGGGTCAACAGCAAAGGCTCTGCATCGCTCGGGCTTTGGCTACTGAACCGGAAATGGTACTGTTTGATGAACCAACCTCTGCCTTAGACCCTATAGCTACTGCCAGTATTGAAGAGTTAATTACTCAATTGAAGACAACAGTGACGATTTTGATTGTCACCCATAATATGCAGCAAGCGACTCGTTTATCTGACTATACGGCATTTATGTATTTGGGCGAATTGGTGGAGTTTGATCAGACAGAGGTAATTTTTAATCACCCTTCTGAGCAAAAAACAGCAGATTATGTTAGCGGTCGTTTTGGATAATCTTTTGTTTGCGCAATTTTATTGGTAAAAAACAAAATCAGCAGGTATCAATCTACCTGCTGATAGCTGGGCAAATATATCATCGCCATGTTTGATTAGGGTAGTTGTGATTCCCTTTACTGCATGAGAATAACTTTATCTCGCCTACTTTGGGGTTAAGAAAAGTTCACTACTGGGTTAATTTACTATTAAATCTAGATGGAGTGCTTCCTTGGGAGTGACATGTTGCATCAACACCTCATTAAATCAACTACTTTTAGTCTAGCGTGACTTAGTAATATTTACTCGGTTTAAGCAAATAATTTACAATTAGTTACACGCCCATATCCATATTCAATAATACTTGAATATCTGTTCAGGTATTGTAGAATAGATAATTATTCGGTATTAGGAGAGAACTATGACTACCGTCACTCAAATGAAGTGCGCCTGTCCCAATTGCTTATGTGTAGTCTCCCTTGAGGAAGCCATTATTAAAAAAGACGGTAAATATTATTGTTCTGATGGCTGTGCTGAAGGTCATAAAACTATCAAAGGCTGCGGACATAATGGCTGCGGCTGTTAACCTCATGTCCTTATGGCGTTAATAAAACCTACTCCCATGTAGTTTGAGATTAGTCTAACTGACCTAGAAATCCTTCAGTAACACATTTGACTGTGAAAGTCAATATTTTCGCCTATCTATCTCCACCCCCGGCTCCAGGATCCGGGGGTAATTCATTTCTAGAGTATCCGAATCAGGAGCCTACAGACTAGACATCACTTCTTTAGCAACGGCTAAAGTCTGGTCAATATCTGCTTGAGTATGAGCCAAACAGGTAAACCCGGCCTCAAACTGAGAAGGTGCTAAATAAACACCACGCTCTAACATCCCACGATGGAAGCGACCAAATTTAGCCATATCAGACTTTTTAGCATCTTCATAGTTATGCACAGGGCCAGAGGTGAAGAATAAGCCAAACATGGCACTAATATGACCACCACAAGCTGGGTGACCAGTTGCTTGGGCAATTTCCAGCAACCCATCTGCTAACTTTTGAGTGATTTGATCCAGATAATCATAGGTACCCGGTCTTTGCAACAATTCCAAGGTTTTAATCCCAGCAGTCATTGCTAAAGGATTACCCGACAAAGTTCCCGCCTGATACACAGGTCCTGCTGGAGCTATCATTGACATGATGTCACGGCGACCGCCGTAGGCTCCCACCGGTAACCCCCCACCAATCACCTTACCCAATGTAGTTAAATCGGGTGTGACCCCAAATTTCTCCTGAGCGCCGCCATAGGCGATACGAAACCCTGTCATTACCTCGTCAAATACCAGTAATGCTCCATGCTCCCGGGTGATTTCTCTCAAACCTTCGAGAAAACCAGCATCGGGAGTAATAAAACCAGCATTACCTACTACTGGCTCCAGGATTACCCCAGCAATTTGATTTGGGTTTTCTGCAAACAAGGCTTTGACTGCTTCTAAGTCGTTATAAGGCGCTGTGAGGGTGTTCATGGTAGCTGATTTGGGTACTCCGGGGGAATCGGGTAAACCCAATGTAGCCACACCAGAACCAGCCTTAACTAGAAACATATCGGCGTGACCGTGGTAGCAGCCTTCAAACTTGATGATTTTCTCCCGGTTGGTAAAAGCCCGCATCAGTCGCAGCACCGCCATACAGGCTTCAGTACCAGAATTGACAAATCTCACCATTTCGATGCTAGGAACCGCATCAATTACCATTTCTGCCAGTACATTTTCTAGTACTGAGGGAGCGCCGAAGCTAGTACCTTTTTCTAAGGCTTCATGGAGGGCTGCAATTACTTCTGGATGGGCATGACCACATATGGCTGGTCCCCAAGTTCCTACATAATCAATATATTGGTTGCCATCTACATCCCATATGTATGCGTCTTTCACACGGTCAAATACTATGGGTTGTCCACCTACAGATTTAAAGGCGCGAACTGGAGAACTCACTCCTCCCGGCATTAAGTTTTGAGCAGCAGCAAAGATTTCTTGTGATTTTGTGGTTTTAATTGTGGTATTTACCAAAGCTCTCTCCTAATTGTGGGAATAATTATCACATCAAAGCACCATGAACTGCCGTCAAGATGCAGTCTGCTACAGATAGGAATGTTTTTGTTTAAACGGAGTCATTTTTCCGTCAATCATATCAATGGTATTGTATATTTTCCATTGAAATATACACAACAGAGTTAAAATTGTGATGTTTTCTCATGATCCCCATTCACTACCCCTCTCTATCCCGGTTGAGCAGATTTCCTACGATGAAAGGGGTCTAGTACCGGCAATTATCCAAGATTATTTGGATGGAACTGTGTTAATGATGGCCTGGATGAGTCGGGAGTCTTTACAAAAAACCTTGGAAACTGGGGAAACTTGGTTTTACAGTCCTTCCCGCCAGGAATTATGTCATCAGGGCGCAACTTCTGGACATATTCACAAGGTGGAAACTATCCGTTATGACTGTGATAGTGATGCTTTACTCATTGGAGTACAACAGTTAGGGGATATTTCAGCCCACCCCGGGGAGGGTAGTACAAAGGTCTCTCCCCCTCCCGGTGATACTCTCTCCCAATTATTTCAGGTAATTTGCGATCGCCGTGACCATCCCACACAAACTTCTTACACTTGTAAGTTATTCGCAGGTGGGGACAACAAAATTTTAAAAAAGATTGGCGAGGAAACCGCCGAGGTGGTCATGGCTTTTAAAGATAATCAGGAGGATGCCATTGCTGGGGAGGTAGCAGACCTACTCTACCATACCCTAGTGGCCTTGGCTCATCATCGGGTAGACTTAAAGTCAGTATATCGCAAGTTACAAGAACGTCGCCGCTAGAGCCCCTACTGGATCAAGCAGCAATTTTTTGTAATTCTTATCATTGCGGAAATTTTTCCTCACTTATTCCACAGGATTTCCACAGGTCTTTTAGTAGTTTTCCACAGACCATTGACGAACTTATAGGCGTTTACAGTTTTACTGGGGATTATTGTTTGTGAAGATCCACCCCTGTATATTACTGAGTTTTTGTGAATTTCCGTAACAAAAACTCACCTCAAACCCTTATAGTTACGTTGGTATTTATTTTTGATACCGTGATATGTAACATTTTGCAGCATTGACAAACCCACCCCCTGTTAGCGCACAATGGTGCGACCAGCTTTTTTATAGTCTGTTCCACCATTGACACCAAAAAATCACCTTAGACCTTGGTGTAGATTGTCAAATCAAGACGGAACTATGTAGCAACTTATCTCTCTTGATTGATTTCAGAGAAGGAAAAACCCATGAACGCAACAGTTAGTATCTTGACAGAAATTCCCGAAACACTACATGAATCACTGAAAAATTACTTAGAAAACCACCCTGATTGGGATGAAAAAAGAGTCCTAACCGCTGCTTTATCCCTGTTTATACTCCAAAATAGCACCAGCGATGAACCCGAAGGGCGCGATCGCCATCGCCGCACAGCACGAGTATATTTAGAAACTTTGTTCCATACTTCTTAAGTATAAATGCCCAGTAATTTTCACCAGCAATACTAAAGTGCTGGTAAGTCCCTGGGCAAAAATATTTCTCACTATGTGCAGAAAATGTGATTTACGGCTGAGGAGATGATAAAATTCCTAAACCATTTGATGATCATGAGGATTTGACTTTTGCTATTGTTGACTTCTCCCTTGGTTGAAACACAAGGGATTATAAACTGATGTTGCTACGCGGTCTGAAGACACGCTATGCAACGTTTACGATATGATTTATTTAACCTAATAAACAAGTCATATCGTTGTGGCACAGTCAAAGATGCCCTACCCACCTCGGCTAAACATAAACCTAGCTGTGTGGTTACTTTTCTTAAAATATTTGCTGCAGCTTGAGCATCTGCGGAGATTAATAATCCTTTGGCAGATTGGTATAATCCACGCTTGACCCTTTTACCTGACGGTTTCCATCCTGCGGGTTTTTCACCATGCGTGTAGAGGCTATCGTCATCCAGGTAAGACGCTTTTGATGTATACGCTTCTTCCGTTAATGTCACAATAATTCCATATTCATTAGCCAATTCCTTTAATCTTTGAATCAATCTCCCTGTGGGGATGGGGACAAAATTTTGATTATTTACCTTACCTAAATTAGCATTAACTTTTTGTCCTTGATTCCATCCAATAACTATATTTCCTATCTGGTCATTCAGACATCTGTTAACAATGAATCTAGCTGCTTTGTTAATGGCATCTCGCATCTGGTTATTGCGTTTGCGTTGAATGCGGTCAAGGTTAGCATCCCAATAAAAATCAGACTTACCTTGCTTATATCCCTCTTCTGTCACTTTCCGAAATAAACAAGCAGTAAATACAATAAATTATGCAGAAGAATAAAAGGGTTTTAATCCATTCATAACACTAATGAGTTGGTTAAACCCAAGCAGCAAATTGGAATTGGGAAAAACATCAAGCCAGGGATAAATCAACCAAAAAAGTAAAAATGGTTGGACAATTAATCGCAGATTATTGAGAGTATTCTTCCATCCGGTTTGATGATTCCATTGCTGATGCACAGAGAAATCAACTGCACTGATTTCTAGTATGTTAGGTGCAAGCTGATGAGATTGATTTAGGGATAAAAACGCTGGAGAGTTTAAACTAATCATTGTGTAAACACACAAAATAATTTCCCACCATTTCTCAATATGCTGAAAATCAGTAAACCGATAATCTGTCCAACCTAATTCCTGTTTACACTGACGAAAGGCATATTCTACCCATGTTCTTAATCCATAAAAGTCGCCTAAAATTTTCTTGAGATTTCCTTGAAGATTGGTCATGACAAAAGAAGTAGAATTCTCTGGCATTGTTTCTGGATCTGTGGTTAATTCCCAGTAAGTTATCTCCTTTCTCTTACCATAAATTATTTCGCGGATATATCTATTCTCTGATTTTTGGTTACTAAATGTTCTGGTAAATTTACACCACTTATTCGCCCTAACCTTCTGATTGCCAGGCAACCATACTGCATGATTACTTCTAATTGCTACGACATAAGCTAAGTTATATGCTGCTAATTTTCTTATAAATTGACTACTCTCACCATATAAACTGTCTGCCAATACTAATTCAATAGTAAAGCCGAACTCAATTAATTCTGTAATTATTTCTGTCGCTAATTCTATCTTGGTCTTATATGTATCTTCTGCTCTTAGTGTCTTTTGCGGTTTGAATACTTTGAACAGTAGCGGAAATGTTATGTTATCGTACACTCCATAGGCATTGACTGAAACTATCCCTCTATCTATTTTCCCCACACTTCCTAAATATTGTCTGGCTACGTAATCAGTCTTGTTACCTTTTTTCCTGTCTCCTGTTTCATCAATGACTACGGTAATTGCTTTTCCATTTAATGCTCTCTTTATTTTATCTAATCTTTTGTTTCTTACTTTCTCTACTGACCAGTCTGAATTAGCAATAAAATGATGTAATGATTGGGCTGAGTTTATGCTTACTACTTTCGCTATCTCTGGTAAGGATTTCCTTTTGAGCGTTGAGATGATTCCCAAATGTAAATATTTGAAGCACTCATAATTTCTTACTTCTTTAAATATGTCTCTGTACTCTTCACAATATTCATCTATGACTCCCACTGTTGGGTGGGCCTCTCGACGTAAATGTTTGAGTATTTGTAATTCTACATCCATTGCTCTACCTACCTTGTAGAGTTTTTTCTTTTAACTATTATATTCTTTATTCTCGGAAAGTGACAGAAGAGGGATATAGCAACCGCCAAGGTGGTTAGGACATAAACAGAAGATAAAACCATTGAACTTGAAGCGTTTCAAGGCTTCCCCCTGCCCCCTGCCCCCTGCCCCCTGCTATATTTGGCAACTAAACGGCAATAACCTTGATTCATTGATTTGAGTTTCTTACCATCAATGATTAAACTTTTGCCAAGAGTAGAAACACCTGTTAACCAATTAGTCCCTCCGTGGTCAAATCCCCATGCTTGGGAGTAATCAAGATGTGGGTTGTTTTCAATTGGTTGCTTACCATCATCAATTACCCAGTCAATCCAGAAAAGACCATAATAAGGACGAACTGTTACTTCCTTTACCCAATCGGAATCAATAAAATCAGGCAAGGTTAGTTTGATATCTGTGATTAATTCTGGTTTGGTTTCTTTACTTATTGATGGCTTGAAATAACCATCTTTAAAAGTAAGTGCTTGTCTTGGGAATGTTACTCCCGCTAATCCTCCTTTTTTACGATACTTAGGTAATGAGGGTCTATCAAGCTCTCCGTTGTAATAAGCTTTAACCAATCCGTTGTAACTGGTTATTGCTTCACCAACTAGCTTTAAGGTTTGTTGTGCTGCTTGTGCGGCTAAACCTTTGTAATGGGGGTTATCTTTAAGAGTTTTATCTAATTCCGGGTAAGTTGTTTGGCAATAATAAGTTTTCCATCCACTACGCAATTCGTCGCCAGACCAATAAGTTGTCAAAGCATTATCCATGCTTTCTAGTCGTGCGTAATGACTTTGACGAGTATAGTAAATCGCACAATTTATTAAGCTATTCGAGTGTTGGCATTGGTCAACCCAAAAAGCTTTTTCTTCATCAGTGAATCTAGCTCTGATTGGAATTGTTCTGTACAATCTTTACTCACCTCCTAAACAGGAGGATAGTTGAAACAACATTTAAAGTCAACAGCACATAATGGCTAAGTTATCAAAAGAAGATTATGAGTACAGATGAACCGAAAACTCTGTATCATCAATCAACTACCACTTTGTTTTTGTACCAAAGCGTAGAAGACCAGTATTAATTAAAGATGTTGCTACACGATTACAAGAAATTATTTTTGACTTAGTTACTGAACATGGATGGAAATTAATTGCACTTGAAGTTCAACCAGACCATGTTCACTTTTTTATTAATGCGCCGACCCATGAATCCCCAGCAGATATTGCTAGATGGGTTAAAGGTAGAGCATCAAATTACTTAAGAAAAGAATTTCCACAATTAAAAAAGCTACCTTCTTTGTGGACGCCAACCTACTTTGTTGCGACAACTGGACAAGTAAGCACTGAGGTAGTTAAAAAATATATTGAAAACCAGCGTGGGAAATGAGCAAACGGGGGGATAAATCCCCTTGAGTCGGGTTTCATCACCCTCGCTGAAGCGGAGGGGTTCTCACCCTTCCACTATATTTTCGATAGGCAAGGCAAGCCTGCCCCATCAATGGATGTTGAATACAACTGGAAAGCAATAGGATGGGGCTAGATCAGCTCAATCTTTGTATCTTCAGTAAGTGAGTGGTAAAACTGAGTATTTAGTCATCACCAGTCAAATGAATTACCAAATGATCCCAAGACAGACAAAACACAGTTAATTGGTAGCTACGTACTTAGTTGCTGAATCAGGAGTGAGGTTCCCACTGGGGGGAATGAGTAGGACATTCAAACTTATACCCGACGCCGCGTACAGTTTGAATGAGTGCGGGTTGACTAGCATCGATTTCAATTTTCTTGCGAATTTGACCAATGTGTACATCCACAACTCTTTGGTCGCCAACATATTCATAATCCCACACCTCTTGAATCAGTTCCGCACGTCGCCAGACTCTACCGGGATGGCTAGC
This sequence comes from Anabaenopsis elenkinii CCIBt3563, assembly GCF_015245355.1. GTDB lineage: Bacteria > Cyanobacteriota > Cyanobacteriia > Cyanobacteriales > Nostocaceae > Anabaenopsis > Anabaenopsis elenkinii. The sequence goes on along the minus strand of NZ_CP063311.1, from coordinate 4,045,762 downwards.
TAAAAAATGTAACAAGTCAAATTCTAGAGCCGTTAAGGGTATTGCTTGGTTGTTAAATGCCACTTCTCTTCGTGCCGGATCAATCATTAACTTTTCAAATACTAGACGTTTTTGTTCAGCAGTGGTCACAACTCGCTGGCGTCTGAGAATTGCTGCTACTCTGACTTCTAGCTCTCCTAGTCCAAAGGGCTTAGTGAGATAGTCATCAGCACCTTTAGAAAAGCCGCGAATTTTGTCGGCTTCGTCGGCGCGGCTAGTCAGCATCAACACAAAAACACCGCTACGACTTTGCATTTCCTGGCAGAGGTTAAACCCAATGACATCTGGTAAATTTACGTCTAAAATTACCAAATCTGGGTTAAATTGCTCAAATAGCGTTAAGGCTGTTTTACCATCCTCCGCCGCCTCCACCTGATAGGTCTGCTTAATCAAAAAGCGTTGGATTAAATTTCTGACCGCAGGGTCGTCATCAACTACAAGAATTTTGGCGGGAGCCATGACCATCACTTTGCACAAAAATTCCTAAGATTAACACAGACAGAGGATTGCGTAAAAACGCAGTTTCCAGTTTAGGGGTTATTTAAGACTCTACAGAGGTAAGGAATACATTTCCTGATCATCCACAAGAAAATCATTGTGTCATCAGGATTTCCGGAAAATGCAACTCAGAGAATTTTCTTAGTTACACATATAGTTCAATACAAGTATTGTAATTATCCAGATTCATGTGTCCTAGATCCTGGCAATATTCCTCATAGCAGTTCCTTTACCTAGTAGAATTGGGTTTCCCAGTCGAATCGGGATTTAAAACTTTTCAATTCTAAATCCAGATGCAGATACATACCACAAGCTCTTGTGAGGCTAAGTACTAAAAATTTCTCAAAAATGCCCTTAATTGCTCAATTTAGACAGAAAAAAATTAATTTTTTCTAAAAAAAAGCCTTGGGATCACCTCTAGTTCAGATTATAGAGTAAATAATTCATTTACCCAAGGCATGAGGTGAGCTAGTCCTAAGCTGACTATTTTATAGACAAAACTATACTTATGTTGAGAAGCATTGACATAAGTGAGTTAAGAAAATCGCCCACTTGATATATAATCCTAGGATATCAAGTATTGAATTAAGACTATTGCCAACGCGAAAACCAAGCAATGATAGCGGTAGTCTTTCTTGTAAATCTTAACTTGAGAAATATCGCGTCTGGCTAAGGCGTGCAAGTCTACACCAGGGATAACCGCTCCCATGCTCCCGTTGAAGTAGAAAGTAAAGTCTAGCTTTGTCTAGGTTTTATATAGCAGACACTGTATTTAGAGCAATGTGTTAAAGTTGATGTAGTGACAAATTTGCACTCAGCCTAACTAACTCATGGTACTATCCTTGTAAGGTGTGAAAATGGGTGAAAAGGTTGGTAGGGTTCAAGATAAAACCTAAAATTGTTCTTCCAAAAATTCAAAGATTGCCCCTGACTAAGGCTAAAGAAAGTATAAACTCCCATGAGCGATCAAAATCCCTACGAGAAACTTGGAGTGTCTGAAGATGCTAGCTTCGATGAAATTCAGGATGCTCGTAATCGCCAATTGGAGCAATACAATGGCGATGCTAAGAACATAGAACTCATTGAAATAGCTTACGATGCAATTCTCATGGACCGCCTCCGGATGCGCCAAGAAGGTAAAATTAAGGTACCTGAACGCATCAGGTTCCCAGAATTGCGCGTAGAATTGGCTAAGGAAAGTCCCACCCCCCCTACTCAGTCCCCAGCGTGGCTACAGGGAATGCGGGATCAACCTTCCCCTACGGATATACTGTCACCCGGAGCTTGGTATTTGGGTTTAATCACTATTAGTGTGTTGACCCAATCCCCAGGCGGTCAGGTTTTACAATTGGCTTTAGTCCTAGGTGTAGGAGTCAGTATTTACTTCCTCAAACGCAAGGAAAACAAGTTTGGTAGAGCCGTTTTATTGACTTTGGTAGGTTTAATTGTCGGTTTAATCACCGGTGGGCTAATTGCTAACTGGCTGTTACCGCAGATCAATTTAGGACAGCTCACCCCTGACCAGTTCTCTACAGTATTTACATTTGTCCTGTTATGGCTAATTAGCAGTTTTCTGCGTTAAAATTAGACAATTGTGGTGATCATGGTCATGTGTACAGCAGGAATCTCCTACCCAGCAGCCAGCTGGGTGGAGGTGTTAATCAGCATATTCTTGTTAAGATAAGTTAAGATAATTTAAGATAAGTTAAGATGACCTCATTTCTGCCAGTCCAGATTCTAAGATGATTTTGACCGCTGTTCTCAAGTCCTCGACAATTAAATCTGGCTGGTACATTTCTAATTGAGTGCGATCGCGAATACCAGACTCCACAGCTATCACCTTAATCCCGAATTTTTTCGCCGCAGTAATATCTGCTTCTGTATCCCCAACCATCCAAGTATCACATACGGTTGGTAGTTCCCTTAATGCCCGTTCCATTAACAAGGGTTTATCTTCAATGTCAGTAGTTTTAATATAGTCGTTGCTCAGGCAATAACGGCGATTTTCGGGGAAAAAATTACCTAAGTTATATTTTTGCAGCGCATAATCTAGCTCCCGGACTCGGCGCATGGTCATCACAGCTAAATCAATCCCCGCCTGCTGCACTTTTAACAGTGTGTCTACAGCACCGGGAATCAGATTGTCATACTCAAAATAGCCCTCTGTATGTACAGTTTGGCGTCGCAACTGGGCAAATTCTTGGGCTTGGATGGTATCTAAACCAGATTTTAAAGCAATTTGTCTTTCAGAGACACGCGATCGCTTCAGTTGCCAAAATTCAGCCCGGGAAAGTTCTTGTACAGATTGTTGGGGATACCGGATCTTCTGCAAGCAAAATTGATAAACACGGTAATACCGTTGAGAAACGTCCATAATCGGGCCGTCGAAGTCAGTAATTAATCTCAGCATTGGCAGAAAATATTAATTTTTATGACATTATCTCATTAATTATTGCAACGTGCCCCGTTTGATTTGCTCACCTTCTATGGCCTGAAATAAAGCCCGAAAATTACCTTCCCCAAAACCTTGAGCCTGAGCACGGCGCTCGATAAACTCAAAGAAAAAAGTCGGTTGGGCAAAAATAGGCTGAGTAAAGATTTGTAGTAATACTGCATCTTGGCAATCTTCTGACCAATCAGCCAAAATTTCTTGCTCGGCGATCGCCGCCAGTTCTACCTTAGACAAGGGACATCCCCGGCGCTGTTGAATTTCTGAGTAGTAGGTTTGGGGAACCGAAAGTAAAGATAGACCACGGGCGCGAAATTCGGCGATAGTACTAATGAGATTAGGTGTCCCCAGGGCGATGTGTTGAATTCCAGGACCGCGATTAACATCCAGAAACTCTTGAATTTGGGAATTAGCAGAAGCTGGTTCATTAATCGGTAGTTGTACCTTACCATTACGGGAAACCATAACTTGGCTATATAAAGCAGAGCGCTGGGTTTGAATTTTAAAGCTTTGCTGGGGTTGAAAATCCAGCACTTTTTCGTACCAAGCCACCGCCGACTCTAATTCACCGGCTGCCACATTCAAAACTATATGATCTATGGCAGTAAAAGTATAATCTGTTGTGGGCTGTAGATCATCTGCCAAGGTAGAAATCAACGTATGAGTTAACCCACCCCAGGCGGCAATCTTACCACACTGACGGTAAACACCGGCAAACTGGCGTGTGTGGATGGGTTGAATGACTCTAGCTCCCGATCTTTGAGCTTGTGCGATCGCCTGGTCTACATCTTCCACAGCAAAAGCCACATCTACCACACCAGGGGGATGTTCACGGAGAAACTCCGCGACCGGACTTGTAGGTAATAAAGCTGAAGACAACAAAAAGCAAACAATACCATTGCTCACCACTTCCGTACAGGTGTGAACAGAACTCATGTTACTAACTACTGCTGTAAACCCCAGGTGGTTTACAAACCAATCCCGCCAGACTTTGGCATTTTCTACATAGAAATGAACGTGATCGATATTCATAAATCCTGAGAATCCAGCACAACAGCTTACCTATCTGTAATTTTGGTCTTTTTTGCTAGATTATCAATTCTTTCCTCATTGATCATTATTTTAAATGTTCCCAGCCCCCAGCAGTCCCAGGAAAACATCACAAAAGTTTGAGCGATCGCCTGTTCACCTCCAGATCAGGTTATGATCAACTATTGTGGAATCTCCGTGCATAACCTACCATCTATGACTGCTGCTGAATCTCAGACCCAACTAACGGAACCCCATAACTCTACTGCGCCTCTGGTTGATACCAAATTAGCAGACCGTAGCCAGCTGAGTAAGATGTACCAGCACTATGTAGAAATGAAGGATAAATATCCTCATGCTTTGCTGCTGTATCGGGTAGGAGATTTTTTTGAAACCTTCTTTCAAGACGCTGTTACAGTCTCCAGAGAATTGGAACTGGTCCTCACGAGTAAACATGGTGGCGAAGCTGGTCGCGTCGCCATGACTGGTGTACCCCATCACGCCTGGGAACGCTACACCACCCAGTTAGTTGAAAAAGGCTATGCAGTTGTAATTTGCGACCAAGTAGAAGACGCCTCAGAAGCAGTGGGTTTAGTGAAGCGTGAAGTTACCCGTATTCTCACACCGGGAACCTTGCTAGAAGAGGGGATGTTAAAAACAAGTCGCAATAATTACTTAGCGGCTGTGGTAATTGCGGGCAATCATTGGGGTTTAGCCCATGCAGATATCTCTACAGGGGAATTTCTTACAACTCAAGGAAGTGATTTAGAACACCTCACCCAGGAATTAATGCGGTTGCAACCGGCGGAGGTAGTGGTTCCCACTAACGCCCCGGATTTAGGTAGCTTGTTGCGTCCGGGAGAAACTTCGCCTCATCTTCCCCAATGCTTACCACCATCGTTTTGTTATAGCCTGCGATCGCAGACTCCCTTTACCCAAGGGGAAGCGAGAGCCAAATTATTGGAGAAATTTAACCTGCGATCGCTCGAAGGATTAGGTTGTGATCATCTTCCTTTAGCCGTCCGATCTGCTGGGGGTCTGGTGGAATATGTGGAAGATATGCAAAAAGCCAACCCTGTTACCCTGCAAAAGTTACGCACTTATACCATCACTGACTATTTAATTCTAGACCATCAAACCCGTCGTAACCTAGAAATTACCCAAACAGTGCGGGACGGTATATTTCACGGTTCCCTACTATGGTCTTTGGATAGAACTAGCACATCCATGGGGGGGCGGGCTTTGCGGCGGTGGTTATTACAACCACTACTTGATATTAAAGGTATTCGGGCGCGACAAGACACCATCCAAGAATTGATGGAAGATACCCCCCTGCGTCAAAATATGCGGCAATTGTTACGGCAAATTTACGACTTAGAAAGGCTCACAGGTAGGGCTGCTTCAGGAACAGCTAACGCTAAGGATTTAGTAGCTTTAGCCGATTCCCTCTCACGCTTACCCCAATTAGCTCACCTGGTGGCTGATACCCAATCGCCTTTTCTCAAAGCTTTACAGAAAGTCCCCGATGTCCTGGGAGAATTAGCACAAAAACTACACGCCCATATAGTAGAATCACCACCCATACATCTGAAAGAAGGGGGGTTAATTCGTCCGGGGATAAATCCCCAATTGGATGAGAGAAAAGCTACAGTAGAATCGGATCAACAATGGATTGCTAATTTAGAAGTTGAGGAACGGGCAAAAACTGGAATCCCCACATTAAAGGTGGGATTTAATAAAACCTTTGGTTATTATCTTAGTGTTCCCCGGTCTAAATCTGACCAAGTACCTGATAATTATATCCGTAAGCAAACCCTCACCAACGAGGAACGTTACATCACCCCAGACCTGAAGGAACGGGAAGCGCGCATCCTCACAGCGCGGGATGATTTAAACCAGTTAGAATATGAGATTTTTGTCGAGTTGCGCCAAGAAGTGGGAGAACAAGGGGAGGTAATTCGCAATATTTCCCGTGCTGTAGCTGCAGCGGATGTGTTATGTGGTTTGGCTGAGTTAGCTGTACAGCAAGGTTACTGTCGTCCAGAGATGATTTCCGGACGGGAGATGATGATTGTGGATGGTCGTCATCCCGTAGTCGAACAGTCTTTACCCGCAGGGTTTTTTGTCCCCAACTCCACCCACTTGGGAAGGGAACAGACCAAGCACCCAGAGGAAAAACCAGATTTAGTGATTCTCACCGGACCAAATGCTAGTGGGAAAAGTTGTTATTTGCGTCAAGTGGGGTTAATTCAGTTAATGGCGCAAATTGGGAGTTTTGTCCCAGGGACATGGGCCAAGTTGGGAGTATGCGATCGCATTTTTACCCGTGTGGGTGCGGTGGATGATTTAGCCACTGGTCAATCTACTTTTATGGTAGAAATGAACGAAACCGCCAATATTCTCAATCATGCCACAGCGCGATCGCTGGTATTATTAGATGAGATTGGGCGAGGAACAGCAACTTTTGACGGTCTTTCGATTGCTTGGGCGGTTGCGGAGTATATAGCTACGGAAATTCGGGCGCGGACAATTTTTGCTACTCACTATCATGAGTTAAATGAATTGGCTAGTATTCTCCCCAATGTGGCTAATTATCAAGTCACCGTCAAGGAGTTACCCGACCAAATTGTTTTTTTACATCAAGTTCAGCCAGGAGGGGCGGATAAGTCCTATGGTATTGAAGCTGGACGTTTAGCGGGTTTACCAGATGTAGTCATTCAAAGGGCGAAACAAGTTATGGGGCAAATTGAGAAACACAGTAAGATTGCTATGGGGTTGCAAAATATGGAATAAGCTGCTTAAGGCTGCTTAATTTAAAAATTATCACCTACCTCTCCCCCGTTCTATATCCTCAATTACCTGTTGTAAATACCATTCATCGGACATCCCCGGTAGGTACTCCCGTTTATCATCAATTAGTCTTTGGGCGATTTCCCAATGTCCCCCCACCAGTCGCAACAGTCGCTGACGCAGTAAATTATACTTTTGCTGTTTCGACTCCGGTCTAGATGTCTGGACTTGTTGTAACCTCTCTAATACTTGATGATAATTGTCCCAATCTTCCTGTTCACAGAAAATACTCGCTGCTTGTTGATAATCTGCAACTGCGTTTTGCATTTCTTCTAAGCAAGCATGGGAAATACCGCGATGATAGTAAGCTAGTGCATAATGGGGATGAATTTGTAATGCCTGGCTGTAATCTTGAATAGCATCCAGATAATTCCCAGATAATCGATAGGCGTTACCCCTAGCAACATATATTAAAGCATCTTGGGGTTGGATTTTCAAAGCTTGATTAAAATCCCCTATGGCCCCTTGATTGTCTCCCAACAGTAACCGGGCTTTACCTCGGTTGCGATAAACTATGGCATCTGTGAAGTTTAATTGTATAGCTTGGTTCAAGTCAGCGATCGCTTCTCGATAATTGCCCATTTTACACCTGACCACCCCCCGACAACAATAAGCTTGAGCATCTTGGGGGTCAGCTTGTAATATCCAGTTTAAATCAGCGATCGCCTCAGTGGTATCTCCCTTTTCGGCTTTTTCTAATAACTGGATCAAATATCCGTTGATTGATAAGTCTAATATTTTTTGGGCATCAGCGTTAGTATAATTACTTGAGGTTACATCTGGTTTTGGTTTTGGTTGTAACTGTTTAATTTTTTCCATACACAGCCGACAGCTAGCGGTGTCTTTTTGTGCTAAATATAATTCAGCGGCTTTTTTAAAGTTAGCGATCGCATCTTGAATAAAACCTTGCTTGCGCCGTATTGTTCCCCGCAATTGATAAGCAGGTGCATAATTGACATTGAGGCGAATCGCCTGATCTACATCTTCCAGCGACCCCGGTAAGTTTTTCAGTGCTACCCTAGCCAATCCCCGACAGTAATACCCCTCCATACCCCCAGGATTCAACAGGATACATTCAGTATAATCAGAAACTGCTTGATGAATCGCACCTAAATTATAATAAGCCAGACCCCGGTGTAAAAACCCATCCGCAAAATCAGGTGTCCATTGTAAACAACTAGTAAATTCCTCAATAGCACCAGAGTAGTCTTTTTCCTCAGCCCTTTTTAGTCCCCGGTGATAAAACTCATTACTCATAAATCACCTAACCAGATAAACATTCCACTTATATGTTAAATATGAAATCAACCTGTTGCATAATTCCATCAGCAGTTAATCATTGTATATTACTTAACAGTAAACAGATTTGATCATGATTGACTGGCTTTACCGCTATCCACCTTTATATTCAGGAACACTACTAAAGCGCTACAAGCGCTTTTTTGCGGACATTCAACTTGACTCCGGGGAAATAGTCACCGCACACTGTCCCAACACAGGGCCAATGACAGGAGTTTCCACCACCGGGAGTAAAGTACAACTTTCTCAAAGTGATAACCCCAAGCGCAAATTAGCTTACACCTTAGAATTGATTCAGGTACATGATACTGAACCCACCTGGGTAGGAGTAAATACAGCCTTACCCAATCGTATAGTTAAACTAGCCTTAGAAAAACATCTATTCCCCCAACTAGGAGATTATAGCCAAATTAAAAGCGAAGTAGTGTATGGACAAGATAAAAAAAGCCGGGTAGATTTCTACCTCACAGGTAAAGACCCAGAACCGCCAATTTATTTAGAGGTCAAAAACACAACCTGGTCCCAAAGTACCAGAGCAATATTTCCTGACACCGAAACCACCAGAGGACAAAAACACTTACGGGAACTAACAGCACTCCTCCCCCAAACCCGTGCAGTCATGTTGTACTTCATCAACCGGGGGGACTGTACAGAATTTGCCCCGGGGGATGTAACAGACCCCATATATGGTAAACTGCTTAGGGAAGGCATAGCCCAGGGTTTAGAAGTATTACCCTGTCGTTTTGATATCTTACCAGAAGGCGTACGCTACCTAGGTTTAGCAAAACTGAGCATTTAACTAACTTTGCGTCCCTCTGCGTTGAAAAAATGATCATTATTATCATGGGTGTATCCGGTTCCGGTAAAAGCACCATTGGTAAACTACTCGCCGATGCCTTAAACTGGGAATTTCAAGATGCGGATAATTTCCACTCCACAGCGAACATTGAGAAAATGCGCCTGGGTATCCCCCTCAATGATACCGATAGAAAGCCTTGGTTGAAAGACTTGCAAACAGCGATCGCTGTGTGGTTAGAACAAAATACTAATGTAGTCTTAGCCTGTTCGGCGCTGAAAGCAGACTATCGCCAATATTTAGTATTAGATAGCGATCGCATTCAACTAGTTTACCTCCAAGGCAGTTTAAACTTACTACAGCAAAGGCTCCTAGGGCGTCAAAATCATTTTATGTCCGAAAAACTTCTCAACAGTCAGTTAGAGACTCTAGAAGAGCCTGATGACGCTATCTGTGTAGATATTTCTGAACCACCCCAATTAATTGTCGAGAACCTGAAAACAGTCATTGGGCTTTAGGTAATTTTTACCATGAAAGAACCATTTCCCATCATTGACATCCCACCCGATGCCCCTGAAGCTGATGAAGATTTAGGAACCAAAGAAAAATTCTGGTACCGCCGCCATGATAATGTCAATTATCTTTATAAAAAAACTAGACAAAACACAGGCGAAGACTGGTCAGAGAAGATAGCATCTGAGTTGTTATGAAAACATTATTTTTAGCTTGGCAAGACACCCACACTAGAGCTTGGTTTCCCATTGGACGTTTAACTTTTGACGGTAGAAAGTACGAGTTCTTATATACAGAGGGTGCATTGACAGCTAAAAATAACTGCGGATTTACTGGATTACTTTCTTTCCCAGATTTTAATCAAGTATACACATCAGTGGATCTGTTTCCATTGTTTTCTAACCGATTAATGCGACGCTCTCGCCCTGACTATAAAAATTATATTGAATGGCTGAATATTCCAGAAGGTGAAGATGACCCTATTACCATTCTTTCTCGGAGCGGGGGAAGGAAAGTAACAGATAAATTTGAAGTTTTCCCGGCTCCACAACCAGATCAAAATAATTTATACCATATTCATTTTTTTGCACATGGACTCAGACATCTTCCTACTTGTGCAACTGAAAGAATTAATCAACTACAACCTAGGGAACTTTTATATTTAGCTCACGAATTTCAAAATCCCTATGATCCAAAGGCGTTACTTTTATGCACTAGGGAGCATCACATCGTAGGTTATTGTCCCCGCTATCTTGTGGATGATATTCTTCAACTGAAAAACAAAAATCCACAAGTTGTAAAAGTACACGTTGAACGGGTCAACCCCGCACCAACTCCACTTCAACTGCGTTTATTGTGCAATGTCACCGGAGAATGTCCGGAAAATTTTCGTCCATTTTCCGGCCAGGAGTATCAGCCCATTATCGCTGATATCCCAGCTGGTAATATTTCCTAAACTTGATGGGAAGCTAGAAAAGCCTCAACTTCAGCCCCAGTGGGTTGAGAAGCGATCGCACCTGGTTTAATGGTAGTTAGAGCTCCCACCGCACTAGCATAAGCAACAACCTTTTTAGCTGTATCTGCATCCTGTAAGCTGTGGATACCATATTGACCCAATTGGTGGATAAATCCAGCTACAAAACTATCACCCGCGCCAGTGGTATCCACCACATCAACGGAATAGGAAGGTAACTTACCTTCGTTTTCACCCAAACAATAGGCGCAACCATTTTCCCCGTCTGTTACTAGCACTCCCTCAATGGAAGCCATACGGTAAGTAATTGCTCCAGGGTCTGTGGTATTAAACAGCCATTCCGCCTCTTCCCTAGAGAGCTTGAGGAAATCAACCTGCTTTAATAGCTCTGAGATTTTTTGGTGCGCCACATTGGCATCTTGCCAAAACACAGGCCGCCAGTTAACATCCAAAATAATTTTCAGGTCATATTGTTCTGCTAATTCCAAAGCCCGGTGAATTGCCCGCTCACTTTCAGGGTAAGCTAATTCTAAGGTGCCTAATACCAAAAATTCTGCCTCTGTAAACAGCGACTCTGGTAATTGTTCTGCTTGTAGGCGAGTGTCGGCAAATTCCCTGGTGTCATACTCACCAAATCCCGCGAAAGTGCGATCGCCCCCCAAATCTCGCACCACATAAACTTGCCTCGTGGGTGCTGTAGAATGGGGTTGTACCCCTGTTGTATCGACACCGGTCTCTACTAATAGCTTCACTAACTGACTCCCCGGCTCATCTTCACCAACAGCGCCAATAAAACCTGCGGGAGTGCCCAATTTTACTAAAGCACAAGCCACATTAGCCGGTGCACCCCCTGGGTAGTGAGTCCAGGACTGAACTTCTTCTAGCTTTAGCCCCAATTGGTCAGCTAAACAATCGAACAAAATTTCACCAAGGCACAAAACACGGGGATTGCTCATATCAATATCTGGTATGTGGAAAACGACGGCGTCTTTCAACCTGAGACTTAAGGGATAGGTTGATTCAAATCAGTGGCCACGCCAGCGGTTTAACCGCTGGGATTTCCTAACTATAGTATAAAATATACAACAATCTTGACTAATCTGTCTCCAGTCTGTCAATCCATAAAATGGCAATTTTTGCTACTTTCATCAGATAGCATCTGCATTTATCTATGTATCATTACATAGATAGAATGAAAATATAGCCATAAAGTTTACTAATTATAGTCACATATGACCATAAAATCAAAATCTAAAGAAAATATAGTCAATTGCACGACTGCCATAACTTAAAACTCCTCTAAACAAAAGAATCTTCTAGAATTAAAAGAGGATTAAGTACATATACCAAGGGAGGATAGAAAAACTTATGGCTGGTGGCGAGTCTCAGACCCCTGTTAGTCTGTCAGACAGAGAATTGCAAATTATCGACTTAGTGGCCGCTGGCTTAACTAACCAAGATATTGCAGTCAAACTGGAGATTAGCAAACGCACAGTTGATAACCATATCAGCAATATTCTCACCAAGACCCAAACGGAAAACCGAGTTGCTCTAGTGCGGTGGGCTTTGCAGTGGGGTAAAATCTGCTTGCATGACGTTAACTGCTGTGTTTTACCTATCCAGAACGATTAAACCATTGCGGCGTGCATACTAGTTTTCTTTCTCCTCACGCCTTTCGATTTCAGTGGATCTCCAGCGTAAATTCCTATTGTCATCAACAAAAATTAGCAATAATCCCCAGCCTGAAAGGTTACATTAAAAAAATCCATATGGCTCCATCAGCTAGGAGAGCAGTCTTTTGATGCATACTTCAGCTTCCATTCCAGGTGGTTCATCTACCTTTGATTTTTTCACCTTTGATTTTACCACCCCCCAACCAACACAAGATGCTGACTTACTCAGACACCTATCATTCATCCCAGGATTAAAAGAAATCATCCTGCTGCGACAAGTGCACGCCCTAGAACATGCTACTGTTTGGGTTCTGAGTGAAGCTAAAAGCGGACCGAAAAAGGTGCAAGTAGATAATGAACTATTAGGGGGGTTGTCTACAGAACAAGGATTTTACCTTTATGGTGAAGTGAATATCAGTGATTTGCGCCGAGCGGTGATACTCGGCTTAAATCGTTTGATTAATGGTGAATGGGATTTAGCCGTGCATCCCCGTTGTGGTACTAATGCATCGGTAGCAATGCTGTTAACAGCCGGACTGGCTGTGGGTGTTAATCTCTTACTACCATTGCGACCCATTGAGCAATTAATCGGTTTAGGACTCGCCGCCACCACAGCTGCAGAACTCGCACCTGATTTAGGTTCAATAGCACAGCGCTATCTCACCACCGCCATCCCCTTCAACCTGGGAATTGACAATATTACTCTGACTCGTGACTTTTGGGGAAGACCAGGACATTTTGTCAAAGTTAGCTGGCGAGAATAAACAATTAATCATGAGAAAGCTTTACTTCTTAGTTCCCGGTACTTATGGCAAATTTGCCTGTGGTGGACTTTGGGCAGAATTAAAAACAGTTAAGCTGGCCCAGCAAATCTGTAGCGCTGATGTGGTCACTTATCGCCAAAGAGAAACAGACCAACTGTTTATCGATGATGTGCTCACCCAAAAAAATTTAGAGCAGGCTATTTTTGTCATTAGCTGGGGATTTGATGTACCCCAGCTAGCTAAAAAACTCAAGCAATATTATCTTATCTACCATGCCCATAGTGCCGGTTACAAGTTTCGTCTACCCGCGAGTATTCCCATTATCACCGTTAGCCGTAACACTATGGGATATTGGGGGCAAAAGTCTCCTCATTCTTTAATTTATTATTTGCCTAATCAAATTAGTGATCAATTTCAAAATCTACATTTAGAGCGGGACATTGATGTTTTAGTTCAATCCCGAAAATCTTCTGAGTATTTAATAGAAGAATTGATTCCAGCTTTAGAGAAACAGTGTAAATTAAAATTAGTTGACTCCTATGTTGAAGACTTACCCGGGCTATTTAACCAGGCTAAGATTTACCTGTATGACTCTGCAGAATATTGGGCGCAACAGCTTGTTAGTGAAGGATTTGGATTACAACCATTGGAAGCTCTTGCCTGTGGTTGTCAAGTATTTTCCAGTGTTAACGGTGGCCTTTCAGATTATTTAGATCCCGGATTTAATTGCTATAAAATCGCTGGCTACTCCCGAGGGTATGACTTGCAACGCATTATGAATGCCCTGCAATCTTCACAAGATTTCAATTTACATGAAGATTTTTTGGCAGAATATCGCACTGAAAATATTCTCAGAAGATTTCAAATTATTTTGCAAGAGTTAAATGAATTCTTTGATCACAAAGTTAATTTATCACCCAATATTCGAGAGCTATCAAATACTCGGTTATTGCAACTAAAGATGAAGAACATATATAAAAAAATCAAGCATAAATACTTGGGTGGAACTTAGGCATTAAGTGCTACTAATTATTAGCAAAATTAAGATTTTAGATGTATAATATACACAAAAAATATCAGTGGTTGTCCCTATTCATCTGTGGAGGTTACAAAAAACTTTATAAAACAGGCAGATAGATGTCGATTCTTTATTCCCTTGACTGTTACTAAAACTGTAACCGTCGGCAATTGTGGTTATTCTAAATGCAATAGTAAAAAATCGGAACATAATTGAGCGTCAATTTTGGATCGACGGCTAACAACGTTGGGTAAACTAGGCGGCAGAATGAATCGGCAAAAACTAAGTGGTGTGGCTACGACATTCCTACAAAGACGTTATGGTGTAAGTCTAGGGAGACGTTACGTTTTGGCGGCGGCTAGTGTTGTTCTGTTTAGTGTCTTAGGTTATTCTCAGGTGAGTCGTAGTACAAATTCCCTCACAAAATCTGAACTACATTATTCAGAGGCTTCCTTACCCAAAAAAATGTTAGTATCTGATGAAAAACTTGTGGATGCTAATAATAAGTTTGGCTTCAAACTGTTTTCCCAACTTTGGCAAAAAAATAGTAGTCAAGAAAACATTTTTCTATCACCTTCAAGTGTAGCGATCGCCCTGTCGATGGCATATAATGGTGCCAGGGGTTCGACTCAAGAAGCAATGGCTAAAACCCTAGAATTACAGGGGATAAGTCTACCAGAAATTAACTCAGCCTACGCCACATTCAAAGAGTTGCTAGAAAATCCCGATCCCCAAGTGCAATTGACCATTGCCAACTCACTATGGGCAAATCAACAAGCTACATTGCAGCCGAATTTTATCCAAAGTATCCAAGACCTATACAAAGCCCAGGTAATAAAATTAGACTTTCAAGATACCGCTTCTGTCAATACTATTAATAAGTGGGTTGAAGACAGTACCCAGGGAAAAATCACCAAAATAGTCGAGCAAATTCCACCTGAGCAGGTATTGTTTCTGATTAATGCCATATATTTTAAAGGGCAATGGAGTAGTAAGTTTGATAAATCACAAACTGCCAAACATCCTTTTAGATTAATATCTGGTGCACAGAAGCAACACCCGATGATGTCGCAAACAGGGAAATATAGATACTATGAAAACGACCAGTTCCAGGCGGTGAGTTTACCTTATGGTGAAGATGGCAAAATCAGCTTTTATATTTTTTTACCCAAGCAGGAATCTGACCTCCCAACCTTTTATGAAAACTTGAATTTTGAGAACTGGGAAAAATGGATTTCTCAGTTCAGAAATCGGGATGGATTTATTCGCTTACCCCGCTTCAAGACAGATTACGATGTGACACTCAATCATGCACTGCAAGCTTTAGGTATGTCAGAAGCTTTTAGCAATCAAGCCAACTTTTCCGGTATAGGTAATAATGTCAAAATTAGTCAGGTCAAACATAAAACATTTGTCGAAGTCAACGAAGAAGGTACAGAAGCCAGCGCCGCCACATCAGTAGCAATGGTAGCAAGAGCTTTGAGAGAAAAACCGGAACCTTTCCGCATGATTGTTGACCGTCCCTTTTTCTGTGCTATTCGAGATCATCAAACAGGGAGCATTTTGTTTATGGGTGTCATTACTGACCCTCAGTAACCATATAAAACACTCCTCACCACTACGGTAATGTCGGTTCGGAAACACCTAGAGGATTGTTATTGTCAGGTGTTGGTAATTTGTCTGTCATAACATGTGCAGCTTTCTCTTCCATTTCACCGTTGAACCCCTGAGGACGCAGGGCTGTTAAAGCCGTCTTAATAATGACAGCGGTGGGTACTGCGACAATTACCCCTAAAAGTCCACCTACCCTGGCACCTGTGAGTACAGAAATCAATACCCAAACTGGGTTTAAACCAGTAAAGCTACCTAAAATTCTGGGTGCAATTAAGTTCTCTAAAATTTGCTGCACAATTACCGCGGCGATCACCACCTTGATTCCCATAGAGAAATCTTGCAGTGCTACTAGGGAAGTAGTCAGGGCTATACCCACCGAACCACCAAAGGGTACAAGAGCCATGATGCCAATAGTTAAGCCAAACAACAACCCAAATGGCACTTTGAGCCACAAAAACGTAGGAATTAGGGCTGATGCCATACAGGTAGATAAAATGAGTTGAGTGATAAAAAAGTTTTGAAAACTCAGGCGTACAGTTTTAGAGAACGGTTCGCGGAATTTGGTAGGTAGCCATTCTACTAAACTCTGCCAAAGTTCACCACCATGCTGTAAAAGATAGAAAGTTAAAACCATGGTTAAGAGAAAATCTAGTAGGCTGGTGAATGTCACCACTGCTAGATTTAATACTTGTCCGGCGATTGCTTGTAATTGACTCTTGACGCGATCGTTTATTTGCACAAGGAGAGCATCAAGGTTAATTGGTAAATTCAGGGTTTCTGCTTTCTGGTTTAACATCATTAACTGAGAACGCCCAGAGTCGATTAAATCTGGTAATCGCGCCACTAATTGCTGGGCTTGGGTGAGAGCTAGGGGGAAAAGGGTAACACCCAGGGCCAAGAGTACCGATAAGGCTAACAAAAAAACTAAAATAGCAACTTGTTCTCGCCTAGCACCTTGACGCTCCATCCAGCTCACAGGATAGTTAAGCAGAAATGCTAGTACTGAAGCGCCTACCAAAATGACAATCAGGGAGTGAAAATAATGGAAAATTGCTGAAATTGCCCAACCATTGAGAACCAACAGTGGGGCGCATAACGCGATCAACCCCAGGCGCGTTATGGGTGTAAATGTCTGCCACCAGTTGAGTAGCTTGCGTGTCTGCATCTTTAGCCGATTGCGGGATAGAACTAAATCAAATCTTTTTCTATAGCTTATTATCTCTAACTAGATGATCGCATTTCATCTGTCTAGTTTAGGATCAGACACAGCCTTATGGAAAATATTGAACCAATTTATCATTCTGAGTAAAATTAGGACACATCTACCTCTACAATACCCTTAAAGTCATATAAACCACATTTGACCCGAAATTAAGATTCAGTAGTTTTGCTGTGCAGGTGGGAACCAATGGTTTTCATTCCTGTTATGGCGCCCTTGTTAAAGAGTATTTTCACTTATTTTCCCAAATTGCAGATGATCTGTGTTCAGGTCTAGTCAAAGTAGTTGATTGTTGTCATACTTCAATTAATTATCTCCGGATTAGCCACCAAAAAATGAGAAATTCTATAAGTGTCATGGTTGAAACAACAATCACCAGTTGGTACGGTTAATTAAACGTTAAGTTATGTCAATAGTTCAGCCATCAAGTAACTGAGCTGCTAAGAAGCAAATCTTACCTGTTGAATTAGTTCAGCACAGCTTACATGGGTATACCATTGAAAAAAGTCGCAATTCCTAAAATAAAAACCTTTGAATTTTCGACTTGTTTCCTGGGTTACTAATTCCATTGACAATGTTTTGCGGGTTCAGTTTGTTTCCTATTTGGGTAAACTTAAGACATTCTCGATTAAGTAGACTAGAGACTAATGTATATGAGGAAAGTTGCTGACTGGGATTAAATCTATTGCCAAAGCAACATTTCTCTCCTAGACTCGTCCCTACCTTGCTTAAGTAAGTTGCTTACCAGGTATTTATATGAGTTAATTGTGTTGCATATTAATCTAGTTAGAAAATTTACAGAGTTTAATGATCAGTAAGTGTGAGGAAGTCTGTGACCAGTCAAAGAACTTCGGCAAAACAAAAACAATTAGCCAAGGCTATCAAATCAAAAAAATCAAATTCCCGCACCCCTAATTCTCAACCTTGGCTGTTGTTCTGGCTGGGTATGTGTGGTATTGCTATGGTCTCTGCAACAGCAGGGGCGATGTTGGCGGTGTCTTTGACCAGTAACCCATTGCAGCAAGCACAGTTAAGCCCCCAGGAAGAAGCAGTTTTTGATAAAGATCGCATCTCTGGCGGTGGGTTACGATTCTCGGAATTAACTCGGCCTGTTAATCTGTTGCTGATGGGGATGAGTGTCCTCCCATCAGATTTGATTAATCCCCCTGAGGAATTGCAGAATCTTGGCTATGAACCCCAGGTTAACTCTTTTGAGGGTCTGGCTGATGTCATGATCTTGATCAAATTTGACCCGAGCACAAAAAGAATCTCTATGCTCTCCATTCCCAGGGACACTCGTACAGAAGTAGTTGGCTATGGAGTCAAAAAACTGAATGCGGCCAATGTTGATGGGGGACCGGCTTTAACCGCTCAAAGTGTGAGTCAACTCTTGGATGATATCACTATTGACCGCTATATCCGCATTAATGTTCTGGGGGTCGGTAAACTTATCGATGCTCTGGGTGGGGTAACAGTCAATGTTCCTAAGAATTTACGATACCAAGATGACTCTCAACGTCTATATATTAATTTAAAGGCGGGTGAACAACATCTTGATGGAGATCAGGCTCTGCAGCTATTACGGTTTCGCTATGATGAATTGGGAGATATTGGCCGGGTTCAGCGTCAGCAAATGGTCATCCGCGCTCTGATTGAGCAAACTCTTAACCCTGTAACCTTAACCCAATTACCTAAAATTCTCAATGTTATCAAAGAAAATATCGATACTAATTTAACGGTTGAAGAATTATTAGCTCTAGCTGGTTTTAGTGTGCGAGTCAACCGTTCTAGTATACATATGTTTATGTTACCAGGTCGTTTTAGCCAACCAGATGAATATCTAACTAGCTATTGGCTACCAAACAGAACTGGCATTTCTCGCATCATGTCTCAACACTTTGGTGTAGAATTAACTCGCCAACTCCGCGAGGTTGATTACCGCTCTTTGCGAGTTTATATTCAAGATAGTACAGGTAGCGCTCGCTCCCGACTGATGTCTTTAGCCCAAGATTTAGAAGGACGGGGATATCGCCGGGTTCAGATATCTGCACCTTGGCGGGAATCCCTGAAGGTGACTAATATCATCGCCCAGCAAGGAGATATTGAGAATGCACAGTTAATTCGTGATGCTTTGGGCTTTGGGGAAGTACGCATAGAAAGCACTGGTATTATTGATTCTGATATTACTATCCAATTGGGTGAGGATTGGTTACAACAAACAAGTTCCTGGGACATGACTTATTAAAAGTTATCCATCAAAGTGCTGAACACTCAGCACTTTTCCCTGACGGTTTACTTTAATTGGAAATTTTCATACAATAACCTCATCACCAGGTGCGCAGAATGATACATGGATTGGATTACACTACTGCGATCGCTACAGTCCGACTTTATTAACAGATTAACATCGGGTTGTTTACTTCAATGTGAAATACCAGGTCAATATAGTGAATTAACTGTCATCTCCGGGGAAAGATTAAAGATATTACGAGAATTTTGCTGGCTGATGGCTGAAAAATATAAACGGACTTCCTCTGTGCGTGACGTTTTTATTAACAATCTTAAAGGAAAACTAGGGGAAGAAGTTGTTAAAGAACGTTTAGCTGATTTGATTACAGAAGTCGATTATGAAACCCGATTCGGCGGTGATGGTAATGTTGATTTTACTTTAACTTCTGATTCAAAAATCGGCATTGAGGTCAAGTCCCGTCATGGTAGTATTAGTCAGGTTAGATGGTCAGTTACTTCTGAAGAAGTTGCCAAAAATACAGTTATAGTATGCGTTTTAATTCAAGAGGCTGTCAACGAAGCACAACCACATTATCACCTGTTTTTAGCTGGATTTCTCCCAACAAAAATGATTAAGTTAAAAACTGGTAAAATTTCTTTCGGCATCAACCATTTATTATATGGAGGTGGTTTATTCTGCTATCTAGAACAGTTAAGAAAAACTCCTAATTTTCAATACTCACACTCATTACAATTAAAATATATCAATCAAAATTCAAGTCAAGATTATATTAAACTAGGTGATGATTGTTTTCATATCGGTGAATACGAAGCAGCAATTACTCACTATAAAGAAGGATTACAAATAAAAGCTGATGGCGAAAGTTGTTACAAATTAGGTTTAACTTACTATCAGTTAGGAGAATACGCCGCCGCCACTGCGAATTTTTCCCAAGCAATCCAGCTTAACTTTCATGATAGTAAGGTTTACCATAAAAGAGGTTTAGCACATTATCAACTAGGAAATTATCCAGAGGCAATTGAGGATTATACTCAAGCTATCAGGATTAATCCTTATATTGCCGTTGCTTATAAAAATCGTGCTGAAGCTCGTTCTCACATTGGAGATAATCAGGGAGCAATAGAGGATTACACTCAGGCAATTAAAATTAACCCCGATTATGCAGATGCCTATAAAAACCAAGGGATTGCACGTTATTTCATAGAATATCACCAGGGACTATCTCAGGCAATTAAAATTAACCCCCAAGATGCAGTTGCCTACAAAAATCGTGGTAACGCTCGTGCGGATTTAGAAGATTATCCAGGAGCAATTGCCGACTATACTGAGGCTATACAGATTAATCCTAATTATGTAGATGCTTATTATAACCGTGGTAATGCTCGCTATGATCTAGGAGATTACGAGGGAGCAATTGAGGATTATACTCAGACCATTAAGATTAATTGTAATTATGCTCACGCCTATTATAACCGTGGTAATGTTTATTCTCACCTAGGAAAAGAACAACTAGCAATTGATGATTTTTGCAAAGCAGCAGATATTTATAGGCGAGAAGGTAAACTAGAAGCTCTTAAAGATGCTCGTGCTAGAGTTTCAGATTTAGAAATCGCTCAATCATTGGATATTTTGAATTTCTAAAGTTTTCCAGTCTCTACTTAGCACTTTTAAAGTACCCGTGAAAGCTATGAGGAATGACACTGGGTAAACCCAATCTGCAAACCGGTTCTGTATCCAGGCGATCGCCATCAAATACCCAAACTTCACTAGTATGGCAATTACCATCATAAACCACTGTCAACACCCAAGCTTGCTGAGGGTTTTCTATATCTTCCACAGATAAAGGTTCACTAGGGTAGCAATTTTCCGGTAAATTAGCTTCAGTGAAGGTTTGAGTCCGGTGATCAAAACGACCGATAGTATTTAATATCTCTTGACTAATATCCGTATCTTCTCGGTGAGAGGACATATAGATATAAGGCGCAATTTTCCCGACATTTGTCCGAGGGACATGGGGAAACTCGCAACTGCGGTTTAATAGTTGGTGAACTGATGTCACCTTAGCTGTTTGGGGTTGCAGATGAATTCGCGTCAGGGTACTTTGAGCACTTGTGTGGGTTTTACCTGTAGCCACTTCCCCCAGATATTTATTTGTGTTAAAATCTTCATAGCGTCCTAAATCTACCACCACATCACCACTAGCATCTACATAACCATTAGCAAAATGCCATTGATACCAAGGTTCAGTTTCTCCACGACTTACCAAAGATAAGGTTTCACGGCGAATTACCAAGATTTGAGTACCTAATTCTGGTTTCCACTCAAAAGATTCACTATAAGTGCTGATACCAGTCAGCACAGCGAAAATATTCAACCGTAGTGGGGGAATGAAAAATATCAGATATTGTCCTGCTAAAACAAAATCGTGGATTAATGACATCCCTGGAAGTTGAATTACAGACTTTTGAATAATTTTCCCAGTTAAGTCACTCTTATAAAGATTTAAGCTCCCATTGAGTCCCGGACTGACACCAAAGTTAAAAATTTCCCCGGTTTGGTAATCAACTTTGGGATGAGCAGAATAGGGTAGTCCTTGGTTGAGACCATTTAAATTATCCAAACCGTGGGTTTGTAAAGTTTCCAGATCCAGGGAATGAGGATGACCACCTTCCCAAAGTGCTAGAAGTCTGTCAGGTAATGCTAGCACTGAAGTATTAGCAGTATTCTTAACTGGTTTGAGCCATTGATGCCAAATTGGTCCTGGTGCGGTCATGCCATAATTACCGTAAAGCAGCTTACCGGCTGCGGTTTCTTGCTGATAGCCAGTGGTTTGCACATAACGGTAAACTCCAGTCACACCAGTATCGGTAAAGTGAACCGCCAAAATCGCGCCATCACCATCAAACCAGTGTCCCACAGGGATACCACCCCGTTCTAAGCGTCCTGGTCCATTGCGGTAGAGTGTACCCCTTAACCCATGAGGGACTACCCCCGAGAGAATAGGTAATGGGGTAGGGGGGAATTCTTTCCCTGGTTGGGTGATCGCATTAGCCCATTTTTGCTGGGTTAATGGTTTAATATTTGTAGTCATTCTAACATACTATGGCATAACCTTGATAGATTTAAATAATATTTAAATCTATTTATAAAATAAATTCATCACTTATAGGTAAGACTTGGTGGCTAATGGTAGAAGGGGGAGACTTAACCGACTGGTTTAAGCAATTATATGGTATATCAATTTTACCTTTCCTCTCAGGATTGCTGATCCTGAGTGTCAAACTTTCTGGAGGTGTTTAGATGAAGTCTTATTTAGCAGCTGCTATTCAGATGAGCAGTGTACCCGATTTACACAAAAACTTAATAGAAGCCGAAGAACTAATTGATTTGGCTGTGCGTCGAGGTGCTGAATTAATCGGGTTACCAGAAAACTTTTCTTTCATGGGAGAAGAGAAAGATAAACTGGCACAAGCAGAGGAGATTTACCATGAAACTACCAAATTTCTCAGAAAAATGGCCCAGCGATTCCAAGTGACCATCTTGGGCGGTAGCTTTCCTCTCCCTGTGGAAAATACAGGTAAAGTATATAATACTACAGTCCTTATAGACCCCAGCGGTGAAGAACTCTTACGCTACCACAAAGTACATTTATTTGATGTTAATGTCCCCGACGGGAATACCTATCGAGAATCTAGCACTGTTGTAGCAGGTCACGAACTACCCTCAGTCTATTTCTCGGACAAACTTGGTAATATAGGATTGTCTGTTTGTTACGATGTCCGTTTTCCGGAATTGTACCGACATTTGTCAGATAAGGGAGCCGAGGTCATGTTTGTACCTGCTGCTTTCACTGCGTTTACTGGTAAAGACCACTGGCAGGTATTATTACAAGCAAGAGCCATTGAAAATACTGCTTACGTCATTGCACCTGCTCAAACTGGTAATAACTACGGCCGTCGCTATACCCACGGACACGCCGTGATTATCGACCCTTGGGGAGTAATTTTAGCCGATGCTGGTGAACAACCGGGAATTGCGATCGCGGAAATCAAGCCATCTCGCTTGGAACAAGTCCGTCGTCAAATGCCTTCCCTAGAACACCGGATATTTAGTTAAATGGAATTAACGCCCTCCTCACCTCCAGTGAGGAGATGCAAAACCCGATGCAGTGGGCACTATTTTTGTTATCTGATTTTACACGTTATCAGCTTGACTGTTACTGTTGAGTTTGAGAAAACTATCAAAGGCATACCAAGCCAACACATACCAAGGAATAATTTCCAGTTCTAAACCTTTAACCATCACTTGTCTCACCGCCAGAATACTCAGTCCCAGAGGAAACAGAAAGCGCAAATCAACCTCGCCACCTGTGGCGCGGTCAAATCGTCTATTTAAGTTAATAATTGTGCTTTTCATATCTTCTGCGGCTTCCGAGTTCCCCTCGGTAACATCAGCAAAAGTTACTCCTAAATCCAGTAATGTAGTTAGCACATTTTCTAGAGTAGAATTTTGACCATCATGGTTTATAATCACACTACCAGAATTAACATTAGTCCGCACCTGAGTCACATGAGGCTGTGCTTGCAGCATATGAGCAATACGTTGCATTTCTTGAGGGTGACGATGCAGGGGAGCAACTCTCAACCTCAGTCTGCCATGGGTTTCACTGATGATCTTAGTGCATATAGGTGTATGTGTGGTTTTCAAACTTGCTTGTTGCAAAATTTTGATCATCTTAGCCAGATGACTATAACTATTTGTCAACACACAGTCGCCCTCCCCTATTATACCCCATGTTCTGTTGTGCTCTGTGCAGATGGTTGAAATACTGGTGTTTCTCTGTCTTCAGCAATTTCAGCCTTAGCCTCGGCTATAATGTCTTCCCAGGTTTCCCCCATTTCTGCAAATGCGCCCCGGCTTTTTTCGTAGGCGAGAATTCCACCTTTGACTAGTGACTTGAGTATGGGTTTACCAATTCCGGTGACAACGGGAATCAGAACAGGTGCCAAGAGTACTGCCCCTATTCCGGCTATAATTCCAGGAGTACCAGCCTCTTCAACAAAATGAATAATTTTAGGTGCCATGATTATTTAACTCTCGGAAATGATAGGTAAGCCTTGTACCTTAATCTGCGGGGGTTATGATTTTTCGCAGATTTGAGCAGAGGTGTTCTGACTATACTCAGAACACTTACATAAGTTATGTTTATCAGTAATATGAAGTATAACCATTAGCCACTGGCTCCCATATCTGCCTGGAGAAATATCTTGTCAATGGTCAAAAATATAACTTTTGAAGCTGTGATTTATGTAGGGTTCTTCAGTAATTATGTTTAGATAACTCTCTACACGGTCAATAAACAACACACCGTCTAGATGATCATACTCATGTTGAAAAATCCGCGCTACAAAATCAGTTAATTCTTGCTTTTGTAACTTGCCATGTCGGTCAGTATATGATATCTCAATTGCTTGGTATCGAGGTACTAAGCCCCGAAGACCAGGAACACTTAAACAACCTTCCCAACCTGAAATAGTTTCCCCAGAGTGAGCAATTATTCTCGGATTGATCATGGCGGTAGGCTCCATAACCGGAGCGTGGGGATACCTGACATTGGGGCGGGAAGCTACAATAAATAAACGATAGGATGCGGATATTTGAGGCGCTGCAATTCCCACACCATGGGACTGGGTAACTGTGACAGTTAAGTTGTCAATCAGCTTTTGAATACTTTCATCTTGAGTATTTTCCACCCAAGTGGCTTTTTGGCGGAGTCTAGGATCGCCTAATTGAAGAATTTGTATTAGTTCAGACATAAGCAAGAATTTAACCTTGTCTTCTAGCTGGTAAAGGTGCTGGACTAACTTCTATGACTATCAGCTGTCCATTGCGTTCTACCTGTATTGCTAAAGGAATACCAATTCGGCTATTTTGTACCAGATTTTGTACTTCTTCAATTTTAGTCACAGGTTGGTTATTAATGCTTTGAATTAAATCACCAGATCTGAGTCCTCCCACAGAGGCGGGCGATCGCGGTACAATATCAACTAATAAAACACCTTGGTCTGCTCTCAAATTCAGGCCATTACGTGGGTCTAGATTGATGCTGGCTTTAATCTGTGGTGTTAAGGTCACCATTTGAATACCTAAATAAGGATGATCGACCCTACCTTTAGCGATTAATTCCTGGGAAATTCTTTTAACCGTGTTAATGGGAATAGCAAACCCTAACCCTTGAGCGCCGCGAATAATTGCAGTATTCATCCCAATTACCTCCCCACGGAAATTGAGTAATGGCCCACCAGAGTTTCCCGGGTTAATAGCTGCATCAGTTTGAAGATAGTCAACGCGCTTATCGCTGGCTCCAATATCACTACTAGAACGCCCGATAGCACTTAGTATACCAGAAGTAACAGTATTATTTAAACCCAAAGGATTACCAATAGCAATTACCGCTTCTCCTGGTTGTAAGGTATCAGAGTCACCTAGAGGTAAAACCGGCAGATTATTAGCCTCAATTTTGATCACAGCCACATCTGTAAGCCCATCTTCTCCGAGCACTCTACCGTCAAAAGTCCTACCATCCTTGAGGGTGACCATGACAGAATCAGCACCATCTACAACATGGGAATTGGTTAAAATTTCCCCAGATGAACTAATAATAAATCCGGAGCCGCTACCCCGCTCTACTCGTGGTTGTGAACTGCCAAACTGGCGTAAAAATGGATCCCTAGGTACACCACGAGATTGTACTATTCTTGACGCATCAATCCGGACTACACCACCACCCACCTTTTGTACAACTGCAACGACAAAGTTAGGATTTTGACCCGATGATTGAGTAATTACTGGGTTCGTCAGAGGCGGACTGGGATCATTTGCGTTTTGGGTCGCCACCTGAGACAGAGGATCATTTCTTTGACCATCAAGGGTTGTAGGGGCCTGAAAACGACAGCCTCCCAGAGACATTACTGCTACCCCACTCAGTAAGATCAACTTCTGCACCGGGCTTGATTCTCTCCTGTACACACCAACCAAGGTATCAATAATATCTTTAATTTTCATCTTCATTCTCTTTGTTTCTCCGTTGTAGTCAGTGGGTGGTAGGATATTGCCTACTGGGTATTTGCTGTGAATGATTGCGACTCAAAAACTCGTTTGCAGTCTAGAACTGATCAATACTAAATTAGTGCCTTCTGACGATTAGTAGCAAAGGTGGTAAATAATGACAATTCCCATTGATAGTCTCTGGAGTCAGGTGTTACAGCGCTTACAAATAGAATTATCCCGTCCTACCTTTGAAACTTGGATCAAAACCGCTCGCGCTGAGGGATTAGAAAATAATTGCTTGGTCATCATTACCCCTAATCCTTTTGCTCGTAATTGGTTACAAAAATATTACATCAACACCATTGCTAATGTAGTCCAGGATATTTTGGGTCATGAGGTGGACATCTACATTACGGAGGCTCAGGGTAATCAAGTCACTGATGGAGGAGAAGCAAAATTTACGCGCCAATTATCTAGTAAAACCATGACTCCTGAAACTCTTGCGCCCAAAATTTCACCCACTACCGATTTAAATTCTAAATACGTATTTTCCCGATTTGTCGTTGGTGCTAATAATCGCATGGCTCACGCTGCTGCTTTGGCTGTAGCAGAGTCCCCCGGAAAAGAGTTTAATCCTTTATTTTTATGCGGTGGTGTGGGGTTGGGTAAAACTCACCTGATGCAGGCTATTGGTCATTATCGCAGTGGCATTTCTCCAGATTCTAAAATCTTTTATGTCTCTACAGAGCAATTTACTAATGACTTAATTACAGCTATCCGTAATGATAGTATGCAAAGTTTCCGGGAACATTATCGGGCTGCTGATCTGTTGTTAGTGGATGATGTTCAGTTTCTGGAGGGTAAGGAGTATACCCAAGAAGAATTTTTCCATACTTTTAATACCTTACATGAGGCGGGGAAGCAAGTTGTACTCGCTTCTGACCGTCCTCCTCATCAAATTCCTCAACTACAAGAGCGTCTGTGTTCCCGGTTTTCTATGGGTTTAATTGCTGATGTGCAAACTCCAGATTTGGAAACTAGAATGGCTATTCTTCAGAAAAAGGCTGAATACGAAAATATTCCCCTTTCCAGGGATGTGATTGAGTATATTGCTTGTCACTATACTTCTAATATTCGTGAGTTGGAAGGCGCTTTAATTCGTGCTCTGGCTTATATTTCTATTTCTGGTTTACCTATGAGTGTGGAAAATATTAAACCAGTTTTAGAACGGGAAACGGAGAACCTCGCAGCTACTCCGGAGGGAATATTATCTGTGATTGCTGATACTTTTGCTATATCCATTGAAGACCTCAAAAGTAACTCCCGGCGACGAGAAATTAGTTGGGCGCGTCAAATCGGGATGTATCTGATGCGCCAACATACTGACCTGAGTTTGCCCAGAATTGGTGAAGAGTTTGGTGGTAAAGACCATACAACGGTGATTTATAGTTGTGATAAAATTGCCCAAATGCGGGAAAGCGATCGCACCTTAGCCACAACTTTACGTCAATTGAGCGATCGAATCAATATTAACAGCAGGAAACACCGACAATAAAGCCCTGAGTCCTCTGGACTAAAATCCTCTCTCAGGCAGAAAATTGTTTTCCCCGATTATTACTGTCATAATTGTTAAGCAGTGTCAAAAAAATATTAATGAAAGTATAAGAACAGATTAAAATCAAATTCATTTGGCCAAAAACTTAAGTCAAGTATAATTACTCTGTGGAAAAACTCAGATAGTTTTCCACAACTTTTCCACAGATAATCAGATGCAAAACCATTATTTCAACTTACTTTTAGGAAGTTTTCCACAATTTCCACAATATTTATGATTTGATCATAAAAATCAACAACCCACAAATACCGGCGAACAACCCTAGGTTCAAAATCGCCTGATTTCCCACTTACGGAATATTTTTATGAAATTAGTTTGTACCCAAAGCGATCTCAGTACCAACCTCTCACTTGTCAGCCGTGCAGTCCCCTCACGGCCCACTCATCCAGTCTTAGCCAATGTCTTACTCCAAGCGGATGCTCAAACTAATCAAGTCAGTTTAACCGCCTTTGACCTGAGCTTGGGTATCCGTACCAGTTTTAATGCTGAGGTATTAGAAGGGGGAGCTATAGCCCTACCAGCTAAACTACTTGTTGACATTACCTCACGCCTTCCAGAAGGGGAAGTCACCCTAGATGATCAATCATCCCTACAGTCGGAAACAGACGCAGAAGGTTTAAGTGTCACCCTCACCCCCAAAAGTGGACATTTTCAAGTCCGAGCCATGGGAGCTGAAGAATTTCCCGAACTACCAATTATTGACAAGGCTGAACCCATTCAAATCAGCACCGCGTCCTTAATTGAAGGATTACGAGGCTCATTATTTGCTACCAGTAGCGACGAAACCAAGCAAGTACTAACAGGAGTCCATTTAACAGTTAAAGAAGACACCCTAGAATTTGCCGCTACTGATGGACATCGCCTAGCAGTGGTGGAAACTACTAACGATAGTCCCCTAGGTGACCATCATCAACTAGAGGTGACAGTTCCAGCTAGAGCCTTACGGGAACTACAACGGATGCTAGGTCATAATGCTGTGTCCGATGATGCGATCGCCCTATACTTAGATCAAGGTCAAGTTGTATTTGCTTGGCAAAATCAACGGTTAACCAGCCGTACCCTAGATGGTCAATATCCCGCATATCGTCAACTGATTCCCCGGCAATTTGAGCGTGAATTGACCATTGAGCGTAAACAATTAATCAGCACCTTAGAGCGCATCGCCGTACTTGCTGACCAAAAGAATCATATTGTCAAAGTTAGCATTAACAGCGCCGCCCAGGAAATTACCCTATCCTGTGAAGCCCAAGATGTTGGTAGCGGTAGAGAGTCTATACCCGCACAAATATCTGGGGAAAATCTAGAAATTGCTTTTAACATTAGATACCTAATGGAAGGGTTAAAAGAATTACCATCTTCAGAAGTGCAAGTACACCTTAATCAAGCCCTCACCCCTGTAATTTTCACACCCCTGGGAGGTTTAAAAATGACCTACTTAGCCATGCCCGTACAGCTGAGAAATTAGCAATTAAATCTTAAATCTAAATAATTATCAAGTCAAAAGTAGAGATTTTTAGCTGATTTTCTCTCTACTTTTGCTTGATCAATAAAATTAAGCCTTTACATTGTCAGTAAACCGAATTTTGAGATAGTCGTCTTCCATCTTCGCTCCTCCTGGTTGTAAAGCTGCCAAGGCTTGGGGCAATACTAAATTACGCCGGTGATTGCCGATGGTAATATTTAATTCATCACCTGTTTTACTCAGTTGAACTTGGCTCTTAGGAATACCGGGTAAATAAAGTTCCAAACTATATTGGTTTTGCTCTTGCACAACTCTAATAGTTGTTTCTTTGTAATATACCTGAGTTGGGTCTTCATCCTTGTAGAGAGTTTCCTTTAACCGTTCTAAAGCTGCTAGGCCACACATCTCCTCAGAAAACAGGGGTACTTCCTTAACAGGTAGAGGCAGAAAATTATCATGTATTTCGTGGCGATATTGCTGCTGGTTGTCTTTCCAACGTTGGAAAAAGGGATCTTGCACCTCCGGGGGAATAATACGGTTAGCTATGACTAAATCTGTAGCCACATTATATAAACTCAGATAAGCATGGGCCCGCAGAGATTCTTTAATCACCATCTTTTCCGGGTTAGTCACCAGGCGCACGGAGGTTTGAGTATTATCAGTTAATACTTTTTCCAGGGCTTCAATTTGCTCATAAAATTCATAAGGTGCATCCATCACCTCTTTATCTGGGAGAGAAAAACCCGCAATGGGTCTAAACAAAGGTTCCACCAGAGGTCGCAACGCCACCGAGATATTTTGAAATGGCTTATAAAAACGGCGCATATACCAACCGCCCACTTCCGGTAAACTCAGCAGACGTAATGCAGTCCCAGTGGGGGCCGAGTCGATAATCAAAACATCAAAGTCCCCTTCGTCATAATGGCGTTTCATCCTGACTAAGCCAAAAATCTCATCCATACCCGGTAAGATGGCTAATTCTTCGGCTTGAACCCCTTCTAAACCCCTAGCTTGTAATACTTGGGTGATGTAACGCTTCACAGCACCCCAATTTCCTTCTAGTTCCTGTAGCGCGTCGAGCTCCGCACCCCACAAATTCCGGCGAATTTCCCTCGGTGCATGTCCCATTTCTAAATCGAAACTGTCTGCTAAGGAGTGGGCGGGGTCTGTACTTAAAACTAGTGTGCGATAGCCTAGTTCTGCACAACGCAGTCCAGTGGCCGCAGCAACGGAGGTTTTACCTACGCCACCTTTACCTGTCATCAAAATTACGCGCATGGATGATTACGTCCTGTTCAGGATTTTTACATTTATTTACATTATCAACTGTTTTCACAAAATAAATGCTTTAACCTTTTATGGTAGGAGATAGGTAAAAATGCTGTTTAATTACATCTAGGGGTGAACAGTACCAGTAATCTATGTGGGAAATAATTAGGCTAGCATCGTCGAGTGTTAATTCACTGCAGCCGGAGATGGAAATTCTCGGTTTCCAAGGTACTGGTGTATTCCAGCTGAGTGTCCACTCAGTTTTGATATTGTCTCCTAAAAGTTGAATATTATGTACTTCCATATGGGGATTAATAAACCATTTCTGGATGAATTTAATCATCTGCTCATAGCGTTTAATTCCCCGAAATTTGGTTAATGGATCTTGAAAGTAAACGTTTTCGGTATAAATGCTATATGTCTGATTCAGGGGAAATCTTTGATAGTCTTGTTTGAGAATTTCAATTATATCCATGAATTTGTTCAGATCTATCAAGGCTTTTCTTCTATTCAGGTGTAATCTCAACTTCGTTCCACAGACGTTCTAATTGACTCCACCAAGCTGTTAAAACTTGTTCTGTGTCTTGGGATGTTTGGTTATTTTCACCTAGTAATCCTTCTGCATAAAAACGTTCTAGGTTTTGCATTGTCCCTTGCAGTGATTGTCCTTGCTGCTTCGCTGTCTGGATAATTTGCCGAATGCGGGTTTCCATCAGACGATGAAAAACGTTATCTAAACCAGCTTGATATAAAGATACTACTCGGCTGATGGCACTGGCAAAATCTTCACTCACCAAAGTTTGACTATTATGTTGATACACTGCCCAAATTACACTATCAAACAAAGCATAACGTACTTCTTGGGTATCATCAAAGTTCGCTTCTAAAAATTGCGCTAAAAATGGTTGGGCTTGTGTCAGTGGAACAATAGGCAGTAAAATTCTTAACCATGTATTATCTTCAGATAGTAGCACCAATAACCGAAAATTAGAGCTTTCCACCTGCCACGATCCAGGTGCGATCGCTTTAATTTCCGTGCTGCTAAATAATTTTGTCAGCGTCCCTGCAATTTCTTCTGGTGTCATAGTCCGTTTTGAGTCTCTAGTCTCTAGGTTAACGCTTTGTGAGTATTCACTAGGCCTTTATGTGGGAAACTACTAGAAATATAGTAAATATAAATGGTAAAACTCTTCTAGGGTGGGTAGGAAAGCCCGCCCTTCTACTCAGATTAAATCTGCTGTCAGTACAAATATTAGCTAACTTTAGATAGGTTTTATCGGAATACTTAATCGTGGCAGAAGAAAAAGCGTATTGGCTAGCTTGGGCGCAAATTTCCGGGGTGGGTCCAGTGTTAATGCAACGGCTTAACCAGCATTTTGGCAACCTCTCTACAGCTTGGAATGCTAGCAAAGCCCAGTTAAGAGAAGTTGAAGGTTTTGGTTCTCTGACCTTAGAGAAAGTAATTGCACAGCGCGAGGGTGTAGTTCCAGAACAATTACTCACCCAACATCACCAAGAAAACCCCCATTTTTGGACACCAGTGGAGCCAGATTATCCTCGGTTATTACTGGAAACTCCCACCCCACCCCCAGTTTTGTATTATCGGGGTCAAGTGGATCTCCAGGAGAATCTGGGACAAACACCCATGGTGGGAATTGTGGGAACGCGGCGACCTTCAGACTATGGTATTCGTTGGACTCGCCAAATTAGTGCAGCTTTGGCTAAAAATGGCTTTACAGTGGTATCTGGGATGGCGGAGGGAATTGATACAGAAAGTCATTTGGCGGCGATGAAAGCAGGGGGAAGAACCATAGCAGTTTTAGGAACCGGTGTAGATGTCATTTATCCCCAAAAAAATCGCGATTTGTATAAACAGATTTTGAGTCAAGGGTTAGTAGTGAGTGAATATTCCGCCAAAACCCCACCAGACCGCACTCACTTTCCCCGGCGTAATCGGATTATTGCTGGTTTAAGCCGTGCAGTTTTGGTTATGGAAGCGCCTGCTAAGTCTGGGGCTTTAATTACGGCTACCTATGCTAATGAATTTGGTAGAGATGTCTATGCATTACCGGGAAGAATCGATGATTATCCATCCCAAGGGTGTTTAAAATTACTCAGTCAAGGTGCTTCTTTGGTTCTCAGGGAATTAGACGAACTGTTAACAATGCTCGGAGCTATCCCCAAACTGGATACCATCGACACTACACCCATCCCGGAACAGGTTCCACAAAAGGTAAAATTACCGAGTTTACAGCCAGAACTACAGCGAGTTATGGATGTCATTGACTCTGATATTTTACACTTTGATTTAATTGTGCAAAAAACAGGGATGAATACAGGCTTAGTTTCCAGCACATTATTACAGTTAGAACTTATGGGGTTAGTTTGTCAACTCCCGGGAATGCGTTATCAAAAGACTTAAATTTTACTCCTAGAACTGTGAATTTACTAAATGTTTTTTTGAGTTTACATGGTGAATTACCCGATTTCTCTGGTGAGGTTGGGTAACCCAGAATCATTTTTCCCCATATTCCATACCGTTAGCTGTAGCATAGCGGTGCAAAAATCTCATCACTCTTTCCCAATGGTCATCTTGCTCAACTTCAAATTTACACTCTACTCTTTGTAATTCGTCCCCCTCATCACCGCCGAAAATAAATTTAGTTCCCGAAGGGGTAACCCTAATTTCCCCCTCTTCATCGGTTAATAGTAAAGAATTTAAAGATTTTTTGGTGAAGCTGTTGAATCTTACCAAAGCTTGCAGTTGACTGAAACTCATCACGACGATCCGTTTACCAGTGCGGACTTCCCGCCGCAGACTGATGTTACTGAGTTCTTCAAAAATACCCGCAAAGAATTGGATGGAAGGGGTGGTAGATGTCATGAGCGATTGGGTAAAAGTTATCTAGAAGGGAATGGTTGTGGAGTCGAGAAGGGGGTGTGAGTACTAGGGGGGATAGTGTTAACCATATTGGGAGATACCGGGGGGGTAATTAATTGATTGGGTGGGGGATTCTGATTAAATTGTTGGTAAGCAGCCCTAGAAATAGAGCTAATTAGTTTTTCAGCTTCCGGGTGATTGTGGGGGCGTTGTATCATCACAGCCGCAATGTAGCGTTTACCTGTGGGGATATCAATTAAACCCACGTCACCCAACATAGTGCCAATATCACCTGTTTTGTGGTGTATTCTTGCCTCTGATCCTAAACCGGAGGGTAGGAGATGATTGCGCTCTGTACGACGCATAATATCAAGGATAAGGTCCCGCGATCGCATACTGACTAAATTCCCCTGATTTACCATAGCCAGCAAATTCACCAAATCCCTGGGGCTAGTGGTATTGGTTCCTGATAAATCCGGGAGGGGATTACGAATAGCTGTAGCGGCGAGTCCCCAAATTTGAAACCGCTGATTTAGGGCTTCCATACCTCCTAATCGCGCAATCAGCATATTAGTAGCAGTGTTATCGCTGATTGTACTCATGCGAGTAGCGATTTCCATGGCGCTATACTGAGTTCCCACTTTTTCATATTGCAGATTTCCCGACCCACCGGCGATCATATTTTGTTCCATGGTCAGCATTTCATCCAGGCGGATTTTACCGGCATCCACATCTTGGAAAAAGGCGATCAGAAGTGGTACTTTAATGGTGCTAGCAGCCGAAAAACTGCTTGCTCCATTCACATCTACATAGCCACCAGTCCCTAAGTCTACCAAGAACACCCCTGGTGTGAGATTGGGGTTTCCATTAGCCAGATTTTGGATAGCATCTTTCAAGGGGGTAATTTCCTGGGATAAATATAAACCAGGAGAGTTATGTATAACTTGCTGCTGATTACTCCCCAGATTAGGGTACTCTGTTCTAGAATGACTGGGCATACGACTAGCGGGGTCTAACACTGACAACACCGTCCCCACAATCGCACCGACACCCACTCCAACAATCAACAAACGCAAAGCATATAACATGGTTCTAGCCATGGGCTTTAACCGCGTTTTCCGCGATACTCGTCTGCCCCTTTTTGGCATTGCTGGGTTGTTTCCCCGGACTCTTTTTACTTGTGCTTTAGTCCCTTTCTGATGTGGGATGGGTTTTACCCCTGTGGGCATGACTAGCACTGGTTGAGAGCGGGGGATATTATAATTGTGGGGCGTGAAGGCTACTTCTTGTTTGGGAGAACGCTGCTGATGAATAACTTTTACTTTTTTCTTCACCACCTTTTGGCCGTTACTCTGACGTGGACGGCGGTTTGTCGGTTGACTGCGCGAAAAGTTTCTTAGTTTGCCACTTGAATCTGACACTGTTACTCCTTGTCACCCACTCGAATGTTTCGGGTGCCAACTCCCGATAGCTTGCGTGGCGTAGCCATACCAAAACTTACCAGTAGCCTTTTCATGTTTAGTGTAAGCTATTTTGACTGTTTTCAGGGGATAATTTCGTAGATTTTCTGAGGTTAAATCATCAGTTTTGCTGATGACTCTTGGTTTTAATCACCCATTCTATCTGTCGGAGGATACCGCGCAACATATCTACCTCCTTCCTTTGCAGGTGCGCGCGATTATACAATTGCCGGAATTTAGCCATGCGACTAGCGGCTGTATGGGGATACAAGTAACCAATATCTAGTAGTAGAGATTCTAACTGCTGATAGTAGTTTTCTACTATATCCAAAGATGCCAGTTCCAGGCTGGGAGGTGGCGTTGTCGGTGGTGCTGTTTGTGCTAGCTCATAACAGCAAATACCCACAGCTGAGGCTAAATTCAGGGATGAATAATTGTCACTGGTGGGAATGCGAACAAACCTCTGAGCATAATTGAGTTCTTCATTGCTTAAACCCCGGTCTTCTCTACCAAAAATGAGGGCGGCGGGGTCTTCTGGTGACTCTAATAACCAGGGTAGGGCGCTGCGGGGATTTTCTAAGGGTGTGTCCCAATCACGTACCCGTGCTGTGGTGGCGATCGCCCGGACACATCCATGCAATGCTGCTGATAATGTGGGTACTAATACCGCAGATTCTAAAATCTCCTTGGCATGAACTGCCATTTTCATGGCTTCCGGTGACAGTGGTTCGCATTGGGGATTGACTAAGACTAGGTTATGTAAACCAAAATTCTTCATTACCCTGGCGATTGACCCTAGGTTCAAGGGTCCTGCTGGTTCCACTAATACAATTCTTAAGTCAGCCAATGCCATTTTTTGCCTCCCATCATCCCTATCATCTGTTTATGAACTTTGTGCATTTTACCGGTAGCTTGTATAGCGTCACCATTAACTTGCTATACAATTCCAGTTAAATATCTGACTATATCTGATTATATTTTTATCATTTAAACCTTATACCAAAGTAATCACCCCGTTGCTAACATCGGATCAGGTAGTTAGCGTATAACAAAAGGCCAAGATCAGGTGTTGAAGACCCTATTAGTAATGACCGTTGGTTTATTACCTTCTCTGTTTTCCCTGTGGGTGATTCGTAAAACCCATTCTCACCTGACCCGACGGATGAGACAAGTAGCTACTCAGTCACAAACACCCATTCAAAGGGATCTGCTTGCAGCACCGCTTCGCGATCGCTATTATTTGGAAGGTGTGGGTTATCTCATCGGTGATATTAGTTGTAAATTTAATGCTCGCTCTGGTTATATCCGCTGTGCTGTTAACCCCAGTGGTCCTTGTGGGGGTTGTCGTCATTATCAACAACGATAATTAGTAACTACGGAAAACCTGTGTTAATTAGTATAAGTGCTTTCGCTGTTATGTAACAAAGGTGGGAATGACCCACCTCACATTTAAGCCTGGAAACCAGCAAAAAAGTCCAGGGTTTCCTGCAAAGCCTTGATGAAAATATCAATTTCTTCGCGGGTGTTATAGAAAGATAAACTTACCCGTGCGGTTCCCGGTAAACCTAAGTAACGGTGCAAAGGTTGAGTGCAATGGTGTCCAGAGCGAATAGCCACACCTTCTTGATCTAATAATGTCGATAGGTCATTAGGGTGGACATCTGCAGCTGTGAATGCAGCTAAAGCAGCTCTACCTT
Source organism: Anabaenopsis elenkinii CCIBt3563 (assembly GCF_015245355.1). GTDB lineage: Bacteria > Cyanobacteriota > Cyanobacteriia > Cyanobacteriales > Nostocaceae > Anabaenopsis > Anabaenopsis elenkinii. The sequence continues at coordinate 4,009,343 of NZ_CP063311.1, read as the reverse complement.
CTCCTTCGGGGTCAGGTTGGGGACCATAAACTTGAACTTGGGGTATTTGGGCTAATTTCTGGAATAAATAAGCGGTGAGTTCCGCTTCGTAGGCGTGGATTCTATCCATGCCAATATTACTAAGATAATCTACCGCCGCCCCTAGGGCAATCGCCTCAGCAATAGCGGGGGTACCGGCTTCAAATTTATGGGGTAATTCTGCGTAGGTAGAATGGTCTAAATACACATCAGCAATCATCTCACCTCCACCGAAAAATGGTGGCATAGATTCCAACACTGCCAACTTACCATACAAAAAACCAATACCAGTGGGGGCGCACATTTTGTGACCAGATGCTACCAACCAATCACAGTTTATTGTCTGTACATCCACGGTCATATGAGGTAAACTTTGACAAGCATCAACCAAGAATTTCGCACCATATCTGTGAGCGATAGTGGCAATTTCTGCGACTGGGTTAATGCAACCTAAAGTATTAGAAACATGACAAACTGCTACCAGTTTAGTTTTGTGGCAAATTAGCTGTTTAAACTGCTCTAAATCAAAACTACCTGTGGGTGTCAACTCCACAAACTTTAACACTGCGCCGGTTCTTTGTGCTACCAATTGCCAAGGAACAATATTACTGTGGTGTTCCATCACCGACAGGATAATCTCATCCCCCGGTTGCAAATTGTTCATACCCCAACTGTAAGCTACCAAATTAATGGCTTCACTGGCGTTGCGAGTATAGATGATTTCCTGACGTGACGCAGCGTTAATAAACTTACCGACTTTATCTCGTGCTGCTTCATAAGCATCAGTGGCCTTAGCGCTGAGGGTATGAGCACCGCGATGCACATTGGCGTTATACTGTTCGTAATAATTCCGTAGGATATTTAACACGAACACAGGTTTTTGAGAAGTAGCAGCATTATCCAGATAAACCAAAGGTTTACCGTTAACTTCCTGATGTAGTAGGGGGAAGTCAGGGCGAACTTTGTCAGCTAGGGTTTTGGTAGGGGTGAAAGTCATGGGTAATTAGTCATTAGTGATGATAAATAGTCATGAATAACTATTTACCGTGTTTAATAGTATCTTCTGCAGAGATTTGACGGGGATGTGATTAATAATTTCCGCAGCAAAAGCGTTAATCAATAACTTGCGCCCATCGCTTTGATTAATTCCCCGACTTTGAAGATAAAATATTTCATCATCTTCCAATTGACTAACCGTAGCACCATGAGCGCACTTCACATTATCGGCGGTAATTTCCAATTGTGGTTTAGTATCCACTCTGGCTTGTGGTGATAGCAGTAAGTTGCGATTTAACTGACCTGCATCTGTCAACTGGGCTGCTTGGGGGACAAGAACTTTACCATTGAACACCCCGTGAGCGCGATCGCTTACAATACACTTATGTAATTGTCTGCTTGTACCATGGGGATGATTAAGTGCGATGACACTGTGAGTATCAGCCAACTGCTTCTGAGAAATCATCGTCAAACCATTAAGAATAGTTTCAGTTTGCTCACCAGTTTGGAACACTTCCAAATTGTGGCGAGATAACTGGCCCCCAAAAGTCACAGCATGACAAGTATATCGACTATCACGAGCCTGAGTGACAGCAGTCTTCCCAACATGAAAAGCTTCTACACCTTCACGCGCTAACCGAGTATGATTCACCTGAGCATTATCACCCAGCCAAATTTCCGTTACCGCATTAGTCAGGTAAACCGGCGTCTTCTGAGTGTTTTCCCCGTTTCCAAACCCAGTAAAAGTAAAATCTTCTACCAAAGTTATACTACTACTAGACTCCGCCACTACCAAACAACGAGGCTGATAAATGCACCCTTGCTCACCTGCAGTATTGAGAAACAACAGATGAATAGGCTTCTCAACGTTGACATTTTTCCCCACCCACAACACCGCCGCATCAGAAATTCCAGCAGTATTAAGAGCAGTAAACACCTCCTGTGAACCCTCAGCTTTTGCTAAATAGGGTTTAACACGCTCCTGCTCAGAGGGGGACAAACCCGCCAAATTACCGACCACAACCCCAGGGGGTAAATCTGCAACTGCGGATAAATCCGGCGCATAAACACCATTAACAAACACCAAACGACTGTTAACAGCTTCTGGTAAAGTTACAGCCGAGATATCAGCTGATTTTAATTGTGTATCTACATGAAACTGTACTCGGCGTAGAGCTGACAAGTCAGTAAAACGCCATTCCTCATTCCGGGTAGTGGGGATAGTAGCATAACGTAACCCATGATCTGCAATTGCGCGTAACTCTTGTAACCACTCCTGGGTTGGGGTGGAAATTACCTGATTTAATAACCCAGTCAGAAAATCATCCCTATCCCGCAGACCATGAGAGTTAGAAACGGGAAGAGACTCAACTTGAATAGTCATTACACACCCACCTCAGCAGCTTCTAACACCCAGTCATAACCGCGAGTTTCCAGTTCTAGAGCCAAATCTTTACCACCACTGGTGAGGATTCGACCCCGTGCCATGACATGGACAAAATCCGGGACAATATAATTAAGTAATCGTTGATAGTGAGTAATCATAATGGTGGCATTTTCTGGATTGGTTAACTGATTCACGCCATTAGCCACAATTTTGAGAGCATCAATATCCAAACCCGAATCAGTCTCATCCAGAATACTCAATTTTGGTTCCAGTAGAGCCATTTGCAGAATTTCATTGCGCTTCTTCTCACCACCAGAAAAGCCTTCATTGAGACTGCGATTGAGAAAAGCCGGATTCATTTTCACTACATCCAACTTTTCTTCAATCAAATCATCAAAATCAAAGGCGTCCAATTCCTCCAAACCTTGAGCTTTGCGGCGAGAATTGTAAGCTACCCGTAAGAAATCCAAATTACTCACACCTGGAATTTCCAAAGGATATTGAAAGGCTAAAAACACACCAGATCTGGCCCGTTCCTCTGGTTCCATTTCCAGCAAATTCTCACCTTGGAAAATCACCTCACCACCAGTCACTTCATAAGCTGGGTGTCCTGCTAACACCTTAGAAAAAGTGCTCTTACCAGAACCATTTGGTCCCATAATCGCATGAATTTCTCCAGATCGCACCTCAAGATTTAAACCCTTGAGAATTGGAGTTCCATCAACATTAGCCGTCAAGTCCTTAACTGACAGCACTACTTCGCTATTTTCAATAATCATGTTCTCTCTTGTGTTGTGTAACTCTACCCCTGTGTGCTTCTTTCATCAGCTAGTTAATTTTCCTAGCCCTAGTTTGACAATTATCCAACACTACCTTCTAATTTCAGACTCAAAAGCTTATCCGCCTCTACTGCAAATTCCATAGGTAGCTGATTAAACACATCCTTACAGAAGCCGCTAATCATCATAGAAATAGCATCCTCTGCGGAAATCCCTCTCTGGGCGAAGTAAAACAGTTGGTCTTCACCAATCTTAGAAGTAGAGGCTTCATGTTCTACTTTTCCGGTATTATTTTGCACCTGGATATAAGGGAAAGTATTGGCATGGGCATTATCCCCAATCAGCATCGAATCACATTGAGAATAATTTCTCGCCCCTTTGGCTGTGGGATTAATTTTCACTAAACCGCGATAACTGTTACTAGATTTGCCTGCGGAAATTCCCTTGGAAATAATTGTGCTGCGAGTATTTTTACCAACATGAATCATTTTGGTTCCCGTGTCAGCTTGCTGCATATTATTGGTGAGGGCCACTGAGTAAAACTCACCCACAGAGTTATCACCCACTAATACACAGCTAGGATACTTCCAGGTAATGGCTGAACCTGTTTCTACTTGAGTCCAAGAAATTTTAGAGTTAATGCCTTGACACAAACCGCGCTTGGTCACAAAGTTGTAAATTCCCCCTTTACCATTCTCATCGCCGGCGTACCAGTTTTGGACAGTGGAGTATTTAATTTCGGCGTTGTCCAGGGCGACTAGTTCCACTACAGCCGCGTGTAGTTGGTTGCTGTCATACATGGGCGCAGTACAACCTTCTAGGTAGGAAACATAGCTACCTTCCTCAGCGATAATCAAAGTCCGTTCAAATTGTCCGGTGTCACCAGAGTTGATGCGGAAATATGTGGACAGTTCCATGGGGCATTTTACGCCTTTAGGAATATAAACAAAAGAACCATCACTAAATACAGCGCCATTTAAGGCTGCAAAGTAATTATCCGCTGCGGGGACAACGCTACCCAGGTACTTGCGCACAAGTTCGGGGTGTTCTTGGAGGGCTTCGGAAATTGAGCAAAATATCACTCCATCTTCCGCTAGTTTTTCTTTAAATGTCGTAGCAACAGAAACACTATCGAAAATCGCATCAACGGCGACATTGGCTAGGCGCTTTTGTTCCGATAGGGAAATACCCAATTTTTCAAAGGTTTCTAGTAGGGTGGGGTCTACTTCATCCAAGCTGTTAAGTTTGGCTTTGGCTTTTTTGGGGGCAGAGTAGTAGATAATATCCTGATAATCGATAGGCGGATACTTGACGCTCGGCCAAGTTGGTTCCGTCATTTTTTGCCACTGGCGATAACATCTGAGCCGAAAATCTAACATGAACTGTGGTTCGTTCTTCTTGGCTGAGATTAGGCGAACAATATCCTCGTTTAGTCCCCGGGGGATAGTGTCGGCTTCAATATCGGTGATAAAGCCGTACTTGTAGGGTTGGTTGACTAAGGTTTTGACAGTGGCACTCATCGGTATTAATCTCTTGTGTTCAGAACTGCAATGGTGGAATCGGTTGACTGATATCTCTTTAAGGATGGGAGACGGGCTATGGTGTCGGCCTATTCCTGGCTGGTGTGACCCAGTGGTTACACGTCTGTTAGAATAGAAATTGGGGAGTAAAACAACTTATGAGTTGTTTAAGTTATTTTCATTTTACGCTAAATTAACAACAAGAATGTTGTTAAAGTCCAATTTTCTAAAAAAATTTTTGGGGACGTTCGCGCAGCGTCTTGTAGGGAAAATGGAGATTACTCACCAAACCTCGACAAAGCAAGATATTCTGGAGTATCTGCTCAAACGCTCACAAGCAACTGCTTTTGAGTTGGCGGAAGTTTTAGATGTCAGCAAGCAAGCCATCCGCCGTCATCTGAAGGATTTGGAGACGGAGGAACTGGTTCTGTATACATCTGTACAGGTAGGAATGGGGCGACCGCAACATATCTATAAGTTGAGTCCCCGGGGACGCGATCGCCTGCAACGCCGTTTAAGCACTCACCAAGCCGACCGCTACGGCGAGTTTGCTGTGTCGCTACTGGATACTTTAGCGGAAACTGTAGGCCGTGACCAGGTTAGCTCGATTTTACAGAAACAGTGGGAGCGTAAAGCTCAAGAATACCGCGATCGCTTGGGTAAAGGTTCACTACAAGAACGTGTAGCTAATTTAGTCAATCTCAGAAAAGCTGAAGGATTCATGGCCGAATATCACTGCGTCGAATCCTCCCAAGAAGATAGCTTTATCTTTATGGAACATAATTGTGCCATTTCTAATGTGGCTGAATCTTTCCCTAGCATTTGTGGTCATGAATTAGAAATGTTTGCGGCGGTGCTTCCAGATTGTCACGTAGAGCGCACCCATTGGATTATCAATGGTGAACATCGTTGTGGCTATTTGGTGCAAGCTCGGCCACAACCAGCTAATGAATAAATCATGGCTGAGACTGGATTACTAATAATTGATAGATAGGTGTGACAACTAAATAGATGGATATATTACCACAGCAACCTTCAGCACAATTTCTCACTTTAGAAGAGTCAGCACAAGTTGATGCGGCTTTGTTGTCTTCTGCGGAAAAGTTTCTCACCAGACTGACAATTTCATCCCTGAAACTTTTACAGCATATTGCCCAAGAATACGGTGTTGCCATGGAAGACTTAACCACACAGCAACTAATTACTTGGTTTGAAAAGGATGCCAAAATTAAGCGAGAGCAAGGAATTGAAGCTTCATATTTGAAGTGGTAAAAATTCCCTACCACAATAAAAAGTACCTTAAAAAAGGTACTTCTAGTGATGAACTTTATGTAATTTTAAGTACCATATTTAAGTCCGATAATTGTTAGTTCTAGGACTGCGAGCACCTACAACAGCACCCATAAGAGCCGCAGCTAAACTTAACAGGGAACCCAACACAAACCACCACAAAGCTCTAGAAGTAGCCGCAGCAATTTGCCGGGCTTGTTCAGCAGTTACAGCCATTTCCGGAGGGGGAGCGCCTAGTTCAGGTGCAGGTACACCTAGGGCAATATTGGGAGCCACCACGCCAAAAGTACCCCATACTCCTGTTGCTAACAACCAAGAACTCAGGGCGATAGTGGTGGCCCAGAGAATTGCACCGTTGAGCAAGGCTGTATTTCGATTCATGGGGCCACAAGTACGAGTTGTCACCCAAGCACCAATGAATAATGAAATTAACAAAGCCAGGGTTGACCAAACTCCTACATTAGCAGCAACATCCGGGGCTATAGTTCTGGGCGCTCCTGAACCGGCAATCGTACCTGCGCCGATGGCGCCAAACAGGGAACTCAAGATTAATTGAGTAGCTAGAGCTACCAGTACACCGGCAATGATCGGTCCCCAACGCACCCGGTCATGGTATTCGGTAACTCTACCTGCTAATGTCGGTTCATTGATCACATCATCGCCTACGCGATTTATGTATGACATAGTTGATTTTCTCCATTGCTGTGTCAGCAAAGTTTTTCTCAAATATATTCATTTTTGCAGTCATGCTTATGCTTTAAATTAAATTCCCATATCTAATTTTTCATATCTATCAATAGCATGAGTTAATTACTCTATCTTCAGTAAGATTAAATGCCCTTAATTAATAAATTGATAGGTAATTTATTGATTCTTTATGTCTTGATTTCTTAGAGGATGTTTGGAAAGTATTAAACAGGTAATTTTTATATTAGGGAACAGGGAACAGGGAACAGGGAGCAGGAAGCAGGAAGCAGGGAATGGGGGACACTCCGAAACAATAAAATCCAGTCCCCTCCCCTTACAAGGCTATTCATTACTCACATCTTTCTTAACAATCTTGAAACATTTATGTGGCAATGGTTTCAAGGCTTGAAAATTTCCCTACTCTTGACAAAATGTACCTTATTATTCTTGATAAAACCCTTATTTTATTGAGAATCATCAACGGAGGATTAAGGTTTGGGGGTTTGCGAGCGATCGCTCTCACGAATGTTAAGAAAGATCCGGGTAATGGATAGCCTTACAAGGGGAGGGTTAGGGTGGGGTCAAACAATAGTTGATACACTAATCATGACTTATCAAACATCCTCTTAAGGTGATCCGAGGTGGAAAAACCGGTTGATTTTTTCCTGTCCTGAATCAGTAATGGCACCTTGAATCACATCAGTTGTGGTTACAATCATAAATTACCCCCATAATGGCAGATTAGTCTGTGACGGATGTGTCTGGCTGATTCTCCGTCATCTATATTGTAGTAACATCAATGACTTGGCTAACAGTGGAAATACTAATAACTTCTGGGGTTGTGTCTAAATACTTTATTAATTGGGTATAGTGAATACTTTATATTGAATATCAAGTTGGGCTATATTCTCCCATGAAAAAGTATGTGAGTTAAGCAGATATTTAAGTTTCCATAAAGTAAATTAATATGCTTTGCAAAACTTAAAATTTTTGTTTTAATGGACAAAAAAACATCCCCTATAATTTTCGCAATTTTACTATGTACAAACCCATATCACTTGTAGTTAGTATTCTCTGCTTAGGACTGAGTAGCGTTAGCATCCCCTCCATGGCGCAGGCCCAAATACTGATGGCTCAAACCAATAACTCCCAAGTCAGAAGACTGTTTGAGGAAGGGCAGAAACTGGTAAGGGCCCAGGACTATAATGGAGCGATCGCCGTTTATCAACAAGCGGCTAAGATAGAACCAAGGAATGCGAGAATTCATTCTGGGATAGGCTACTTGTATGCTAAACAAGGAAAGTTTCAACAAGCCCTAGCTTCCTATCGTCGAGCAATCGCCATTGAGTCTAACAATAGTGATTTTCACTATGCTATCGGTTACATTAAAGTTAACTTAGGTGAGATTCATCAGGCTAAAGAATCTTACCGCCGTGCTGTCCAACTTAACCGCAGCAATTTAAATGCCTACTTGGGATTAGGTTTTACCCAAGCCCGTCTGGGAAACTTTACAGCAGCTAATTGGGCCTACGAAGAAGCAATTAAACTAGATCCGAATAATCCCCAGACTTATGAGTTGATGGCTAAGATGTATCAACAGCAAAGAAATACAACCCGCGCCAACCAATTACTACAGACAGCCCGTAACTTATATCAACGGCGAAATGACTCCGCGGGAGTGAATAGAGTTAATGGGATGTTGAGAGACTTAGGGGGCTAACTAACTGGTAACTATAGTTTGAGTTTCACCAAGCATTTTTGACAGCACCCCAGTTACTAGCAATTGGCATTCGCCAACCAGTACCAAAGGCGCGGTCAGTAATTTTTAATCCTGGGGGTGCTTGTCGGCGTTTAAATTCAGCACGTGCAACCATTTGAATCACTTGATTGACAATGACAGGATCATGGCCGGTAGCCATAATTTGGGCTGCTGATTGGTGATTGTGGATGTAGCGTTCTAAGATGTCATCTAAAATGTCATAGGAGGGTAGAGAATCTTGATCCAATTGTCCGGGTTTGAGTTCAGCGCTGGGTGGTTTGGTGAGGATATTTGCGGGAATGATTTCCCTATCACGATTTAACCAATGGCACAGTGAATAAACGCGGGTCTTGGGAAGATCAGCAATTACAGCCAACCCACCATTCATATCACCGTAAAGGGTGCAATAACCCACTGCCATTTCTGACTTATTGCCAGTAGATAATAAGAGATAATTGAACTTATTAGCGATCGCCATCAATAAATTACCACGAATCCGGGATTGGATATTCTCCTGGGCAATGCCAAATTCAGTACCTGCGAATAAATCAGCCAAGGTATGATCGAACCCTGACATTAATTCCCCTATTTTTAAGATAGTAGTTTGAATGCCTAAATTTTCCCCTAATGCCAAAGCATCACTGACAGAATGTTCTGAGCTGTAAGGAGAAGGCATCAGGACACCGAGGACATTTTCTTTACCCACCGCAGCGGCGGCGATAGTTGCTACTAATGCCGAATCAATTCCCCCACTTAACCCCAGCAAAACTTGAGAAAAATGACATTTTTGGGCGTAATCCCGCACTCCCAAGACCAAGGCCTGCCAAATTTCCTCCTCTTGTGACTGATATACAGGTGCTACAGAACTCAATTGTAAATCTCGCTGGGCTTGGTCAAATTCAACTATGACCAAATCAGTGGTAAAACCACGAGCACGACAGACAATTTCACCTTGACGATTTAAAGCAAAACTACGACCATCAAAAATTAAATCATCATTACCTCCTACTTGATTAGTATAAATAATTGCTTGGGAAAAACGTACTGCACTATGTTGGAGCATAGATTCCCGGGACTGCTGTTTCCCTAGACTATAGGGGGAAGCTGACAAATTGACAATCAAATCTACACGCAAAATCGCTAAATCAGCAATAGGATTAACAGCATAATTACGTTTTCCAAAAAACTGTTCATCGTTCCACAAATCTTCACAAATAGTTACACCAATATCAAGATTATCTAGGGTGAAATAATTAGCTTGTAGTCCTGGTTCAAAATAGCGGTTTTCATCAAAGACATCATAGGTGGGTAAAAGTCGCTTATGAAAAATTTGTTTTACTTGCCCATCTCGCAATAAGGCAATGCTATTAAATAAACTTTTTCCCCCAGTACTATCAGCTTTTAAATTGGGGGAAACAGTTCCTACTAATACATATAAATTGGGTGGTAAATCTGTAGCTAACTGTTGCAATTTCATCCCCATAGCGGCGACAAAACTAGGATTTAGTAATAAATCTCGCGGGGGATAGCCACACAGGGAAAGTTCTGGGGTTAATAATAAACGTGCACCTTGAACGGCTGCTTGTTGGGCTGCTTCTAGAATTTTCTGAGCATTATTGGACAAATCACCAATAGTAGGATTTAGTTGAGCGATCGCAATTTTCATGATTGGTATATAGCAATTATTTCCCGTGTGAGGTACACCATATAATGAATTACCCACAGATGCACAAATATGAGGTAATCGCACTAAATAAACACTAAAGGTTTATCTTTAAAAGGAGCAAAAGCCTCTGGATCAAACTTATACAGAGTGGCGGGACGACCAGCACCCCGTGATAATTTAATTCCCGTATCGGATAAAAAGCCTAACTTGAGTAAACGCGCCCGAAAATTAGAATAGTCGGCGAAATTATCCCCTAAAACTGCCGTGTATAATTGATATAAATCATTTAAGGTAAAATTAGCTGGCAAAACATCAAAAGCTACGGGACTATACTCTAACTTATTTCGTAAACGTCTGTGTCCATAAGCCAAAAGTTGATTATGATCAAAAGCTAATTGGGGTACTTCTTTAATTGGATACCAAGCAATACCCGTGACTTTATTGGCAATTAATTCTGCTTCTTCAAACCTAACCAGAGCAAAGTAACTTACTGATAGATAACGTATATCATAACCATCAGTAGCTTCTCTGGGGTCTCGATTGGGTCCGCCAAAGGTGTATAATTGCTCTAAATAAAGATTCTTTACTCTAATTTTCTCGGACATAATCCGATAAGCAGCATCTTCTAAAGATTCTCCTCGACGTACTAAAGTACCTGGAAGACTCCAAGAGTTTAAATATGGTTCCTGCTGTCGCATAACTAAAAGCACTAGCAGCCTATTTTGGGCGGTATCTACAGAAAAAATGACATTATCAACACCAACCTTAAAATCAGCCAAAGGTTCTTGATTTAGCGGAGTTGGTATCTTTTTGGGGTTGCGTCCTGGCATTTGTACAAATGCTGTTGGTGAATATAATCGACAATGGGGGGAGTTAGAGCTTGGGTATCTCCATGTTCACGATAGGCTGTGGAAGAAACATCTATACCAGTTAAGCTAGCGATGGCAATTTCACCACCGAGATTTTGCACCGGTTCCAAGTTATACTCATCTATCACATATCCTGGTCGAGGTACAACTAGCAGCTGCACTTGCTGCAACAAGTTTTCAATCCGATACCATTGCGGTAACTGATGTAATAAATCTGAGCCAATCACCAAAGTAAACTCAGTATCATCACCCCAACGAGTCTGGGCTTTTTTCACAGTTTCCAGGGTTCTGAAGCTACTCAAATCCTGTTCTAAAGCAATATTACGCCGCTGTGTGTCAATGTCCGCAATCAACAATTGCAGCATTGTTGCCCGATGTTCTAAAGGTGTTTGATGACACTTAAAAGGATTATCAGCCGCCCAAACGGCTACCCAATCATAACCCTCAGATAACCATCTGAGAATGTTTTGATGTCCAGCCGTCGGCGGATCTGCACTAGTACCAAACAAAGCGACTTTCATATTTTACCTCTGGGTAATTTACCTATCACTTGAATTTAAATAGAAATAATTAATACTCTAGAAGAGTCTAATCCTCCGTAGCAGTTACCATACTAGAGCATTTTTCCCACTTCCTAACCTTTGTTATAGTAGATTTTACTATATATAATGTCAAATCATCCCTGACATAAAGTTATATTAGTCCGCTAAACCTAAATTTTGCCATGGGGCTTATTTGCGAAATTGCCATTATTTAACTTAATTACAATAGTATTTTTTACCAAAAATTGCTGATAATTTTTTGTTAAAAAACTAAAATATTAACATAATTAACACTGACTCAAAATATAAACTGTTGCAAAGATAACCAAATAAAGATTACACATATTTTCAATATGTTGCAGTTTTAATCTAGTAGAGAAAATCACCACTAAATTAGATGAATCACAACCAACGCGACTCACAAAGGAGTCTCATATGGCGATTTCAAACAGATTGGCTAGCATAATGCAGTATGTTTCTGAAGCCGTGATGCGGATTTTTACACCTACTGACGATGCTTATCCGGTGATTGGTGTACAGCCATTTACAGGGGAACCCTATAGACGTAGAACAGCCAACGGTTGGTAGTTCTGGAAATTCCACACTGAATCAAGCAGACAATTCTGATATCCCCCTCCTCCCTAGGGAAGAGGGGGTACTACTTTTTACCGCATATCGTAGCCGAACAAATTGGGATCTACCTCCCCTAACTTTAAATTCGCTAAACCATACTCAGCCCAGCGTCTATCTACCATCGCAGCTATATTGGGGTCTGACTCCAAAGGTGCGCCCCATTCGTGGTCTGTTTCGGGTGGTATTTTCGTAGTCGCATCAATACCCATGCGTCCACCTAAACCAATTTTCTCACTAGCAAAATCTAAGGTATCAAAGGGTGTATTAGGCAAAATAAATACATCCCTAGAGGGATCAACTTTGGAACTGATAGCCCATACTACTTGACGCGGATCACGAATATTGATATCTTTATCAACCACAATCACAAATTTAGTATAAGTAAATTGGGGTAAGGCACTCCAAAAGGCTAAAGCAGCTCGTCGCGCTTGTCCCGGATATGCTTTGTCAATGGAAATAACCGCAGCTTTGTAACTTAAAGCCTCCATCGGTAAGAAGAAATCGACAATTTCTGACACCTGTTGCCGTAAAATGGGAGTGTAAATCCGATTGAGAGCGATCGCCATCATCGCTTCTTCTTTGGGGGGACGACCGCTAAATGTGGTTAAGTAAATCGGGTTTTTCCGGTGGGTCATACATTGGAAGCGAATCAAAGGCGAATCTTCCACACCGCCGTAATAACCCATGTGGTCACCAAACGGTCCATCTGGTAATACTTCCCCTGGTGTAATTGTCCCTTCTAAAACAAATTCTGAATCAGCGGGAACTTCTAAATCTACAGTTTTACATTTAGCTAAAGTCACACCGGAACCCCCGTACAGTCCCGCAAATAACCATTCCGATAAGTCTACGGGGATGGGTGTAGCAGCAGCCATAATAATCAAAGGGTCTACACCCAGGGCGATCGCCACTTCTAACTTTTTACCACATTCAGCAGCCTTGCGTAAATGTCTGGCTCCACCCCGCACAGATAACCAGTGAACAGTCATCGTATTGTGAGATTGCAGTTGCAGACGATATACACCCACATTGGGCGTACCTGTTTCACAGTCCTTAGTAATTACCAATCCCAGGGTGATAATCTTACCAGCATCGCCTACATACGGACGTATTAAAGGTAACTTATTTAAATCTAAATCCTCCCCTGCAACTACCACCTGTTGACAAGAAGGGAAAAAGTCTCGCCCTGGTTTTGCCTTGACCACATCAAACAGCACCTTCCCAAAGTCTATAGCTTGGGAAATCTTTTTTGGTGGTTTCGGTTGTTGCAGCATACCCAGCTTTCTCCCCAGAGTTTCCAACTCTTCTGGATGCTGCATATTCATTGCCCAGCATATCCTTTCCACAGTTCCCATCAAATTAACCGCCACCGGGAACGATGCGCCTTTGACGTTCTCAAATAGTAACCCTGGCCCACCTTTTTGTAGCATCCGGTTGGAAATTTCTGCAATTTCTAATTCTGGGTCAACTAAAGCGGAAATTCTCTTTAATTGTCCTCTTTCTTCCAGAATTTTGATGAATCCCCGTAAGTCTCTGGCCATGGTTCTAATAAAAGTGAATATTTAAGAAATGCAAAGCGTTCTCTTATTATTATTCATCATTAGCTTTAACTAAGCTGTCCCACTCATGTTGCAAATCAGCAAAAACTCACCATTACCTACAATAACTTCGACACAAAGATGATGTCCTGACTACCTGTGGAATGATTATTCTTCTACGTCTAGTTTATCCTCATCATCTTCTTCCTGATTAGCCTTGGACACTGAATTAGCAGAAACAACAGCCCCCATATCGAGCTTTTGACGTACCAAGTCTTTAATTTGTTGAACAAATTCCGGCTTTTCTTCCAGGTACTTGATAGCGTTATCTCGACCTTGGGAAATATTCTCACCGTTGTAACTGTACCAGGCTCCCTTGCGCAGGATCACCCCTGTTTCTTCTGCTAAGTCCACCAGACAACCCAAGGTAGAAACTCCTTTACCAAAGATAATGTCAAATTCTGCAACTCTAAAGGGGGGTGCTACTTTATTTTTGGCGACTTTAACTTTGACACGGTTGCCAAATTCTTCGTTACCTTTTTTTAAAGTTTGTATGCGGCGAATATCCAGACGCACGGAAGCATAAAATTTCAAGGCGTTACCGCCAGTGGTGGTTTCTGGACTACCGTAGGTGATACCGATTTTTTGCCGCAACTGGTTGATAAAGATAACTGTGCAGCCAGATTTACTTATGTTACCTGTAATCTTACGTAGAGCCTGGCTCATCAACCGTGCCTGTAGACCAACGTGGGTATCACCCATATCCCCTTCAATTTCCGCACGAGGAACTAGTGCAGCTACTGAGTCAATGACGACAATATCAACGGCGGCGGAGCGCACCAGCTGATCCACAATTTCTAAGGCAGATTCCCCAGTATCTGGCTGAGATACCAGCAAATTTTCAATATCTACACCCAAAGCCCCAGCATAAGTCGGGTCTAGGGCGTGTTCAGCATCAACAAAGGCCGCAATACCATCTTGTTTTTGCACTTCGGCGATCGCATGTAGTGCTACGGTAGTTTTACCGGAACTTTCTGGTCCGTAAATTTCAATTACCCGTCCTTTCGGCAAACCTCCACCCAACGCCAAATCCAAAGTCAAGGCTCCTGTAGAAATTGTTTCTACTCGCATCCTGGTAGCATCACCCAGGCGCATAATTGCTCCTTTACCGAAGCTGCGCTCAATCTGGTTGAGTACTATATTTAATGCTTTTTCTTTGTCAGAACTATTGGTTTTGGTAGCCATTATTGCCTCTAAATATACAAATTATATTGATTTTAGGTATCTGGGGATAGGCGTTTCATTAGAACAGATATACTATTTTAACCAGAAAATTCTGTTTTACTTCTGGAAATAATCAAGATGTCCACATAGTAACCTGATATCCTGCAAATGGGGTGAGTAATTCTACATATTTTAAAACACTTTTTTCTATGTATTATTACTTAGAATTCTAGGGGATTTATGCCATTGTGGCATCCTGAGCAATCCTAGAATCATCCTCAAAATTGTCATTTTGTCACATTAGGCACGTGTACTGAAAGTATTACCCCCTATTGGTGTACCCAAATCACCTATGGCTGGGGAGTGAACTGGAGTTATGCATGATCATGGGAGTTTTTCCGGTTAAAACTCAAAGTTCTTGTAGTAACTACCAGTAGGAGTATATCAGAGTGGAAATCTCAGGAACTAACTGACCAGCCATTGTCAAGAATTCATCTTTGCTGTTTACTAAATGAACTTGAGGAAAATTTAACCAGGGACTTTTGCAACTACTAACTTAGGGTACATCAATATCATGAAACCGTTTCTTTTCGTCACCGACCTAGATAATACCTTTGTGGGGGATGATAACGCCTTAGCAGTACTGACCCAATCACTGACACACCATCGTCAAGAGTATGGTACTAAGATAGTTTATGCTACAGGGCGATCGCCTATTCTTTACCGTGAACTCCAGCAAGACAAAAATCTCATGGAACCGGATGCTTTAATTCTGTCTGTAGGCACAGAAATCTATCTCCATGGTCAGGATACACCGGATGGGGGTTGGTCAGAAATTCTCTGTGCTGGGTGGGACCGCCAAATAGTATTAGATATTGTCAAATCTTTTCCTGAGTTGGTACTACAACCGGACTCAGAACAACGGGCTTTTAAGGTCAGCTGCTTCCTCCAGGAAGAATTTGCTACCACTATCCTACCTCAACTAGAGGCAGAGTTGGTTAATTCTAAATTAAATATTAAGTTAATCTATAGTAGTGGCATTGACCTTGACATTGTGCCTTTTAGTAGCGACAAAGGTCAAGCCATGCAGTTTCTCCGTCAAAAGTGGAACTTTGCAGCCGAAAGAACAGTTGTTTGTGGCGATTCAGGTAATGATATTGCCTTATTTGCTGTAGGTGAAGAAAGGGGAATTATCGTCGGGAATGCGCGAGGGGAGTTACTCCAATGGTACAAAGCATATCCCGCTGAATATCGTTATTTAGCACAAAACACTTGTGCAGGTGGAATTCTCGAAGGGTTAAAGTATTTTAGGTTCTTACAATGATTAGCTATCTTAAAGGGATTGTCGCTAGTGTGCAAACAGTGGGAACAAGTCGGGTCATCTTGACTCTTGAGGTTAATGGTTTGGGGTATGATTTGCAAATTACCCAACGCCTAGCAAAGCAGTTACCCGATGCGGGAGTAGTGACACAAATCTTTACCCATATGCAGATTCGGGATGAAGTACCGTTTCTCTATGGCTTTGGTTCGGCCGCAGAACGTGACTTGTTCCGCCATTTGATTAGTGTCAGCGGTATCGGTACAGCTTTGGCGATCGCCATGTTGGACACTTTAGAATTACCAGAGTTAGTACAAGCGATTGTCGCTGCTAATATCGAAATGTTAATTCAAACCCCCGGAGTGGGTAAAAGAACTGCAGAACGCATCTGTTTAGAATTGAAAGCCAAGTTAATTGAGTGGCGTAAATCAGCAGGGTTTTTTGTCGCCACCGGTGGACCACCAGCACGAATTTTAAAAGATGTGCAAATGACTCTTTTCGCCTTGGGATATACCCCCCAGGAAGTTAGTCACGCTTTACACGTAGTCAGTGAAGATATTGGACTGACAAAAGATGCTTATGTAGAGGACTGGATTAAACAAGCGATCGCCTATCTGAGTAGCAGTGAGGCAATCAGTCACCAGTTATGATATAATTTGCCCACCCCATCCCCCAACCCCTCCCCCTCCACGGGGAGGGGAGTTAAGTAAGTTATCCGTCATCTGTATTTATGTCTCCAGACCCTTACAACTGGATAGAATCATCTTTAGCCACTATTCACAAGGCTAACTGGTATCGTTCAGTGCAAACCATCCAGGGTCGCCCCGGTGCAACTGTGCTGTTAGGGGGGGAAGAGGTGATTAATTTTGCTAGTAATGACTACTTGGGCTTGGCTGGGGATGAACGCTTGAGCCAAGCCGCCATTACTGCGGTGCAACAATGGGGGACTGGTTCCACTGGTTCCCGGTTACTCAGTGGACATAGGGAAATACACAGAGAATTAGAAACGGCGATCGCCTGTTGGAAACAAACAGAAGACGCACTATTATTCAGTTCTGGCTATCTAGCGAATTTAGGTGCGATCGCCGCTGTAGTAGGTAAACGTGATTTAATCTTATCAGACCAGTATAATCATTCCAGTTTGAAAAATGGGGCAATTCTCAGCGGTGCAGACTTCAAAGAATATCCCCACTGTGACATTACAGCCTTAAAAACCCAATTAATTCAACACCGCCCCAACTACCGTCGCTGTTTGATTATCACCGATAGCGTCTTTAGTATGGATGGTGATTTATGTCCTTTACCAGAATTATTAGATATAGGAGAGCAGTTTAACTCTATGCTCCTAGTAGACGAAGCCCATAGTACGGCAGTACTAGGGAAAACCGGCGCTGGGTGCATGGAACACTTTAACTGTACAGGTAGAAATGTCATTCAAATTGGCACATTAAGCAAAGCCCTGGGAAGTTTAGGCGGGTATGTCGCCGGAAGCGCCACCCTCATTGACTACTTACGCAATCGCGCCCCTACTTGGATTTATACCACAGCCCTTTCACCCCCAGACACCGCTGCAGCCTTAGCAGCCATTGCAATAGTCCAACAAGAACCCCAACGCCTGGCGCAACTGTGGCGGAATGTAGACTATTTAAAACATTTACTCTCCGCAAAATTACCACACCTAAAAATACTACCCACAGCATCGGCTATCATATGTATACAGTTACCTAGTGCAGCTGTAGCCTTGAGGGTTGGTCAACAGTTAAAAAGCCAAGGTATTTTTGCGCCCGCAATTCGTCCCCCCACGGTTCCCACCAGTCGCATCAGAATATCCCTCATGGCCAGTCATGAATTAGAACATATAGAAAAATTAGTTTCTGTTTTAATGAGAATATCCGCAGGTTTCTAACCCCCTTCTCCCCGTGTAGCATCCAACGGAATTTTTCAACCCAGAGCGATCGCTTCAGGTATTATCATAGTGCTATACCCTCTCGAATCAACCATGACTTACACACCTGATGATGTTTGGCGCTTATTAGGGGAGTTGATTGTAGCTCAAAAGGAAACAGAGCGCCGCTTTCAAGAAACAGAACACCGTTTTCAAGAAACTGAGCGGTTTCTTAAACAACAAGCTCAAGCAACTGATAAGCAGATTAAACAGGTAAGTCAACAACTGGGTAAATTAGGTAATCGCCTAGGGGAGTTTGTAGAATGGCAAGTACGCCCTGCTGCAGTAAGATTGTTTCGAGAACGGGGTATTGATGTCCATGAACTTCACCCAGGGTTGTCTACGCAACGAGGGGATGAGGGTTTGGAAATTGATTTATTAGTAGTAAATGATACCGAAGCGGTGTTAATTGAGGTGAAGAGTAAACCCAATCAAGCCGATGTGGATAAGCATTTACAGCGGTTAGAAAAGTTTAAGCGCCTTATGCCTCGGTATAGAGATGTACAGGCTATGGGTGCAGTGGCGGGGATGGTGGTTACTAATGAGGTACGGGATTATGCTTATGGTCAAGGTTTATTTGTCTTGGGTCTGTGCGGTGATGATGTGGTGATTTTAAATGAGCCGGATTTTCAACCCCGGAAGTGGTAATAGGAGTTTGGAGACGGGGGTTTGTAAGGCCTCCCTGGGTGGCGACTATATCTGTTGTTAAACGCAAAGGGGCGCAAAGGTTGGCGCAAAGGTACGCAAAGGTTTATTTTCTATGGCTTTGAGAGGGTGGTTTCTAACCCCCGTCTCCCCGTGTAGCATCAAACGGAATTTTTCAACCCAGGGCGATCGCCTTTCTGGTCAGGGGAAGACATCTGATTAACTATATTCATGGTTTCCACACTTACACTACACACCCGCATTAATAAATCTATGACCTGTTCTTTATAGTCTGCAAACCGGTAAGTGTTGAATTTTTCTGCAATGGTGGGGTCTTTGGGTTTCTTCTCCTTATATTGATCTAAAATCCACTCCAAGGCGCAACGATTGCCCAGCATATATTCCCATGCTATACTAGGTACACCTTGTAATGTGGTCACATCATCTAAGATAATACTTCCCTGGGTTTTATCAGCCTTTAACTTCGCCTTGGGTGTGGTTTGGTTACCCTTTAAAGGAATATCAACCCGACTGAGTTTGTAGGGTGTGACGGTTTCATAGTTGATATGTAAATCCATCAGTTGTTTTCCCCAGTCCACCCATTGGGGAAATTTGTCATATAAAGGTAACCGGGGGAAGTCCCGTTTTAGGTTGAGTTCGTATTTTTGGCGGTACTCTGGGTTATGTAGCACCCCATAGGTGTAGTGGAAGATATCTATTTTAGTAATTGTTGTGTCTTGGTAATGGGTGTGAATTTGTTCTAGTCCCCAGTCGGTGATGTTATCTGTGCGGTTTCCTTCTTGGTCGTAGCGGTACAGGGGGAGACATTGAGAATCACCTGTTAGGTGTAAATCAATTAGTACATTAGAACTAAGACAGTGAAAATATTTACTTGAACCAATAGCTGAGAAAGCTATAACCTTATTCTGACCATTTAAATTTTGTGAAAACATCTCATAGTGATTTTGAGTCAGTCTATGATTAAATATTTTTTCTGTGTAATGATATAGCTTAAAATATGGTCTATATAAAGACAACTTGATCAACTCTCGATTAAAAATAACTTTTATACCATTATTGAAATAACTTATTAGTGAAGAACTCCATTTAATATAATTATCTATATTTTTTGAAGCAACACAAGAGTTATACACTTCAATCATGTTTTTCATTTTCTTGATTAAATCTGATTGATTCAAATCATAAACCCATTCATCTCTTGTAGTTTCTACACCCCTAGAAAACAACTTAAATACAGCTTCTTCTCCTTTACCTGCTTTCACACCCTTATCAACCACAGGTAAAAGACTATCAAAATCATTATCAGTTTGATTTATCCAGTTATACTTTTTATCCGGTGTAATATGCTCAAAAGGAATTTGATTAAACTTGGTATTAGATAAAAATCCTAACTTCTCACCTGCTGTTTCAAATTCGGGACGACGAAGATAAAATATTTGACATCTATTGAAATCAGTATCTGGTTTTTTCACCATCAACATAATAGCTACACCAGTTTGAATCCCAAAAACATTATGTGTAGTCCCTGAAAGTTTGGGATTTTTCCTGACATCCCCATGTAAATCTATAACGTAAATGTAATTAAAATCATCACTGACAGACTTTCTGAAACCATCAAATGTAATACTATCAATAAAAGAACTGTTACAAACAAAAGCAATAATCCCATTATTACCCAACCTATCAGACGCCCATCTAATAAACCGGGTATACATATCATAGAGGACAATATTATTTTGAGCTTGACTATATTTAACGTAACTTCCCTTAATTAACCTATCTATGGCCTCATAACCCCGATTAGCATTATCATCATTAAAATTCTCCTGTTTAGCATTATAAGGAGGATTGCCAATAATCACCGAAATAGTTCTATCATTCTGTCTTTTAATCCTCGCTGTATTCTCCACACTCATCGCAAACAAATCCATCTGCTTACCCACAAACAGGGTATTATCTAAAGTATCCACAAAACAGATATTTTCAAACTCCTCATACACCCCCATCTTCTGCTTATAGGTGTACTCAATATTCAAATTCGCAATATAATAAGGTAAAATCGCCACCTCATTACAGTGGATCTCATGCTTATACTTGTACTCTAAGCAATGAGCAGGTAAATAATCAATCAACTCAGTCACAAAGGTTCCCGTACCCGTCGCTGGGTCTAAAATCTCTACATCCCTATCAGCTAACAACTTTCCAAAATGTTTATGTACTAAAAAGTCGGTGCTTTCAATCATAAACCGGACAATCTCGTTAGGAGTATAGACAATTCCCAACCTGTCCGCTGCTTTGGGGTTATAAGCTTTATAAAAGTTCTCATACAAAGACTTGAGAAATCTCTGTTTTTCCTGATGATTAGCAATATTAGCCGCAGTGCGTCGAATGACTGCATAATATCTTTCAATACTCCCTAAAGCATTACGCTTCACACTTCCAGTAAAGAAGGTAGCAATTACCCCTTGTAACTCCCGTGCGACATTGTTTTCTGTGTGAAACTGAGATTCGTTAAAAATATTGAGAAAAATATCCTCTGTGAGGATGTGCTGAATCATCATTTCCCGAATATCAACTAAACTGATTTCTGGGTTAATGGACTCCTGACAGATTGACCAAAACTTATTCCTTGCTGTTTCAAATTTACTGTTAGTTTCCCCTTGACTATCAATCAAATCTCTGAGATAATCTAAGATAGTGGGTAAATCTTGCCTAAAACTATCTATAGCTGACCGAAAATCTCTAACCTCCGGTCTGACATAATTAATAAAGTTGGTAATTAGTGCATCTAGAGCTTCAGCATCTTTCATCGATACCCGCTGGGTTTCTGTGGCGTTTTGAATTAAAACCGCAGTTTGGGAATCTTCAAAGAGGATGTTACTACTAGGATAGCCTTTATTTAACTTTTTGTCTATTTCTTCGTCTAAGTTATCATATTGGTCTTTACTTTCCCAGTAACCCCAATCTAATCGCAAGGCATCTTTAACGGTGCCATCGGGATAAACTAGTTTACCATTAGGTAATTTAAAATCCAATTCGGGAATTAGTAGAAAGTCTCTGGGTTTGCAATATTCATTCAAGAGGTTTTGAAAAGCCACGCGAATAGAAGTTTCTTTACGGGAACCGCCAAACTGAATAATTTTGGCTACTTCTGCTTGGTACTGACTAATCAAAAGTCTGGACATGGGGAAACTAGGGAATATACAAGGGCAGAAATTTAAATATAGGCGATCGCTGTTAGTAATTTAGCAGACAGTTTATTAAAATTTATACAAGTGTAAATAACTTCAAGTTGGAATAAGTGTAAGTTTGTCATCTATCTTAGGGTAGAGATAAAACCCCCCATCTGATCTGTGATCTATTCGTTTATATCTACTATCTGTTGTTAAACGCAAAGGGGCGCAAAGGTTGGCGCAAAGGTACGCAAAGGTTTATTGGCGGTCTAGACTATGATCACATACATGATTTTCTAGTCATATTTATCTGACTTTCGCTATTAGACGGGGGTTTCTCACCCCCGGTTCTGGGTGGCGATCTGCTTGCAGCAGCGCTTCGCTATCGCATTTAGCAGCACCGATTAGGCGATCGCCTAGGTGCGCCTTCAATGCACCAGTCAACTATTACGGAAGTTCAATCAAAATCCCTGAAAGCCTAATTTTTTGGTTCTGAACCTCGGTTGCTTGGTGTATAAGGGTTTCAGGAGTTTTACTAGTATGCTAAAGTCCATTTCAGCCGTTAAGTTTCTTGAACCTCGGAAAGTGCCTCTAGACTTCTTACTGAGTAAGTGTTTAAAATAGAGGGGTCCCCACTCGCTGGGGACATCAATCGAATGGAAACGACATACAGACCTGAAACGAACTGTTCGTTTTTAAAAGAACGCCCCACTCCCTGGGGACACCATTTGAATGGAATCTGTGTGAGATATAGATCCGGGGGTTCAAAACCCCCGTCTGATAGCTAAAGTCGGATAAATCCGACTAGATTTGAATATGGTTAGCAAGTAATTTAGTCAGTTTCAACTGACTTTAGGTATCAGACAGAGAATTTATTCTCTGGCTAAACTTGATAACTATATTTCAGGTTCTGAGAAGATGTTTGGAAAGTCATGATTAGTGTATCGAATATTATTTGACCCCACCCTCCGCAATTTATGATCTACAGTTGCATTTTTCTTTAAAATATAAGAGGATGTTTGATAAGTCATGATTACTGTATCAACTATTGTTTGACCCCACCCTAACCCTCCCCTTGTAAGGGGATGGGACTGGATTTTATTGTTTTGGTGTGTTCGGTGTGTTACCCATTCCTCATTCCCCATTCCTCATTCCTCATTCCTCATTCCTCATTCCCTGTTCCCTGTTCCCTGTTCCCTGTTCCCTAATATAAAAATTACCTGTTTAATACTTTCCAAACATCCTCTAAGATTCAATATTTGAATCTAATAAATAATTCACTGATTTACTGACCTGCTACTACTGCATCAAAAATTGCTATTTCCTCAGGTGATAAATCATTTAATGTACCCGAAACAGCTTCTAATACAAGAATTTTATCTATTCTTCTCACCAATTCATCCTCGTGAATTTCTCTCATTTCTTCTGGTGAAAACTGTCCAAATAAATCCACTAACATTGCAATCATCTCACGTTTATTTAACTTAACTTGATACAAACTATTCCCCCGCATCAACTTCTCCACAATGGGAGATATCCGGTTATGTAGCTCCTGATCATAATTGAAAACTTCCTGCATAATTCCTCTGCATAAATCAACTGATGATCTCAATTATAATTAAATCCTCTGGGCGTTACCTGTGGGTTCACTTCCGCACCCCTTGGAGTTAAAAAAAAGGGTAGACCCTTGAGCCTACCCAAAAAAGCTGAAATAATATTGATTAACCCAATAAAGCCTTAGCCTTAGCCAATACGTTATCAACGCTAAAGCCAAACTTCTCCATACAAACACCACCGGGAGCGGAAGCGCCAAAGCGGTCAATACTCACGGTATCACCTTCACTACCGACGTATTTATGCCAACCGAAACTAGCAGCAGCTTCTACAGATAAACGCTTAGTTACAGCTTTAGGTAGAACAGACTCCTTATAAGCTGCATCTTGCTCATCAAACAAATCGGTTGAAGGCATAGAAACAACGCGGACTTTCTTACCTTCTGCGGTGAGTTTCTCAGCCGCGGTTACACACAGACTCAATTCAGAACCAGTACCAATCAAGATAATATCTGGTGTACCTTCACAGTCTACTACTGTATATCCACCCTTAGCCACATTCTCAACTGAAGTACCTGCCAAGTTAGGAACATTCTGACGGGTGAAAGCTAGCAGAGTCGGATCATTCTGCTTGGCTCTTTCAATCGCCACCTTGTAAGCGCCAGAGCATTCGTTACCGTCTGCGGGACGAAATACAGTCAGGTTGGGAATAGCACGCAGGGAAGCCAGAGTTTCTATAGGTTGGTGTGTGGGGCCATCTTCACCTTGACCAATGGAGTCGTGAGTCATCACCCAAATTGCTCCAGCTTGAGACAGAGCAGATAAACGGATCGCCGCCCGCATATAGTCTGTGAAAATCAAGAAGGTAGCACCGTAGGGAATTAATCCCGAACCATGAAGAGCTATACCATTACAAATTGCTCCCATAGCGTGTTCCCGAACACCAAAGTGAATGTTGGGGTTTTGGTATGCGCCTTTTTGGAAGTCTCCCTTACCCTTGAGTTCAGTTAAGTTGGAGTGGGTCAAATCCGCAGAACCACCAATCAACTCAGGTAAAACCGCTGACAATTTATTGAGGCAAGTTTCCGAGTGTTTACGGGTAGGTAGTCCTTTATCTGCGGGGGTGTAGGTAGGCAATACTTGCTCCCAACCGTCTGGCAGTGTACCATTGAGGTAACGTTCAAACTCTGCCGCTTCTTGGGGATATTTAGCCTTGTAATCAGCAAATGTCTTACTCCACTCAGCTTCGTAACCTGCGCCACGTTCTACAGCTTTGCGTGTGTGGTTAAGAACATCTTCAGGAATTATAAAAGGTTCGTGTTCCCAACCCAAATTCTTCCGAGTTAATGCTACCTCATCTCCACCCAAAGCGGCACCGTGAATACCAGCAGTATTAGCCTTGTTGGGGGAACCATAACCGATGGTGGTGGTTACCTTAATCATGGTGGGCTTGTCGGTGACAGCTTTAGCTGCGGCAATTGCTTGGGCAATAGCTTCTAAATCTGTATTACCATTTTCCACATGGAGGACGTGCCAACCGTAGGATTCAAAGCGTTTTGATACATCTTCTGTGAAGGCTACATCAGTAGAACCATCGATAGAGATGTGGTTGTCGTCATACAATGCAATCAGTTTGCCTAAGCCCAAGTGACCCGCAAAGGAAGCCGCCTCACCAGATACACCTTCCATGTTGCAACCATCACCTAAAATTACATAGGTATAGTGGTCAACAATTTTGGCATCTGGTTTATTGAATTTAGCAGCTAAATGAGCTTCGGCGATCGCCAAACCCACACCATTGGCAATTCCTTGACCTAGGGGACCGGTGGTGACTTCTACCCCAGGGGTTTCAAAATTTTCTGGGTGGCCTGGGGTCTTAGACCCCCATTGACGAAATTGCTTAATATCCTCAATACTGACACTATCATAGCCTGTCAGGTAAAGCAGGGCATATTGCAACATGGAGCCATGACCAGCAGACAAGATAAAGCGATCGCGGTTGAACCACTGAGGATTTTTGGGGTTAAATCGCATAAAGCGGTCCCAGAGGACAAAAGCCATAGGAGCCGCGCCCATGGGTAGTCCTGGGTGTCCTGATTTAGCTTTTTCAACGGCATCAACCGCCAAAAAGCGAATAGAGTTAATACAAAGTTCTTCGAGGGATTGGGTTGCAACAGCCATAATTTCTGATTTTTAACGACGGGTTAGCATTCTTGGAAGTTCTTTTGTTCCTGTGGTGAATGTAAACAGTTAACAGTTCTAGGTGAGCAATATTATGGCTTGAACCTGTTAACTGAGCATTCATGTCTATTGTCCCACAGTATGTTGATCATCCCATTCCCTATAGTTGATGGACAAGCGGGATCTGCTGAGATTCTACTGATAAATCACTCCCATCATTGGGTCATGCTGAACCCTTGATGGGGGAATCAAGGATATTTGTGATACTCTTTTTCACAAAATTAACTCAGGAGAGACCAAAAAGGGCAAACTGGATAATTTTAGACATATTTCTTAAAGGCCAGGGTGACATTATGACCACCGAAGCCAAAAGAGTTAGATAGTGCGACCTCGACCTTTTGAGCGCGGCTGTGATGAGGGACATAATCTAGGTCACACTCCGGGTCGGGGTTTTCTAAATTGATCGTCGGGGGAATTTGGTCATGAGCGATCGCCAACACCGTCGCTACTGCTTCAATACCTCCCGAACCACCCAAAAGATGACCGGTCATGGACTTAGTGGAACTGACAGCCACTTTATAGATATGCTCGCCCAGAGCCGCTTTCATCGCTGCGGTTTCTGTAGAATCATTAGCGGGGGTACTAGTACCATGGGCATTAATATAGCTAACCATGTCTGGGGTGAGTCCACCATCTTTGAGAGCCAATTCCATAGCCCTAGCAGCGCCCTTTCCTCCTGGGACTGGGGCGGTCATGTGGTAAGCGTCACAGGTCATCCCATAGCCCACCATTTCCGCATAAATGCGAGCACCACGACTTAATGCGTGTTCTAGGGATTCTAGAATCAGAATCCCCCCGCCTTCACCCATAACAAAGCCATCGCGATCGCGATCGAAAGGACGACAAGCATGAGCTGGGTCATCATTGCGAGTGGAAAGAGCCCGAGCAGCGGCAAATCCAGCCACCCCCAGAGGAGTAATCGCCGACTCACACCCCCCGCAAATCATCGCCTGAGCATAACCATTTTGAATCAGGCGAAAAGCATCACCAATGGCATTAGAACCCGCCGCGCAGGCGGTCACAGAGCAGGAATTAGGACCTTGAGCGCCGGTGTGAATCGCCGTTAATCCCGCCGCCATATTGGCGATCATCATGGGAATCATGAAGGGACTACAGCGATCTGGTCCACGGTTGAGGTAGATTGTTTGCTGGTCTTCCATCACCTTCAACCCACCAACCCCGGAGCCAATTATCACCCCCACCTGGTGGGAATTCAGTTCATTAATCACCAACTTAGCATCAGATACAGCTTGTTTAGCAGCCGATACCCCAAATTGGGAAAACCGATCCATCCGCTTGGCTTCTTTACGATCCATATAAGCAAGAGGATCGAAGTTTTTCACTTCACCAGCAATGCGACAATCATGGCTAGAAGCATCAAAAAATGTTATCTTGTCAATGCCATTCCGTCCGCTTAACAATCCTTCCCAATATTCATCTGGTGTATTACCAATAGGTGTAATCGCGCCAACACCAGTTACAACAACACGGTTACGTTTATAATCTGTCATTTCTCAGTTAAAAGTCGCGAGAAAGCTGCAAAAATAGGGACTCGGTACTGGGAAGCAGCTATGGTCATAAATCTGATGATAGTTAATTCACAAGTTTTACTGTATATCCAATTATTACCACTACTCAAGGCCCAGTACCCAATTCCCAATGGCTATTTAAGCCGATGCAGCAGATTTTCCTTTAATGTAATCTACTGCCTGTTGGATGGTAGTAATTTTTTCGGCGGCCTCATCGGGAATTTCGATATCAAATTCTTCTTCCAATGCCATCACCAATTCTACCGTATCTAGGGAATCAGCCCCCAGATCATCAGCAAAACTAGCTCCTGGGTTAACTTTGTGTTCTTCAACACTTAGTTGCTCCACAACAATTTTCTTGACCTTTTCAAAAATGTCTGTTTCACTCATACAATCAAATTCCTTGACCGGTTGCTATTATGCGCTCTTTATAGGCAATGTGCTTTTGAGCATATACATCTTATCGGAAAGAGGGAACGCCCGTATACTACCAAAGGCTTTTCCTCCATAACATCTCAACTAATCCACAAACCTATTTACCCCAACGCCACTAAATCCCCACTTTTCTAAAGTTATTATCAGGGATAACTGCCCTTATCCAAACATTCAAACATCCAAACATATTTATTATGCTATCTTCTTCCACCCTCAAATATGCCTATTACCCTGGCTGTGTCGCCCAAGGCGCTTGTAGAGAGCTTGACTTATCTACTCAAGCTTTAACCCAAGCATTGGGTATTGAACTGATCACACTCAAAAAAGCCGCTTGCTGCGGTTCCGGTACATTTAAAGAAGATTCCCAATTACTAGAAGATACTGTCAACGCCCGCAATATAGCTTTAGCAGAAGAGTTAAATTTACCCTTACTTACCCATTGCAGCACTTGTCAGGGGGTCATCGGTCATGTGAATGAAAACCTCAAGGAATGCCAAACACACAACCCTACTTACCTAGAACAAGTTAATGGCTTGCTCCATCAACAAGGCTGTTTACCTTATCGCGGTACTACCGAAGTTAAACATATTCTCTATGCTCTGATTGCCGATTATGGTTTAGAAGCAATTAGTCAACGAGTCACTCATCAGTTAACCGGATTAAACTGTGCTGCTTTTTATGGCTGTTATCTCCTGCGCGCCCAAAAACATATGCCCTATGATGACCCCTTCCGCCCCGAAGGTATGGAAAATTTATTTCGGGCGGTAGGTGCAACACCCGTTTATTACCGCGGTCGTACCCAATGCTGCGGCTGGCCTCTTGCTAGCTACGCCACCACGGAATCTTTTAAGATGGCGGGGATGCACATTCAAGAAGCCCTAGAAAATGGGGCTGATTGTATAGTCACTCCTTGTCCTTTGTGTCATCTGAATTTAGATTCCCGTCAGCCAGAGGTGGAAAAGGTAATTAACAAACGATTAGGTTTACCTGTGTTGCACTTACCTCAGTTGATTGCTTTGGCTTTGGGAGTTAGCCCCAAGGAACTAGGTTTAGATCGTCATATTGTTTCTACAAAGCCAATTTTAGAAAAATTAGGGATTAGCTAGTCATTAGTTAGTCATTAGTTAGTCACTTTTTTCCCTCTGTCGTTGTAATTGTCTGAGGGATTGATACATCTCCGGTAGGCGATTGTAAATCGCAGATGCTTTGAGATATAGTTTATGGGGAATTGCCGGCATACCGGAGACAATTTCCCCCGCAGCCACATTATGATGAATCCCTGATTTAGCAGAGGCGATCGCCCCATCACCAATTTTTACTTGATTGGATACTCCTGACTGTCCAGCTAAGATCACCCTGTTCCCCACTTTCACCCCTCCAGCTAGTCCAGCTTGCCCGGCTATAGCACAACCTGCACCAATTTGGCAACCGTGCCCTATTTGTACTAAATTATCAATTACTGTCCCGCTGCCTATCCGTGTTTCTCCCACAGCCGGGCGGTCAATAGCACTATTACAGCCAACTTCTACCCCATCTTCAAGGACGGTATAACCTGACTGTTCCATTTTTAACCAGCCTGTGGTTGTAGGTACAAAACCAAAGCCTTCTGCACCAATCACAGCCCCACTGTGAATTACACAATCCGCACCGATGCGGGTACGTTCATGGATGGTACAGTTAGCGTGTAAAATGGTGCGATCGCCAATTGTAGCATCAGGATAAATGACGACATTACCATGAATAATCGCACCATTACCAATTTCCACCTTTTGGGAAATCACCACATGGGGACCAATATAAACATCATTACCAAGTTTAGCTGTGGGATGAATCACCGCAGTGGGGTG
The DNA here is from genome assembly GCF_015245355.1 of Anabaenopsis elenkinii CCIBt3563. Classification (GTDB taxonomy): domain Bacteria; phylum Cyanobacteriota; class Cyanobacteriia; order Cyanobacteriales; family Nostocaceae; genus Anabaenopsis; species Anabaenopsis elenkinii. The sequence goes on along the minus strand of NZ_CP063311.1, from coordinate 3,979,728 downwards.
AATTTCTGGGCTGGGACGGTATGGTTGATAAAAAAGTGCGATCGCTTGGGCAAACAACAGTCGGGGTTCTGGGGTAGCTATCCAGGCCATACCCCGCTCTTCTGCTTGGGACTGTAGTGTTTTATCCTGGGGTAAGATTAAAGCGCTAGCGTGGGTCTGGCTGACAAAAGTAGCGAATCTTGCCCCTTCGACGTAACTAAGCTGACCAGATGTAGCTTCATTTAAAGCAGCTAAACCTGTAATTTCTGGGTCATCCTCTGGGGTTGTGATGAGGCTATGCTCTATGACACCTTCACCCAGTCTACCGATAATTTCGCTGAATTTCATGTTTAGGTGTATTCAAATCTAAAAAGATTGAAGCATAGACAAGGACATTTCTGAACAATTACACTGGATATAAAACCAAATTTTTAAATGCCCACTAATTACAAATATCTAGCACTTCCACACCATAGGGGTGAAAGGGAGAAGATATCAAACTGGAACTAAGCAATACCCTAAAATGGAGTGTAGTAGTGCATTTTAGGGTATAGGTGGTATGAGCTTGGTATTTGATGCTTTAGTCATTGGTTCTGGACCGGGAGGATTGGCGATCGCCGCCGCCCTGTGTAATCAAGGTCTGAGGGTTGCAGGTTTAGCAACCACACCCCCCCCGGTAGAGTGGTCAAATACATACGGTATCTGGTGCGATGAGTTAGAACCAATGAATATGACCCATCTTCTCAGCCATCGTTGGCAAAACTGTGTCACCTACACCCTTGATCAAAAAATATCGCTGCAGCGGGAGTATGGTTTATTTGATAATGTCAAGCTACAGTCACACTTCTTAAAACAGTGCGATCGGGGTAAAATGGTATGGCATCAGGGTACTGCTGCCAGCATTGAGCATTTACCAACTCATTCATGGGTCACCACAACCCAAGGAGCAAAAGTAGCCGCCAGAGTGGTGATTGATGTCAGTGGTCACAAAGCGGCGCTGTTAAAAAGACCCGAAAGCAATCCCATAGCCTATCAAGCAGCTTATGGCATCGTCGGCACTTTTTCCTCACCACCCATTGAAACCCAACAGTTTGTTTTAATGGACTACCGCAGCGATCATCTATCACCAGCGGAACGGAAAGAACCCCCCACATTTCTCTACGCCATGGATTTAGGCGGCGGTGTATTTTTTGTGGAAGAAACCTCCCTCGCCAACAGTCCCGCAGTTTCCTTTGAGGTATTGAAAAAGCGGTTGTATCAACGTTTAGCCTTTCGAGGTGTGCAGGTAAATCACATCCATCACATTGAATACTGTCTGTTCCCCATGAATTTACCCCTACCTTTGATCAATCAACCCGTCATGGGCTTTGGTGGCGCTGCTAGTATGGTACATCCTGCATCCGGTTATATGGTAGGGGCGTTGATTCGACGAGCCCCCGGATTAGCAGCAGCGATCGCCCAGGCTGTGAATCATCCTAATGGGTCTCCTGGGGAGATTGCAGCCACAGGATGGCAAACCCTATGGTCAACGGAAGAAATCCGTAAACACGCCTTATACCGGTTCGGTTTAGAAAATTTAATGCGGTTTGACGACCAGACCCTGCAAGCTTTCTTTGCTTCATTTTTCCAGTTATCCTTACCCCAGTGGAGCGGTTTTTTAGCAAATACCCTGTCTATTCCCGAAATGCTGCAAACCATGCTCACTCTGTTTGGTCGAACTACTAACGAGGTGCGCTGGAATTTAATGCGCTCTGCTTGGAGCGATCGGGCTTTATTGTGGCAAGTTTGGCATCCTCAAGTCAATATTGACCCAGAAAACAAACCCGACAGCAGGAGTAAATAGGTTAGGTATAGCCACGGTTAGCTAGTTCACTTCCCATGGACTTACCAGCTAAATATGCAGTTGTCCAAGCGCTTTGAAAGTTAAACCCGCCGGTGATTCCATCAATATCTAAAATTTCTCCAGCAAAATAAAGACCGGGAATTAACTTACTCTCCATAGTCTTAAAATTAACTTCGTTGAGATTAACACCACCACAGGTGACAAATTCCTCTTTAAACACTCCTTTACCTGTAATTAAATATTCTCCCTGGGTGAGTTCTTGAATGAGCTGATTTAATTTTTTGTTGGATAGTTCAGCCCAACGGTCTTCTGTCGTTATGCCAATGCGGTCAATAAGATATTGCCAGAGGCGGTGCGGTAGGTCAACCCCACGATGTAAGACTATGGCTTTTTGACCCCATTGTGTCTTAACTGCTAAGATTTTTTGCCGCACTTGTTCTTGATTAAAGTCCGGTAGCCAATTCACCAATAATTTAGCTTGATAGCGGTTTTCGTGCAAAAATCTGGCCCCCCAAGCCGAAAGTTTCAGGACAGCAGGGCCACTCATACCCCAGTGGGTAATTAACAATGGTCCAGTTTGTTGTAGAGGGGGTTTACCTGTACCAGATAGCCGCAATTGTACAGGGTTAACACTCACCCCCGCCAATAACCGGAATTTGGGGTCAGGAATATTAAAGGTGAATAAAGAAGGTACGGGGGTTTCAATGTGATGACCCAACTCCCTGGCAATTTTATAACCCATAGGGTTGCTTCCTGTAGCCAAAAGCAGGCGATCGCATTTTTGTTCGGTTCCAGACTTGAGCATAATTTCAAACCCTGGTGCTTGGGGAAGTTTTTTCACACCAACTACCCGGGTATTGGTCTGTAATTTTACCCCTGCTGAGGCCGCAGTTTTAATCAAACATTCCACAATTGTTTCAGAATTATCTGTGATGGGAAACATCCGCCCATCAGCTTCTGTTTTTAACCGGACTCCGTGGTTTTCAAACCAAGCTACTGTATCCTGAGCTTGAAAGCGGCTAAAAGCACCCCTTAAAGCTTTACCACCTCTGGGGTAATTTTGTACTAATCTAGCTGGTTCAAAGCAAGCATGGGTGAGATTACAGCGCCCTCCACCGGAAATCAACACTTTCCCTAGTGGTTGACGACTAGCTTCAATGAGGGTAACTTGGGCATCAGGATTAACTTCAGCACAAGCGATCGCAGCAAAAAACCCCGCTGCTCCACCTCCAATCACTACAATATTTAAGGTTGGTCTTTGAATATTCAAGGCTAAAAACTTCTATAATAGTTACATCTAGGAACCAGCGGTGATTGTCACAGTTCTACCGGTTCAAATAAATCTTTTGTGACTCCACACACAGGACAAACCCAATCCTCCCCCAATTCTTCAAAGGGCGTTCCGGGAGCTATCCCGCCATCAGGATCGCCTATTTCTGGGTCATATTCGTAGCCACACACTGTACATAGATACTTTTCCATAGTTTTCACTCCGCAATCATATTGACACTAAAACCGCCACCAGGTTCTTTTGAGATAGCTAATTACCCCTATGGTAATCGCCCCTAGTAACAACAGTTTAATGACTCCACCGGGAATAAATGTCAGCATACCAAAACCTCTAACTACCCACATGGCTAGTCCCATACCCAGAAGCATGGCAAAAATTTGGGTTAATGTCCGATTTAAGGAAGATTGATTCACCGAGTTTCCCTCACAAATCAAATTAATTAATAGTCTAGTTGAAATCCCATGTATTTTAGTTATAGTTTTGATAAAAAGTGATAAGAAATACGTTTTTTAGCCATATATTCAGTATGATTTCGGTTAAATGATTGGTAGAGGCAGGATAAAACCCGATGGAACTAGAACTTAACTGGTTCCAGTAGATACTATGGAATGGTTTCGATGTTTCATAGCTCATAGCTAGAGAAGTTGTGGAGTAACTAAAATTAATATGTCTGCGTTTCATATCTCCAACTCGATGATCACAGGTTTGAATATCCCTTGGAGTCAAGACAAGCAATTGTCCCTCATGCACGGTGAGATTTTATTACAAACCCTACCCCATACCCCTTGGGGTGGTGCGGTTACAGCTTGGATGTATTTACCATTATTGAGATCCCATGTATGGCAGCAATTAACTGATTACCGTCGTTGGGTGGAATATTTTCCTGATATTATCAAAAGTCAAGTTCTCTCACAAGACAAAGTGAAGCGACTGTATCAAGCAGCACAAAAGAAATTTTTATTTCTTACAGCTGAAGTAGAAATTTATCTTCATGTGGTGGAATTACTGGGGGAACAAATTCAATTCCGCATGGAAAGAGGGAGTTTCCTAGACTTTACAGCCACTTTAGACCTCAAAGATTTGGGTAATGGCACTTTGTTAGCATACCAAGTACAAGCTACCCCTAATATTCCCATCCCCTCAGTTTTTATTCAACAAGCTATGAATTTTGAGTTACCTGCAAATATGCGTAATATGCGACAAGTTTTAGTAAAAATATAGTACTCTGTTGTCCAACAGGGGGCAAGTCATTGCCCCCATACTGAATCTAACCTAGGTAACGGCGGAGTTCTGTTTTGGTTAACTGGTAAACAGTTCTACAGGTAAGCGACTGAAGGAAAGACGCTCATTTTGGACATCAACAAAAATGGTGTCGCCGTCGTTAAATTCACCGCGTAAGATAGCCTTAGCAATTTGAGTTTCTAACTCTCTTTGAATGGCTCGCTTGAGTGGACGCGCTCCGTATACTGGATCATATCCTACTTCTGCCAAAAAGTCAAGGGCTGCATCGGATATTCTCAGGGATATCTTGCGATCGCTTAATCTTTCCCTTAATCTTTGTAGTTGTATTAGCACAATCTGGCGCAGTTCCTGTTTTTCCAAACCGTGGAAGATAATCATTTCATCAATACGATTCAGGAACTCTGGGCGGAAACTATTGCGCATAGCTTCCATAACTCGGCGGCGCATTTCATCGTACTGTGTAGCGTTCCCCGCCACATCAAGAATATACTGAGAACCGATATTACTAGTCATGATAATAATCGTATTCTTAAAGTCCACAGTATGACCTTGGGCATCGGTAACACGACCATCATCAAGAATTTGTAGGAAAATATTAAATACGTCCGGGTGTGCTTTTTCGATCTCGTCGAAGAGAATCACAGCATAAGGACGACGGCGAATGGCTTCGGTGAGCTGTCCCCCTTCTTCGTAACCCACATATCCAGGAGGCGCACCAATTAACCGGGAAACCGCGTGTTTCTCCATATATTCCGACATATCAATACGCACTAAAGCCTCTTGTGTGTCGAACATATAGGCCGCCAGGGCTTTGGCTAACTCAGTTTTACCGACACCAGTCGGACCGAGGAAAATAAAGCTAGCTGTGGGACGATTGGGGTCAGCTAGTCCCGCGCGGGATCTTTGGATAGCATCTGCTACAGCTGTAACTGCTTCAGCTTGTCCCACGACGCGACGGTGTAGTTCATCTTCTAAATGTAGCAGTTTTTCTTTTTCTGATTCTACTAACTTGCTGATGGGGATTCCTGTCCACTTAGAAATAATTTCCGCAATGTCAGCTTCTGTGACTTCTTCACGCAATAGGGATTTACCAGTTTTTTGGGCGTTAGCTAATTCCCCTTCTGTGGCTTCTAATTGGCGATGTAAATCTGTTAACTTCCCAAATTTCAACTCTGCAGCGCGATTCAGGTCGTAATTTCTTTCTGCTTGCTGTACTTCCAAATTAACTCGGTCAATTTCTTCTTTAATTGACTGAATTTTGTTGATAATATCTTTTTCTGATTGCCATTGAGCAGTCAGGGTTCTTTGTTCTTCTTTGAGATCAGCTAGTTCTTTTTCAATTCTTTCTAAACGTTCTCTAGAAGCTGCATCTGTTTCTTTTTGCAAGGACAGCTTTTCCATTTCCAATTGCAAAATTTTGCGGTCGATTTCGTCTAGTTCCTCTGGTTTAGAGGTAATTTCCATTTTTAACCGCGCCGCAGCTTCGTCTACCAAGTCAATGGCTTTATCTGGAAGGAAGCGATCGCTAATATACCGATTAGACAATATAGCTGCTGCAACTAAAGAACTGTCGGAGATTTTTACCCCATGGTGGACTTCATAGCGTTCTTTCAACCCCCGCAATATAGAAATTGTATCTTCTACACTGGGCTGATCTACATATACTTGCTGGAAGCGTCGTTCTAAAGCTGCGTCTTTTTCAATATATTTACGATATTCATCTAAGGTAGTCGCCCCAATACAACGCAACTCCCCCCGGGCTAACATGGGTTTTAACAGGTTACCCGCATCCATAGCGCCTTGGGTAGCACCAGCACCGACTACGGTATGAATTTCATCAATAAATAAGACTATATTCCCGCGGGATTCTGTAACTTCTTTTAATACTGCTTTCAAACGTTCTTCAAATTCCCCCCGGAATTTAGCCCCCGCGATTAAAGCACCCATATCTAAGGCGATTAATTTCCGGTCTTTTAGGGACTGGGGAACATCACCAGCAATAATTCGTTGTGCGAGTCCTTCAGCGATGGCGGTTTTACCAACACCTGGTTCACCAATTAGCACGGGATTATTCTTGGTACGTCGCGATAGAATCTGCACGGTGCGGCGAATTTCATCATCCCGGCCAATAACTGGATCAAGTTGACCTTTACGTGCTGCTTCTGTCAGGTCACGTCCGTATTTTTCCAGTGATTGGTATTTTCCTTCGGGATTTTGGTCGGTCACTTTTTGACTCCCACGAATTTCCTTAATGATTTTTTTGAGTTTACCTTCGTCTAAACCGAATTCTTGGCATAAAGCTTTACCAAAGCGGTCATCTTTGGCGTAAGCCAGTAATAAATGTTCAATAGAAATATATTCGTCTTGGAAATCCTGACGATATTTATCTGCTCTATCTAATAGTGTATCTAAACTGCGACCCAAAAATACCGATGTACTGCTACCAGATACTTTTGGTTGGCGTTGGAGAAATTGCTCAGTGCGATCGCGGATTCTTTGCCAATCAACACCCGCTTTAGTGAATATGCTGCTAGCTAAACCGTCTTGTTCTAGCAAAGCTTTCATCAGGTGTTCACTTTCGAGCTGCTGTTGCTGATGTTGTTTAGCAATATCTGGGGTATGGGCGATCGCTTCCCAAGCTTTTTCGGTAAATTGATTAGGATTAGTGGGTTGCATAGGCTTTTGCAATAATAAAGAACCGCCAAGGATAAATACCTTCAGGCTGCGCCGACTGAAAATTTCTATTGTTAATCCATATTGTAAGCAGCAGCCCTGATCAGCGAGATCGGTGTTCACGTCTTCTGTGAGTGGTATTTCCCTTCCCCTGCTCCTGAATTTACAAATCTTCTTAGGAAGAATCGAGTATAACCTACATGAGATTTCAAAGAGACCGAATCTGCTTAATCAACTCTAAAGTGTTTTGATAGGTTTCTTGATCTCCCTGTTGCTGATAGAGCTTTGCTGCTTCCTCCAGGTCAGATATTGCACCCCGCTTATTTCCCAAACCAAGACGGGAAATTCCCCGGTTTAGGTAGGCTGGAGGCAAGCTAGGGTCAATTTTGATAGTTTGATTAAAATCAGCAATCGCTTGTCGATAGTCTTGTAGTCGAAACCTGGTAATTCCCCTATTATAGTAGTTATAAGCATTACTGGGGTCAATTTTAATGGCTTGATTGAAATCGGCTATTGCCCCTTGATAGTCTCTTAACTCACTACGGGCAATTCCTCGATACCGGTATATATCAGCATCATTAGGATTTAGCCTCATAACTTGATTGAAATCAGCTATTGCCCCTTTATAGTCTTCTAATCTACTACGGGCAATTCCCCGATTATAGTAGATATAAGCATCGTTGGGATTAATCTTGATAGCTTGAGTATAATCAGTTATTGCCCCTTTATAGTCTTCTAATCTACTACGGGCATTTCCCCGGACATAGTAGGTATCAGCGTCGTTAGGATTAATTTTGATAGCTTGAGTATAATCGGCTATTGCCCCTTTATAGTCTTCTAAACTACTACGGGCAATTCCTCGATTATGGTAAATATTAGCATCATTAGGATTAATTTTGATAGCCTGGGTATAATCGGCTATTGCCCCTTTATAGTCTTCTAAACTACTACGGGCAATTCCTCGATTATGGTAGATATCAGCATCGTTAGGATTAATCTTGATAGCTTGAGTATAATCAGTTATTGCCCCTTTATAGTCTTCTAATTTACTCCGGGCAATCCCTCGCAAAATGTAGGCTTCAAAAAACTCAGGATCAATCTTGAGGACTTCTGAAAAATCAGCGATCGCTCCTTGGTATTCTCTTTTTTCGAGCTTATCTATACCTTCAAAAAAATAATTACGCGTTTGTAACTGCTTTCCCTGTTTCCACTTTCCAGAGTTGGTTACATCACATTGGCTTGTATTGCACATTGCAGCCACTACCTGGGGCTGTGCTAAGACTATGGATATCCCTAATACTGTGCTGGGTATTATTCTCAGTAACTTGGGAAATTGGGTATTGTTGATTTTAACTACCATCTGTCAGTGCCAATTATTAATTGTGTATATCATAACAGCACATGGAATTGCCTACTTCCAATAAACACATAAAAAAAAGAAAGTGACAACGAAAAGCGATCGCGTTCTGTAAACAATCACATCCTGAATTTTCACCCCGATTGGGAGGATAGGCTCACAAACCTACCCCCCCAAACCTTTATTTCCTAGCAATTACCCAGACTGCGTGGACGATTCCGGGAATATAACCCAAACAAGTCAACAAGATATTAATCCAAAAATCTAGACCGAACCCCACCTGTAAAAACACTCCCAGAGGGGGAAGAAAAATAGCACACAAAATCCGAATCAAATCCATGATAACCTCCTGAGCAGATTAGAACCACCTGCTTAGTAATTTAAACACTATGTACAAAATAAACCACACCGATCAGCCACCGCTAATTTTGGCTTTGTAACCTAATGTAGTCATAATCTCCAAAATCTTCTGTTTATGGTCGCCCTGAATTTCAATTTCATTATCCTTGACCGTCCCACCTGTACCGCATTGAGTTTTCAACTGCTTAACTAAACCAGCTAAAACTTCCGGTTTGGTTTGAAAACCAGTAATGACTGTCACAGTTTTCCCCTTGCGTCCCTTGCGGGAAGCCTGTATCTTCAGGTTTTGTTGCTGGGGTGGTAATTCCGGAATCGCCCTTTGTGTAGCAGCAGAGTGATCATCACCAAATTCACGGTAGACAAAGCGATTGTCAGAAGATTTAGAAGAGGACATAAATTTTGTGATTCAGAAAAAAAATCTCATCTGGCAAGTAATATACAGTAGCGCAGTTACCTTTTCTGACTCTGGCTACCCTATCACTATGGTAACTTTCGCCAAGGGATGAAAGCTAACCGCACAAATGCATTGTTCCAGTTTCCTCCCAGCAGTAGGTAAAAGATTCCCAGGATCTAGACGACTGAGAATTGGGAAATCGTTTTAAAATAATTACATTCATCCTGTGATCTAAAATTTTCCGTGACTACCACACCCCTCTCTCCAAATTCCCAATTTAATGCTCAGGTTCCCGATATCCAAGGACGCTTTGGACGCTTTGGCGGTAAGTACGTCCCGGAAACACTGATGCCGGCCTTAGCTGAATTAGAATTAGCTTATCAGCAATACCGCCATCACCCCAGTTTTCAAGAGGAATTACAACAGTTATTAAAAGACTATGTGGGACGCGCTACACCGTTGTATTTTGCGGAACGCCTCACGGCTCATTATGCCCGCCCAGATGGTACAGGTCCGCAAATTTACTTAAAACGTGAAGATTTAAATCACACTGGCGCTCATAAAATTAATAATGCTCTGGGTCAAGTATTGTTAGCCAAGCGCATGGGTAAGCAAAGAATTATTGCGGAAACCGGCGCAGGACAGCATGGAGTAGCTACAGCTACAGTTTGCGCTCGGTTTGGCCTGGAATGTGTGATTTACATGGGCGTTCATGATATGGAACGCCAAGCGTTGAATGTGTTTAGAATGCGCTTGATGGGGGCCCAAGTGCGTCCGGTGGAAGCGGGAACGGGAACCCTCAAGGATGCGACTTCTGAGGCGATCCGCGATTGGGTGACCAATGTGGAAACAACCCATTATATTTTAGGCTCCGTAGCTGGACCCCATCCTTACCCGATGATGGTACGGGATTTTCACGCTGTGATTGGTCAAGAAACCCGCGCCCAAGCGGTGGAAAAGTGGGGGGGTTTACCAGAGATTCTCATTGCTTGTGTGGGTGGTGGTTCCAACGCTATGGGATTATTTCACGAGTTTGTCAATGAGCCTTCTATTCGCTTAATTGGCGTAGAAGCCGCCGGCGAAGGTGTGAATACACAAAAACACGCTGCTACCTTGACAAAAGGACAGATTGGTGTATTACACGGGGCAATGAGCTATCTGTTGCAAGATGAAGAGGGACAAATTATTGAGGCCCACTCTATTAGTGCAGGTTTAGATTATCCGGGGGTGGGACCTGAACATAGTTATTTGAAGGATATGGGACGAGCGGAATATTACAGCGTCACCGATGGGGAGGCTTTGGCAGCTTTCCAGCGTCTATCTCGCTTGGAGGGCATTATACCCGCTTTGGAAACCGCCCATGCGATCGCCTATTTAGAAACCCTCTGTCCTCAACTGAGTGGTAGTCCCCGAATTGTCCTTAATTGTTCTGGACGTGGTGATAAGGATGTGCAAACTGTCGCCAAGTTTTTAATGCCAGAATAACAGTGAAAATTCAAGTATGTAAACTCCCATTTACATACTTGAAAATTTATATTTAGTGGAAATGGAAGGCGGATTCTGGTTTGGATTTCATCTGCAACTACCAGACATCCTTTCAACATTGCTCAAGGTTGTTCATTCACCACCAGAGTTAAAATTTCTAGGACAGCTTGACGGTTACGATTAGGCGATCGCAATCATAAAATACCTGGATATTTACCTGGTGGAAAACGGCGCATATCAGAAAAGTCTAGATCCAGGAAAATCCAAAATTTTTATATTTTCTATACTTTTATAGGTTTTTTCATAAAACAGGCAACTTCACCATAACCAGGATTACCTGTTAATCCTTGCAAATTATTATGCTCTATATCTTCATCTGAACCTAGCTTGCTAGTCCATTTTCCATCTGGCAATTGTCTAGCAACATGGGTTGGTATTTTGTTAGCATTAAGATATATTGCTATTTTCTGAAATCCTGTTTCTAAAGTATCATCGTCACATACTTTATATCCAAGTGTTTCAAATGCTTGCTGAAAAGCCTCAAGAGTTTCTTCTCTGGGGACACCAGGTGGCCAATATTCCTGATTTTGAGCATCTGGCCACCACCATGTTTCGTCATCCTCTGCTGCCCAAGCAACACAGTTATAGTCAATAGTATCTGGACTTGTTAGCTTGTATCCCTGTGTAACTAAGTTGGGAAAATCACGCTCAATAAATTTTTTGACATAGTTAGCCCAAGGATTATTACCTACCAAGTATAGCCCCTTTGCTTTCCCCACTCAAGCCATGCTTTAGTCATTTCTTTTGTTTTTCCTCTGTACTCTGGAGGTACAGGATCTTGTCTAGAAATAGATTTTAATGCCCAAAACCAGCGTCCAGATTTTTTTTCAAGTTCTCTGAGTAGTAACGGTATTACAGGCTCTCCCATTCCTATAATTTGTTGATAGGCTGGGTGCATACACATTTCATTGGTTGATGATACACCCCGATTCTCTTCACGCCACTGGTTGACAAGTGTGGTGAAAGTTTCTTCTATTTCTTTTTGTTTAAATGAGGTTTGTAGTTTTTCCATATTCCAGATGATTTACCTAATTTAATTTTAGGATATATATAGCAATCCGCTTTGATTTTTGAACTTACTTGCGTAGGTGGGGAGTAGGGAGTGGAAAACAGCTTTTTGAGTTATTCAGAAATCAAATAGGAGTCCTATAGTTCTATAGTGCTATAAATGTTTATCTACTTGGAAATGAGTTCAAATCTTGGATCTTAAGTCTTGCGAAATGATTTGATTTTTGCAATGAATATAGCTGTTTATGTAAAAATTAACTCAATTAATTTGAAATTTGATCCATTTTATTAAGATATTGCATCTCTAATTTCCCTCAATAAAGCTTGTCTTACGTCATTATTTAAGCATGATTTACACCATTGATTAACCAAAGTTTCCCATACGCTTGTTGAACTTTTAATTACTCTATCTCCAACCATTGATGTCCACTTGTGATGGTCAGGTTCCAACATAGCATCTTCTAGGTATGTATAAAGATTTCCAGCTCCAATTCCAAATCTGGCGGTAAGCTCAGGCCATGCTAAATCCTTCAAATCATTAAATACAATTCGTTCAGGGGCTTCATTGCCAGGAAGATTGAGGCAACTACCATCATTAGACTTTGTATCTCCATCAAGTACAGCAATAGATTTGTATGGTAACTTCTGATTTTTTGCAAGATTTCCCATGATTTGAACCACATTAGATGGACCAACTGGAACTATTGTTAAACGTGTTAGTAACTCTGCTGACTCAGAACTGCTTGCTAGAATTTCGCGTAGAAATATTTCAGCCTCTCTATCTTCTACAAATACATACAATTCAGGATGTGCATTTTCATCTAAATGGCTTAATGCAAATTCTGGCGTAGCTCCGTAAACAATATTACTTCCAGATGTTCCTGGTAGTAACAAGATTCTTGCCTCTTGTGGTAATTCTTGAAGTACATAGGGACTATGTGTTGAGAGAATTATTTGTATTCGTTTTTGACGACTAAGCCAAAGTAAGAATCTTATAAGTCGGCGTTGAGCTCTTGGATGTAGTGATGCTTCCACCTCATCAATTATAAGTAGAGATGTATCTGGTATTGATTGGAGACTTCTCATTAAATCAAGTGTAGTATCTTCACCCGCACCTTGATGAAATTGAGAAATTTCACCAAACTCCCTTGTGAGAAGACCTACTTCTCTGTTCGCATCAACATCAGATATAGCAAAACGTGCTTTAGTATAGTCTCTCCCAAGAATATGAGAAAGAAACTTCCTGTAATCAAGTGTTATTTCATCTGTCGAAATTTCACTTGCAGCTAACTTTGCAATCTTTGCATATCCTACTGAAGCATCCAAAGGCAGTGTACGTGCAATATCAAAAATGAAGACTTGGCGTTTAATACGTTTTTCCGGAAAAACCCACCGCTTAGTAGGTTTTTTGATTTTGAAAGAGCTAACTTGGCTACCTTGTCTTACTGTATAGCTTAGATTGACTCCTGATATTGAATCCCAATGTGTATCTATAAAAAAACTTGATGGATAATAGGTACGTTTTTTATCTACTTCATTTTCGTAAGCACAAGCAGATGCTTTCAAGAACGTACTCTTACCAGTACCATTTTCACCCACAATAGCAGTCACAGGAAAAGCAAAATGTATTGATTGACCATTCCAACCTCTTAAACCATCAATGGATACAGAATCCAAAAATTTAGGCCATTGTCCAGCCAAGCGTTGTTGTCTAATTTTGTTTATGTCTTCTGTATCCATATATAGCAACCGCCAAGGTAATTTAAGCATAAACTATAAGTAGTCCCTTTTCATGTGAAGCGATCGCTTGCTACAGGTATATGCCCAAGCCGTACAGTTACGACCTTCGTCAAAAAGTAATCCAAGCGATTGAACTCGATGGCTTGAAGAAAACTCAAGCCAGTCAAATGTTTAATATTAGTCGCAACACCATCACCCTATGGTTGAAGCGAAAAACCGAAACGGGGGACTTCCAAGCCTTGCCTAATCAGCGTCCTGGGAATGGTCACAAAATTACCGATTGGGAAAAATTTCGTGAGTTTGCTTCCGTACATGGCGATAAAACCCAAGTAGAGATGGCCTCACTTTGGCCTGAAGAAATTAGCGATCGCACAATCTCAAGAGCTTTGAAAAAAATTGGTTTTACGCGAAAAAAAAGACTTATGGCTACCGTGAGCGCGATGAGGTCAAACGACAGGCTTTCGTAACGCAGTTGTCTGAGTTACCTGTGGAGAAGATTGTATACCTCGATGAGTCAGGAATGGACAACCGAGACCAGTATGATTACGGTTGGAACTCAAAAGGACAGCGCTTCCATGCACTTAAATCAGGTCGTCGTGAAGGTCGGGTGAACATAATTGCCGCGCTGTGTAACCATAAGCTGATAGCTCCTTTCACTGTTGAGGGTGCGTGTAATCGAATAGTATTTGAGACTTGGCTTGAAGCTTGTTTGCTTCCCACACTCAAACCAGGACAGGTTGTGGTGATGGATAATGCCACATTTCATAAAGGTGGGCGCATTCAACAACTGATTCAGTACGCAGGGTGTGAAGTGCTGTACCTACCACCTTATTCTCCAGACCTGAATCAGATTGAAAAATGTTGGTCTTGGTTAAAAAGTCGAATCCGCAAAAAACTTGAGCGGTTTGATTCTTTACGAGATGCCATTGAGGATGTCTTGCTTTTTGCGTCCTAACCTCCTTGGCGGTTGCTATATTTATCTTTAGTGGCTAATTTCTCATTAAAAAATCCCCTACCATTGGTAGGGGATTTTTATTACTCACCTACAAAACTAGTAGCGGAATTAACCGAACTTACCAGCAGTGGAGGCAATCAAGAACGCTGCATAGGTAACAACATAGCCAACGGTGAAGTGAGCTAAACCTACCAAGCGAGCTTGAACGATGGAGAGAGCAACGGGCTTATCTTTCCAGCGAACCAAGTTAGCTAGAGGAGTACGCTCGTGGGCCCAAACAAGGGTTTCAATCAACTCTTGCCAGTAACCTCTCCAAGAGATGAGGAACATGAAACCGGTTGCCCAAACTAGGTGACCAAAGAGGAACATCCAAGCCCAAACAGACAGGTTATTCACGCCGTAGGGGTTGTATCCGTTAATCAACTGAGCGGAGTTAGCCCAGAGGTAGTCACGGAACCAGCCCATTAAGTAAGTGGAGTTTTCGTTGAACTGAGCAACGTTACCTTGCCAAATACCTAGATGTTTCCAGTGCCAGTAGAAGGTTACCCAACCAATGGTATTTAACATCCAGAACATAGCTAGGTAGAAGGAGTCCCAAGCGGAGATGTCGCAAGTACCGCCACGGCCTGGACCGTCGCAAGGGAAGGCATAGCCGAAGTCCTTTTTATCGGGCATCAGCTTAGAACCACGAGCATCCAAAGCACCTTTAACAAGTACTAGGGTGGTGGTGTGAATAGCCAAAGCGAAAGCGTGGTGTACCAAGAAGTCGCCAGGGCCAATGGTTAAGAATAGGGAGTTAGTGCCGGAGTTGATGGCATCCAACCAGCCAACTAACCAAACGTTGCCGTAGTTAGGATAAGCTGTGTAGGCGATGCTGTCGGGGTTAGATAACAGAGTATCTAAACCATACAGTACTTTACCGTGAGCAGCTTGAATGAACTGGGCGAACACAGGCTCAATCAAGATTTGCTTTTCAGGAGTACCGAAAGCAACTACTACGTCGTTGTGTACATACAGACCGAGGGTGTGGAAGCCTAAGAATAGCGATACCCAGCTGAGGTGAGAGATAATCGCTTCTTTGTGCTGTAAAATCCGGTCGAGTACGTTGCCCTTGTTTTGTTCGGGGTCGTAGTCACGTACCCAGAAGATGGCGGCGTGGGCAAAAGCACCAACCATCAAGAAGCCAGCAATATACTGGTGGTGGGTGTACAGCGCTGCCTGTGTTGTGTAGTCCTTAGCAATGAAAGCGTAAGGAGGCAGGGAGTACATATGCTGCGCTACCAAGGAAGTGATGGTTCCTAGTGCTGCCAAAGCTAAGGACAGCTGGAAGTGCAGTGAGTTGTTAATGGTGTCGTACAGACCTTGGTGAGGCAGGTTGAATTGACCTTCACTCTTGCTACCGGGGATTAAACCGGATTTGGAATTGAGCATTTCTTTGATGCTATGACCAATTCCAAAGTTAGTGCGGTACATATGACCCGCAACAATGAAGAGAACTGCGATCGCCAAGTGGTGGTGAGCCATGTCGGTCAGCCACAAGGATTCTGTTTGAGGATGGAAACCACCCAAGAAAGTCAGAATCGCTGTACCCGAACCTTGAGATGTACCAAAAATATGGCTAGCAGTGTCAGGGTTCTCGGCGTAAACAGCCCAGTTACCTGTGAAGAAAGGTGTTAAACCTGCTGGGTGGGGCAAGGTGGTTAAGAAGTTATCCCAACCTACGTGCTGTCCGCGAGATTCGGGGATAGCAACGTGAATCAAGTGACCAGCCCAAGCTAAGGAGCTAACGCCGAATAAACCAGCTAGGTGGTGGTTCAAACGGGGTTCAGCACTCTTGAACCAAGACAGGCTAGGACGGAACTTGGGTTGTAAGTGCAACCAACCAGCAAATAAGAATAATGCTGCCAACAAGAGGAGGAACACTGAACCGGTGTACAGTTCGCTGTTCGTCCGCATACCGATGGTATACCACCAGTGGTAAACACCAGAGTAAGCGATGTTTACTGGGTTGCTAGCGCCACCTTGGGTAAATGCTTCGATCGCCGGTTCGCCAAAGTGGGGGTCCCAAATCGCATGGGCGATGGGACGGACATGAAGGGGATCTTTAATCCACTGTTCAAAGTTACCTTGCCAGGCTACGTGGAACAGGAGGCTGGAAGCCCACAGGAAGATGATTGCCAAGTGACCGAAGTGAGTGGCGAAAATCTTTTGGTAAAGATTTTCTTCCGTCATGCCATCGTGGCTTTCAAAGTCGTTTCCAGTGGCGATCGCATACCATATCCGACGCGTAGTCGGGTCCTGTGCGAGATCCTGGCTAAATTTTGGAAATTTCGTTGCCATAGGTTTGATAAATCCTCTGACCTTTAGCCATCAGGTGTCAGCTTTTAGAGTTCTGAGTTTTGAGTACTAGGTTTTGAGCTTGAATTAACTACTCACCCCCCAGCACTCAGCCCCCAGCACTCATTAAGTGAATTACTACCCTACTGATAGGATGTGTGCGTGGAAGAATGCCCAGGTTGTCACAATTCCTCCTAAGAGGTAGTGAGCTACACCTACAGCCCGACCCTGAATGATGCTCAGGGCGCGAGGCTGAATTGCTGGTGCTACTTTCAGTTTATTATGTGCCCAAACAATGGACTCAATTAGTTCTTGCCAGTAGCCGCGACCACTGAACAGGAACATTAAGCTGAATGCCCAGACAAAGTGAGCGCCTAGGAATAGTAGACCGTAAGCAGATAAAGCACTGCCGTAGGAGTTGATTACTTGTGTTGCTTGTGCCCACAAGAAATCACGTAGCCAGCCATTAATGGTGATGGCACTTTGAGCAAAGTTACCACCAGTAATGTGAGACACATTACCTGCTGCATCTACTGTACCCCAGACATCTGATTGCATTTTCCAGCTGAAGTGGAAGATCACAATCGATAGGGAGTTATACATCCAGAATAATCCGAGGAACACGTGGTCCCAACCAGATACTTGACAGGTACCGCCACGACCTGGACCGTCGCAAGGGAAGCGGAAGCCCAAGTTAGCCTTATCTGGAATCAGACGAGAACTACGGGCAAACAGTACACCCTTGAGCAGAATCAGGACGGTGACGTGAATGGTGAAGGCGTGGATGTGGTGAACTAAAAAGTCCGCTGTACCCAAAGCAATGGGCATCATTGCCACTTTACCGCCTACAGCCAGAATCCCGCCGCCAAAGGCATAGCTAACTGGTTCTAAGGCATTAGGAGCAGTACCACCAGGGGCCAATGTGTGCAGGTTTTGCACCCACTGAGCAAATACTGGCTGTAACTGAATTGCCGTGTCGGAGAACATGTCTTGAGGTCTACCCAAGGCACGCATTGTATCATTGTGAATGTACAGTCCAAAGCTATGGAAGCCTAGGAAAATACACACCCAGTTCAGGTGAGAGATAATAGCATCCCGGTGACGAATCACCCGATCTAACACGTTGTTTTGGTTCACAACGGGATCGTAATCACGCACCATGAAAATAGCAGCGTGAGCAGCACCACCGACGATCAGGAAGCCACCGATCCACATATGGTGGGTGAATATACACAATTGCGTGGCGTAGTCCGTTGCCAAGTACGGATACGGAGGCATTGCGTACATATGGTGAGCAATGATGATGGTCAGTGAACCCAAGAAAGCAAGGTTAGTTGCTAACTGAGCGTGCCAAGATGTGGTCAGATTTTCGTACAGACCTTTATGGCCTTCACCTGTGAATGGACCTTTATGGTTTTCCAGGATTTCTTTAATACTGTGTCCTATACCCCAGTTTGTCCGGTACATGTGACCAGCAATAATGAACAGAACTGCGATCGCCAAATGGTGATGGGCAATATCTGTCATCCACAAGCCACCTGTTACTGGGTTTAGACCCCCCTTGAAGGTGAGGAAGTCAGCATACTGACCCCAGTTCAAGGTGAAGAATGGTGTTAACCCATTAGCAAAGCTGGGATACAAATCGATCAACAGGTCTTTGTTCAGAATAAACTCATGGGGCAAGGGGATATCTTTAGCAGCGACACCTGCATCCAAGAGTTTGTTTACTGGTGCTGACACATGTATTAAGTGTCCTGTCCATCCCAAAGAACCACAACCTAGCAATACTGCCAAGTGATGATTCAGCATTGACTCCACATTCTGGAACCATTCCAGTTTAGGAGCACGCTTGTGGTAATGGAACCAACCAGCAAATAAGAACAAGCCTGCTAGTACCAAACCGCCAATAGCTGTTACATACAGCTGGAATGAGCTGGTAATACCCCAGCCGCGCCATACTTGGAACAAGCCTGAGGTGATTTGAATACCGCGGAATCCGCCGCCCACATCACCATTTAAAATGTCTTGTCCCACAATTGGCCAAACGACTTGAGCGCTAGGACTCACATTTAATGGATCGCTTAACCAAGCTTCGTAATTCGAGAATTTAGCGCCGTGGAATAACATCCCGCTTAACCAAATCGCTACTACGGCTAAATGGCCGAAGTGAGCCGCGAATATCTTGCGGGAAATGTCTTCTAGATCGCTTGTATGTGTATCAAAGTCATGGGCGAGGGCGTGAAGGTTCCAAATCCATGTGGTGGTTTTGGGTCCTTTGGCTAAGGTTCTGTCGAAGTGTCCTGGCTTTGCCCATTTTTCAAATGAGGTAGGAACCGGATCTTTATCGACTATCACTCTTGCCTTTTTTTCCTCTCGCTCCGGAGGACTAATCGTCATTCGACCTCCTCTCTTGATAAGGAATGAGGAATCATAATTACCACAAAGTTAACCTAGTCGCAAACTACAGACATTCCTGGAGCAGTGATGAAGACTCTATGTGGAAGTTTGTTTCTGTTGAATTATAGAGTCATTACTAGTGCATTGTTAAACACATTTTAACAATAATTCAAATTCCCTGAAACAATTGTCTGATCAGCCTTGTATATTCCAACTTTTGACACAAAAGTCAAGAGATTCTTCATTTAATTTACAAAGGGTAACAATTGGTAAACCTTATGATTGATTTCAATTCAATTTTCTTTTCATGTTTTAATTGCTACGATAAAACCTGAGAAAATTATTAAATAATTTAAACTAATTTAAATTAATTTAAACTTATCTGAGAAATTCCCCAGAACATCTGATCTAGTACCAGAAAAATTTCAGCTTTTGGGCTATGGTCTGCGATAGAGAATTTAAGCCACAATAATATATTTACCCTGGGACAACTATCACTAGGATGAAGTGCATAAAATCCTTACATAAAGAGCTTGGATCTCAAATACCCCCTATGAGATTGACTATTTTTCGGTGCCTGGTCACACTGGTGCTGGTATTGACCCTAACCGGCTGTGGTCAAAAAGCTGATAGCCAAGAAGTACCTAGTATCCCAAGAAATAGTCCTCAAAAAATTTCTCAGATTTCTCAACAATTTTCCGAAGTATCCCCACCACAGGTCATCCAAGAACTAAAACTGAGCTTAGAAAATTATCGACCCCAAGTTAAAATAGTCACTCCACAACCTGATGAAGTTATTCAAGATACTCAGGTTGCAGTCAGCTTTCAGACAAAGGACATACCCATATTTAAAGATTCCCAATTAGAACTAGGTCCCCATCTACACGTAATTGTCGATAATGAACCTTACATAGCTGTTTACGATCTAAATCAACCTTTAATTTTATCAGACCTCTCTCCAGGTACACATACCCTGCGCGCCTTTGCTTCTCGTCCTTGGCACGAAAGCTTTAAAAATGAAGGTGCTTACGCCCAGACTACATTTCATATTTTCACCGAAACGGACGAGAATAATCCCGAGCCCAGCCTACCCGTGCTAACTTACAGCCGCCCTCAAGGCACTTACGGAGCAGAACCCATCTTACTCGACTTTTACCTAACTAACGCTCCTGTGCACCTTGCGGCTGAGGACAACCCTAATGATACCATCAGCGATTGGCGCATCCGTTGCACAATTAACAATGAAAGCTTTATTTTAGATCGCTGGCAACCCATTTACCTCCAAGGATTCAAACCCGGTAAAAACTGGGTCAAACTAGAATTTCTGGATAATCAAGGAAATCCTCTGAAAAATGCCTTTAATACTACAGCCAGAGTCATTAATTATCAACCCAACGGTAAAGACACACTTTCAAGAATTGTCAGAGGAGAATTGTCAGCAGATGAAGCCCGTAGGATTGTAGACCCGAATTACACGGCTAAGGAACCCCTGACTGAACCTATACCTACTCCCAGCATTGAAACAACACCCTCACCACAGCCTATTCCTGAGACTCAAATTCCAGAAACACCTGTAGAACCAGAAACAGCAGCGCAACAGGAAACCCCAAAATCTGAGGAACTTATCGAACCCTCACCCAGTTTACCCCCGACACTACCAGAGATTATTGACTCACCTGCATCAGAAACACAACCTGAGATAGTTCCCGCGCCCGTTACCGTGCCATCAGTAGTTCCAGAAACTACACCCATACCGGAAGAGCAGGAAAAGCCTGGGGAATACAAAGTTACTACTATGGAGGATTGACAAAACTAAAAGCGATCGCTTGGGTGGCGCAGCCATCATACAGTGTCAAGGGCGATCGCTAACCCTCGCCGCCCCTTTTCGACACAATACTAAAAACTGATCAAAAGGGAAATTTACTGAAAAATTACAACTAATCACCAGCAAATCTTACAATACAAGCTTATTACTTGAGCAACAGAGTCCCACAGAATCAGCAACTTCATAGGTAACCGATGTATTTCTTATGACTATGTAAAAAAATCTTATTTTAACATCGTGATTTCTCCCATAGAAAACCGGCGAATACATGGTAAGTTTTAAATCCATCGTTTTCCGTTCAAGGTTCCCCCATGCATCTGCAATATTTACACGAATCACACCTTGAGGAATTGGTCAAGAACAGTAGTATAGACCTAGATATAGTAAAACTAAATTTTAAATCGCTCCCAGACACATCAGCCTATGATTATCTGCTAATTTCTGATCATATTACCCGTACAAACACTGGCAAGGTTAAGAATAGTTGGTTACAGAGGTATCGCCACATTACAGCTGGTGGTTGGTGGTGTTCCGGTCTAGACCCTCTAAATAATTGGCAAGCAATGGAATGGGGGTGTTTTAAACCAAACCAACCCCGAATCAATCATAATGGCAAATCCATTAAATACGAACATCCACCTAGGACACCAACACGGTTATTTTGTCTGCGGGTAACATTAAAAATTTGGCAGCAAGTCTCTCAACGGTATAATGTAGCCATGCCCAGCAGTATAAATCTTGATGCTTATGGAGGAGCTCCAGGGTTTTGGCCATGGGTCGTGACAAATAACTTACCCGTAATTATCTGTGAAGGTGCCAAGAAGGCCGCAGCATTATTAACCCAAGGATACCCGGCGATCGCCATTCCGGGAATTACCAGTGGTTATCGGGTGGTCAAAGATAGATTTGGTAAAGTCACCACTCGTCAGCTAATACCCGACTTAGCCGCCTTTGCGACCACAAAGCGCTACTTTTATATTTGTTTTGATTTTGAAACTCAACCGAAAAAACTTGCGGCTATCAATAACGCCATTTGCCAACTAGGTTCTTTACTCCAAGAAAAAAAATGTTCTGTTAAAGTTATTGAACTCCCAGGAAAAGAAAAAGGTGTTGATGAGCTAATTGTTGCTAAAGGTGCAAGTGCTTTTGAGAAAGCATATCGCCAAAGTGCTGATTTAGAAATTTATCTCGCCCAAAAGAAACCCCATACTCACCTTACCATCTCAGCTACAGTCACACTCAACTGTCCTTACTTAGAAAAAGTATCTTATCCCACATCTGGACTAGTAGGACTAAAATCAGGCAAAGGAACAGGAAAAACCACAGCACTGCAAGCCATTGTGAATCAGGCTAAAACCTCAAATAGACCCATATTATTAATTACACACAGAATTCAACTAGGTCGCTTTTTGTGTGAAAAAATTGGTATTCAATGGGGCTGTAATCATAGCGACTTTGTAATGGTATCAGATCAAGATTTACCCCCGATCATCCATTCCTTTAAAAAACCTAACTCTTGTGGTTTATGTGTTGATTCAATTTGGAAACTTAACCCCCAAGATTGGCAAGGAGCAATATTAATTTTAGATGAAGTAGAACAGTCCTTATGGCATCTGCTCAACAGTAATACTTGTAAACATAAAAGAGTTAAAATTTTAAAATTATTTCAACAGCTAATTTCAACAGTTTTGACTACACAAGGATTAGTAATTGCCCAAGATGCCGACCTATCAGATGTATCATTAGAATATTTACAAGGATTATCAGGAATCAAATTAACCCCTTGGGTACTAGTGAATAAATGGCAACCCCAGGACGGATGGGATGTAACATTTTATGACTCTCCCAACCCCACACCATTGATTCACCAACTAGAATTAGATTTAATAGCAGGGCGTAAATGTTACGTGACAACCGATAGTCGATCTGGGCGTTACAGTTGTGAAACCATAGAAGGGTATCTGAAAGAAAGGTTAGAAAAATTAAGACAGCAATTCCCTAAATCTCTAGTCATCAGCAGTCGTACAACCAGTACACCTGGTCATGCAGCAGTAGACCTTGTGGGAAATATCAATCAAAAAATTCCTGAATATGATGCCATTTTTGTGACTCCTAGCCTTGGTACAGGAATTAGTATTGATGTCCAACACTTCGACCGAGTTTATGGTATTTTTCAAGGGGTGATTCCTGACACAGAAGCACGACAAGCATTAGCAAGAATAAGAGATAATGTACCACGTATCGTTTGGTGTGCCAAGCGAGGAATAGGTTTAATTGGTAGTGGTAGCACAAATTATCGATTACTAGCTGACTGGTATCAAGAAAATCAAAAAGAAAACTTAGCCTTGCTCAGTCCCTTACATAAAATCAATGTAGACTTGCCATTAGTGTATGACCCAATTCATTTGCGTACTTGGTCAAAGTTGTCTGCTAGGGTCAATGCTTCCATTCGTCTGTATCGCCAATCAATGGAAGATGGTTTAATAGCAGATGGGCATAAAGTTAGGGTACGAAGTAACGCTGTACATAATAACATTGTTAGAGATTTACGCCTGGCATTTTTGGCAACAGATACCCTGGATATAGAAAACCGCAAAAGACTAGTTTTGGAAATTGTGAAAGTGCAAAAAGAATGGGCAGAAAAACGTCAAAAAGCTAAAGAGATTAAATGGCAAATTCGAGAAATTAAACAGCAACATCAATTATTAGCAGCCACTGCAGTTAGCAAAGCGCGAGACATTAATTATCTAGAATATGAAAAATTATTAAATAAACCTTCTCTGACCGAATCAGAACGTAACCAAATTGAGAAATATATCCTCAAACAAAGATATGGCATTCCAGTTACCTCTTCCTTAAAGTTACGGGACGAAAAAGGGTATTATTACCAATTACTGCTGCATTATTATCTTACCCATGACAGCGAGTATTTTCATGTGAGAGACCAGCAAGAATGGCATCAACAATTATTCTGGGGTGATGGTCAAGTTTTTCTGCCTGATTTAAAAACTTATACCTGTAAAGTTGAGGCGATGAGAGCCTTAGGAATGCTGCAATTTCTAGAAGCAGAAAGAAAATTTACAGAAGATGATGATGATTTAGTTTTGCTTAAAGATGTGGTCATGCAACATAGTAAACACATAAAAAGGTTACTAGACATTGATTTAATTAAGGGAAAGGGTAATATTTCCCCGATCAAGATACTTAGCCAACTGTTAAATCTGATGGGTTTAAAACTCAAGCAGGTAAATGATGTTTATCAAATACATCCAGAAAGTTTGTCGGATGGTAGAGAAAGAATATTTACAGTTTGGCAGCAACGGGATGAATTAATGTTAACCAGTTTAACCAATAGCGGGCAAGATACCCGCACCACAAGAGTTTTAGTTATTTGATTAAGCTACTTGAAAATTACTTGTTTCTTCCATTGGTTCATAACTTTGATGTAACTGCTCAATTCCCCGGTCAATTAAATCTAAACCTTGCTGCACCGTTTCAATGACACTTAACTGTCCCCGCAAGTCAGCCGCACCAACAAAACCTTTGGCGTACCAAGTCATATGCTTTCGGGCTTGACGTACACCGCGATCGCCTTTATATTCCCATAATGCTTGTAAATGATCTCTGGCACATTCCAAGCGTTGAATTGGGCTTGGCGCTGGTAATATTTCCCCTGTTTTCAAGAAATGATCAATTTCTCCCACCAAAAAAGGATAACCCAAAGTCCCACGAGAACACATCACCCCATCAGCACCAGTTTGTTCTAAACATTTGACCGCCGCTTCCACAGAAAAAATATCCCCATTACCAATTACGGGAATAGAAAGCATCTCCTTAACGCGGGCTATCCATTCCCAACGGGCATTACCATTGTAACCTTGAGCGCGGGTGCGTCCATGTACTGTAATCATTTGCGCCCCAGCATCTTCCATGCGCTTGGCAAAGTCAAGAATAGTAATTTCCCGATCATTCCAGCCAATACGGGTTTTAACAGTCACTGGTACATCTATAGCCTTGACTACTTCCCGCACAATAGCCTCCGCTACTTCCGGTTGACGCAATAGAGATGAACCGCCACCATTTTTAGTAATTTTATTGACTGGGCAACCCATATTAATATCCACAGTATCCGCACCTTCAGCAACCGCTTTAATAGCTGCTTCTGCCAAAAAATCAGGGCGACAGTCAAATAACTGTATACTGATAGGTCGTTCCTGGGGGTCTACCTCCATAATTTTGGGTAATTCTTTCACATAGTGTAAACCCGTAGCATTTACCATTTCCGTATACAACATTGAATCTGGGGCGTAGCGACGTACTAGACGACGAAATACCATATCTGTCACCCCTGATAAAGGCGACTGTAAAACTCGACTGTTGACCTCGAAGGAGCCGATTTTGAGGGGTTGGGAGAGTTGAGCTTTTAAACTAGGAGATAGTGTAACCATATAATTTCAATTAGAGAAAATCAGATATTTCAGGTTGTTTGAGTACCTTTATGACATCAGATAGAGACAGCACAGCAGAAGATCATCAGTATTATTAGGTAGATGGCCGTCTTATTTAAGCATTGATTTTGAAACTATCTACAGTTTATAACACCCAAAGACGGCAAACACGACTTTGAGATTACGGTTCACCCCAATTGCTGAAAGTATTAATTCTCATACATTAGACAGAGTGAAAGCAAATTTCTCAATGAACGCACTAAATACATCCTTTAAAATTAACCCTCTAGTCCCAGGTTCGGGAAACCCTCCTGCATGGACTGGTGATAACTGAACTGACCAGTATATATATCAGGATAACTTGAGGTTTTCACCCCAGGAAAGCCTAATTAAAGGTTGTTAATCATGAAATGACTATTTTTTTAACCAGTGGGTTGAAAACTTAGTCCCTTATATTCCCATTCATTTGTAGTTATACGGAGCGGAGCCAGCAGTTACAATGGCAAAAGTAGTTGGAATTGACCTAGGTACAACAAACTCCTGCGTTGCAGTTATGGAAGGTGGTAAACCCACAGTGATTGCTAACGCCGAAGGTTTTCGCACAACACCCTCAGTAGTAGCATTTGCCAAAAATGGGGATAACTTAGTGGGTCAAATCGCCAAACGTCAAGCGGTGATGAACCCTGAGAATACCTTTTACTCAGTCAAACGCTTCATTGGAAGACGACATGACGAAGTTGGTAACGAGTCTACAGAAGTTTCTTATAAAGTCATTAGTAGCAACGGTAATGTTAAGCTAGATTGTCCCACCGCAGGTAAACACTTTGCTCCCGAAGAAATTTCTGCTAAAGTGCTGCGTAAACTAGTTGAAGACGCTAGCAAATATCTGGGTGAAACTGTTACTCAGGCGGTAATTACCGTTCCCGCATACTTTAATGACTCCCAGCGACAAGCTACAAAAGACGCTGGTAAAATAGCAGGTATTGAAGTTCTGCGGATTATTAACGAGCCTACAGCAGCTTCTCTAGCTTATGGTTTTGATAAGAAGAGCAACGAAACCATTTTAGTATTTGACCTTGGTGGTGGTACCTTCGACGTTTCCATTCTTGAAGTAGGTGATGGAGTATTTGAAGTACTAGCAACTTCTGGTGATACTCACCTGGGTGGCGATGATTTCGATAAAAAAATCGTTGACTTCTTAGCCGAACAATTCAAAAAAGAAGAAGGAATTGACCTGCGTCAAGATAAACAGGCGTTACAACGTTTGACTGAAGCCGCAGAAAAAGCAAAAATTGAGCTTTCTAGCGTTTCTCAAGCGGAGATCAACTTACCATTTATCACTGCTACCCAGGATGGTCCCAAGCACCTGGATACAACCCTGACCCGTGCTAAGTTTGAAGAACTCTGCTCAGACCTAATCGACCGTTGCCGCATCCCTGTAGAAAACGCAATTCGGGATGCTAAATTAAGCAGAGGCGATATTCATGAAGTTGTACTAGTTGGTGGTTCTACCCGTATTCCTGCGGTACAGCAGATAGTAAAGCAAGTATTAGGTAAGGAACCCAACCAAAGCGTTAACCCTGATGAAGTGGTAGCAGTTGGTGCTGCTATTCAAGCGGGTGTGCTAGCGGGCGATGTTACAGGTATATTGCTATTAGATGTCTCCCCACTGTCTTTAGGTGTAGAAACCTTGGGCGGTGTGATGACTAAAATTATCCCCCGGAATACCACAATCCCCACCAAGAAATCGGAAGTCTTCTCTACTGCAGTGGATGGACAAACCAATGTAGAAATTCACGTTCTTCAAGGTGAACGGGAGTTTTCAAATGATAACAAGAGCTTAGGAACCTTTAGACTTGATGGTATTCCTCCCGCACCACGGGGCGTACCACAAATTGAAGTTACCTTTGATATTGATGCTAACGGTATCCTCAATGTTACCGCTAAGGACAAAGGTACTGGTAAGGAACAGTCTATCAGCATTACTGGTGCTTCGACTTTGGATAAATCCGATGTTGATCGGATGGTGAAGGAAGCAGAACAAAATGCTGCAGCTGACAAGGAACGTCGTGAGACCATTGAACGCAAGAACCAAGCTGATTCTTTGGCGTACCAAGCTGAAAAGCAGTTGCAAGAACTAGGTGATAAAGTTCCTGAAGCTGACAAAACCAAGGTCGAAGGTTTAGTTAAAGACCTCCGTGAAGCTGTTGCTAAGGATGATGACGAGCAAATCAAGAAGTTGACACCAGAACTACAACAAGCATTGTTTGCTGTTGGTAGCAACATCTATCAACAAGCTGGTGGTAATGCTCCTGGTGCTGCACCTCAAGATGCTGGTTCTACCCCCCCCAGTGGCGGTGATGATGTAATTGATGCTGATTTCACTGAAAGCAAGTAAATATTCCCTCCTTTGAGGATTTTTACCCATCCCAGCTGATCCCTGGGTGGGATTTTTTTTATGGGTGGGTAAAATTGATTTCAATCAATACTTTTGTGGCTTTTCAGTTATAGCAACCGCCAAGGTGGTTAGGACATAAACAGAAGATAAAACCATTGAACTTGAAGCGTTTCAAGGCTTCCCCCTGCCCCCTGCCCCCTGCTATATCCCTCTTCTGTCACTTTCCGAGAATAAAGAATATAATAGTTAAAAGAAAAAACTCTACAAGGTAGGTAGAGCAATGGATGTAGAATTACAAATACTCAAACATTTACGTCGAGAGGCCCACCCAACAGTGGGAGTCATAGATGAATATTGTGAAGAGTACAGAGACATATTTAAAGAAGTAAGAAATTATGAGTGCTTCAAATATTTACATTTGGGAATCATCTCAACGCTCAAAAGGAAATCCTTACCAGAGATAGCGAAAGTAGTAAGCATAAACTCAGCCCAATCATTACATCATTTTATTGCTAATTCAGACTGGTCAGTAGAGAAAGTAAGAAACAAAAGATTAGATAAAATAAAGAGAGCATTAAATGGAAAAGCAATTACCGTAGTCATTGATGAAACAGGAGACAGGAAAAAAGGTAACAAGACTGATTACGTAGCCAGACAATATTTAGGAAGTGTGGGGAAAATAGATAGAGGGATAGTTTCAGTCAATGCCTATGGAGTGTACGATAACATAACATTTCCGCTACTGTTCAAAGTATTCAAACCGCAAAAGACACTAAGAGCAGAAGATACATATAAGACCAAGATAGAATTAGCGACAGAAATAATTACAGAATTAATTGAGTTCGGCTTTACTATTGAATTAGTATTGGCAGACAGTTTATATGGTGAGAGTAGTCAATTTATAAGAAAATTAGCAGCATATAACTTAGCTTATGTCGTAGCAATTAGAAGTAATCATGCAGTATGGTTGCCTGGCAATCAGAAGGTTAGGGCGAATAAGTGGTGTAAATTTACCAGAACATTTAGTAACCAAAAATCAGAGAATAGATATATCCGCGAAATAATTTATGGTAAGAGAAAGGAGATAACTTACTGGGAATTAACCACAGATCCAGAAACAATGCCAGAGAATTCTACTTCTTTTGTCATGACCAATCTTCAAGGAAATCTCAAGAAAATTTTAGGCGACTTTTATGGATTAAGAACATGGGTAGAATATGCCTTTCGTCAGTGTAAACAGGAATTAGGTTGGACAGATTATCGGTTTACTGATTTTCAGCATATTGAGAAATGGTGGGAAATTATTTTGTGTGTTTACACAATGATTAGTTTAAACTCTCCAGCGTTTTTATCCCTAAATCAATCTCATCAGCTTGCACCTAACATACTAGAAATCAGTGCAGTTGATTTCTCTGTGCATCAGCAATGGAATCATCAAACCGGATGGAAGAATACTCTCAATAATCTGCGATTAATTGTCCAACCATTTTTACTTTTTTGGTTGATTTATCCCTGGCTTGATGTTTTTCCCAATTCCAATTTGCTGCTTGGGTTTAACCAACTCATTAGTGTTATGAATGGATTAAAACCCTTTTATTCTTCTGCATAATTTATTGTATTTACTGCTTGTTTATTTCGGAAAGTGACAGAAGAGGGATATTTCCAAGGTTTGATGTTCAAGTAATATTTAGTACCTTCCGTAATATGGCTTGGTCTTCTACCTTAGCTTTCAAACGACCATTTTCTAGATCACGAATCCAACTTTGGCTTTTACCTGTTAGCCTTGCTAACTCCCTTTGAGAAAGTTGCAAATTTTGGCGCGCCTGTAAAATATCCGCGCCGAGTAAATCCGTGCTGGTTTTAGTCTTGCTCCTGCTTTTAACAGTTCGCCGGGGCTTTTTTTGTGATTCAGAAATTTTCGGTTTCCATTCTGGAGGTAGTTCAAAAGCTAAAATTCGCGCATTCATGAGCAGATTCCACTTACCACGGGGTCCTGAATCAGTGAGGCGGGTGTTTCCAGCAGCGTCATTCATCCAAAATTCTAAGGCTTCCTCTGGATCTTCGGGAATATCCATTAACTTCGCCCACAAAGGTTGAATTTCTGAGGGGTACGTTACTGGATCAAAAATCGGTTTAATGCCATGGTGGTGGAGAATTTCTAAATCACTTTCAAATGTTCTGAGTAAGCGTTTCCGTTCTTCCCTCTGTCTAGAGGCAATGGTAACTTTTTCTTCCCCGTAGGCAATACGTAATAATGTAGGAATGGTAATCCGTTGTTCTCTACCCATTTTAGTTTTAAACAGCAACCACAGCATTAGTCGTACTGCACCTTCGTGCTGCTGCCAAATACTCATGACGGTAGTTAATAATGTTTTAGGTAAACTGCCATATTGGTAAAATGCAGTTCGCTCCTTACAGGCTTGTTTGTTTAAGAAATACTGCGCCCATATCCCAGCTTTGACTTTAAAAGTTAGTCCAATTAAATATTTGCACCCCAAGTCATCCTCTTGAAAGTGATGCTGAATATTGATTAACTCCCACAAACGGCTACCTGTGACGGAAAAGCCGGGGATGCTTCCTTGTTGAGGCCAATCAATAGAAATCATCAATGAACAAGCTTGCTGTACGATATTCTTGATTAAGGCTAGCTTGGCATTTTTGTTTAGGTCTTTGCGCTTTTCTAAGCCTAAATATTTCTCAATTTGGCGTTCATCGATGGTAAACTCTTCTTGCCAAGGTTGCTCTAAGGATGTAGCATAGGCAGCAAATATGAGGTGAATGCAAGCCGATCTAATATCAATACTTGCAATTGCACCTAATTCACTCATGCTCTTAATATTTTGTGCTTGTTGTTTATCGCTCCTGGGAAATGGCTCCTCAAGATGAAAAGCGATCGCACCCCGTCCTTGTTTCACTTTTCTTCCATAGGACATATAACCGCTTTCATCCATTTGCCAATTTAAAGATGTCCGTTGTGCCAAAACATTACAAGCTTCCCAAATCACAATAGCTGAAGCAAATGGATTATTTTCACCGTTGGCAAATAAATCTGGACTAGCTGAATCTCTTGGTTCAACCTTGCATCTACCTTTTTTTGGTTGCCAAGGTATGGGCAAATTAGTTGGACAAGCTATGACACATTGTGGCTCAGGATAATAACCTTCACAGTTGTTACAAAGACTAGGATCAATCCAATATTCATCATTCTCTATTTTAATTGCACCCGTAGGACATTGGGGGCGGCAGTTGTCACATCCCAGGCAATTGTTGTTAGGAATTGTATAAGGCATACGGCTATAAGGCTTCTTCCCACTCTAATCGTTGAGATGTTTGGCTCAAGTCTTTCTGTGGATGTTTCTTTAGTATTTCTCACTTGCCACCAAACTATATTTACAGCAAAAAATATCTTTATTTGCTGTAATCATTCCCCACATCCATAATTTCATTACCAATATTTCCAGGCTGTAAATATAGCCTAAAATTACTTCTTTATTAACTATAATTTTCATAAATAATCAGAGAATTTTGTTCATAATGAGCCAGTCTATATTTCTTAATATTTAAATTAATACTTAACTATAATAGGCTTTTAGTTGAAGTATCACTTACCGATAGCGATAGGGTGGCTTTAGCCATAGAAACGGATAAACATACATCTTATGAATAGATGGTAGTTACTTTATTAATAATTTTAATATTTACAATCCCTAACCTTGCTGTTGCTAAATATACAGTTTCTACATGAGTTGATAAACCAGGAAATATTTTCTATTTCTAAAAAATAGATAGAATCATGATATTTTCACGCTTTTGATTTTATAGATTACAAAGTAAAACTATTATCTTGTCCTAGATGAACATATAAGCTGTACCCCTAAATACTATGAGAGAGTGTATCTTTCCTACCTATACAATAAAAAATATCATTATTTTTATCACCAATTGAATTAGCAGCATAGATCAACGGTAATTATTTATATATGACTCTATGACTTTTGTCATGTCAGATTATATTTCTAGCTAATAAACAGCAGAGTAACAGTATAAAATATCTTCTATATCAAACCAAAAAAAGATTATGTAAACCATATCTATGCTATTGAAAATAAATCGCATCTACAAATAAAATTAAATAAATAGTCAGGAGAATATATAAAAAGTCATGGAAATTTAATTCAACAATAAATAGTGGTTTTGCATCAAAAAAAGATCATAAGATTAGGTTAGGATGATGATTAAAGTACAGAGAAATTCCTAAAGGTTTATTCATGGCAACAGTAACAGGATTGACATTTGGAGGTAATACCTGGATACCTAAATTTGCCCAGGAAATTGACCAAGAAAAATGTATAGGTTGTGGCAGATGCTTCAAGATATGCGGTCACAATGTATTGAGCTTGAAAGCTCTCAACGAAGATGGGGAATTTGTAGAGGATGAAGACGACGATGAAATTGAGCGCAAAGTCATGGTTGTAGCTCACCCGGAAAACTGTGTTGGTTGTGAAGCTTGTGCACGGATATGTCCCAAGAATTGCTACACCCATGTTGTATTAGACAAGTAAGGTTTTAGGATTTGCACGAAAGTTGTTTAGGTGGTCAAGGGTACTCTGGAAATCAAGGGCGCAGCAAGGTAAATAGAGGGGAATAATCAAGACTGACTGTAACCACAAAAAAGTTCACAGTAAACATAATTGTAAATCTTAAGTTATTTTTGGGCAAAATCATACTTGCTACTCAATTAGTCTACATAATATTAAGACTAACGGCCTGATCTGGGAGTACCTAACTTGTTCTGCAAGTAAAGACATCTGGGATGAGAGGATTTTCAAGATAGTGTTAAGTGAGTGGGGGAAGGATATGAAATTATCTGGAAAATTCCCCCACTTTTGATAAGACTGAGATAGAAAGTTAATAAGTGAAAACAAAAAACGCATCTGTGAAAATGTAAAAATCATTAGCCAACAACAGGAGCATAATCGTCGAAAAGCAAGATAAAAAAATCACATTATCTTGTGTGGCTATGGTTATACATCAAAAGCGCACTGATGCTAAGAACACAGGAGCAGGGAAATTATTGTCTAGAATCACAATCTCCTACATCTAAGTCTCCAGGAAATCACACCCTTAATTACAGCTGCAAGAGCAGGTAGCATATATGCAAAAAGTTCCTGTTTCACTATGGACTCTACTTGCTGGAGTATTGGTCACAGCCATCAGTATTTGGCTGGGATATAATCACAATTTATTGCCAGTACAAGCATCGGAACAAGCGCCTTTGGTAGACGGATTTTTCAACATCATGCTGACCATTGCGATCGCACTGTTCCTCATTGTAGAAGGAACCATTCTGATTTTTTTAGTCAAATATCGTCGCCGTCGGGGTGATGATAGCGATGGTCTACCCATAGAAGGAAACGTTCCCTTAGAAATCTTTTGGACAGCCATCCCCGCAGTCATCGTGATTGGTTTAGGCATTTACAGCGTAGATGTTTACAATCAAATGGGCGGATTTGAGCCGGGGAGTCATCCCCATAGCGTAGCCATAGCGGCCACCCTGGATGATGCAAACAACCGAAACATTGGGATTGGTGCGTCACCCCACTCCCAGGGTAAACCAGCAGACTTAGTTGTTGATGTCCAAGGAATGCAGTACGCCTGGATATTCAACTATCCCAACAGTGGAATTACCGCCGGAGAGTTACACGTTCCCGTAGGTGCTGATGTACAACTGAACCTCTCCGCAGTAGATGTGATTCACTCATTTTGGGTACCACAATTCCGGTTAAAACAAGATGCACTTCCGGGTATCGCCACCCAACTGCGATTTGTCGCCACCAAACCAGGAACCTATCCGGTAGTTTGTGCAGAATTATGTGGTGGTTATCACGGTTCCATGCGGACACAAGTCATAGTTCATACACCAGAAGAATTTGATAGCTGGTTAGCACAAAGCCAGATAGCACAAAAGGAAAACCTCAACCAGAGCCTTGCAGTCAATCCAGCGGAGTTATCAACATCAGAATTTCTAGCTCCCCATATTCATAACTTAGGGATGAGTGCAACCACCCTGGCGCAACTTCAGAAATAGTCATTCTCAAGACAAAAATAAATTGTCGCAAAATAACTTATGACACAGGCAGAATTCCCCCGGAACACGCCAACCCTGGGAAATAAAGCAAATAACCATCCCCAGGCGTGGAGATGGCAAGACTACTTTACATTTAATGTTGACCACAAAGTGATTGGTATCCAATACTTAGTGACAGCATTTGTATTCTATCTCATTGGTGGACTGATGGCGGTGGCGTTGCGTGTGGAACTAGCAACACCAGAATCAGATTTCCTCGATCCCAATCTGTATAACGCCTTCATGACTAACCACGGGACGATCATGATCTTCCTGTGGATTGTTCCCAGTGCTATTGGAGGATTTGGGAATTATCTCATTCCCCTAATGCTGGGTGCAAGAGATATGGCTTTCCCCAAGCTCAACGCGATCGCCTTTTGGTTAAACCCCGTAGCGGGATTACTAGTTGTAGCTAGTTTTATCTTCGGTGGTTCCCAATCTGGTTGGACAGCTTACCCACCATTAAGCCTAGTCACAGCACCCATCGCCCAAACTCTGTGGATACTGGCCATAGTTTTAGTGGGAACCTCCTCAATTTTAGGTTCAGTGAACTTTGTCATTACCATCTTAATGATGAAAGTTCCCAGCATGAAATGGGATCAACTACCCTTATTTTGCTGGGCGATCCTAGCTACTTCCGTCTTAGCTTTACTTTCTACCCCTGTATTAGCAGCGGGTTTAGTGCTGTTATTATTTGACCTCAACTTTGGTACATCCTTCTTTAAACCCGATGCAGGGGGTAACGTTGTTATTTACCAACATTTGTTCTGGTTCTATTCCCACCCGGCAGTATACTTAATGATTCTGCCCATCTTCGGTATCATGTCCGAAGTAGTACCAGTTCACGCCCGCAAACCAATCTTTGGTTATAAAGCGATCGCCTACTCTAGCCTAGCTATTTGCGTCGTGGGTTTATTTGTCTGGGTACACCATATGTTTACCAGTGGTACACCCGGTTGGATGCGGATATTTTTCACCATCTCCACCCTCATTGTCGCCGTTCCCACTGGCGTGAAAATTTTCGCCTGGGTTGCCACCCTCTGGGGTGGTAAAATTCGCTTCACCAGTGCCATGCTCTTCGCCATTGGCCTATTATCCATGTTTGTCATGGGTGGCTTAAGCGGTGTGACCATGGGAACTGCTCCCTTTGATATTCACGTCCACGATACCTATTACGTGGTAGGACATTTCCATTACGTCCTCTTTGGTGGTTCTGTGTTTGGTATTTACGCCGGTATTTATCACTGGTTCCCCAAAATGACCGGACGCAAGCTGAATGAAACCTGGGGACGCATTCACTTTGCCCTCACCTTCGTTGGTACTAACTTAACCTTCTTACCCATGCATGAATTGGGCTTGCAAGGTATGCCCCGCCGGGTGGCCATGTACGACCCCCAATTTATTAACCTGAATCAACTTTGCACCTTTGGTGCATTTGTCTTAGGGGTCTCAGTTATACCCTTCACCATCAATATTATTCACAGTTGGAGTCAAGGAGAATTAGCAGGTGATAATCCTTGGCAAGGTTTAAGTTTAGAGTGGACAACCAGTTCACCACCCCTAATTGAAAACTGGGAAGAATTACCTGTTGTCACCCATGGCCCCTACGACTATGGCCATAGTGAAACCCAACCACTGGGTACACCGGAAGTTAGCGCCTAAGGATTGGCTGTAAATTATCGGGTGGGCTGTTAGCCCGCCCACAACAGGCAAAATACCTATTTGAGATATTTAGAGGGTAAACAATATGACCATAGCGACTGAACACCATGAGGAGCATCATCCCGATTTACGAGTCTGGGGGTTGTTAACCTTTCTGATTTCTGAATCCCTAATGTTTGGGGGTTTTTTTGCTACTTATTTGTTCTTTAGAGGGATTACAGAAGTTTGGCCTCCCGAGGGAACAGAAGTAGAACTGTTTTTACCGGCAATTAATACCATTATTCTGGTATCTAGTAGTTTCGTCATTCACTTAGGTGATGTGGCGATTAAAAAGAATAATGTTTGGGGAATGCGGTTTTGGTATCTAGTGACTGCAATTATGGGCGCAGTCTTTCTGGGTGGTCAGGTTTATGAGTACATGAATTTAGGCTATGGCCTGACTACTAACGTTTTTGCCAACTGCTTTTATATCATGACAGGCTTCCACGGTTTGCATGTATTTATAGGCATCTTATTGATCTTAGGTGTAGTTTGGCGATCGCGTCGTCCCGGTCATTACTCTGCTACTAAACATACTGGCATCGAAATGGCAGAAATTTACTGGCACTTTGTAGATATTATCTGGATTGTTCTGTTCACACTAGTGTACATTCTCACATACAAACCTGCCTAGCACTAGTATTCATCTGTATAGAACCCAAAAAACAAATAGTACAGATAGGGGGTGGTAAAATTCTGACTCCCTATTCCTCATCAAAGGAGATGATTATGCTGGATACCAATCAATTCTCCTGGTTTCAAGTGGCCGAAGATGTCAAGAAATTATTAATCTTGGCGGCACAAACCTGGGAAAATACCTCAGAAGCAGAAAAATATATTCATCAAGCCTTAGCTCAGGCTGGAGAAAATACGGATGTTTTGGTATCAGCCTATAGATTCTTTTATTATAAAAATAATTATCATCTAGCGCTACAAATTGCCGTTAAAGTTTTAGATAAGATTAAAGCAAGAGAGAAATTGCCAAATGATTGGGAGCAACTTCATCCCATATTACTACAACGGCAAGATGAACCCCAAATCAGATTGTACCTAAAGGCTTATGCTGCATCTGGTTTGGTGTTAGCCAAACTTGGGGAAATTGACAAAGCCACAGAAATAAGTACTCGCGTCAAACAGATTGACCACAGTAATAATTTCGGCGCGGAAATCCTGCTAAACATTTTAAATCGTCCAGATGACGAAGACGATTAATTAGTAAACCTTCAACCATCAACAAACATGAATGATTATCCCTTCTACCAACCTCTACAGACATCTGAAACTTCTTCAGCACCTTTCATTCCTGTGGTTACTATTGACCCTTTGCGCCCCCTTCCCAGTCCCCTGAATTTGATTCCTCCGAGAATAATTTTCCCTGCTCCTTCTGATCCGACTATTTAATGATGGTGCAAGGTAAAGATTGGCTAGTAACTGGAGACGGCCAATATCAGGCGTATAAATCCCTCAGACCATGGGATTTATTACGGGAGAATTATCGTCTATATCGGTTTTTAACTGAAGTAGAAGATATTCTCAAGGGGGTAGAAGATGAATCTATTTGTCTCCCACAAATCCGAATGCTTGTCAGGAGATTGATTGTCAATTCCTACTGGGTACAAAGTCAATATTTAGAACCTGACCCTCAAACAGGAAACTCAGTGTTACTTCTGTATGATGAATTGGGGTTCCCCTTGACTGTGCAAACGGTGACATTTGCACCGGGAACCCGTTCAACTATTCATAATCACGGGACTTGGGGAGTAATAGCAGTGTTAAAAGGTCAAGAAAAAAACACCTTTTGGCGACGTACCCCTACGGCTGATTTTGCCGATAAAATTGCACCTACCGGAGAGATAACTTTGTCCCCAGGAGATATTGTGAGCTTGACCCCCGATGCAATTCACAGTGTAGAAGCAGTGGGTGAGGAAGCAACTGTAACTTTTAATGTTTATGGAGAAACAGACCCTCAAGCAAGGTTTGAGTTTGATGTAGTTACCCATACAGCTAGGAAATTTTAATCAGAATCATCAGGGAGTAATAACAATGGCTAGAGTGATTTTCTATAGTAAACCCGGTTGTAAGGGTGGTATTAAGCAAAAAGTTGTGTTGACTGCTGCTGGTCATGAGGTGTTGGCGTACGATATCCTCAGGGAACCTTGGACAGTTGAACGCTTACGATCATTTTTTGGTCATCGCCCGGTAGCTGAATGGTTTAATGCTTCTGCTCCCAAGATTAAATCTGGTGAGGTGGTTCCCGAAAAAATTGATGCAGAAACAGCCTTGGTGCTCATGCTCCAAGATCCTTTGTTAATTCGCCGTCCTTTGCTGGAAGTAGGCGATCGCCGTGAGGTGGGGTTTGATGTAGAAACCATAGATGCTTGGATCGGCTTAAAACCGGTGGATGATTCCTTAAAAGTAGTCAGTGAAACCCTGACTAACCAGAATTTACAAGGTTGCGCCCACGGTCATAACCATGATCATCATCATCAAGGTGGTTGTAAGCATTAGGTTTCACTAAGGAGAAAACCTGATTGAATTTCGTTTGACTGTATCCCGGATATAGATCGGACTTCTTCATCCCTACCTTGCTTCGCTGAAGGTAGGGACTTTCGTGTTAGCGTTAACTTGGTTAAGAAGTCCAGGATCTGCTGGTTAGGTTTTTTACCCAAGATTAGGAGTCTCTACGGATAAATCTTGAAACATGGGGGTACTCAGGTAACGTTCCCCAAAGGATGGCTGAATCATGACAATTAATTTACCGGTATTTTCTGGACGTTGACCGACTCGAATGGCCGCACATAAAGCCGCACCGGAAGATATACCAGATAACAGTCCTTCTTCCTTAGCTAAACGTCGCCCATAGGCGATCGCCTGTTCATCACTGACTCTAATTACCTCGTCCATCAATTCCAGACGTAACACATCTGGGATAAACCCAGCGCCAATCCCCTGAATTTTATGGGGACCAGCGTTACCCCCAGAAAGCACCGGACTGTTACTAGGTTCAACTGCGATCGCTTGCACACTGGGCTTATATTGTTTGATCACTTCTGCAATCCCGGTGATTGTCCCACCAGTCCCCACCCCAGCAATGATTATATCTACTTCCCCATCGGTATCTGCCCAAATTTCCTCCGCCGTAGTTTCTCTATGAGTTTTGGGGTTAGCCGGGTTGCGAAACTGTTGCAGCATCACAGCATTGGGAGTATTGGCGACAATGATTTGGGCTCGGTTAATTGCTCCTCGCATTCCCTGTGAACCTGGTGTTAATTCTAACTGAGCACCGTAGGCCTTGAGCATAGAGCGTCGTTCTTGACTCATGGTGTCCGGCATAGTCAAAATTAAACCGTAGCCCCGGGCTGCTGCTACCATGGCTAAAGCAATACCTGTATTCCCAGAAGTTGGCTCGACTAAAATAGTTTTCCCCGGTGCAATTAAACCCTCCGCTTCCGCAGCCATGACCATACTAACCCCAATACGGTCTTTAACTGAAGCTGCGGGGTTCATTCCTTCAAGTTTAACCACAATCCTAGCCACCACTCCCTCAGATTGGGGAATTCTGTTGAGCTGAACTAAAGGAGTTCCGCCAATTAGTTCTGTAATATCTTTAGCAATTCTCATAAATTAAGTCCTATG
The DNA here is from genome assembly GCF_015245355.1 of Anabaenopsis elenkinii CCIBt3563. Taxonomy (GTDB): domain Bacteria; phylum Cyanobacteriota; class Cyanobacteriia; order Cyanobacteriales; family Nostocaceae; genus Anabaenopsis; species Anabaenopsis elenkinii. Next base: position 3,940,472 of record NZ_CP063311.1, on the reverse strand, counting down.
ATTTCAGCTATTTGTGTATGTATGTTTTGAATTTATATTCTGTGTTGCTAAATACAGAATATCTCTAGTTATACAAATTTTTTTTAAAAAAAAATTTAGAAGCTCACTCATGAAATTACTGTAATTTTCTCACCTCTCCTCAAGAGATAATGTTCTTGAGCTACCATAATCAGGTTTAATAGGTTAACTCTACAGTTGCTCTTGAGGCTCAATTAATATTAATGTGTCTGTTATTTTTAGATCATTTTTGATTATTTTTGGATTATTTTTGGATTATTTTTGGATTATTTTTGGCTTATTTTTGGCTTATTTATTAATAATAGATATTTACGCCACATGATCTATTTCTGTGAGTACAAGCTTTGAGAGTGAAACACCAGACCCAAAAACCTCCCATACTGGCTCCCCATATAGCTTTGAGCCTGAGTGCAGAAATACTAGTACCCCAGGGGATAAATACTAGTACCTCCCCTGAGAAATACTAGCACCCATACCCAAAATAATTTTTTTAATCCTTATAAGATAGAACTTTCGGGCTTGTGAGTACAAGTTTAATAAATTTAATAATCCTAATTGGAGTACCTTAAACTCCTAGTTAAAAGTCTGGCTGCTATAAATTTTGTAGGATTTACGCAGAGATTCCCCTCTACCCCCCGAAGTTCTGAGGGTTTTACCCAAGGAACCAGGGGGGACTTCTTAAATCTGCTATTACGGAAGTTAGTAATGATAGTTTTGGTATAAAAATGGCAAAACTTTGAGGAATACAGATCAATTCTTGAACTTTAGAAATAAAAATATTGTCTAGATATCGGAAATGGTAGTTAGGTAAACAGCAACAGAGAATTTTCTCAAGGCAGCATACCTAATAAAGTAGAGTAAATATGAAAGTTAAAGTTGTAAATTTTATCGCCGTTGGTTTATTTACTTTATTAGTCATTTCTCCAGGCATACTAGTATTTAACATAGTTTGGGAGAAACATCTGGAGTTTATTAATATGCAGAATTTAGTCTGTGATATCCATAATAATTATACAGGTCATTCTGAAATAACACTACCAGAAACAAGTACAAAATTATCTCAACATCAAACAAATAACCAAATGTCCGATAGCAAAGCGCTGCTACAAGCAGATCGCAATCTTGTGAACCGATTATTAGTTATTACCCAACAATACAGATTTGCTAGTATCTTGCAATGGTTTGTATTAATCACACCAGTTTTTGTGGGATTAGGAATTATTATTTATGACAGATATCTTGCTTATCGTGCTGCTATCTTAAAAGAACAAGTCGAAATCTTAGAAAAGCTTTGGCAGCAAAGTATAGAGTAATTTTCACAGCAGATTTACCCATTCACAAAACGGAAACATCATGACAGAAGAACGCCAAATCCAATATTTCAACCTCATTGATGAGTTACTCAAATGTCCCAATGGTCAAGAACCAGAAGTTTTAGAAGCGCAACCAGAATTGATTGATGCTGATTTTGTACAAACAATACTGCAAGTAGCAACTAGTTTTGCCCATCAAGGTAATCAAGATGGTGCTAAGTTTTTATTCTTTATCGGGCGTGAATTAGCAAAGCAACTAGGCTTATATCCTGAAGTTCCAAATTCTGATAGCGTAAGTTAGCCTTATCGATAGTTCTAAATAAGGAGTAAATATGCTACTGACTGAAACCGATGCTGCACAAATTGCGCTAGAGTTCCTCATAGCTGACTGGAATATTTCAGAAGACCATAGAGAGTGGTTTGTTATGTTTGGGTCTCGCCTCATAGGGGAAAGTTGGTATATTGTGGAATTAGGTGTAGAAGGTTTTCCTGATCGTTGGTTTATTGAAGTCTACGACACGGGAATGTGTGACCCAAACTATACCTTTATTTCACCGATTCCCGCTTCCGAGGGATTTGCAGACTTGACAGATATTCCCGAAATGCTGGCTGAGGTTTTAGTAGCAGAGCGCAAAGCTCGTTAAACCGATGTTAACCGAGGGTATCTCACAACTGTATGAGTAACCACCATATCCTAACTGCCATAATTAGCTACAATTCCTTGAGCTATTTCCTTCACCCTTGTGACTAACTCTTGGGGTGCTACTACTTTAACATTACCACCAAACCCCAAAATCCACCGCCACAAATCAAAATCATTTAATGTCCATTGAGGAAAGATGGCTTGAAACCGATGGGGGAAATGGCGATCGCCTGTTCTGGTCAGGGAAAATAAGGACTTGGGTAAATTAGTCCTGGTATTGTGCAAGGGTGAGGACATTTTCATGTGAGCAAAACGTTTTGTTCCCTCGGTGATAAAAGGATAAACCTGATCATTAAACCAAAGTTCCACTGTCACACACACACCCAGTCGTTTTTGTTGATCTGCACTCAGAAATTGTTGTTGGTCCGTAGCGCTATTACCTAAGTGCATTCCCGCACTAGCTTTAAATAAATTTTGTAACTTTTTTAATGATTTTTCCTGTGCTTCTCTGGTACGTTGTTGGGTTTGAGGTCGAGCTAAAAACAATCTATCTAAACGTTCAAAGCGCAGTAAACCCGGAGTTTCACCACTGACACACTCATAACCCAAGTACCAAGCCAAATTTGAGAAAACTATTTGCAATGGATAGGCTAAGAAAAAATTCTGTTCATCCCCTTGATACTTACCTACACCTGCTAACCGTTTTAACTCTAATAGCCTTCCTTCTACAATTGCTGTCTCTAGTTCCGGCAAATTATTACTTAAGGCGCTACTATGGAGATGTTTAGGGTCAACAATGGAGCTATTGGCGATCGCCCTGACTGGGTAAAGATTTTCAGTATTATCAATGATATGTGTTTGTAATAGTCGTTGCTTAAATGTTTCGTAGATGACTAAAGCTTGGGGGTCATTTAAACTATTGGCTTGAGACTGAATAATGTCAAATACTTTGATTAACTCTGACTTAGAAAGGATACCAGTACCCGCAAAATAACCGTTACGCATAGGAAAACCAGATAATATTCTATAGGGTTTTAAAACTTTTTCGATATCTTTACGAATTGTAGCCTTTTCACTTTGAGGGTGATAAATTACCCCAGCTTGTGCAAGAGATTGAGTCAGAGTTTCTAAACTACCTCCACCTGTGTTAGGTAAAAAAGGGTAGTGGATAATAAAACGAATTGTACCAATTAAACGTTCAAAAACCTGTTTATCTGAGTAAGAATGTAAACTATGGAAAGATTGCCATTCATGGGAGTTACATTCTGGGCGATTTTGACTGACTAGGGGGAAAGTAGAATTAATGATTCCTTGAGTTTCTAGCCATTGTAAATCAGCGGCGATCGCATGGGATTGGGCGTAAACTCCACCCACCAACTTAGCCATAATAGCAGTAATTTCCGCGATAGAGTTAGTCAACTCAGGTACATAACCCAGAAGATTTTGTAAAAATTGAGGTTGAGTGAGATGAAATTTACCAATCCCAGGATAGTTAATGATTAAAAATATTAAATACATCAAACGTTCAAAATCTAACAGCTGACTATAAGCATGGGGTGTGATATTTCCATAGCGATTTTGAAAGTTGACAATTTGACGGGGAATATCTGCAATTAGTTTAGTGACTTGGTGTGGAGAAAATTCCGGTGCGGTGACATCAATTTTATTCACCGTGGCGAATCCTTCCCCAATTACCGGTGGGAACTCCTGCAATATCTTATACATACTTTCAATAATTTCCGCAGGAACTTGGCGTTGGCGTTGTTCATTCCACTTCATACAAGTTAACAGTGGAGTTTGTAAATACCAGCCAATCCAATCAGGTGGGGTTAATTTCCATTCTGCCAGTTGGGTGTCGGTTTTGCGTAAAAAGTCCATGCGGAAACAACGCTTATAATTAGTCGCATCATAGATTACACTTTTACCCAATCTCAATATAGTACAAATGCGGTTGATGACCGTGGTTTCTATGGTCTGCCATTCCCCTTGAATAGCTGGGTCACCATATAACTCAGCGCGGATATTGTCAGTAGAGATGATTTCGTAATTTCCCAGGTTGGATAGTAGTTTTGCAAAGGTTGATTTACCGCTTCCTGGTGTCCCGATGAGAACATGAGCAATCCCTTGAGAGTTGGTTTTAGCTATCTGTTGATTGGGGAATCGGGATCTGGACATATAAGGTATATATGAGAATATTTACAGCAATATGGTTGTATTCTTTAGTTAACAGTGGGCAGTGAGTGGTAAATAGTTACCAGTTCTATCCCTCATAACTGTATTTATTTTAGTCGGGGATAAATCATGATTTTACATTGCTCCTGCGAATGACACCAACTCTAAACAGGAGTAGTATCTGACAGCTTCCACCACAGATATCCCGCACTTCTTCCAGAAGTCCGGGATCTAAGAGGATGTTTGATAAGTCATGATTAGTGTATCAACTATTGTTTCACCCCACCCTAACCCTCCCCTTGTAAGGCTATTCATTACTCACATCTTTCTTAACAATCTTGAAACATTTATGTGGCAACGGTTTCAACGCTTGAAAATTTCCGTACTCTTGACAAAATGTACCTTATTATTCTTGATAAAACCCTTATTTTATTGAGAATCATCAACGGAGGATTAAGGTTTGGGGGTTTGCGAGCGATCGCTCTCACGAATGTTAAGAAAGATCCGGGTAATGGATAGCCTTGTAAGGGGAGGGAACTGGATTTTATTGTTTCGGTGTGTCCCCCATTCCCTGCTCACTGCTCCGGTGTTCCCTGTTCCCTGTTCCCTGTTCCCTGTTCCCTGTTCCCTAATATAAAAATTACCTGTTTAATACTTTCCAAACATCCTCTAAGACCCCATCCCAAAGCTGATCAATTCCCCACCGGTTGGGATATTAATTTGATCAAAGAGAATCTGCTATTTCTTGAAGTCTTTTAACTAGCTTCTCTCGGTTGTAAGGTAAATTAAAATAGTTGATTGCTGTTAAAAATGGTTGTTTAACATAATCTGTATACACTTTCATCACATCTGTTGATTGACATTCTTTACCTGCTGATAAATAAGCTATTAACTCCCGATCTTCAACTCCGCGCAAGTTGTGCATCAATTGGTTACGTAAGTCATCATCTGTATTTCTGGAACCGCGACAATACCATACTAATAACGGCCATTTCGGAAAGTTATTATCTATATTACTTAACCAGGCAATCATACCAGAGTTTTTATTAGTTATCTGAAAATCATAATCTGTTACCAATGAAAATTTTGTAACGGGAAATTTTAATTTTTCTAAAATATCAACTTTGATATCAACACTGGGATATTTAACAGATTTGTCTAAAAATAAACCTGATCCAGTCCATACCAAGAATTTTGAAACTTGGTGAGAACTACCATTGAAATTCACAGTTTGATTAATCGTTGCTACCCGTGATAAGATAGCTACCTTTAAAAAAGTTTCCTGAGCCGCAGCTAGGAGAGTAATACCTTGAAGATAATTCTTTTGCTTGAAGAAAAATCCAACCAGTTCTAGGGTATCAACAATACGCTGAGTAGCTTGGGGAATGGTAAAATCTTGACTACTATCTGTTAGTGGGCTATGGAGATTAAAGAAATCAACGATTTTCTTTAACTCACCAATGGCGGTTTCATCTATTCCCTCTATATTATCTAATAATTTCAGTGCTGCACCGGGGAAACCACTTTTAATTAACTGCTTGGCTTTTTCAATCTGCATTCCTCGCCAATAATTAGAGCTTTCTATGGCCTCAGCTTTCGATTGCTTTTGGTAATTGTCGTCGAAATATTCGTTACTAATTAAAAACTTAACATTGGCAAATCTTCCTAAACTGATAAATTGCACCGCTGAAGATATAGCAGGTGTTCCCGCCTGATGGCTAATATAAACAGGTTTATGTAGACTATAGTTTAATTGGTATAATTGCTCTTTGACCAAAGAAAGTGTTTCATTCCAATTATCTACACCTTTATTATTTTGGTTTGTGGGTGATAAAACTAAAAACTCAATTTCACAAGCAAACTGCTTTTGCAGATACCATTTTAATAAAGGTTTTAGAGTATAAGTATCTTGCCAGTAAGGACATTTTTCATAAATTATCTGATCTTCCTGGAATATTGCCTTTTGATCTGTCAATAAAACTATAATTTTTTCCAGCTTGATTTTTGCTTCTAGTAGATATTGAGTATAAGTGTCAATCAAGGGAAACTTTAAATCGGAATCGTAATCATCAATTTGATTCTCATATACTAAACCTAAAACTCTTGCAGGTAAAGTGTACCCTGCACTTTTATCATTAGAGTCTAATGGTAAGGGTGCAAACTCTGTACATTCCAAATCATATCTAATTTGACTGTATAAACTACTCCAGTTTTTATCATGCTTGAGCATGATATCACTATTACCTGTTGTTAGTATCCAGATACTCATAGTTTATTCTCCCCAAAGTTTAGTAAAATCACTATCGCTTAAAAACCTTAAAAAATCCCGTGTAATTTCATCTTTCTTATCAGGGAAGATTGTCAGTAATTCAACATACTGTGTACCTCTACGTCTTATTTGTCCTTCTTGATTCAGGATATGGCGTGGGTACATACGATGCCAAATTCTGCCTATTTGTCCCATTTTCCCGGTGAGACGTGAACCCTTGATTGAGCTATGTCCATGGTAATTACCATGAAACCATTTGATGGCTAAACTATCATCATCTTCTTCCGCAATACGTCCCCACACTTGAACTTTTTGCGGATGAAATGATTCACGCCATGTACTTACCTGATTAGATGATTGTTTCCCTTTGAATTGCAGCCAATTATTTACTTCTTGTTGAACCTTATTGAGAATCTTAGTAATATCATTGAGACGCTTTACAGGAAAGTAATATGCATTTGATGTTGGGTTAAATTGCCAATGACAACCGATTGAATGTCTATCATATTCTTCAAAAAAAATGCTATGGTCAATGCGTCGCCAGGACTTACCAAAACCACCAAGGAGCATAGCAAATCTTACGATTTGTTTGACTAGTGTTTTTAATTGTTGATTGTATTCTGGGGAAACATCCCTCATGGTGAGAATGGTCAGGGTTCCCGCATTTAACTGATAAATAGGGATTATGGTATTTGCATTATATTGATATTCCTCCATCTCTAAATCTGTAGCATGAAAAGCAATTCCCAATTTTCCTACAATCGGACCATTTTGGCTGAAGCCCCCCCAAAGTTCTTGAGTTAATTCTTCGGCGGTTCTTTCGTTGGTAACACCACTAAATAAACGTAAAGTGTGACCACGCAAGGCGGCTTTAAAAATATTGGGTCGAAATTCCCCTGTTTGATCAACTAGCTTTGAGGCTAAACCTTGTCCCCGCAAGTTAACAGAGAGCAATTTGGTTTGGGGATGATTAATAGGTTGACCGTAACCAGCACTGACTCTAGAACCAATACCTCTTTCTATAGCTTTGTCCCAAATACCCCAGATAGTTTCCCACTCACTAGCTGAGAGGGTTTCAGTACTGGAAATACCAAACACTAAAGTGGGTTGGTAAAGGGAGATTTGAATAAAAGCTGAGTGGTTGCTATGATTTTTGACTTGCCAATCTTGTTGAGGATGAACTACATCAATTAAAGGCTGTTTAACCCATGTTCCATCTTTGGGATAACCACCATGAAAGCGGAGTATTCCTGGTTGGGTATCCTGAGTTGTCAGTTGTCCACCGCAATATCTGCGACGTTGTGCTGGTGTACAACTACGTAAAAAAGCACCTTTCATGCTTGCACCTGGATAAAAGGGAAATCCTTTCGCAGCGATGACTGGTCGGATAACATCTTCGTCTTGTCCACTGTTGGAAACAAAACGCCAAGTAATTCTATATTCTTTTGTTTGCACATTGGTGCTAAATCGAGGTGCATCACGTGGGACACCTTCTACCCATTCATCAACCCATCTCTCGGATTGTTCAGGATTGCCAATATATTGAATTTGTCCCCGTCCTGAGATTTGGGCTTGAAACATCAGCGGGACTTCTTTACTATTAGTCATCATCAGCTCCTAATTTTTTGTATCTTTGAGTCCACCAAACTAAGCTGTCACAGAATTGGGTCAGAACAGCTAAACAAATTCTTTGGTCTTCAATGGGGAGTTCCCATAGTTGGGTTGCAACTTCTTCAATTTTGGCTGTGTTACCAGTGCTAACATCTTCTTGGGGAAGTCTGATTCCTCCCCTTAGCATGATTGCTGCAAAGCTTTTCCAGGTATCGCGCCAGTATCGGCCTTTGGGTGGTTCTTTGTCTAACAGTCGTAATTGTTCTCCCCAAAACCGTTCTAAACCGAAAGCTACAGTTGTTCGCATTTTGTGTGATTGACCAATGACCCCTTTTTGGTCACGGTGTTTCAGGACTAACCGTTGTGCTTCTTGATCTAATCCGTAGGATTTCCAACTCATATATTTAGATTCCACTTAAAGTCAACTGACAATGACCAAAACCAATAGATTCTAAGCCACCAAGGTAAATATCTGTACTTTGATCACCATTGAATGGGTCCCATTGTTTCCCAGATTTATCATCCCTAATCGCAATGGGGAAAACTAAAATGGTTCCTTCTGGTAAAGCTTCAGTGTTGAAAAAACCATGACCATCAACTACCTTTTGGTCAAGTTTTAAGCGTACTCGACTTTGACGATATAAAGCCATGTTATGAATCATAGCAATATCACTGTCATCTACAATCACTGCTGGCTTTTCTTTTCCAGAGGGGAACCAGGATGATAAGTCTACGGTTTTTGTGATGGTGAGGAAACCTAAATTGAAAAATAAGGTTTTTTGACCTCTTGATTCTCGTGCTTTTAAGTTTCTTGAACCTGTATAGGGGTCGGGTATATCTATGTTTTTGAGAGCGTCACCGGCAATTCTTTGGTAGCGTTGCAGTAGGCGAGGACTACTTACCCACACGATGGGTTGACCGGGACAAAATACGGGTAGCCACAATATAGAAGCGTATTCAAATTTGATGATAGATTCATTATTGGTTTCTGATTGTTCCCCACCGGATTCACTACCATACCAATAATTTGCCGCTTGGTCTCCATCTATCAAACGCATTTCTGAACGTAGACGACCACGAATTGAACTACCAGGAAGTATACCTGTTTGGGTAAATTGGTCACGGAAAATCAGGTTTAAATTACCGCTTTCTTCTCCAGCAGTTGCACCTACATGGAGCGGTGCTAAGGTTTCAATGATACCATAAGCTTTCTTGTACATCTTATGCTACTCCTTTAATTTCTATTGGTAAACATAAACCGCATCCTACTTGTTTGAGGCTGTAACCTTCTTTAGGAAACCATGCTCTATCCCACTCCCACCAAGACTTATTTACAGATGTTTCTAAAACATACACACTACCAGGGGGAACCGCATAACGTCCCCTGCCTAAATTACCTTTAGCACGGAAGCGATAAGGTATTGCTTTATCAGTTAGCATCTCTACGGTTTGGGGAAAGTTTTCATGGTGAGGATAACGGTAAGACAAGCGATTAGAACCCCAAATACCTGGGGTAATTAAGGCAAAAGTGCGTTGAATGGGTAGATTTAATAAATCTAAAAGTTTTTTGTTTTTAATTTCCTCACACTCAATTTCTACAATATGATTTTCCCCGCCAAAGCGATACCAACCAGATTCTAAGGGATAGGTTGATAAATAAACTAAACAGACATCTTCAGGTATTTGGACTGAGTTTTCTAGAAATAAACCATCAGACTTTTGTACACAACGTTGTGAGTACTTGAGTGTTGGGTGGTTGATTTGGGGATGCAAAAAGGGAAGATATTGCCAAGGGTTTGCTGCTACTGATTTATTAGATTTAAGGACTTTGGGAGCAAGTCCCCAAGAGTTGATTGTTTGCCAACGATAATCCGGCTCTAGTTTCTCACTTTGATTTTCTAACTGCCATTGACCATTGTTAAATTGCCACTCATCTACTCCTTTATTAGCAATTATTTTACTCCAGGGAATAGGAATATAAAAATTTTGTTTGTCCCGAACTTTAGCCCAAAATGGTCCGGCGACAAATAGATTAGCACTCAAATCATGTTGAGTAAATTGCTGATTAACTTTGTTAGCGCTAAATATTAAGCCGGATAAGGTTGCAGCTTCTGGAGGAAATTTAGCGCCCGAACGACCAACTAAATTTTCAGGTGACAGAAATGCTCCCGCACTTCCATACATCAACCCTAAAGGATGAATAGTAACTAGGTACTTAAACATAAATGCCAACCTACTTTTATTAAATCACTTATCCAATCAATTTTCGCTTTTGTTCTATCAGCATCATCATCTTCATCACTAAAACCTACGATATATTTGGCTAGTTCATAATTTAATAATATCTGACCCTCTCCTGGGAAGTAAATATCAAAGAAATTAATAGCAAATTCTTCTGATACTTGTTTTTTCTCAATATTAAAAGCACGTCGTGCTTCTAATTGAGCTAAATCTTGATAAACATGACTCCAATTATTTTTACCTTCCCTGTCTTGATATTTTGTCAATATATATAGATAATCCCAGGGACAAGTCCACTGGACATATTGACCACTATTAAAGACAACTCTAATAGTAATTCTTCCCCGACCTAAAGATTTTGCTAGTTTTTCTGCTTCTCGACAATGTTGTAAGATATCTCTTTGGGGAATGCCAGATCCAGCCCAAACAAAGCCCACACTTAATCCGATCTTCTGCCCATGTTGTTGCCAAATTTTGGGTAGTTTAATTAACCATTGAAAAGCTTGATTGGCTGTAATAGGTTCTTGGTTTTCTTCTCGGTAAATTACGCCTAAAAAATCGTCCCCACCTGCATAAACTACCCGACCAATTTCTCTAGGAAAGTCTCTGGTAAAGTTGTTTCCCCAGTCGCGCATCGCCTGACTAAAGTTTTTGAGTTCATCATCACCATTTGGTAAACCTGCTAATTTTTTGAGATGTTTTCCCACTTCATCTCCATCACCCATAAACCAACCTGTCCAGAAACTCGGCCCACGATGGATTTCACTAAAGCTTTCTACTTTAGACATTCCCAAATTGTTGGCAATTTCTGATAAAGTTACTAACCGTTTAACCAATTCGGGAATACTTAATTTTTCATTCAGAGCAAAAATAATGCCTTCTGGTTCCTTATTTGGTGGACAACGTTCTGAGACACAAGCCAGGCTTCTATAGAATTGTTGAATATGATCCTTTTCTGCTGTCCATCGGCGATTGTTAGGGTTACGTGTTTCCGCACCTAATCCCGGAAAAGCAATCCCATCTGTACCAGTTAAGCTAGAACTTTCACCAATCCAATTTACTGCAGTCCAGTCACGAGAAAGTTTACTGGTTTCTAAATCATCCATTGCAGCTTGGATACTTACACCACTTCCTTGAAATACTTCCCAAGTGTGACAACCCCACAGTTTCCAGTCTCTTTCCCAATGATATGTATTTGTTATTCTGTCTTCTATCCATTGGCGACAAACTTGTAAAATATTTTTCCAAGCAGAAAGTAAAATTTCTTCAGTTTGGGCTTTGCTCACATAACCTCTAATGAGAATACGATTTGGCATCCCTTTTTGCAAGTTGTGACTAGCTGGAGAAATCACTTCTGTTTCTGGGGGTTTATGAAACTCTTGTACTAGCTTTTGACTGAGATAAGAAAGTATTAAAGATGCACCATATAAATCTCTGAGCTTTCGTGATTTTTCAATAAATCCTTGAACTGGTGCAAAGGTGATAACAGTATATTTGTCCATGTACTTTGTATCTCCTTTTGGTGCTTAATTCTTAAGATACACGCTTTAGTTAAAATTTTCTGTGGTAAAACATTTTGTAATTATTGGTAATACTGAAAAACGTTTTTTATGTAAAAATATTAACTTTGTTGAGCTAAATATTTATTTTTATTGATATATAAAGAAATACATCAATAAATTTAACTCTATTTTTCAATATTAGGACTTACGCATTGACAAAAAATATGATCTATGGATCATAGATCATGCGATCGCTATTAAGATTAGCAAAAATATGCTCACGTACAACTAAAGTAAACAGATTCCGTTGTATTTCATACCAATTGCTAATTATTTTCTCAGAGCGCATAAACTCCAACTTAACAAAAGCTTGAAGTGAACAAAAGATGTGAGTCTTAATTGCATGAGTATCTCTAACCATGAACCGACAAATTCCACATACTTGTTTTATGGCTCGATGAAAGGTTTCAATTCCCCAATGAGTATCATGAATTGTCATAAATTCATTTCTAGTTATATCCTCGATTCTTTCCTCATCTGGAAGATACAAAATATAGTGTCTAGAGTCTTCTTTTTTAAAGTCTTTCCTAAACAAATTTATAAATCCAAATTCTTTCAGATGAGTCCTTAATCCTTCTTCGGGAATAGCCAGAGTGCTTACTTGACAATACTTGTGTGGCTCATTTGAAACAGTTCTATTTTTTTCAATTCCGAAGAGAAAACCCAATTTCTGGTTTTTTAGAAATTTCAAATTTTCTACTCCTGAATACCAACTATCACCTGTTACAATTCTGGGTTTGACTCCCCAGCTTATTATTTCACTTACCATTTCTCTAAAATAATCGTTCTTTGTTTTTCCCTCCTTTTTATGATATATTCTGTAATTTATTGGCACTGAATTACCATGAATATCACTGTAATATAGAGTGATTAAATTTAAGCCAATGATTGTTTTATGGGCTTTACCTGACCAAAAATAACCGATTAATTCAGCATTTTTGGGGTCGCTGTAAATCTTTTCTATCACTGTATCATCTACACTTAGTATTCCTCCTACCAAGTTAATAACTTTTTCTATAATGTTGAATAAATCTTTCGGTTCATATCGCTCTCTCAGTAAAAAGCGATTCACACTATCATGTGAAACGTCTCCTAATATCTCTGCTAACCTACTGCACCCCCCAAACTTTGGCTCTGACAGTAAAAATAAGGTGTATAGGTCTAGATTGCATTGCGCTGTGGATGGTTTCGTGATTTTTCTAATTGTCTGATACCTAGCAAGTAGACGACCTATATTTATCAATGCACTATTTTGTTATTCTGTCAATGCGTAACTCCTAAATATGTATCCTTTAGTGGTTTTGTGTCACGTTTTCATGTTATCTGTGACCACACCAATGTAAACTCTTTTTCGTGCGAATGACGAAATTTACGCTATGGGGTTGGTAATAAATCTGTGATTGCCTTGAAAATACTAGATTCATCAGCATTTCCTGAGTGGTGTACCCAGTTACCTCCAGAATGACTATCTGTAATAGCGATCGCACTAAACCACCGGAATCACTATCTGTAATACCGATCGCATTCACCCACCGGAATTACCATTTGTAATAGCGCTCGCATTCAACCACCGGAATCACCATCTGTAATAGCGCTCGCATTAGTTGCACTCATGACTACCGTTTCAGCTGACATAATAAATATAAGGTCATCAGGCTATATTACCACTGGGTTACCTACCGGATCGAGGTATGGCTAACTCCATAGGACGGAAGGTCAGGTAAAATGGCTGGAATAATGATTCTTCTGTTTTGAACCTCGGTCGCTTACTGGGTAAGGGTTTCAGAGTTTTTACTACTATGCCAAAGTCCATTTCAGCCGTTAACTTTTTTGAACCTCGGAAAGTGCCTCTAGACTTCTTACGAGGTAAGGGTTTAGAATGGAGGGGTACGCTTCCCTCTGGGAAGTGGAATTAATGGAAACAAATCTCTATCCTCTAGACTACCAACAGTTAACATGAGGTACGCTTCCCTCTGGGAAGTGGAATTAATGGAAACAGAAAAAGGAAAAAGAAAGGCAAGGTTGCTGTGACGTACGCTTCCCTCTGGGAAGTGGAATTAATGGAAACATATTTCTATCAATAACTCTAAGTAGTCGTCTGATTCGTACGCTTCCCTCTGGGAAGTGGAATTAATGGAAACTTAGTCTTTCTTTAGCCTCTTTTTCTGCCTTAGCTCGTACGCTTCCCTCTGGGAAGTGGAATTAATGGAAACGAAGAGGTGAAGAGTCTGCGGTGTAGTCTAAAATGTACGCTTCCCTCTGGGAAGTGGAATTAATGGAAACCTGTGTAGGCTCCTATAGCCCCGTAAAAGTCATTGGATAGATATGTACGCTTCCCTCTGGGAAGTGGAATTAATGGAAACGTAAGAGTTATAACCCACCGGCTCGACCAGACCTGACTCAGTACGCTTCCCTCTGGGAAGTGGAATTAATGGAAACCACGTATAAATGTTCTTTTAAACCTACAGACTCTGCTAGTACGCTTCCCTCTGGGAAGTGGAATTAATGGAAACAAAATGGGACTAGCCAGCACCTTTATGTAAAGTGCTGGTTGTACGCTTCCCTCTGGGAAGTGGAATTAATGGAAACGCATTCCTTGTTCTATGCCGGTCGAAACTCCGGCTTCCCAGGGTACGCTTCCCTCTGGGAAGTGGAATTAATGGAAACACGCTCGAGCGTGTTGATAAGCCGAGTCTTGTCAGCTTGTGTACGCTTCCCTCTGGGAAGTGGAATTAATGGAAACGTTTCCACAGCCTTTGCTGCTCTACCCTCCATTCAGTATGTACGCTTCCCTCTGGGAAGTGGAATTAATGGAAACCATCTACTAGCATGGCTCCCAATTTTTTATATCTGTACGCTTCCCTCTGGGAAGTGGAATTAATGGAAACAATTTAAGTCCTTTAAAACTTCAGCAACTGAAACTCGTACGCTTCCCTCTGGGAAGTGGAATTAATGGAAACATCAAGGTTAACCCAAACGGTCTAAGAAGACTGTACGCTTCCCTCTGGGAAGTGGAATTAATGGAAACTCGTCTTCTATGGTGTAAATTCCTGGAGTAGCTGGAAGTACGCTTCCCTCTGGGAAGTGGAATTAATGGCAACTATTCATCGCGATCGCTCGATTAATGTCAAAAATCGCGACCGCTTCCCTCTGGGAAGTCGAGTTAGAAGCGGGCATACCTTTTTCCTCACTGCAAAACTCCCATAGTGTTTATGGAAAAGCAGATTTTCAACACAAATTAATATCCCAGGTTGTGGAATGTGTTAAACCAAAGGACAAGCATTAAATATCCATTTATGATAATTTTACAGAGTCACCGGTTTTAAAAATATATTTTCCCCAAAACTCTGGTATTATTGCACCGGAAACACCAGTTTCAATTTTTCAATCTCTGATTATGAGAGGATCTTTGGAAAGTATTAAACAGGTAATTTTTATATTAGGGAACAGGGAACAGGGAACAGGGAGCAGGGAGCACCGAAGCACCGAAGCACCGAAGCAGGGAATGGGGGACACTCCGAAACAATAAAATCCAGTCCCCTCCCCTGACAAGGACAAGACTTGGTGGACAAGGTGGACAAGGTGACAAGGGAGAAAAACAGTACAAAGTCTGTATTTTTAGTAAGAAAAATAGCCCCTTAAAAGACCATTGTCCGTATAAAATCTTCCTTGTCCACTTTCCTTCCTTGTCTTCCTAGTCTTGCCTTCACAGATCATATTAAAAACCTACCCTTGCAAGGAGAGGGTGGGGTAAAACAATAGTTGATACACTAATCATGACTTATCAAACATCCTCTGAGGTTTAGGGTGTTGATACTTCCCAGGATTATTCTTAATATAATGAGTTGACACTCCCTTACCTTTAGGCAAGGGATTATTAAGACAATAATAATTTGAGATTAACTCAAGTCTAAAAAGCGATTATCAATTAACGGGGCGAAGTTCTGCCTAGTGGCATTGCATCCGTTGTCCAGTTGTCTCCCAGACTCCTAAATAGATACAATTGCCAGTCTGAAACTTGATCATAGGTTAGATGATGGGTATCAACAGAACTTGTCCAGAAATTACCACGAATTGTGGGGTCTTCAAATCGCAGTAAGTTAGCTTTTTTCAGGTTGTATTCTTGGGGAGTTCCGGGAATGGGAATAATGGAATAGGGGGTTACAAAGAAGTTCAGGGATGGATTGATGGTTATGAGTTCTTGCTTCAGTTCCTTGATGGCTTCTTCTAAATACAGAAAACTATCTCGATTATCCTCAGGTAAGCCAATAATGAAACCATAAGAAATGGTTGGCACTCCAGCACGGACAATAGCTCTGAGCATTTGACAGTGCTGTTGCCAAGGAAGTAGTTTTTTATAGGCCTGACGACCCACGAAGGGACGTTCAGCAGGAATATAGGCCATGAAACATCCAGTTTTGCCATCCCAACCCCACATGGCTTCTACCAATTCTTCATCGGGTTCTAAGTCTTCGGGATTTCGCTCTTTACCTCGTCCTTTGGTGGCTTTTCTTAGCTCAATGCCATTGTCCCAGGAGATGGGTAAATTCATTTCTCGTAATCCTTTGACGATGTCGAGAACTTCTTGTTTTCCTTCCGGAAACAGAACACGACCAAGAAATTGATCTGAGTCGGAAACTATGCTTTTTGCACCTGCTTCCTTTTGTCGAGCAGCCCATGCTAAAGCCCGTTCAGGGGTCATCCGCAAATAGCCTGAGCCATAGGTTGGGGTTTGGCAAAAGTCACAGGTGCGATCGCAGCCTAAATCAAACATAGCAGAACCGATGGGTAATAATGATGATTCTGAAAGGTCATCGGCAAAATCATTACCTCCCCCTAAACAAGCTTGAGCAACAGAAATTGAGGGTAGAAACCAATCTTGGGGATGTAGGGGATGACGGTGCTTGCGATATTCGGTCCCATCTGGGAATAAAACTCCTGATAGCTCCTCCCGTTGCGGTTGACCTAAAACATAATCAAAAATAGCCCAGTTTGCTGCCCCTGATTTGTCAGTCACAACAGCCGTTGCTCCGGCATTAAAGTAATAGTGAGGTTGGGCAATAACATCTGAACCTCCAACTATAATAGGTTTGCCACCTTTAGCTAAATGTCGCAAGACTAAACCTGCTAATTCTCGATAAATGGTAAAGTTATTTGTGACTCCCCAAGCATCACAAGATTCAGAGTCAATGGAACTAACCGGTTGACCATAAGCAATCTTCTGAAGGGACATTCCTTTCCAAATCGTTTCTCCGAATTGTTCTTCTTGGTTTCCGTTTTTGAGGTTGAATAACTCAACTTCAAATCCTCCAGCCTCCAGGTTGGCGATTAATATCTGTTTGCTAATTAGAGGATGTTGATTTTGTTCAGTCCAGTCATTACCTGTGGGATCAAGGACTTTGAGTTGGGGGAGTTCTACTAATCCAATTTTCATTCATTTGACCTCTTGATTAATTCTGAGCTACTCGGAAACTGGTGTATTGATCAAAATTCTTGCGGAACCAATTCCGACAAAATGGAGACGCATAAGCGCTTGTTATGTCACAAAATCTGCCTAACATAATCCTATGATTCCTATCAAAAAATGGGGCAGAATAATTTTCATATAGGGGATCAGGTTCAAATTCCGGTAAGGTATTAAAGTGATCACTGAGCCATCCTCAAACATTACCGCGAAGGTCATAGAGTTCGGAGGATGCCTCAAAATTTCTTAATATTCCTATAGGGGAGGGAGAACTCCTGTTAATTTTTGCGTTAATCTCTTGTGTGGATTAATCGCTTATTACCGCCAACCTAATAAACCCAGCCTTCCTATGGACTGGATTTTATCCCAATTTCCTTAATCCGAACTCAGGTTAATAACTCTGCGCTTATCCCCAATTTAGGTTAAAACAAGAGTCATAAAATCATAAAATTATAAAATTATAAAATCATAAAATCATAAAATCATAAATTTTGAGATTTTAACCATTCCCTTACCACATCTTAGACAGGACGAGATTGATTATCCACCTGATAATTCATCCGCTGCATTTGAGCAGTAGAAATTTTCCCACCTAACCGATTAATAGCAGTTGCTAATTCTGGGTGTTTTTGGAGAATCTGTTGATTAAACACTGGGACAGCTTGATCAGGTGGAAAGTATTTTTTATCATCCGCTAAAATCACCAAATTTAAAACTTGAATCAAACCTTCGGTAGAATTAGTCACAATTAAATGACCGCTTCCCTCTGGGAAGTGGAATTAATGGAAACGCGTTATGGTTTTTGACTAAGGTGTTTACCTGCAGCGTGAATAATTAATTCTGGTAGGTTAGACACAGCGATCGCAGTTTCAATTTTGGCGACGATGGCGGGGGGGTTAACTCCTTGTGAAGTGCGTTGCTTTAACTCCCGTTGCAATAATTCCATATCCGCGGCTCGTTGTACAAAAGAATAGCCAATCATATCTGCATGGAGAGCCACAAAATCCAAATCAGATAAATCCTTTGTTGTGAGTGGATTCAGGGGAAGAACTGTATGGGGAAAGTTTAACCCTTTTTCTGCTTGCAGTTTCACACCCTTGGGACTAGCATGGGTGACCTCTAATAAAATTCCTAATTGTCCATCAGATAATTGATGTTGGGTATTAATCACCCGAGTCCGAATTTTCCCATCATCAATATAAACTGTGGTTCCCACGGTGAGTAAATCGAGAATTTCCGGGATAGTACAAAAGGTTTGGAAGTTCTCCACAGGTATCTCACCCACATCTGAGAGTAATTCACACCGGGTCAAGACAATATGATCGCCGCGAAACACCCGTTTTTTATCCGGGGGTCTGATCACCGTACCAGTCCGAATTTTGGGACCACTCAAATCCATCATCACTTGACAGGGGGCGTTGAGTTCCGTCCCAGCACGACGTACATGATCAATCATGCTTTTCCACTCTGCTGGGGTATCATGGGCGCAATTAATCCGGACACAGTTAGTACCCCTGCGGATAATTTCCCGCACTAGTTCATAGTCAGTGGCGGCTTGTGTGGGTAATGTAACCATAATTTTTACCCGACGATGGGGACTGTTCCCCCCAAATAATTCTTCTGTATGCTTTTGTAGTAAACGATTCCCCTCAAAAAATGCCTCAATGGTTGGGCGGGTTTGGTTCTCCGTAGACTCTAAGCCACAAATAACCGCCAGTGAAGCAATGACAGCATCCAGATTCGGCATAACTCCGGCTTCAATCCGTCCCAGTGAAGATAAACCCCAATGTATGAGTGCTGCTTGGAGCGATCGCAGATCGTAGCGTCTGAGTGCTAAATATTGGGCTAAATTGCGGGCGCTGAGGACAAATTCCGGGCGCTGAATCTTCTCTCGCCATTGGTTAAAGGTAATTTCACCTTCGTGAATCACCTGCTGACGCAGTGATTGTAGGATAGATAAAAGTGTTTGTGGATGCTTCAGATCGACGGATTCAAGAGAAATTTCTGAATTGGCGGTGACCATAAAAGTGTGATCCCAAAAAAGCTAAAAAATACTCACTGCTCATGATCAAACTGAGAGGGAGATGGGTCCGAGTCTCCCAAGCAATCCCTTGTGATTTGCAATTAAGCGCCTACTGCTGTATCTGGATACAGAGCGGGTTGATTTTTTACAACCTCTTTAGTATCGTGTCTATCAAATATTTTTAACAGGTAATCTTCTATCCCCAACGTGAAAAGGTCTCTGACTGGGGATTTTTCCTTGATTCAGCCAACTTGCCTAGAGGGATTTTATCTTCTGGGTAGAGGTAATTATATCCACAAGGTAGATATCCCCTATACCTTACGGTGCGTTTAAATTATACAATAATGTTGAGATTAAGTCAATACTGAATTGATCACTAAACCCAGGACTAAAAGCCTGGTGCTGTTATTTTTGTGGCTAGTTGATGAAAAATCTGATTATTGTTGATATAGCATTTCCCGTGCTCATGAGGTACACGGTTGTTTAGTTTCAGGGAACAGGGAACAGGGAACAGGGAGCAGGGAGGAATGGAGAACACGGTTCGACTTCGCTCACCGACCGCACAAAAAACAATCAAATCCAGTCCCCTCCCCTTACAACTATCCATTACCCGGATCTTTCTTAACATTCGTGAGAGCGATCGCTCGCAAACCCCCAAACCTTAATCCTCCGTTGATGATTCTCAATAAAATAAGGGTTTTATCAAGAACAATAAGGTACATTTTGTCAAGAGTAGGGAAATTTTCAAGCGTTGAAACCATTGCCACATAAATGTTTCAAGATTGTTAAGAAAGATGTGAGTAATGAATAGCCCTTACAAGGGGAGGGTTAGGGTGGGGTCCAGCAATAGTTGATACACTAATCATGACTTGACAAATGATTATAGGTAAAAACGAGAATTGGAAGCAAAGCATTAACTTGGGAAGTAAGACCAATCAAAGCTAAAAATATTTGACTATATTTTTAGTAACTATGATTACTGGCAAAAGTTTGTCGTTAATTAACTTTTTTGCATAATTACTTTGTCCTGGTATTACATACTCCATCGCCAAGTGTGTGGTAGTTTATTTTTGCACAAGCTCCTTAATTTCCCAAGCCACGGAAGCTATGACACTTAATTTATACTTACTGCGACATGGAGAAACTACTTTTAGCCAAAGTGGTAATTTTTGTGGTCAGACTGATGCGGATTTGACTACAGCAGGAATGGAGATGGCGGAGAGTTTTGCTAATGTTTATCAAAAATTGGACTGGTCAGCGGTTTATGTTAGCCCCATGAAGCGCACAATAGCAACGGCCAAGCCGTTTTGTGATGCTGTGGGTGTCAATATGCAGTTGCGTGACGGATTGAGGGAAGGTAGTTATGGCGAATGGGAAACTAAAAGTAAATCCTTTGTGCAAGAGAATTACTCAGAAAACTATGTTAAATGGTTAACAGAACCGGCCTGGAATGCGCCCCTAGGTGGAGAAACGGCGGTAGAGATTGCTAACCGTTCTATGTCGGTAATTGCTGAAATTCAAGAAAAACATCCTCAAGGTAATGTTTTAGTAGTTTCCCATAAAGCTACAATTCGGATTATGCTTTGCAGTTTACTGGGAATTGATTTAGGACGCTATCGCTATCGGGTCAATATTTTAGTTGCATCGGTAAGTATGCTTAAATTTGATGTTAATGGTCCCTTGTTAGAAATATTAGGCGATCGCCATCACATACCCGATCATCTGCGCTCTCGTCCGGGAACTTGATCCTAGGTTCTGGGTATAAGTTGACCTTGAAATCATACTCTAAAAGGATGTTTTAAAAGTCATGATTAGTGTATCAACTATTGTTTGACCCCACCCTAACCCTCCCCTTGTAAGGGGAGGGAACTAGATTTTATTGTTTTTTGTGCGGTCGGTGAGCGAAGTCGATAGCGATAGCGTGGCGTTAGCCATACCGTGTTCCCTGTTCGGTGTGTTCCCTGTTCCCTAATATAAAAATTACCTGTTGAAAACTTATCCAACATCCTCTTAAATTTTTAATTCTTGCTTTATAAAAATAGAAATAAATCCTATAATTTGTCAGGCTTAATTGACAATAATATGTTATATTAAATAGCGTGATGACCGCTACATAAATATCAGTTGATATGATTGCTGAACATATCCTGGCTAAAGAATTCACAAGAGTCGTAACTCAATATTACCCAACACTTGGGGAATTACTAGACGGGTGTCATGTGAAAGTTATCACCTGTTTTTGGGGACGACCAGCTAGACGTTTGCAATATATAGGAATTTATTGCTGTGAAGAAATACTCCCTCATGTGCAAGCGCAAAAACATATACTCAGAGAACTAGCACATAATATGGGGCTAGTGGAAGTAGTCTGTATGAACGCGAAGCGACTGCTACGCGATCCCATGTCCAAGCTCAAGCAGACCAATCCCCGGTTGTGGTTGGAATTGCAATGGGTGACAACTAAATAGCGATCGCCAAAAATGAAAACCGGAATTTTTTGCAATTACGAAAATCATCATCAAAATACTAGTCACAGCATCTGGGAACAGGTAGCGCTAGTAAAAGAGGCGGAAAGTTTAGGTTTTGATTCAGCTTGGGTCAGTGAACATCATTTTAATGAGTTCAATCTCAGCTCATCTATGTTAGTGTTGATGGGACACCTTGCGGGACTAACCTCAACTATTCAATTAGGTACAGCAGCAGTATTATTACCATTTCATAACCCGATCNCCGCTACTCGGATCGGGTTATGAAATGGTAATAATACTGCTGCTGTACCTAATTGAATAGTTGAGGTTAGTCCCGCAAGGTGTCCCATCAACACTAACATAGATGAGCTGAGATTGAACTCATTAAAATGATGTTCACTGACCCAAGCTGAATCAAAACCTAAACTTTCCGCCTCTTTTACTAGCGCTACCTGTTCCCAGATGCTGTGACTAGTATTTTGATGATGATTTTCGTAATTGCAAAAAATTCCGGTTTTCATTTTTGGCGATCGCTATTTAGTTGTCACCCATTGCAATTCCAACCACAACCGGGGATTGGTCTGCTTGAGCTTGGACATGGGATCGCGTAGCAGTCGCTTCGCGTTCATACAGACTACTTCCACTAGCCCCATATTATGTGCTAGTTCTCTGAGTATATGTTTTTGCGCTTGCACATGAGGGAGTATTTCTTCACAGCAATAAATTCCTATATATTGCAAACGTCTAGCTGGTCGTCCCCAAAAACAGGTGATAACTTTCACATGACACCCGTCTAGTAATTCCCCAAGTGTTGGGTAATATTGAGTTACGACTCTTGTGAATTCTTTAGCCAGGATATGTTCAGCAATCATATCAACTGATATTTATGTAGCGGTCATCACGCTATTTAATATAACATATTATTGTCAATTAAGCCTGACAAATTATAGGATTTATTTCTATTTTTATAAAGCAAGAATTAAAAATTTAAGAGGATGTTGGATAAGTTTTCAACAGGTAATTTTTATATTAGGGAACAGGGAACACACCGAACAGGGAACACGGTATGGCTAACGCCACGCTATCGCTATCGACTTCGCTCACCGACCGCACAAAAAACAATAAAATCTAGTTCCCTCCCCTTACAAGGGGAGGGTTAGGGTGGGGTCAAACAATAGTTGATACACTAATCATGACTTTTAAAACATCCTTTTAGAGTATGATTTCAAGGTCAACTTATACCCAGAACCTAGGATCAAGTTCCCGGACGAGAGCGCAGATGATCGGGTATGTGATGGCGATCGCCTAATATTTCTAACAAGGGACCATTAACATCAAATTTAAGCATACTTACCGATGCAACTAAAATATTGACCCGATAGCGATAGCGTCCTAAATCAATTCCCAGTAAACTGCAAAGCATAATCCGAATTGTAGCTTTATGGGAAACTACTAAAACATTACCTTGAGGATGTTTTTCTTGAATTTCAGCAATTACCGACATAGAACGGTTAGCAATCTCTACCGCCGTTTCTCCACCTAGGGGCGCATTCCAGGCCGGTTCTGTTAACCATTTAACATAGTTTTCTGAGTAATTCTCTTGCACAAAGGATTTACTTTTAGTTTCCCATTCGCCATAACTACCTTCCCTCAATCCGTCACGCAACTGCATATTGACACCCACAGCATCACAAAACGGCTTGGCCGTTGCTATTGTGCGCTTCATGGGGCTAACATAAACCGCTGACCAGTCCAATTTTTGATAAACATTAGCAAAACTCTCCGCCATCTCCATTCCTGCTGTAGTCAAATCCGCATCAGTCTGACCACAAAAATTACCACTTTGGCTAAAAGTAGTTTCTCCATGTCGCAGTAAGTATAAATTAAGTGTCATAGCTTCCGTGGCTTGGGAAATTAAGGAGCTTGTGCAAAAATAAACTACCACACACTTGGCGATGGAGTATGTAATACCAGGACAAAGTAATTATGCAAAAAAGTTAATTAACGACAAACTTTTGCCAGTAATCATAGTTACTAAAAATATAGTCAAATATTTTTAGCTTTGATTGGTCTTACTTCCCAAGTTAATGCTTTGCTTCCAATTCTCGTTTTTACCTATAATCATTTGTCAAGTCATGATTAGTGTATCAACTATTGCTGGACCCCACCCTAACCCTCCCCTTGTAAGGGCTATTCATTACTCACATCTTTCTTAACAATCTTGAAACATTTATGTGGCAATGGTTTCAACGCTTGAAAATTTCCCTACTCTTGACAAAATGTACCTTATTGTTCTTGATAAAACCCTTATTTTATTGAGAATCATCAACGGAGGATTAAGGTTTGGGGGTTTGCGAGCGATCGCTCTCACGAATGTTAAGAAAGATCCGGGTAATGGATAGTTGTAAGGGGAGGGAACTAGATTTTATTGTTTTTTGTGCGGTCGGTGAGCGAAGTCGATAGCGATAGCGTGGCGTTAGCCATACCGTGTTCCCTGTTCGGTGTGTTCCCTGTTCCCTAATATAAAAATTACCTGTTGAAAACTTATCCAACATCCTCTTAAATTTTTAATTCTTGCTTTATAAAAATAGAAATAAATCCTATAATTTGTCAGGCTTAATTGACAATAATATGTTATATTAAATAGCGTGATGACCGCTACATAAATATCAGTTGATATGATTGCTGAACATATCCTGGCTAAAGAATTCACAAGAGTCGTAACTCAATATTACCCAACACTTGGGGAATTACTAGACGGGTGTCATGTGAAAGTTATCACCTGTTTTTGGGGACGACCAGCTAGACGTTTGCAATATATAGGAATTTATTGCTGTGAAGAAATACTCCCTCATGTGCAAGCGCAAAAACATATACTCAGAGAACTAGCACATAATATGGGGCTAGTGGAAGTAGTCTGTATGAACGCGAAGCGACTGCTACGCGATCCCATGTCCAAGCTCAAGCAGACCAATCCCCGGTTGTGGTTGGAATTGCAATGGGTGACAACTAAATAGCGATCGCCAAAAATGAAAACCGGAATTTTTTGCAATTACGAAAATCATCATCAAAATACTAGTCACAGCATCTGGGAACAGGTAGCGCTAGTAAAAGAGGCGGAAAGTTTAGGTTTTGATTCAGCTTGGGTCAGTGAACATCATTTTAATGAGTTCAATCTCAGCTCATCTATGTTAGTGTTGATGGGACACCTTGCGGGACTAACCTCAACTATTCAATTAGGTACAGCAGCAGTATTATTACCATTTCATAACCCGATCCGAGTAGCGGAAGACATTGCTACTCTAGATAATTTGTGTAATGGTAGATTATTATTTGGCGTGGCTAAAGGTGGGCCATTTCCCCAACATAATAAGCATTTTGGTACACCCATGGGGGAATCTCGCGCCAAAATGTTAGAGGCGATCGCCCTCATTCAACAGCTGCTGTATGATGCTGATGTTTCATTTAACGGAGAGTATTATCAATGCGATCGCTTGACAATTACCCCCAAACCCTTGCAGCATAGAATCCCAGTTTACATAGCCACTGGTGATGATCAAGGTATACAATTTGCGGCTGAAAATTCCTTTGGCTTAATGGGGGGGCCGCCATTCTCCTTAGAGAGATTAAAAAATACCGTCGCTAAATATCGAGCTGTGAATCCTAGTGGCGCTGAGAAACTAGTATTAGCACGGTTCTTTTATGTTGGTAAAACAAACGATGAAGCCATCAGCGCCGCATTACCATTCATCCGTAAATTCAGCCAAAAAATGCAAGCCAACACGGCGCAAATCATCCAGAAAGGCTCAAATCCTCACCAGAAACCATTTGACCGCACAAATATTTGTTTTGATGAAGACTACTTAATTGAGAACTCAATTATTGGTGATGTGAGGACTTGTCGCGACAAAATCACCAGATTTCAGGACGAGTTAAATCTCAACACATTAGCGCTCAAACCCTCCTCCTTTGTTTTGCAAAACAACTTAGAGAGTTTGCAGCGTTACAACCAAGAGGTTCGGAATTATGTCTAAACTACACCAGCTTCCTCCTGATGATTTACCTCCCACCGAGGTGACAAAACAAGATGGAATGCTGCATCTGGAGTTAGAGCGGTCTACTGGTATATGCTTTTTTCAGGCCTGCGATCGCATTACTCAAGTACTCTTATCTAAATGTCAATGGTATCTCACCAAGAATAGTACCACCCTGACACTAATCATTGACTGCCCTGACATAGTATCTTACTGGCATATAGTCAGTAATATTCCCCAGTTAGGGAACAGACTAGAACGGTTTACCAGTGACGCCAAAATACGGGTTTATCCTCCCTTTGGCAAAGGTACACCCTTTGAAATCAGGGTAAATGAGATTTCAGCTTATCGGGATTGGCTCTAATAGTTACTAAAAATATAGTCAAATATTTTTAGCTTGGTAAGGTCTAAACCTTACTGGGCTAACTACAAGCCTCTCTACTGAGTTTCCATCAAAGATAGAGTCCCCAGCTACCTTTCTTAATATACCCCACCTGTCACATCATATTCACCCTTCCCCCGCTGCGGGGAGGGTTAGGGTGGGGTCAAACAATAGTTGATACACTCATCATAACCCAAACATCCTCTCAGGCACATTCAGGTACAAAAACTAAACAGAAACTGGGAGAAAATCAGCAACAGTTGCTGATAACCACCCATACCAACCTTCTAACCCCATACCAGTAGTAGCAGAAACCTGGAAAACCTGAATTTTAGGGTTAACCTGTCGCGCATACTCAATACATTTTTCTACATCAAACTGTACATAAGGTAATAAATCAACCTTAGTGAGAATCATAATTTCACTAGCGCGGAACATATGGGGATATTTTATCGGCTTATCTTCTCCCTCAGTCACCGAGAGAATCACTACCTTAGCTTGTTCTCCCAAATCAAATAAAGCTGGACATACTAAATTTCCCACATTTTCAATCATCACCACAGAATTGAGAGGGGGGTTTAACTGCTGTAAACCCCTAGCAATCATAGCAGCTTCTAAATGACAACCAGTACCCGTGTTAATCTGCACAACCTTACAGCCTGTTTCCTGAATCTTTTGAGCATCATTAGCTGTTTCTTGGTCGCCTTCAATCACACTAATAAGTAACTGGTGTTTTAAATCTTGAATCGTGCGGGTGAGGAGAGTGGTTTTTCCTGCACCAGGAGAACTCATTAAATTTAAAGCTAAAATATTCCGTCCTTGAAACCATCCCCGATTCTGGGCTGCTAACAGATTATTTTTAGCTAATATATCCTGTTCTAAAGATATAGTTGTCCCATGAATTTTAGCATGAATTTGAGACTCTTCACCCTGATGATCATGGGAATGGGTAATTACAGTACCATCAGCTAAAGTGTGAGTATGAGTGTGGTCATTATGTTCCACCTCACCTGTTTCTAAATTGGTGATTGTGCTTTTAGCATCATCAGAACAACCGCAAGTTACACACATAATTCCTCTATTTCTATTTCTTTAATTTTGAGTTCTTCACCGGTTATTAAATCTAATTCCACGCTACCACAGCTACATATACCAAAAGGTTTATTTAAACTTATTTCCGCTCCGCAGGTACGACAGCGTGCTAAACCAGGGATTATGTTAATTTCTAATATCGCTCCTACTAACAGTGTACCTTGAGTACAGATGTCAAAACAAAACTCTATAGCTTCCGGTAAAATTGCCGAAAGTGCGCCAATTTCTAAAACTACGCGGTTAACTTTTGCCCCTTGGGCGTGTTCACTCACAATGGCGACAATATTTTGTGTAATTCCTAATTCGTGCATATTTTGATCAGATTTGAAACCACAGATACACACAGATAAAAATTAACAAATTCTCGGTAATTGTTCCCCCACCAACATATCAACAATTCTTTGAGTCCCAAAAGTTGTTTGTAATAACACAACTCCCGGAGGTGAAGCAATAACCTCACCAATTATACAAGCATCTTTACCCGCGGGGTGGGACTTCATCGCTGATAATACAGTTTCTGCATGATTACCCCCTACCACCACCACTAATTTACCTTCATTGGCTAAATATAAGGGGTCTAAACCTAAGATTTCACAAACTCCTTGTACCTCTTCCCTTATAGGAATAGATGCTTCATGGAGACGAATACCGACATGAGAACTCAGAGAAAATTCATTTAGAACCGTCGCTAAACCGCCCCGTGTAGCATCCCGCATCGCGTGAACTTCAGGACAAACATTAAGGATAGTTTCTACTAAACTGTGTAATGGTTGACAGTCACTTTCTATATGAGTTTCTAATGCTAATTCCCCACGGGCGATTAAAATCGCCGTACCATGATTTCCCAATTCACCATTAATAATTACTACATCTCCCACTTGGATATTATGGGCAGAAATGTTAATTCCTTCAGGAATTACCCCAATACCTGTAGTATTAATAAATAGTTTATCCGCCGCGCCACGATGCACAACCTTAGTATCACCTGTGACAATTTGCACGCCAGCTGTTTGGGCGGCTAATTTCATACTCCCAACCACCCGGCGCAGGGTTTCCACAGGTAGACCTTCTTCTAAAATCACGCTACAACTGAGGTATAAAGGTTTTGCACCACTCACGGCTAAGTCGTTAATGGTACCATTAACGGCTAATTCCCCAATGTCACCACCGGGAAAAAATAAAGGGTCTACTACATAGGAATCTGTAGTAAATGCCAGTCTATCACCTTGTGCTGTAAGGTTAGCTAATTTAACACTGGCTTGGTCTTCTAATTGCGCAAGAATTTGATTATCAAAACTACTAACAAAAATATCCTCTATTAAATCCCGCATGGCTTTACCCCCGCTACCATGGGCGAGGGTAATATGAGTATCTCTAAGTTTGCTTTTGGGGGGGTTTCGGGTTTTATTGTTGGGGGAAATATTCATATTTAAATATTGAGTCAGCAGCAGTATTGATAATTCTGCTATGGGGTTAAGGCGATTTTTGCAGCTTTTTTACTCATAGTAGCCAGTCTGCCATATTTGTAATAGGCTGCACAGGCTCCTTCAGAGGAAACCATACAGGTTCCTATAGGTGTTTCTGGTGTGCAAGCTGTACCAAATACTTTACATTGCCAAGGTTTTAAGGTTCCCTTGAGGATTTCTCCACATTGACAGGCTTTGTGGTCACTGACTTTTAAGTTAGGAATGGTAAATTTTAGCTCCGCGTCAAATTGAGCATATTCAGGGCGAATTTTCAAGCCAGATTTAGGTATGTCCCCTAACCCCCGCCAATCAAAGTTTTCTCTAACGGTAAAAACTTGGTTGATCGCTTGCAATGCGACTAGGTTTCCGGCTGGTTCTACTAATCTGTTATATTGATTTTCAACTTCGCAACGACTTTCTACTAGTTGCTGTAGGAGCATCCAAATTGATTGGAGTATATCTAAGGGTTCAAAGCCAGAAACTACTATGGGTTTATGATATTTGTGGCTAATAAATTCATAGGGTTCTGTCCCAATTACCATACTCACATGACCAGGGCCAATAAACCCATCTAGTTGTAAGTCCGGGTTATCTAGTAGGGCTTCGAGGGCGGGAATTACCAGCACATGATTAGAAAACATACTAAAATTAGTGATGTTTTCCGCAGCTGCTTGTAAGATGGTGAGAGCGGTACTGGGGGCGGTGGTTTCAAAGCCTAGGGCAAAAAAGACTATTTCTTTATCGGGGTTGTCTCTGGCGATTTGTAAACTATCTAATGGGGAGTATACCATGCGAATATCTGCGCCCCTGGCTTTGGCTTGCAAGAGGCTAGTATGGGAACCAGGAACCCGCATAGTGTCGCCAAATGTGGCGAGGATAACGTTATCATGTTGGGAGATGGCGATCGCATCATCTAATCTTCCCTTTGGCATCACACACACAGGACAACCAGGGCCATGTATCAGTTCTAGGTTGTGGGGAAGGATATCTTCAATACCATATTTAAATATAGAATGGGTATGTCCCCCGCATACCTCCATGATTTTAATAGGTTTTTCTAGCTGCTGACCAAGTTTAGTGATTTCCTTGGTTAAAGCTGCGGCTTTTTCCGGTTCTCGAAATTCATCAACGTATTTCATAAAAGTATTTCCGCTGGTTATTGAGTTTTTTTAGGGAAGACCTTTAATTACTCACTGCTTGAGCTAGTTCTTCTAGTAGTTGTAATGTTTCCTTTGCTTCCTCCTCATTGATCCGATTCATCGCAAAACCGACATGAACTAGTACCCAATCACCAATACATTTTTCCGGGGGATGTTCTTCATTAACAATACAAGCAATATTAACTTGACGTTTAACTCCACCGATATTAACTATCGCTAATTTATGGTTAATATCGCTGATTTCGATAATTTGACCGGGAATTCCTAAACACATTGTTTTTTTCTGTAAGAGGATGTTTGATAAGTTTTCAACAGGTAATTTTTATCTTAGGAAACAGGGAACAGGGAACACACAAAAAACAATAAAATCCAGTCCCCTCCCCTTACAAGGGGAGGGTTAGGGTGGGGTGAAACAATAGTTGATACACTAATCATGACTTACTAAACATCCTCTCAGCCTTACAACCTTACTTTGGTGGGAAATTAAACTAACCTCAACAGCATTTTAAGAAACATTCATTAATTGTGCTGCGGTAATCACCGCCTGTCCCAATGATATATTGCCATCATTAGCAGGAAATAAATTATGTGTCAGTACATGGATACCTAACTTTTCTAAACCTGCCTTTACCTGTGCTAATAAGATACAGTTTTGAAATACACCCCCTGTTAAAGCCACCTGATTAATTACATTTTCGTGACACAGATGTTTAACTAAATTGACAATAGTTTGAGATAAACTTTGATGAAATTTTGTAGCTATATCTGATGGCGTAACTTGTTTTTGCAAGTCTTGAAGTAAGTCTGGCCACATTGCTTTAGAGTCTATATAGTAAATACTATCGGAAAAATTTACCTCAAAAGGATAAATTAGAGTTTCTTCATAATTATTTAAACTGTGAGGATTAACTAAAGCCTCCATGGCGATCGCAGCTTGTCCTTCATAGCTGCATTCTTGGGGATAAATACCCATAGCAGCTGCAACCCCATCGAATAACCTCCCAACGGAGGAAGCGAGGGGGGAGTTAATTCCCTGTGCTACAGCTTGATTAATCAGCTTTAAAGGCTTTTGCTGTAAAAATTTGATAATTTCCAACTCAGAATATTCTTGTTGACAAGTCTCCCAAAGATCAGCGCTAAGTAAATGGGCGTAGGTATTACGCCAAGGTTGGTAAATAGCCTTTTCACCCCCAATCATAGCTACAGGCTTAAAAGTTGCTAATCGCTGAAATTGGCGATAATCTGCTAACAGAAATTCACCCCCCCAAAATGTACCATCTTCGCCATAACCCAACCCATCTAAAGCAATACCTAAAACTGGGGGTGCATTTAAAGGAATACCATTTTCTGCCATACAAGCAGCAATATGGGCGTGATGATGTTGGATCTGATGCAATTTAACTTTATTCACAGGTGCGACTTCCTTACCCAGTTTTGTCGCCAGATATTCAGGATGTTTGTCAACAGCGATCGCCTGGGGTTGATGTTCAAATAAATTTAAATAGAGATTGAGTGTATCATGATAGCCATAAAAAGCCCCTGCATTTTCTAAATCTCCCAAATGCTGGGAAACAATCGCCTCATTTTCCCGCAATAGACAAAAGGTATTTTTTAACTGACTACCCATTGCTAAAATCGGCGGTACCTGCTCAAATCCCGGCGGTAACTTCATCGGTGCTGGTGCGTATCCCCTAGCTCTGCGAATGATTTTTACTTGATCATCAACCACCCGCACCACAGAATCATCAACTCGGTTGACAATTTCCCGATTGTGTAACAGAAAATAATCAGCTATTTTACCTAACTTTTCCCTAGCTTCCCCATTATCAATACATTGTGGTTCATCAGCAATATTCCCACTGGTTAGCACAATGGGGCGCTTCATCCGCCGTAAAATTAAATGATGTAAAGGTGTATAAGGTAACATAAAACCCAGGGTATTTTGCCCTGGTGCAACTCCAGGCGCAATGGGAAACTCAGGAATTAGCTTCCCATCTTCACTTTCCCATGGTTTCTGATGTAACAACACAATAGGCGCTGCGGGACTCTGTAATAATTCCCTTTCCCTGGCGTTGACTATACAATATTGTTCAATAATAGAAATATCCCGCGCCATTAAAGCCAAAGGCTTATGATCACGGTGTTTACGTTGACGGAGTTTTTGCACAACCCCCTCTTGAGTTGCATCACAAGCCAGATGAATACCACCCAACCCCTTAATAGCCACAATCTCCCCTTTTTGCAGCAAAGTACAAACAGCATCCACATCATCAAGCATAGAAAACATGGAAGCCGTCACAGGTTGACCATCAGCGCGTTCTAACCAAGCTGTGGGTCCGCAAGTATGACAAGCTACAGGTTGGGCATGAAAACGGCGATTTTCTACATCATTATACTCCTGCTCACATTCCGCACACATAGGGAACGCAGACATACTGGTATTGCATCTATCGTAAGGAATCCCACGAATAATACTGAACCGGGGGCCGCAGTGAGTGCAATTAGTAAAAGGATAACGAAAAAATCGACTAAAGGGGTCAAAAATTTCTTGTTGACATTGGGGACAAGTCGCAGCATCAGGAGCAATTTCAGTTTTAATAGAACTGCTGACACTGTGAGCAATCACAAAATCAGGAAAACTCCAATTACCCTCATAAGGTGTGCGAATCAACTCCTGAATTTTTGCCAAAGGAGGACATTCAATATATAGTCGTCCTACAAAATCAGCGATCGCCCCCTCACTTCCAGACACCCGAATTAAAACCCCCTCACCATCATTACAAACTTCACCACATAACCCCCCAGCTTTAGCTAAACGATAAACAGTAGGGCGAAATCCCACACCCTGAACAGTACCACGAACTCTAATTTCTTCGGTTACCACATCTTCCATGGTTCTTTTTTTACGCATCAGGATTTAAAAAACTCTTACTGTAACCGCCACAACAAAACCCGATTATTTCCAGAATCAGCAATCACCACGGTATTACCGCAAACCTTCACCCCATAACACCAATTTAAACTATCCCGCCCTGGTAAACCAAAATTACGATTTTCACCTTTACTGTCAAAATTTGCTTGTCCCGCGATCGCATCAGCCACCGCCCCCTGCAATAATAATAAAGATTCCCGTCTTTTCCATCCTAACAACCGGGAATTAGCAGTATCAGCAACCAGCAACCAATCATTACCAACACCTACACCATAAGGCATACTCATACTACCAGCACTAGGAAAATAAACACCTTGATTCATTTCCACAACATCAAAGCCTTGTTGTCCCAGAACCACCGCACAAGGCGCATTATTTTCTGTAGGTATTCCCTCCCAAATCATTACCCGATGATTACCCGCATCAGCCACCACTAAATTATCATCCCAAACCGTAATATCATGACACCAGCGCATACTCGCAGCAGTAGGAGAACCCCCCCCATTTTCATGGCGCGATATCAGATCTGGTTGTCCCAAAACTAAATCAGCTGGTTGACCATTTTCTGTAGGTAACTCATGCCAAATTAATAACCGCCGATTTCCCGTATCAGCAACAAATAACTTACCTTGATCATAAAAAACACCATAGGGCCAGTGCATAGTATCAGCTGCTGCTGAAGTACCTCCATTGGGTTCACAATGGCTAAAATCAGCTTGACCTAACACTAAATCTGCTGGTACATGACTATCTTCCGGGACATTATACCAAATCAATACCCGATGATTCCAAGCATCAGCCACCGCTAACCCATGACCACAAGCACAAATTCCCGTAGGAACACTAAAAGTATTTCTCCCCGGTGAACTTTTAGCATTTTGTCCCTCATGCTCAAAATCCGGTTGTCCAATTACCCAGTCAGCTGGTTGACTATCTCTAGTCGGTAAATTTCGCCATCCCAATAAGCGGTGATGTCCCGTATCTGATACCCATAATGGACCGGTTGGAGATAATAAACAAGCACCACGAGGGCCAAACATAGATACCGCACTAGGTACTATAGGCACTGCTAATATTTCTGGTGTAATTATATCACCTAAAATCACCTCAGGACCATGAGCCGATAAAGGTAATTGGGGTGCAGCATTAATATTGATGGGTATATCCATTAACCGGCGATTATTTCCTATAAAAATTACCTGAATCAAACAGAATATTTAGGCAATTTTACAAACACTTTATCGTTTTTAATTTGTACTGGATAAGACTGTAATGGAATATCCGCAACAGTTAAACATTCACCAGTTTGTAAGTTATACTGAAATCCATGAGATGCACAAGTGAGAATGTGATTATCTAACTTACCCCGATCTAAAGGAGTTGCTAGGTGTGGGCAAGCATTCAGGTAACAGTTAACATTTTCACCATGACGATATAAAATCAGGGAATTCTTCCCTATTTTACCTGTCAAGATTCCCGATTGGGGAATTTGCTCCACTGTGGTCACTTTTACCCAAGTGGCTGTATCTTTCCCAGCCAATATACTATTGACTCCAGAAGCACCATCATTAACAGCCACAACTTTGGTAATTTCCGGACAATGATTTTTTATCGATTGTTCCACAGTTTGAGTTAAAGTTAAATTAGAAGTGGCACAGCTGCTACAACTACCAATTAATTTAACTTCTACTGTATCAGGTGCTTTAATTGCCACAAATTCCACATCACCGTTATGGCTTTGTAAGCCGGGTCTAACTTCTGCAAGGGCTGCTTGCACTCTGTCTATTAGGGATGGTTGTGGGGGTTTAATTAGTTCATGATAGAGCAGAACAGAATATACTATATCATCATCTACTGCCTGCCGCAAGGCTGATATTGACTCTTTTTTGACGGTTTTAATTAAACTAGTCAGTGCTGCTTTATGTAAATCTTCAATCGCTCTTTTTAGTCCTACAGCTACACACCTTTGGCTTTCATCCCATTGAGATATAATCGCTTCAAATCGGTTAATCTCCGTAACTAATTCTTCCAGCTTGGTCATGAGATATTGGTCGGTAGTTGGTAGTATTTGGCTGACTTGGTGATATAATTATTCGCCAGGTTATCAATGTTATTATAGGCTCAGTATTTTCCCGCCCTCTCATTTACAGCACTTTTCAAGTAAATAAAGTACACATCTTAATATCATAAATCTTGTGGGGTGGGCATCCTGCCCGCCCTTCTGTACTTCACTCAGATAAAATGCGCTGTAAATAAAATTTCTGCAATTAACTACTAACCGCAGGGTACACAGATGAATACATATAATTCCTGATTCATCTGTATTTGATTAATTGCAGATACTAGATTTATTTCATTTTGAAATCTTTCAATAGATATGGCATCATTGCACCTGTAATTAAACTACATACTGTCACTGCTAGGTAAAAAGGGATTGCAGTTTGGGATAATATCAATATGAGAGAACCGACACCTGTCGCCATGAGAATTTTTTGGAAAAAATCCCCTGGGTCACGCAGAAGTTTACCTTTGAAAAATAATTTGGCAGATAGCCATCCAAGTTCTAACATTATGCCTCCTAATAACTGCTGAATAGGTTGAGTAGAGCAAAACTTAATAATATGGCGGGAATCACACCAGCAGGGGCAAATAATGCCCCTAAAGTGGCTGAAAATTGATAGCCAATGTCTTTTCCTGCTAATATCATGGCACTAATTGCACCGCTAAACATTGATAAGGCGATAGCTATCAATATCCAGGTAAATTCTGTGGTTAGGTTCAAGTTACCATCTGCTAAGTTCGAGAGTATTTCTGTCATAGTGATTCGGTGATAGGTGTAAGTAAATTCCCAACTAATCCATAGTTACGCGCATTTGTGCTTCTATATCTTGTATAGCTTGGGCGACAATTTCTGCTTGTTCTTGCTGTTCATGTTTGGTGAAAATTGCCCAAGCTTCTTGATAGTAATTATATGCTTGTAAGAGGTTTTGAGGATTCCCCAATTCTGGCTTTTCTAGGTCATCGGGTAAGTTAAATAAGGCGTTCGCTTTATTCGATATGGTGTTGGCGTATTCTAGGGGGGTGTCTCTGGGGTTACGGACTTTGAGGGCTTCGTCATAAGCTGCGATCGCCCGTAAGTTATTATCTAGAGGATGGGAACTGACTAAATATTGCAAAGCATTACCCAAATTGTTTTGCAACATGGCATATTCACGAGGATGGTCAATTAAGTTAATGTGCTGTAATGCCACTTCAAAGGATTGTACTGCTAACCCCTGACGTAGGTATTCTTGTTGTGATGCCATAGGCATGGACAAATAGGCGATCGCAATATTATTGTATAAAATTGCGTATTCCTGTGGGTAATTGTCCCAAGTAAACACCTGCAAAGCCTGATGATAGGCTTGGATACTGTCCGTCATCCGTGCCAGATTGAATGGTACTAACGACTGCAAAACCAGCCCCAGATTCATCTGTGCCTCTGCCACTTCTGCCGGTAATGCTAATTGCTGTAAAATTGGCAAAGCTTGCTCATAATTTGCTTTGGCTTCTAGCAGCAGTTGAGAACCGCCATTAGGTATACTTTGTAACGTCCCTGCCATCCCCACCAAAGCCCTGGCTTGCAATAGGGGGTATTCCTCACCACACATCTGATAGGCTCGGTAATATAGACCCATTGCATTGCGTAAATCTTGGGCGGTTTTGGGTTGCTGATGAAAGCCTTGAGCCATTTCAATCAGCATCTGGATTTTTTCTGCTACTGTGGCTGACTCCGAGCCAATAGCTGCGATCGCTGCTTTTACTGCTGAATCTGTAATAGTGGGGTTCATAACTGCCTTGATTTGGTCAAAGCCCATTAATGGGTAGGTTTATCAACTCAGCAGATTTACACAGGTTTAAAATCCCATAAATCAACACTTGGCAATTAAGCCCAAAATCAAATCTAAGTAGCTAAGATTGCAGTGTGTGAGACTCAGCTGATAATTATTTTAAGTCAACGGTATTGTGCTGTAGACTGCGGTTTGAGATTCCCCGATCCAAACTAGGAAATATAGCACTATTCAAGTCAAGCAAGTACACATATTAATATCATCAATCCTCTGGGGTCAACATCCTAACCGCTGTACTCAACTCAAATGAAATCGGCGCTCATTTTCCCCATACCCTTGTATAGATTTGATTAATCTACGTGGAAAATTGATCAAATCAATTCTTTTAC
The DNA here is from genome assembly GCF_015245355.1 of Anabaenopsis elenkinii CCIBt3563. GTDB lineage: Bacteria > Cyanobacteriota > Cyanobacteriia > Cyanobacteriales > Nostocaceae > Anabaenopsis > Anabaenopsis elenkinii. The sequence continues at coordinate 3,903,403 of NZ_CP063311.1, read as the reverse complement.
CATAAGGCAATCTGTTGATCAAAATCAACCGGGAAATTGCCAATATTAATATCACCTTTAAACACCTGAAATATTTAAAGACTATTTGAGGACTGCTAACTTCAATAATCTATTACATTTTGATGAAGAAAAAATAATTAATTCAAAAATTAAATTATAATAATAAATATTGATAAACAGGTGATACTCTACAAGTCTCATCACCTCCATCAGTGCATAATCAACAATACAAAAATGTCTAGCTAATGACTAACGTACTATGGCTGCAAGGTGGTGCGTGCTCAGGTAACACCATGTCATTTCTTAACGCCGAAGAACCGACAGTCTGTGATTTAATTGCCGACTTTGGTATTAAGGTACTTTGGCATCCCTCCTTGGGACTGGAACTAGGTAACGATTTACAAACCCTCCTCTGGGATTGTATCTTAGGCAAAATTCCCCTAGATATCTTAGTCTTTGAAGGCAGCGTTGTAAATGCCCCCAATGGTACAGGGGAATGGAACCGTTTCGCCGATCGCCCCATGAAAGACTGGTTAACCGACCTATCCCAATCGGCTAAATTTATCGTAGCAGTGGGAGACTGCGCCACATGGGGAGGAATCCCAGCTATGTCACCCAACCCCAGCGAATCAACAGGCTTGCAATTTCTCAAGCGTCAACCAGGGGGCTTTTTAGGTCAGGATTTTGTTTCTAAAGCCGGAATACCGGTAATTAATATTCCCGGATGTCCCGCCCATCCCGATTGGATTACGCAGATATTAGTGGCGATCGCCACCGGACGCATAACCGACATCGCCCTAGATGAATTACATCGTCCCCAAACCTTCTTCAACACATACACTCAAACAGGCTGTACCCGTAACGTTCACTTTGCTTACAAAGCATCCACAGGGGAATTTGGTCAACGTAAAGGTTGCCTATTTTATGATTTAGGCTGTCGTGGTCCCATGACCCACTCATCCTGTAACCGCATTTTGTGGAACCGTGTTTCCTCCAAAACTCGCGCCGGTATGCCTTGTTTAGGTTGTACAGAACCAGAATTTCCCTTCTTTGACCTTCAACCAGGAACCGTATTTAAAACCCAAACAATCATGGGAGTTCCTAAAGAACTACCCCCCGGAGTCAAACCCAAAGACTACGCCGTTTTGACCATGGCCGCTAAAGATGCAGCCCCAGCTTGGGCAGAAGAAGACTTTTTCACAGTTTAGGGAATGGGACTAGAGACCCCATTCCTTAATTAATTACAGGAGAGGAGAATGGCAATTAAAACATTAGATATTTCCCCCGTTGGTAGAGTTGAGGGGGATTTAGATGTGCGCGTTGATATTGAAAATGGGCGGGTAGTGAACGCCTGGACACACGCCGAACTGTTTCGCGGCTTTGAAATTATCTTACGCGGCAAAGACCCCCAAGCCGGATTAATTGTCACACCCCGCATCTGCGGTATCTGCGGTGGTTCCCATCTCACCAGTGCATCTTGGGCATTAGATACACTTTGGGGTACAGAAGTGCCTCGCAATGCCATATTGGCCAGAAATTTGGGTCAAATTGTGGAAACAATGCAAAGTATACCTAGATATTTTTATGGATTGTTTGCCATTGACCTCACTAATAAAAATTACCGTCGTAGTCGCTTTTATGAAGAAGCTTGTCGCCGCTTTGCAGCCTTCACAGGTAAATCTTACGAAATTGGTGTCACAATTTCCGGCAAACCCGTAGAAATATACGCTTTATTCGGTGGTCAATGGCCACATTCTAGTTACATGGTTCCTGGTGGTGTGATGTGCGCCCCCACCCTCACCGATATTACCCGCGCTTGGGCAATCCTGGAATACTTCCGCACCAATTGGTTAGAGCCTGTATGGTTGGGTTGTTCCCTAGAACGCTATGAACAAATCCGCACCTATGATGATTTTATGGCCTGGCTAGATGAAGACCTGAATCATCGTGAGTCTGACTTGGGTTTTTATTGGCGCATGGGTTTAGATATCGGTCTTGACAGATATGGCGCTGGTGTTGGTAAATATGTCACTTGGGGATATTTAGCCCATGAAGACAAATACCAAAAGCCCACCATTGCCGGGCGCAATGCTGCTATGATTATGAAAAGTGGTGTATATGACAGCTTCAGCGATACTCACACTTTAATGGAGCAGTCCCAAATCCGGGAAAATACCACTCATTCCTGGTACGATGAGGGTACCGCAGATATTCACCCCACCAACCGCACTACTAAACCCACTGTTAATAATAGCAAAGATTTTGACAATGCTTACTCTTGGGCTAGTGCTGTACGTCACCAAGATTTCGGACGCTTAGAAGCTGGACCCCTAGCCCGGCAGTTAGTAGCTGGTGGTAATCACGGCGAATCTTGGCAACACCATGACGGATTTATTCTAGATGTCTTTAAGCACATGGGTGGTGCTAGTGTTCACGTACGCCAGTTAGGACGATTGCATGAGATTGTCAAGTTATATCGCCAAGCTGAACACTGCTTACGGGAGTTTCAATTAAATGACCCTTGGTATATTAAACCTACAGAAAAGGATGGCCAGGGTTGGGGCGCAACCGAAGCAGCGCGGGGTGCTTTGTCTCACTGGGTGGAGGTAGAGAACGGTAAAATTAAAAATTACCAAGTAATTACTCCTGGTACTTGGAATATTGGCCCCCGTGACGGTGAAGGTAAACTCGGCCCCATTGAAGAAGCTTTAATCGGGACACCCATAGAAGATTCTACGGACCCGGTGGAGGTTGGTCACGTGGCGCGATCTTTTGATTCTTGTTTAGTGTGTACTGTTCACGCTCACGATGCGAAAACTGGCGCAGAGTTGGCACGTTTTCGTACTGCTTAAGTATACTTTGATGTCTTGGTAGCAGCAAGTTGTTAATTGTTGCTATCAATGTATTATTTGACCCACCTACAAGATATCAGGATCAATTCCCCGGGATTGTAAATAGGCTCTGAGTTTTTCCTTTTCTTGGCGTTCTTGTTCTGCGCGTTGGCGTTCCTGTTCTGCGCGTTGGCGTTCTTGTAAAATCTTCTCTACCGCCCAGGGTAACAAATTACCCTGATTATCCCACCATCTCAACCAATAACCACTGCGCCCTTCCTTGTCTCCCCGCCATGTTCCCAAAAATAGCCCCATACTCTCTACCCAGTGGCGGCCATTTTCATCCGCTGACTTTAACTCATACCGCCCATTTTCTAACTGATAATATTCTAATAGTCCTCCCTCTGGCTCAAAAATTACATACACTGGAACTTGTAAAATTTGTTCATAAAAAAACCATTTACCGGGTGGGTATGTACGTTTGACTGAATATTCCCCCCCCTCTTTATCTGAAAGAAACTCCATGACTATGGCGGGAATATCTCCCTCTAAGTGGGGTGTATAGCTTTTCCTATCTGGTAATATTTCCTTAACTCCCGGTACATATAACCAATCCGGGGCTTTAGCAATAAACTGTCCATCTAGGGTAGCACATAGCCCAAAGTTAGCCGCGATTAAGATTTGTGGTTGGATAAAACCAGCAATTTCTAAACTTTCTCTTAATGCACCTGCTAATAGTGGCTGTCCTGTATTATCCACCGGTTCATCCTCTAGGTCAAAGTCCTGCGGTAATGGTTCCCAAGTGATAACTATCCCTGGGGGTGATGTGGTTTGACTAACTAGGGAGGATGTTACCATAAACACTACCTGTTATTTATTACGATTATAATCCAATTTCTCAACAATGCCTATTCTGAACATATCGTAGCTTAACATACTAAAAGTAATAGCGGTAATGGGTTAGGCTAGCTATGATGCACCTCAAAAAAAATCAATTTACACGGTAAGCCTGTGTCTGATATACCGCTACATAGATATCTCCCTCGCCTCCCTGAAGCAGCACTACAAGAATTCATAGAATGGTGTGTTTTAGAGCAAGCAAAAGCCGCCGAATGTAATTTTACTCCAGACCAAAGTAAGTTAAATAACTTGCCACCCACAGAGTACATTCCCAAGCTGATTGACCAGTTTATGAAGGTGAAACCAGACCCGATTAAAGCTGGTTTAGTAGCTGCGATCGCTGGGAAAGAAGCTGACGAACATGGGTTATCTGGATTGGCAGTTATAGCCGATTTTATAGCACTTTATGTCAAGTATTTAATTCCTAAAGATGGCAATACTCCAGAACAAGCCGAAATGATCTTAACTGACGCATCACAAAAGCAGTGTGAAAAATTTATGGAAATTGCCAAAAAATATGATGTGAAGTTTTAGTATTTTCCCTAAATGATTAGTCAGAGGTTTTTTCTAGCAGTCAAAACCTCTGATTTATCCACCAATGATTACCTAATTAAAACAAACTTGTTAACTATTATCGGTTGCGGTAACCTCAACCGCAGTGACGACGCTGTAGGGGTAATTATTGCTCAACGCCTACAACAATATCTAGCCCAAAATCCCCATCCCCATGTGCAAGTATATGACTGTGGAACCGCTGGGATGGAAGTAATGTTTCAAGCTAGAGGTAGTGAAGAATTAATAATCATTGATGCTAGTTCTACAGGTTCAGAACCAGGCGCTGTATTTCAAGTCCCTGGACAAGAACTAGAAGCATTACCAGAACCTAGTTATAACTTACATGATTTTCGCTGGGATCATGCTTTAGCAGCTGGGAGGAAAATCTTTAATCAAGACTTTCCCCAACAAGTAACAGTTTACCTGATTGAAGCTGCCAATCTTAATTTAGGACTAGAACTAAGTCCCGTGGTGCGAAATTCTGCTGATTTAGTTTTTCAACAATTAGTCAGTAAATTGAATCACTAATTACGCCCAATCACGATAAACCGCAAGTTCATCTACCCTCATTTCAAAAGGTATACCCTGACTATCGGGGGGACAAACCCGAATTTTAGCACTGGTGATAATGGAGTGAAGTAATGTTCCCATGGGGACAATTTTTTGTAAAACCCGCCAGTTAGTAACTTGATCTGGACATTCAATTACTAGTGTCATCGCATTAGCGCGGGTGGTGACATACCAGCGACAATTAGAGAGTAGATTTTGAATCGTGCGATCGCACTGTTGATAAAAATACCTACTAATAGAATACTCTAATTGTTGCCGTAGTATAATATCTGCCGATGTCGGCTGCATAGGATGAGAGTCATCACTATCAAAATAGAAATTATTCTTAGCCATCTGCTGATTATAATCCTAGTTATTTGCCAATAGCCATTCCATAGAGGAAATCTTGAGTTTCTTCATCATAAAAAGAACCAATCCCACGACAACCAATTCTGTGGACCAACGAAACCCGTTAATTCCATAGCTATTTGATAATTTGTCTATTCAGATACTAAAAGCCAAGTTACAACGCCACCTCTGGTAATGAATCGCCTGATTGACGCATTAGTAACCGGTCTGTTATCTGAAATCAACTGCTGTGAGCAAATATGTACCTTGATATAATCCAGGTAATATCCCCTCTACTCGATGTACAACAGAGTCAATTTCGACTTTCTCAAAAAATGCTCTGTTGGTATTGGTTGTGCGATTTGTGGCCAGAGATATAGATAATCTTCTTGAGCAATAAACAGTTTCCGGAAACCTATCACTGAAGGTTTATTCCACACAGTATGATAAAATTTATCTCTGTCAACATGAAACTTTAGCTGTAGTAATTGCTGTACTGGAATCTGCTGTAAAGCCGTTGCTTGATAGCTATCTTCAATAAATGATTAGCTGCAAAATAGTCTGTACCGCAGACAAAAGGAACTTTCACTTGCAAAGCTATAATTGACTTGTCTTCCATCTGGACTGAGATTACCCCAGCAGTGATAAACTCTCAATTTTCAAAGTCTAACACCGGATCGAGAGCAAGTTGATCACAGTCAAAAATCAGTTGTATATCTTGGTTATGGAGATCAGCTAATGCTGCGATTACCTTTGGTAACGCGCTATGGTTTCGCCACCCAAGCGATCGCGCGATCGCACCTAAATGATGATCGCTATCTAAAAAGCAATATCTTAGGCTCCTATCCTGATATTTCCAACTAGACCTATAATAAACACAACTAATAAAAAAAATGCATCCCTTGATACTTTTTCCTGGTATAATATAATTTTCTACTTCCTTAGAATTAGTTCATCAATAGGAGTTAGAGAATTATTCTCAACTTTTAGCATTCCCAACATCCCAGCAATTTGTACATCAACCTCCCTAGGATATAAAGCCCCTTGCTCAAGGATTTACCCTTAGAGGATGTTTGATAAGTCATGATTAGTGTATCAACTATTGTTTCACCCCACCCTAACCCTCCCCTTGTAAGGCTATCCATTACCCACATCTTTCTTAACATTGCTGGAAGGCAAACACAATAAAGGTTGTAGAGATGTGCATAGTGGGGAGGATTGACAAAAAAGAATAAGTATGGATATTGAGAAGACCCAACAGGTGATTGAGTTTTTGAATACAGGGGCGAGGGGCTACCCTCCGCCATAGGCGATCGCTAAATGTCAAGATAAGATGGGGAATCGGAGTGAAGTAATTGCCAAGTAGCAGCAATATCGTGTAAGCGTCGTAGCCCACGCCAAATGGTTTTCACACCCGGTTCACCATCACCTTTGCGACCCAAAAAACCACCAAGAGTGGCAATCATTCGCACAGCATCATGCAAAGAAGGTGGGTGGTCTGGAGGAATAGGATTTTTGTTGATAGTGGCACATAAGGACTGCCATTCACTGTTTTCCAAAACAACATCACAAGGTAAATCAGGATGAACTCGTGCTTGATAAGTAAGCCATAACAATCGCCAAGCGACAATAGTATAAGTGGCTAGTGCCATGTGAATTCGGTCAGCAGTTTCCAGTTGTAATTTCTCGATGCCACAGCCACTTTTTAATGTGTAATGATAACGTTCTATCAACCAACGGTAAGTGTACCATTGAACACAACATGCAGCATCTTCTAGACTGTTAATTTCTAAGCTAGTAATTAATAACCAACTAATGGGATTTGTTCCTGGAGGTGGATTTTCCTCTTCTGCCAAAATTACTTGTAACCTGACAGGTTTTAGCTGTAAACGTCCAATATGGTGTAATGGTACTTGAATATCAAAACTCGTGAACCTAATTGTCAGTCTCGCCTGTCTGGAACTATGTTCTGGAGAGCGTTTTACTTCTACAGTCACTGTTCCAGATGCTTCGATTTGACGAATGGCAAGATGTAGATATTTGCCACAATGGTCTACTTTACGATTATGAGTCCCACGAATTAGTAAGTGTGATTTTTCTCGACGTTGCTGGTTAAAAAGGTCAAATATATCCGCCTCTGAGTCACCTATTGTTACTACTTCAATTTCTGAGGGAATCAAATTTTGTGTAGTCTGCAACCCATCCAACCAACGTTGACTTTCTTTTTCTTTTGTCTCTCGTTGACGACGTTTTTTAGCAATACCTAAATTCTCTTGTTCTCTTGCCCATACTTGCTGCTCAATAATTCCTAACGGTACTCCATTACTTGTGGCTGCAAGTGTTGAATGTACTTTTAATCCTGATGATTTTCTGTGGTCAAGATAACCTACTCCTTTTGTGGCTGGGTGCGATGTTAAATCTATGTTTGTTGTATCTTGTATTGCCAATACTATCTCATGTTTTTTGATTCTTTCTATGGTGCTGGATGTGTGGGCAGCACGAATATCACCTGCTTGAAAATGTGGTGATTTCCAAAAATTATATGTTGCCTTTGTTGCTGCTATATTTCCACAAGCAAGTGGTACACTACTATCTGGTTGTGCTGCCAAATCTTCTACTATCCTGATTAACCGCTTGTTTCGACGTGCATCCCCTAAGTTTACCTGTGCCAATTCTTTCGCTGCCCACTTTTCCATGATGCCATTACCCAGTCTTCTCTTTCAAAACTATAGCCATCAAGGCTTTCACTCTGATGTTAAGTCTTTTGTCTAATTGTTAAGAAAGATGTGGGTAATGGATAGCCTTGTAAGGGGAGGGGACTGGATTTTATTGTTTCGGAGTGTCCCCCATTCCCTGCTTCCTGCTCCCTGCTTCCTGCTCCCTGCTCCCTGTTCCCTGTTCCCTGTTCCCTGTTCCCTAATATAAAAATTACCTGTTTAATACTTTCCAAACATCCTCTTAGATAATCAGGGACATCTTCATATACCCTCTCCCCGGTAAATGCACTAGTTAACCAGATCAACTAATGCACGGGATGATTGAGATTTAATTTCACCCGGCGGTAAAATTTGCAGTAAACTGTAAATCAATTAGGACTAAAAGAAGAATATACATAATTTGGATGCACCTGTACAGATAAATAAAAATGCTTACTACTATGGTGGTAACTTATCGGAAAATTATGACCTTTCGGCATTTTTGAGTAACCTTAATATCTCCATATTACTAGCACAATCTACAGCCCTATAATCATCGAAGTTCCTTAAATTTAAGTTAGGTTTGTGTTGGAGAAGTAATTTAGCCACCCCTGTCTTCCCTGCTGATGCTGCATACATTAAAACAGTGGCACCATTATCATTCTGGTTGTTAATATCAATTTCTGCAGCGAGGAGCAAGCTAATTAACTCATAATGGTTACCAAAACAAGCAAACCATAAAGCATTATTGCGATCATAGTTTTTAGCATTAATATTCACCCCTAACTCAATTAGCTCTTTAACTACTGCATAAACTCCTTCTCTAGTAGCTTTTATCAAAGCTGTGTCGCCATTTTCACCCTGCTGATTGAGGTTATAAGGATTATAACCATTTGCTATCAGCCATCGCTGGGTAACTTCGCTCAATTTTTGCTTCTTGATCTGATTCATAACTGATCCTTAGCAATTTATAGCCAAATAGAAAAAATTCCGACAAATATCTACGCAGAATCTAGTTATTTTTTGTTGCGTTTATCTGAGTTTCTCCTTAACTTGTAGCCGCACCACTACTCAAGGATAAATATTTAAGTTCACTAGCAACAATTTAGCTTATTTATATATTATCACTTTGATAAGTTTCAATTATGAATCATTTATAAAGATCCCCATACATTAGTACCATCATTACCTGAAAAAAACATGAAAATGCAACTCAAGCTACAGCTAAGTTTGTCAATATCAAAAACTAGATATTTTCTTGATTAACCACTTGTGAGTACAGTTTTTATTTATGCCCTCTATGGCGTGAAAGTATGGGAGTTATTATCAACTTTGTCATGGAATATGTAATCAAGACGAGAATGTGCTAAATTTCTATATATTCGGCTCTAGTAGAAATTAACTATTAGACGTAACGGGGAAAGTTCGGTGTAATTCCGGCGCTGTCCCGCAACTGTAAACCGATTTTAGATTTTTAGTTTGAGATATAAAACACCAAAAACACCAAATTTAAAATTTAAAATTGCGTAAGTCAGAATACCCGACGATATAAAAGTAAATTTAGCTACAATCTACGAGGTATAGATGAAGGCACAACATACAATATTTGTTTGTACAACCTGTGGGAGTAAGTGGGAAGGCGGTAAACGTGTAGGTGAAAGTGGCGGAGAAATACTTCTCAAGCACTTAGAAGCACATTATCCCCATTGGGAATTGAACACAGAGTTTAGGATTCAAGGTGTAGAATGTATGAGCGCTTGCGATCGCTCTTGTGTTGTGTCCTTTGCTTCACATGATAAATATACTTATCTTTTCGGCGATCTTTCTCCTGAGTTATCACCCCCAGAAGTAGATGGTGTATTCCAGTGTGCTGGTAAATATTATGCACACCCACAAGGTTTGTTACCCTGGGGTGAACGTCCCGAACCTCTCAAGAAGGGAATTTTAGCCCGTATTCCAGCAGTACCTACGCCCTGACGCAAAAATCTGTATTAAAAAAAGATGAAGGATATACTTCATCCTTCATCTTGATAGCAGTTTGCAAGTGAGTGTAGTACATCAAAAGATTATCAACCACAGATTAACTGCTGTAAGCAAATATTGCTGATAGTAGCGGTTTAAGCAATATTCTATACAAGATATGCTTCCTGGTGGGTCTTAATTGTGCAGTTAGAGCGGGGATAGGTGACGCAAAGTAAAGCAAATCCTTTAGATACTTGCTCATCATCTAAGAAGTTTTGATCAGATTGATCAATTTCACCTTCTACAACTTTTCCTACACAACTTGAGCAAGAACCTGAGTGACAAGAGAAAGGTAATTCAATACCATTTTCTTCTGCAGCGTCAACAATGTTAGTATCCTCATCCACTTCAATTGTGGTGTCCAGGCCTTCTTTTTTGTTGATTAATCTCACTTGGTAAGTAGCCATTTTCCGATTCTCCTCAAAATTTAGACGCTCAGATAGATTTATCTGTCGAAGTTTATTTAGTGGACTGTGCAAAGTAGCAGCGCGGAAAACAACACCACATTGATGGGTTTGAATTCCCAATCTTATTTGCAAGGTATACCGGTAGGTGTGCCATCATCTGTTTTGAAGGATTTTCCGCAACCGCAGGTATCACTTGCATGGGGGTTAGTGAACTTAAAGCCACTTTCCATTACCCCTTCTACAAAGTCGATGATCACCCCGTCTAATAACGGCGCACTTTTGGCATCAACATAAATCAGCACATTCCCCTGCTGAATTACCAAGTCATCTGGTTTTGGTTTACTGGTGATCTCAAGACCATATTCATAGCCACTGCAACCACCATTTTGCACAGATACACGGATACCTTTTTTAGTGTCGTTATGATCAGAGGCTGAACTTCGTAAAAATGCCCGCAGACGAAATTCTGCTTTTTCTGTTAAGCTAACAGCCATTACCTTTCCTGCCGATTTCTAGTGTGGGGATTTGTGTCAATTATGACTAAAAACTACTTTGTACAATTGCTGGTAGCTTCCATTGATGGGGAGTGACCATATCTCCAAGGCGCAGTGTTACCACATACTGGACAAGCGCGATCGCGTTGAGAACGGCGCTTGGCAAATTCCATGCGATTCAAGTCAATAGTCAGCAATTGCGATAACAGGGGTTGACTAAAGCCAGTAATCAGCTTAATGGCTTCCAAAGCTGTCAGACAAGCTAGAGTCCCAGAGACAGCGCCCAGAACTGCAAAAGCCCGTCTATCCCATTCCGGCTTTTCTGGAAACAAACAGGATAAACAAGGAGTTACACCTGGAATAATTGTAGTTAAGTAAGCCTCCATCCCGTCCATTGCTGCTTCCACCATCGGTTTACGCCAGCGTACACAAGATTCATTCAGCAAATTGCGTTCTGTAAAATTGTGGGCGCAATCCAGGGCCATATCAGCCGATTGTACTAAAGAGTCCACATTGTCCGGGGTGATGTAATCATGAACTACTTCCACCTGGATCTCAGGATTAATTGCTTCGAGAGTTTCTTTAGCCTTGAACACCCTTGGTTTACCTACCCAATCATCAGTCATTAAAATCTGACGATTCATATCATCCAAGCGCAAGTCACCACCCCGGACTAGGATTAGCCGCCCAACGCCCGCTACTGCTAGGTAAAGCGCCGCCGTACCGCCTAATCCCCCCACACCCGTCACCAGAACTGTTGCAGACTTCAGGCGTTTTTGAGCTAGTTCGCCAAAATTTGGGAGCATCATTTGGCGACTATAGCGTTCCAACTCGGTAGGCGTTAGGTTGATCACTTTTTACCTCCTAATCAGAAGTGATTTCTGTCAGCGTAACTACATTCTTTGGTTTCTCATTAAACACCTTGAACAGCTTTTGTTCATGGGGTGTTGATTCCAGGAAAACATCATAAGCTTTTTGCAAAGCCAAAGAATATTGATGAAGTCTTTCTTCTGTATTCAAATCAGCAGAATTATCATCAACTTCCGCCATATATTGCGAAAATTTCTTCAAAATATGTAACCGATTTACATTGACAATTTCTTGGTCGTAGGGCAAATTAAAAAAATCAAAAAATTCCTCTGCATCTACCAGCTTTTTGAATTCATTCATAGTTGCACTCATTGAGAATTCTCCATAATTTTCAGTTGTTGCTTAAGCTGATCTAGCTGTTCATAGATTTTATAAGTCGCAGCCGCCACATCCATAAGTGTTTTGTAATCTGTGGGCAAACCTTCGGCTAAATCATGCAGATCCATCTTCATTTGACCAGCTTTACTATTCAGCCGCTTAATTTGAGTTTTCAGTTCTTCAATACTTGTTTTGCTCACTAGTACTCCTGATGATCAACACAGCAGAAACATCCCAATAAACACCTTTGTTGTCTTTGGGATACTCCCAAAGACACAAAGTTAATGTCATTTCTCCGGCTGTTTTAAAGGTTCCCTACCTCGGCGAATCTTTTGCCTAATTCAATGCCTTTTTGCACATAAGTATCTCCCTCTTGGGCTAACTTCTCCAGGGAATCAAAACCAAATCTGTGAGCGTCACGCAAGGTTTTTTTAGTGAGCAAAAGACGACCAGAGAAAACCAGCGCCCAGCCAAATCCTTCATGACTTAAGTCAAGCACTACCTGAGAAATTAGGCCTGTTTCCTGTTCTATACCAGCGGCTACAGCGCGGAAAAATGCCATAATCCGAGCTTGAGTAATCGGATCAACTTCACCTTCTAGAGAAATTTCCCGTTTCTTTTGTTTGGTAACTACAAAGGGTTTGAGTATTAATTCATCTGACCAGTTACGATAAACCCCATAAGTATCTTGTCCGCGAATTTGTTGGACTAATGTCTTGAGAAAAGGCGAGTTCAAGACTACTGTATTGGTGCTGCCGTTTACACTATTATTTGTACTCATACCGTGGCTTAAACTTCAAGTTAATCTGCAAAGTTAGGAGTGGTTTGTTTCAATGCTTTACGCAACCAAGGGGGAGGATTACCTTTGAGGGTTTTTACTAGTTTTGTGAGAACTTCACTAATTTCTTCTGTTTCTGATTTGGCTTTGACTGGGGTGACGCCTTTCTTAATTAAACGGGCTGCGGCACTACCACCAATGGCAGCAACATAAACGATGGTACAATCGACTAAAGCATCTAGTTTAGGGGTGATTTTATCCTCGTTACCATCTTCTTTGAGATCACCCTCAAATTTTAGAGTTTCCAGAAATTGATATCCCTCATCAGAGATTTCATAAACATCAATTTCTCTAGCCCACCCAAAGTGAGCATTAATATGAACTCGGTCACTGGTGGTAAAGGCTATTTTCATTCTCTTTTTGTGTGAATTAAGGATCGGGTATTGGGTGTTGGGTATGGGGGATTGACAATCAATTAATTGTTAATCCCCATTCCCTAAGTTCCATAAGTGTTTGACTCTCTGTTCTTCAGCCTCTAAAAATAGATTACCAATGCCAAATAACAACTCTATGGTGCCTCGGTAACCAACTTTAGTAAAGTATCCATTACCCAAACGGTCGTAAATGGGAATACCTAGACGATACAGGGGAACTGAGAGCCGTTTTGCGATCGCACCTAGATTAGAGTTACCAATCAATAAATCAGACCCAAGGGCTAATTGCTCAAAATCATCTAAATCGCCGATGGTAACACTTTTTACCGGGAGTTTTTCCAACAGCGGCGATCGCGTCGTAGTCACCGCCCCATGAATTTGACTTCCCATGGACTGCAAAAAGTTAACCATTGACCATAACAAATCTGGTTCTAGAGCCAAGGAAACCCGCTTGGCACTAAAGTAAAAATGAGCATCTAACATCGCATCTTGTAACTGGCGACGTTGACGGCGGTATTTTTCCGGTACTGGATTGCTACTGAGAATAGATAATGCTTGCAGGAACTCATCTACCGGTTCTAATCCCGTCAGTTCACTAAACACCTCATAGGGGATATTAAACCGCTCCTCCAGGATTTTAGCCGCCGGTCGCATACTCTCGCCCAAAGCGATGGTAAAGGCTGAACTACCTACATCTCTTAGTTGTTTTAAGGTAGTACCACTAGCTGTAATAGCAGTATAATCATCCTCTAAATGACCATCAAGAGAAGCCCCCAGGTCAGGAACAAAGATTGGCACTAAGCCAAAGGCTGTGACCATCTCTTTAATTTCCTGTATATCCCCCGGTGTAAACGCAGAACCTGCCAAAATAGTCACTTGTTCAGTTCTGACCCCACCAGCTTGGGGGATTTCCCTGACTATACTTTCCACAGCCGCCCCAAACCCATCTTGCAACGCCCCCTTAAAGTCTGGGGTAGTAGCATATACAATAGGCAGATAATTTAGGGACTGATGGCGATCGCGGATTTCCTTGAGAAACCGCTCTAGCTCATCTCCTCTGGTTTCCGTCAGTCCTGTACTACATAAACCAATAATTTCGGGACTGACCTTCTCCACCAAAGTGAGAATTGCTTGTTCCACATTCTCCTCACCACCCAAGATAGTAGTAACTTCCGTCATGGCTGTAGTAGCCAGGGGAATAGCTTCCCGAAAATGCCGTACAAGCACAACTTTAGCGAAGGCAGTACAACCTTGGGAACCGTGAAATAAAGGAATCATCCCCTTCAAGCCCAAAAAAGCTAAAGATGCACCCAAAGCTTGGCTTTGTTTCAGGGGATTAACTGTAAGTGGTTTATTAGGAAGATTAACAATCGCCATTGCATTTATACTTATTCGTTGGTCATGAACTGACAATCCTTCCCCTTATCCCTCAGACTCTTCCCAAGGGGCGGGTTTACGTATTTGTTCCCAAATAGGGCTATACAGAGCCTCATATAATTCCCGTGCCATCTCCACCATACCCACATAACCAGCATAGGGATGGTGGCGTTCTTGGTTGATATCCAGGAAAGGAATCCGGGCTTTTAAAGCAGTGTATTGATTACGACCCCCGGCAATCAACATATCAGCGCCGGTGTCCTTCACCAGCTTTAACAATTCCTTAGCGTTACCCTTCTCCATCATGATGCCATCATTACCAATCAACCTCTTGATCCGGGCTTTATCTTCCTCAGTACTTTTTCTAGTACTAGTAGCAACGACTTCTATACCCAAGTCCTTAGCCGCGGAGATAATCGACCAACTCTTGACACCACCGGTATATAATACAACCCGCTTACCTTTAAGTCGAGCGCGATAGGGAGCCAAGGCCACATCAAGAGCTGCAGTTTCCTCACCAATTAACTTTTCCGTGCGCTCCTGCAAATCAGCATCACCCAATTGTGCCGCAATATTTCGCAGACAGCGATTCATATCATCAATGCCATAGAAAGACTCCTCAATGTAAGGAATGTTGTAACGTTCCTCCATCTTTCTAGCCATATTCAGCAACGCACGGGAACAGATCATCACATTGAGCCTGGCCCGGTGGGCGTAACGAACCTCGTTATAGCGAGCATCCCCCGTTATTTTAGATAAAACACGAATACCTAACTTTTCCAGCAGTGGTGTGACTCCCCACATTTCCCCGGCGATATTATACTCGCCGATCAAGTTAATATCATAAGGGGTAGTTATTTCTGGTTCTGCCGTACCAACTACATATTCCAGCAAAGCCTCACCACCAAAGCGGTTACCCAAGTTCTTACTGCCAATGAACCCCGGAGCAATCACAGGAATCACAGGAGTGCCAGTTTTCTCAGCCGCAGCCTTGCAAACAGCATCGATATCATCGCCAATCAAAGCAGTGACACAAGTAGCGTAGACAAAAATGGCTGCAGGATTGTAGCGTTCTTTAAGTTGCAGAATCGCCTGATAGAGCTTCTTTTCACCCCCGAAAATTACATCATTTTCACTCAAATCGGTAGTAAAACCCATCTTGTAGAGTTGGGGGCCAGAGGAAAGACTACCACGACTACCCCAAGAATTACCAGCACAAGCAATAGGGCCGTGAACCAAATGAGCCGCATCAGTAATTGGCACCAAAGCAATCATTGCACCATCAAAAGCGCAACCACCTTGAGCCGCACCCGGCTGGGCTTGTTGGGTACAAGACTTATTTTTCTTCTCACCTTGTTTGTGCTGATTGTGTTCACATCCCGACTCACTCAGCAGCTCATTAATTTTGCCTTGGGTACTTTTCATGTCTCTTCTCTTGCTGGATCGACGTGTTAAATATTAAGTAATACACTGCTTGCAAAACTCCTCTGTTGACCACATACAAACCAGATAACCTAGATTAATGTTCATCTGTGTTCATCTGTGGACTAATTATCATAAAATGTACTTTTGCAAGAGCATTAAAAAATCAATATCACTGCCTAACAAATATACTTCGTGACATCTTCCCCACATTCATCAGCCAGAAAAGATAAGGCACGAAAACGCATACCCACCAACTCATCATATACAGGATTGAGTTTACACAAAGGCGGAATATGGAAACTCCGACCAAATAAATTAACATTGCGCTCAAAAGGACAACAGCAAGGAATGACCCGGCAAATTAGATGAGCCAGATGATAATTTCTCACTTCAATCCCATCTAGTAAACCACGCAGAGGATTGAAAATTTTCTGAAACCAACCAGATTTTTGAGAGTTAGGTGGAT
This sequence comes from Anabaenopsis elenkinii CCIBt3563, assembly GCF_015245355.1. Taxonomy (GTDB): domain Bacteria; phylum Cyanobacteriota; class Cyanobacteriia; order Cyanobacteriales; family Nostocaceae; genus Anabaenopsis; species Anabaenopsis elenkinii. The sequence continues at coordinate 3,886,933 of NZ_CP063311.1, read as the reverse complement.
GGTAATGATGATCAGAGTGAGTATGATGTATAGTTTCCATAATTAATACCTCCAGTAAAGATTGAATTTGCTAGAAAAAGGTAAGTAGGGATCTAGGGGCATTGGGCATGAATATCATCCTTTTTGCCCCTAGCCCTTACTCCCCTTCCTTACCCTTGATTAGCACTCTGCAATTCTTAGCGAATTAAGTCGTAAGAAATATCTGTTTTAGAAGGAATGTTGGTGTTGCGATCGATTTCTTCAAAGATTGTATTGACAATCCAGTTGAGCAAGTTGATCACACCTTGATAGCCAATGGTGCTGTAGCGGTGTAAGTGGTGGCGATCCATGATGGGATAACCAATTCTTACCAGGGGAACCTTACAATCACGCCACAGGTACTTACCATAGGAGTTACCAATCAGCAAGTCTACAGGTTCAGTGAACAGTAAAGAACGCATATGCCATAGGTCTTTACCACCCCAGATGGTTGCGCCTTGACCAAAAGGACTAGAATCTAGTAGAGCTTGAAGTTCTTTTTCAAACACATCATTGGAGTTGTGAACCAAGATATGCACAGGTTCAGCACCCATTTCTAACATGAAACCAACTACGCTGTATACCAAGTCTGGCTCACCGTAGATAGCGAAGCGCTTACCGTGAATCCAAGCGTGGGAGTCGGTCATAGCATCAACTGCGCGACCGCGTTCGATTTCCAACTCTTCAGGAATGGGCTTACCGCTCAATTCACTGAGTTTCATCAAGAACTCGTCAGTAGCCTTAATACCCCAAGGACGGGAAACTACAACTTCTTGCTTCCATTCTTTTTCAATGTACTCACGGGTCTTAACTGTGGAGTGCGCTTGCAGAAACACTGTAGCCTTAGCGTTGATGGAGTCTGCGGCATCTTCCAACTTAGTACCACCGGGATACATATCGAATTCACCTGTGTTGGGTGAATCCAGGTAGTCACTGTTATCAGCTAGAATGGTGTAGTCAAAACCGAATAAACCTGCAATACGCTTGATTTCACGGTTGTTGCCGACGTAGGTGTCAAAACCTGGGATAAAGTTGATTTTGCCATTGCTGGTGGCTTTCTTCTGACCTGCGGTCAGGTTAGAAAGAATACCCTTCATCATGTTGTCGTAACCAGTGATGTGGGAACCAACAAAGCTAGGTGTGTGAGCATAAGGGACTGGGAAATTCTTAGGAACTGAACCAGCATCCTTAGCGTTGTTGATGAAAGCTTGTAAGTCATCACCAATAACCTCAGCCATACAGGTGGTGCAAACAGCAATCATCTTGGGCTTGTAGAGTTGGTAAGAGTTAGCCAACCCATCAATCATGTTCTGCATACCACCGAATACCGCTGCGTCTTCAGTCATGGAAGAAGACACACCAGAGAATGGTTCTTTGTAGTGACGGGTTAAGTGGGTACGGAAGTATGCAACGCAACCTTGAGAACCTTGTACAAAGGGTAGAGTACCTTCAAAACCCACAGCAGCAAAAATTGCACCTAAAGGTTGGCAACCTTTAGCAGGGTTGATGGTTAATGCTTCACGAGCAAAGTTCTTTTCGCGATATTCCCAACCCTTGGTCCATTCTGCAACCCGTTCGATTTCTTCGGGGCTGTGACCGTTTTCAAATTCCTTCTTGTTTTGGAAGAGTTGTTTGTACTCTGGTTGGTGGAATAACTCAACGTGGTCTTGAATTTTATCTGGATTCTGAGGCATTTGCTGGTTCTCCAAGCTTACATGATTCGTTAGTAGTTGGGAAATTTGGGGGGGAATTTTATAGGGTGGGGGTGGGAATGTCACTCAAAATTCAGAATGCAAAAATCAAAATTAACTTTTAACTTTTGAATTTTGAACTTTGAATTCCCAACTCCTCCCCTGGGGCTAAAACCCCAGGCCATCCCTATTTATCCCTTTTCCACTGATTTAGGCGGTAGCTTTGGCTTTAGCTTTAGCGTCAGCCTTTTTGCTCCAGGGAGCGCCAATTAGTCCCCAGGTTGGGCTATTGAGTGCCAAATCCATATCGCGAGCGAAGATAGCGAAGCCATCATAACCGTGATAAGGACCGGAGTAATCCCAAGAGTGCATTTGACGGAAAGGTAGACCCATCTTTTGGAAGACGTACTTCTCTTTCACACCGGAAGCAATTAAGTCTGGTTTAAGAGCCTTAACAAACTCTTCAAACTCGTAAGCGGTGACGTCATCGTAAACGATGGTGCCATTTTCGATGTAGTGAGTGGTACGTTTGTAGTCGTCGTTATGAGCGAACTCATAACCAGTACCAATCATTTTCATACCCAAGTCTTGGAAAGCTGGGACAACGTGGCGAGGACGCAGACCACCAACCATCATGGCGACAGTCTTACCTTCCAAACGGGGGCGATACTTGTTAACGATCGCATCCATGGTAGGCTGATACTTAGCGATCACCTTCTCAGCGTTTTCTTGGATCTTGGCGTCAAACTTAGAGGCAATTTCCCGTAAGGATTCAGCAATCTTGGTAGGACCGAAGAAGTTGTATTCTAACCAGGGAATACCATATTTCTCTTCCATGTGACGGCTGATGTAGTTCATCGAGCGGTAACAGTGGATGAGGTTCATCTTGACGTTGGGGGTCATCAACATTTCGTTGATGGTACCATCACCAGACCATTGAGCAACTACACGCAAGCCGATTTCTTCTAGTAAGATGCGGCTAGCCCAAGCATCACCACCAATGTTGTAGTCACCGATAATGGCTACGTCATAGGGAGTAGATTCAAAGTTAAGTGTACCGTCAGCCTTAGCTTTGTCAGCTCTGGGGAATACCCAGTCACGAATCATGTCGTTAGCGATGTGGTGACCCAAGGACTGGGAAACACCGCGGAAACCTTCGCAACGTACAGGAACAACAGGCTTATCAATCTCTTTTGCTGCTTTCTTAGCTACAGCTTCGATGTCATCCCCAATTAGACCGATGGGACATTCAGACTGAATAGAAACACCACGGTTGAGAGGGAATAATTCTTCCAACTCTTGGATTAATTTCAGTAGTTTTTTGTCACCACCGAAAACGATATCCCGTTCTTGGAAGTCAGAGGTAAAGTGCATAGTACCAAAGGTATCAACACCTGTAGTACCAATGTAGTAGTTACGACGACCAGACCAAGACCAGTAACCGCAACCTACAGGACCGTGGCTGATGTGGATCATGTCCTTAATAGGACCCCAAACCACACCTTTAGAACCTGCATAAGCACAACCACGGGCGGTCATTACACCAGGAAGAGATTTGATGTTAGACTTAACACCGCAATCGCTCTTACCTTCTTCAAATACGTTTAAGTGCTTTTCGCGTTTTTTCTTAGCTTTATCAGGGTAAGCTTCTAGAACTTCTTTAATAAGTTCTTTTCTTTCTTCGACAATCTTCTTGTTTTCTGGAGGTGTCATTTTAGCCTCTCAAGTTAGTAAGGATCTGGGGATAAGGTAGATGGAATTCCCCTAAAGGATAGGGGGTAAGGTCAAAGGTAAAAGGTCAGAGATAATTCTTTCCTTTTCCTTTTTCCCTGTGTGTTATTACTTAGCTGCTGTCTTCTCTGCTGCTAACAGTTTTTCTGCTTCTTCGTCGCTTTCGAGAATACCGAACTCGATCAACAGTGCTTCTAATTCATCCATCTCGATAGGAGTGGGGATGGTGAGGTTTTTGTTGTTGATGATCTTCCTAGCTAATTCACGGTATTCATTAGCTTGATTGCTGTCAGGTGCATACTCGTTAACTGTCATCCGACGCAATTCAGCGTGTTGAACGATGTTGTCGCGGGGTACGAAGTGAATCATCTGGGTGTTCAAACGTGCAGCCAGAGTTTCAATCAATTCGATTTCGCGGTCAACCTTACGGCTGTTACAAATCAAACCACCTAAGCGCACACCGCCGGTGTGAGCATATTTAAGAACACCACGAGCGATGTTGTTAGCAGCATACATCGCCATCATTTCACCGGAGGTAACGATGTAGATTTCTTGTGCTTTACCTTCACGGATAGGCATAGCAAAACCACCACATACAACGTCACCCAATACGTCGTAAGATACGAAATCAACGTCTTGGTAAGCGCCGTTTTCTTCTAAGAAGTTGATGGCGGTGATAATACCACGACCTGCACAACCTACACCGGGTTCTGGACCGCCAGATTCCACGCAGCGAACGCCACGGAAACCGGTTAACATTACTTCTTCAAGTTCCAAGTCTTCCACTGCACCACGTTCAGCAGCCAAGTGAAGAACGGTGGTTTGAGCTTTACTGTGGAGCATCAAACGGGTGGAGTCAGCTTTGGGGTCACAACCAACGATGAGGATGCGCTGACCCATTTCTGCCATAGCCGCCAGGGTGTTTTGAGAAGTGGTAGATTTACCAATACCACCTTTACCGTAGAAAGCTATCTGTCTAATGTTTTCGTCAACTGACATGATGATTTTTCTCCTGCAATTTGTTGGTTAGTGTGGATCTGTGTGTTGACGTTCACGCCTGTTGAGCTACAGCAGTGAGCGCGTGTTGTAGAACGTCGCGGGGGCGATCGCTCCACAGCATAATTAAAGGGTTTTGGTGTCATAATAGTTCGGGGTTAAGTTTTTGTTTAAGTTTGCCGTGTCATTGTTGTCCAGTCTCCCTGGACAAATGACAGGGGAATTACATACTTTAGAATAGGTAGGGAAAACAAGTAGGATGTGAAGGAGTGATAGGCCAATCAATGCAGATTTCTTACTTATTCAAAATAGCGGCTTTGAGGCTAGAGACTTTAGCCATTGCAGCGCTAGCGTCTTCTGCGGATACTCCACTAGCGGTCATGGCTGCAGTCAGGTGCTTGCTCACAGCTTCAAAGTGTTGCTCACTGAGCTTCATCCCTGAGTGGGTTTTGTCCATGGGACGGCCAGAGTATTGCTTTGGACCTTCGAGAATTTGAGAGAAGAAAGCAATTTGATGGGCGCGTTGTTTCGCCATATCGGTTTTAGCAAAGAAGCCTTTGAGGCTACTATCTGCCATAATGCTGTTGTGAAAAGCATCAACTACTTTCTCAAGTGTTGGCTGTCCACCAATTTTCTCGTACAATGTAGTCATATCCTGTTCCTTGTGCTGCGAGTTGGATAATGCCATGGGCAATCAGGTGTAAAATACTTCCACCTATTTGCTGTTGCTGTACGTTGTGAGTAGGAATCAATTGATGTGGCGATATCTATCTGTTTCACATCCTACTTGCTGTTGCTCTCCATGATTAAGAAGTGGTATTTCTGCTGTATCTAAGTCTGAGAGTTATGGTTCCACCGCCTCTACTACCAAGTTTTGGCTCACACGTTCTTTTAACCTAGCTTCAATAGCAATCTTGAGAGTAGCTGTACTGCTAGGACAAGAACCACAAGCACCTTGGAGTAGTACCTTGACTTTATCGCCTTCTAGGTCGTAAAGTTCAACATCTCCACCATCAGCAATCAGTACGGGTCTAACTTCTTCATCGAGAACTTTTTGGATGAGTGCAATCCTTTGCACATTGGTTAAAGGTTTTGATGATGGCTGGGGAGAGTTGGCAACTGGGACTTTCTGTTTACTTGCAACGGTTGCGGCGGCTTGTTTCTCCTTTACATCTCTTATAATATCATCAATACTCGCTAAACAGGAACCGCATCCGCCACCAGCTTTTACATAATTTGTTACTTGTTCGGCTTCCGTAAGATGATTTTCTACAATCACACGGCGAATTTTGGCTTCAGTAATCCCAAAGCAGCTACAAATCAATGCACCTTCTTCATCGTCATCATGGGTAGGGAGGGCTATACCTCGATAGTTATAAATAGCCGCTTCTAAAGCTTCTTGTCCCATGACAGAACAGTGCATCTTGGCTTCTGGTAAGCCACCGAGGTAATCTGCAATCTCTTTATTAGAGATTTTCAAAGCTTCATCCAGGGTTAAACCCTTGACCATTTCAGTTAAAGCACTCGAAGAGGCGATCGCACTAGTGCAGCCAAAGGTTTGAAAGCGAGCATCTAATATTTTATCAGATTCGACCTCAACTTTAAGGTGTAGTCGCAGAGCATCACCACAAGCAATACTCCCTACCTCTCCGGTTGCTACCTTAACACCAGATTCGCTGGTTTCTTCAATAGCTCCCTGATTTTTGGGGTTGTAAAACAAGTCTAATACTTTATCTGTGTAGTCCCACATGATTACTTTTGGATTTGAGATTTGAGATTTTAGATGAGGGACTAGGGATGAGGGATGAGAAAAAATTCTATATACCCCACTACCCAGCAGTCCCTAGTTATGAATCAGTGCTTGTTCTTGCAGCCAACCCGCATTATCATTCTGGAAAGGGGACATAGCCCGTAAACGTTGGACAATATCCGGCATTACCTCTATAACCCTGTCGATTTCAGCCTCTGTAGTGTAGCGAGACAGACTAAAACGAATGGAGCCATGTAAAGTAGTATAAGGTAGACCCATTGCCCGCAAAACGTGGGAAGGTTCTAAAGACCCAGAAGTACAAGCAGAACCAGAGGAAGCACAGATACCATACTTGTTGAGGGAGAGCAGAATTGCTTCACCTTCAATATATTTGAAACCAATATTAGTGGTGTTAGGTAATCTCTGCGTTACGTCGCCATTCACTTCACAGTCAGGAATTTTGGCCAGTAAGGTTTGCTCTAAGCGATCGCGCAATTTTCTTTCTCTGGCGGTAGCCTCTTCTAAATGTAATAATTCTAACTCTGCGGCTTTACCTAGAGCAATAATACCCGGAACGTTTTCTGTTCCCGCGCGACGTCCCCGCTCTTGGTGTCCACCAATCAGCAAAGGACGGAACCGCACACCGCGCCGGACATACAAAGCCCCAATTCCCTTGGGAGCATGGATCTTGTGACCAGACAGAGTTAACATATCTATGGTACTAGTCTTCATGTTCATGGGAATTTTGCCCACAGCTTGCACCGCATCCACATGAAAAATAGCGCCAGACTGTTTGACTCTTAACCCAACTTGCTCAATAGGAAACACCGTACCTGTTTCGTTATTGGCATACATGATTGTTACCAAGGCGGTGTTCCCAGTCAGAGAAGCTTCTAACTCATCTAAATCTAACTGTCCCTGAGAATTAACCGAAAGATAGGTAACCGTATAACCTTGAGTTTCCAGTTGTTTGCAGACATTCAAAACTGCTGGGTGTTCAACCTGGGTAGTAATGATATGTCGCTTTTGCGGTTGTGCTAACAATGCAGCCCGAATAGCGGCGTTATCTCCCTCTGTACCACAACTAGTGTAGACAATTTCCGACTCATCAGCACCAATCAGGGCGGCTAATTGTTGGCGTGCTGTTTTCACAGCTTTGCCCAGTTGTCCACCAAAGGTGTGCATACTAGAAGGATTACCGTAGTAGTCCCGTAGATAAGGCAACATCACCTCTAAAACTTCCGGGTCTACTTTTGTTGTAGCATTATTGTCTAGATAAATGATGCTCATCCTGATACACCTACTACTTCGCTCTGATGTCGAGATAATTGCTCGGAGAATTTTTGGGAGTAATAATTAAACCAACGCTCCCAATAATCTTGTTTTTTGGTTAATTTTGCTAAAGAGCGATTGTAATTAGCAAACCAGCTTTCCCAATAATCGTGGGGTTGTTTTACACAACCATTAGAAGTAGGACAAATAGCTTGACACTGAGGTACAGAGTAAATACTACCAGCGCAGTTTGTGCAAAGTGCAGCATCAATTACATGAAGACCGTCAATTAGTTTGACTGCATCATTGGGACACACAGACAGACAACGATGACAGGAAATACATTGGCTAGTGATTTGATAAGCCATGATTATTCTCCTTTGTGATTACTGAGTATGGGGTACTGGGTATGGGGAAATATCTCCCCTATTCCCTACTCCCTAATCCTGATTGCCTAATTCCTGGATATATTGCTCGTAAAATTCCAAAGCAACTTTTGAAATCACGTCGTAAGCTTCCACAGTCTGTATTCCCGCTGCTTGCAATTTCTCTTGAGGACAGTTACCAATCTTAGAGACTAAAACTGCTTTGCAATCTGCGATCGCTGCCATAATATGCTCAAAAGTGGCTTCTTCTCCAAATCCACCTTGACAATATTGGTCAATTCTACGATGACCGACAAAGCTAACTTGATGACCATCCACCTCATAAATCTGGAATTCCTTCGCATGACCGAAGTGTTGGTTAACCAACCCACCGCCCTTGGTGGCTACTGCAACTAAGATTTTAGGATTATTGGCAAGTTTATTGCCCTTTTGCGCCTTTTCCTTGGCTATTTTTAGTTCTTGTTTAAACTTCTCAATCCCTTCATGAACAACAGTCCGTTGTTCTAGGTCATATTCTGGGGACATTTCCAAGAACTTATCCTTAGTAAATTCCTGGCTGCGGTCTTCTCCTAATAATCCTACCGCATCGGCTCGGCATTGACGACAATGGCGCATCATTTTCATATTACCGGCGCAATTGTCTTGTAGTGCCTTCACTTCCTTAGGTGTAGGGCCACGTTGACCTGTTAAGCCAAAATGTGTACCATGTTCCGGTGCTGAAATCAAAGGCATGATGTTGTGCAAGAATGCACCATTTTCACGAATCATTTTATTGACTTCGATCAGGTGCTGATCATTAATCCCCGGAATCATCACCGAGTTAACTTTACACAAAATATCAGCTTCCTTGAGTGCTTGCAATCCTTCCATCTGCTTCTCTAGCAGAATTTTAGCACCTTCAACACCTCTATAACGCTTGCGCTTGTAGTGAACCCAAGAATAAATCTGAGCGCCAATTTCTGGGTCTATGGTATTCAGGGTAATAGTAACGTGATCTATATTTAGTTGTTTGATGCGGTCAATGTATTCTGGTAACATTAAACCATTAGTTGACAGGCAAAGCTTAATATCTGGTGCCTTGTCTGCAATCAATTCAAATGTACGGAAAGTCTTTTCAGGATTCGCCAATGGGTCACCAGGTCCGGCAATTCCCACCACTGTCATTTGGGGAATTTTACCTGCAATTACCAAAGCCTTGTGTGCAGCTTCTTCTGGTGTCAGCAGTTCGCTCACTACTCCAGGACGACTTTCGTTAGCACAGTCGTATTTACGGTTACAATAGTTGCATTGAATGTTACAAGCTGGTGCAACTGCAACGTGCATTCTGGCGTAGTGGTGATGAGCGTCTTCGCTATAACAGGGATGTTTGGCGATACGTTCTTGGAGCTTTTGATCCATTTCTACGGTGGTGCTGCTGTCGCATCCGCAACCACCTGATTTTGCTTGGTTTGATGCTGGTTCCTGATGGTCGGAGGTGAGGAGTCCGGTAGACGGTAGTGTCATTGAATTTCGCAAGGGTTCAGTGGACTATAGGCCACAGTGGGAGATGCCGTTGCTACTGTCTTTACCTAGGAAATGAAGTCGCGTCTTGTAATCACTCTAGTTAACATTTTGATCACTATTAACTGAGCAGTGGCTGGTGTGTGTCAACTTTTCCGTCTGGGTTCAGTTCGTTATTGAATACAGCCGCGACTTCTATTCACAAAGGAATGGTGCTATCTCATCCCTCCACCCACTCTTCGCTCTTCCTTGTGTTTAGGGCGTTGAGTGATTGGCGATATAAGATTTATAGCAGTGCTTCTCAAATGCTCTGGGAGTTTATGAAGGATAGAATTTATTGGATTTATTACCCTTGTACTCAAATTTTACCACCCTGACTGTGTGGGTTTTACAAAGATTAATAATTTTTTTTTCGGGTGGGGGTGCTAGTATTTTTCAGTTGGGGTACGAGTATTTATCAACAGGGGTTCAGGATTTACTGGTACTCAGCCCAAAACCATTTATATTGATGGTTTTAATCAATTTTTTCTAGATTTTCAGGTACATAAATCTGTACTCAAAACCGCTTTAAGTCCCGTTTATCATGACTGGGAATAGTTACTCAAAGGATGAAACACACAGAGCCGGTTTATGTCCCACTACTCCAGATACGTGCTAAGTTCCATTCTGTATCTAACCTATCATTTTTTTTGACGGAAAAATGCAGTTTATTTTTATTTAACTTTTGCTCCTGGCTGAATAACCTAGTTAGTTGAGAAAATTTTAAGTTTAAACCCTTGATTATTACTTGAATAACCCAGTTGCTCAACAGGTTTTGAGAATGATCTGGCAATTGCATGATGAACACTCAACAAGGAAGTACACTAACTATCATCATAAATCTATTGAGAATTAATGTCTATAAGCAAAAATCATAGGTTCAAGGTGAGCATATATCCCTAAATAGGCATAAATCGACGGTTTCCCAAGTCAAAATTGAGAAATGCCGACAACTTCATTATGTATCTAACATATCATTTTTTCAAGCAGAACAAATGCCTTTTATATTCATTTAATTTTTAACAGATAAAAATCCCTAAAAAAATGCTCAATCAGTTGAGAAGATAGTTAAACTTACTCATCAAAATAGAGCATTCTCCCACCACATAAGGTCAGTCCAGGAATTAGGCGGTTAACCAAACCGGAAGAAACCACAATTTTTATGTCTTAGGAATCACTTTTCTAATCCCACTTTTACCAGCAGTATCGCCCTGGTAGCGAGGGATAACATGAATACTGGCGTGCATAATATTTTGACCCCCTGCTCTATTGACGTTCATACCGACATTAAAACCATCAGGCGCAAATTCTGTTTTGAGAATTTCCTGGACTTTATTCACCATCAACCAGCAAGCAGACTGTTCTTTAAATGGTAAGTCAAAATAATTACTAATATGACGCTTAGGAATAACTAAAGTGTGACCTTTACTGATGGGATAACCATCAAACATAGCATAAGCTGTCGCTGATTCTGTCACTAAAGTCAGATGTTTATGAGGATTGCAAAATATACAATAATTAGTAGAATTTCGCTGTTGATTATAATGAACATATTCATATACTTCCCGCATTTCATCTGAGTACAATGAATGAAAGGGAAGTCTAGCTAAACATTGGTATGTAGGCTTTTTGTGAACATAATGCTCTCTGAATCCTTCCCTTTTGATATCTCTCCTCACAGCATAATAAGCCTTACCTCCTGGTTTTAACAGATGAGATACTTCCATGAGGATATTGGCTTGTTCTTCAGGAAACACAACATTTAAAACATAAAAACAAATGATTGTGTCAAACTTTCCTTGAGGATATGCGGGAAAATAATGAGGGTCATAGCCTATAATATCAAAGCCTTTTCGACTGATAATCTTGACATCATTACCAAAACCACAACCAAAATCTAATATTTTACCTTTTAACAGGTTTTGATTTAATAAAAACTCTGCGGGAAATGATAAGGAAGTTCTTTCAATGGCGGTGAGATGGCTGAATAGGTTTTTCTGCTGTTTCATGGAATTTGGCAATGCACACTATCGGTGTATTAGCACAAGTAAACTTGCGTAAATAAATTACACTCTAGCATTCCCCTGAGGGTTTTCTGGAGATAAGTAAAGTTTTACAAAGTCTGTATTAAGAAACGTATATATATACACAGACAAAAAAAACTAAAACAAAATAAAGAAACCTGTTTTTTCCTTGGCGAAATCCTAGAATAGGAATCGTAGCTGGGTATACAGATATATGACTAATCATGCTGTTTACCTCATCTTGACGCGACAGTGAGTACAACTTAATAAATTGCAAAATGACTTGCCTAATTCGCTGCAAACTCTTACAGGTGAAGTCTTTTGTATTGAGTACGAAAATTCTCAAGCCCCTAATTTCAAAACACCAGAACCCCCCTAATTAAATACTAGTACCCTACCCCCTGAGAAATTTTACATTTCCCTGAAATTGCGTTTGTAGACACTTGAGTACAAATCTAATTAATCCAATAAATTCAATCAGCATTGGTTGTATTGTCCTGTTACAAGTCACCTGATATAAGCAGAAAATAGCACATGGCTTTTTTAAGCAGACACTACCAATGCAACAGTCATTAAAGACTATCAAAATTCTATCGCTACGCCAAGCAAGCTATCAGGCCACAATCAAACCCAGTTCTCCCAATAAATCATTGTTGAAAACACTTTTAGAACCGTTATTAAGTGATTTTCAAATCATCTTAGAACGTGATACTGTAGCACGTAATTGGCTAGAGGTGATATTTTGTTACCCAGGGTTACACGCAATATCTTTGCATCATCTGACCTGTCCCAAACATCAGACCAATCTACATCCCGCTGGAAAGCTCCCCGATGAGCAAGGGAATCTGATTAGTTCTTTACTCTCACCTATCCAGAAACTAGAAGAACTGCAAAACCTCAAGACTCAAACCCAGAATCAAGAACTGTTGGGAAAAAATCATTAATCATGTTGACACCTCATAGTTCTGATTTTCCCAACCATCAAGTTTTGCAGATTCCCTTGTCAGTTCGCTGGCCAATTCTGTTACGTTTGCAAGAATTAATGATTCCCTGCTGTTGTCACAGTGATGGTTCCGTGGAAGTCCAAGTAAATAACTTACTAGAAGCTATCCTGATTCGCAGTATCCTGATGCAATTTCTGGCTTCTCGCTACGAATTAGTAGATTGGTTAGAACGTTGCTGGGATACAGACAACTGCTAAACATTGTTTGTTATTTGTTCATTTTCCTATCAACTTATGACCATCGGTAACACTGAAAGAAAATTGATCAATTTTTTACATCAGGAAATAGAACTGACAAATGCAGATATTGCTGTAGCTTTACGACATCGTGAGTTTGATAATGGTCCCTTACCAATGCTTTTGTGGCAATATGGACTGGTTGATTTAGATCAACTAGAGCAGATTCTAGATTGGCTAGATAACCATCGTCAATAGATTTAATCTGGGATTTTCATCTGTTAACCTCAGCTAAATGACCATGAGTAAATCCCTGGTAATTATCGTCGTCAATGATGATTTATGTCAGCATTATTCCTTAATTTGATAATAGTTATATCAGTAAATCGCTATTATAAAATAGCTGATTTAGCAATAGTAAAAATAATTCTAAAATATACCTATATTTGGTTTTCTGTCATACAGATATAATCTCGTAATTTAGTTATGATTTAATAATGATGAAGATGAAATATTAAATCTGAGAGTTTATAGCATTTACCATTCATCCTAGGGCGACGCCACGCCAGCTATCAGCATTTGCATGGGGGATTTACCAGACTTTTCAGGGAAATGAGCTACCAAAACACAAGCAATCTTAAGAATGGTTCCTAAGAAGGATGTTTGAGATGAATGAAATCTTAATTAATGACACTACATTACGTGATGGTGAACAAGCCGCAGGTGTTGCTTTTACCTTTGAAGAAAAAGTCGCGATCGCCAAATTTCTTGACGCCATTGGTATTCCCGAGTTAGAAGTGGGAATTCCAGCCATGGGAGATGCAGAGACACACGCCATTATAGCAATTTCCGACCTAGGTTTGCAAGCCAAGCTTCTGGGTTGGAACCGGGCGGTAATTTCAGATATCAAAGCCTCCATAACCTGTGGTTTACAGCGAGTACATATCGCTATTCCGGTTTCTGGAATCCAAATCGCCGCTAAATTTCATGGTCAATGGCGGGTAAGTTTACAAAAGCTCAAAGATTGTATCAGCTTTGCGGTAGATAAAGGTCTTTGGGTAGCAGTAGGTGGCGAAGACTCTTCTAGAGCTGATCCCAACTTCCTGTTAGATGTAGCACTTAATGCTCAAGAATGGGGCGCGTCACGGTTTCGCTTCTGTGATACTGTGGGCGTACTCGACCCCTTCAGCACCTACGCCAAAGTTAAACAGCTGGTTTCCGCCTTGTCTATTCCAGTAGAAATTCACACTCATAATGATTTTGGCTTGGCTACTGCTAACGCCCTAGCTGGTATCAAAGCCGGAGCTACATCTGTAAATACCACAGTTAACGGCGTAGGCGAAAGGGCGGGAAATGCAGCTTTAGAAGAAGTGGTGATGTCCATTAAACGCATTTACGGTATTAATTTGGGTGTTGATACTCGCCGTTTGTTGGAACTATCACAACTGGTTGCTTCAGCATCCAATTCTCATGTTCCACCCTGGAAAGCAATTGTTGGCGAAAATACCTTCGCTCATGAGTCGGGAATTCATGCTCACGGCGTATTGCAAAATCCCCTCACCTACGAACCATTTGCACCGGAAGAGGTAGGTTGGGAAAGGCGTTTGGTAGTAGGTAAGCATTCAGGTAGACATCACATTACTAGTTTGTTACAGCAAAACAACATTTTTCTCGACCCGGAGGAAGCCCAGTCGGTATTGGATGCAGTTCGCCAGCAGTCAATTAAGGAAAAACGTAATCTGACTGTAGAAGAACTTTTGAGTTTGGTAAGAGAACAGAGGTACTCTCATGCAACGTGATGAATTAGAACTCCATTTACCGCCTGTTTTTGAAATTGGTCAAAAAGTTAGACTTCGTAAACTAATCAAAAACGATGGTACATTTCCCGGTCAAGAAATCGGGGCGATACTAGGTAATATAGGAGACATTGGCTATATAGCAAGTATAGGTACTTATCTACAAACTTCCTATATTTATGCAGTGCATTTTCTAGAGACAGGGTTCGTTGTCGGTTGTCGCAAAAGAGAACTAGAGTCGGTTGAGGAGAAATCATGAAAGTAATGCTACGGATGAATGATGCTGGCCATTTAGTTGCTTACGTTGCTAAAAAAGACCTTGAGGAAGAAGTAGTTAAACAAACAGATGGTAATGATGGTATAGTTCTCACCTTAGCCAATGGCTGGGAATTAGAATTTACTCAATTACCAGATGTGTCTAGTTTACCGCTAACTGTGGAAGCTAAACGCCTGGCTTAAAACACTTATCCCCAGGGTGACTCAGACTCACAATTACTTGGGTGGTAATTCTAAGGGTATTGTCCCCAACAAGCCCTTACGAAAATCTGTTAACAAATGTCTAGCTGTGCGCTCCTGGTCTCCTTGATAACGATGTTCTGCTAAAGCCTGTAAATAGCTTTCCCCTGTGTACATGACGGGGTCAACTTGGTAGCGGGTATATACGGGTGAGGGTGGTAATAAATTTCCTGCTGTTTCTTGGAGTTGGTTGAGTAAGTCGATGAAAGCAGATGCTACCAGCTGATGATCATAAGATGCTTGACCAATGTCATCACAAATTGCTAACTTGATCGCCGCTTCTTGATTGCCCATTTTTAAGGGAATCACCCCCGGAGCATCTAGTAATTCTAAGTGTTCTGAAATTCTCACCCAGCGTAAGGAACGAGTTACTCCCGGACGCGCAGCACTTTCTACCACTCGCTTTCCTAACAGACGGTTAATTAAGGCTGATTTCCCAACGTTGGGAAATCCAATCACTACTGCTCGCACTGGACGAGGTAACATCCCCCGATCGCGTCTTCTTTGATTGAGTTTTACCCCTGCAGCTTGGGCTGCTTTGGCGATCGCCACCACACCTTGACCTTGTTTAGCATTGGTAAAATAGGCAACTTGACCTTGATGTTTAAACCAATCTACCCAAAGCGATCGCACTTGGGGGGGAATCATATCCAATCTGTTCAATACTAATATCCGCGCCTTATCCCCCACCCATTCATCTATTTGGGGGTGGTGTGTTGCTAAAGGAATCCGCGCGTCTCGTACTTCCAACACTACATCTACGCGCTTGAGCTGTTCTTTGAGCTGCTTTTCGGCTTTAGCAATATGACCTGGATACCATTGGATCAGGTTTAATTTATAGTTTTGAGTTAAAGACATAGTTAATGGCCAATCGGTAGTAATTATAGCACTCCTTTGTACACAAGGGGTGCATCAGGTGTATTTTTCATGTAAAATCAAGCGATTGCCATCGGGGTCATAAGCATAAATTTCTCTACCGTGGGAGGGTGTGGAGATTTCACCAGGGGGTGGGTAGCCTAAGTTGGTCACGTGAGCGATCGCTGCTTCTAAATTACTCACTTCTAAACATAAACTGATCTTACTCTTAGCTGAGGTGGCAAATTCCCGTGTGTGGTTTTTTTCAGGTTGAAAAATACCCAATGTTAAACCCGGAAGTTGAAACTCTGCATAGACATGGGGGATAACAGAGGATGGTGGTTGATTAAGCAGTAGAGTATAGAAATTGACTAATTTTTCCCAGTTAACAGATGCTATAGTCATCAGAGCTTGGGTATATGCAAAAACCATATTTTGTGCAAAACATCCGGCTAAACTTTGGACAGTCCCAGTATAATTAGTAAGATACCAGGTAAATAGGAGAGGCGATTGAGCAGCCGATTGCTAGATAAAACTATACCCACTTGTAGACCCAAGTAAATCAAACATCCGCTCATACTGGATATAATCACTGTGGTCAGCCATATGGAATGACCTAACAGAGCAGCGCCAATCCCTGCTAGAAAAGAGTCAAGAGATACGGAGAAACCTAGAGCTATCGCTTCTAAGTTGGAGATAGAAGCAGAATTGTCACAGTCTGCGGCCATGGGAGATTCCCAAATATCTAGAATCAGGCGCAGGGGATACCAATTCAGCCAAGACGGCCGGGATGGTTGGGATTTTGCTGTTTTTCTCTGGGATTCTCCAATGGAAGATGATGGTAAAGCCACCCCCTGGCGACGAGAGCGAAAATTATTGAACACGGCGATCGCACCTATTCCCAGTAGTATAATTCCTCCCAGCCGTTCTGCCCAATCTAAGGGCAACAAATGGCTAACTGCATTACCTAATCCCATAGCCATCAGCAGTGTAATAGCTGTACACAGGGTAATTACTCCTAGGGGATTCCAACCAATGGTTATGCGGCGCATTCCGTAGGTGACACCCACCGCGAAGCTATCTAAACTCACTGCAATCGAGAGAATGAACAGAGATATTAAATCAGACATTGCTTTCCCTGACAGTTAAAAATATCATTCTGAGGGTGACCTGCCCATTACCATTGTGAAAATGGGTGCTTGACCAAATAGCTGTTAAAATATCTGTGATCGTGAGATACTTCTTCCCCAATCCAAGGTGGTAGCTCAATCTCTTGATTGGCATCATTAAGTTCAACTTCTGCTAGAATCAGCCCTTTATTTAAACCATCAAACTCGTCTATTTCCCATGTCAACCCTCCCCATTGTACTTTGTATCTAATTTTTTCAATTAAAGGCTGTTCACATAAGGTATTGAGGATTTCTTGAGCATCTTGTACAGGGATGGGATACTCAAACTCTAACCTTGAGCATTCAACACTAGGTCCTTTAATCGTTAAATAACCTTGTTGTCCTACTATACGTACACGTACAGTCACTTGATTTTTTGTGTCAATATATCCTTGACAATATACACTTCCTATGGATAATTCGCGCCAACTATCCCCTTTGAGCAAATATTTACGCTCTATTTCTTGAGCCATTTTATTAAATGATGCTTTTTTGCTAAAAATCTAGAATATTTTTAATATCCTAGTGTATAAATTTTATAATACTTTTGGCTTTGGTGTCCCTCAAAAATATGCAAGATAAAATAACAGGTCATCAACTTGTAAATGACCTGGAACCAATAGTATTTTGTGTAGATAGCTTAGGCTAGTTCTGGATTATGGTATAATATCCAGAATAGAGGATTGGCGACAGGTTCGCTACCCAAGCTATCTACGTCTGAATTTCCTTCATGAATATTTCAGTAATCACTCAAATGAGGGAATACTTCATTGAATGAAGGCGGATTTAGCAACCTGTTGTAATGCGTCCGGAGCCACGGTCGAAGTTAAGTTCAGTGTCATACATCATAAAGTTACACTCAGTTAGGTGTTTAGTACTATCACTTCTGTACGGAAATAGGCAGAGATGACTTAGCAGCTTTCAAACCTACAAACCAGCCATAGGTGAAGCGATTCATAATCTTAGTTTGGTAAGTTAATCGTAATTTCTACAAGCACAGGAAGTTTACGAAGAGAAGATCCCACAAAGCCTTGAATATACTCTAGCAAAATTATTGTTCATGCAACAGTATCAGACACCACATTAACATGATTTGAGAAAAAGAAACATAAAACTATACAATTTCCTAGAGTAGTTTTCTAGATATCTGGTAACAAAAATGTAGAGGTTTGACATGGACGTTTTCCAGGAAGATTAGAGATACTTCAGCTGTGCGATCGCTGCGAGAATTTGTTGATAATACTCCATATTTCCTTCTTGATAATAGATATCAGCACATTTTTGAAAATCCCCAATAGCACCTTCATAATCTTGTAGACGACGGCGGATATCAGCTCTGAGCATATAAGCCGAAGCCCAATAAGGTTGACGTTGTAAAGCTTGGTTTAAATCAGCCAACCCAGCGGTTAAGTCTCCCAACATAGAAAGGGCGCGCCCCCGGTTATACCAGTCTTCAGCTACACTAGAGTCCATAGAAATAACTTGACTATAATCTTCTACTGCTTCTTGATAGTCTTCTAAAGCATAACGAGCATTAGCGCGATGGCGAAGCCCTGCTGCCAGCAGATCACGGTAAAATACAGCAGCTTGAGGATTCGTTTTGAGTGCTATGGCTGCGCCACGCAAGCTATCGGTGTAGTCTATAACTGCAGCTTCATAGTCTTGGAGCTTGTAACACACACAAGCTCGATTGTAATGAGCTTCTATCAAATCGGGATTGATTTCTAATGCTCGATTATAATCTGCTATAGCTTTGTCTTCCTCGCCTAAAAGACGATAAGCGTTACCCCGATTACAGTAAGCTTGGGAAAAGTTAGGAAATAACTCTATGGCTTGAGTATTATCTGCAACTGCGGCAAAGAAATATTCCAAATTGTAATGCGCAATACCTCGACCATAATAAGCGGCAACTAAATCAGGAGTAATTTGTAATGCCGTAGTATAATCATCAATAGCTCCTTGATAATCTCCCAAACTAGACAAAGTTATAGCACGATGGTAGTACCCTGTAGGCAAATGCGGCTCAAGTTGTATAAGTCGATTACTATCATCAATTGCTCCTTGAAAATCTCCCAAAAGGCGACGTACATTGGCCCGAAATCCGTATACTAAAGCTAGAGTCGGGTTCTTTTGCAGTCCCTGGCTATAGTTCTCCAGGGCTTGGTGATAGTCTCCTAAAGTTTCTCTAATTAGACCCAGTTCAGTATATGCTTGCACATCATCAGGGTTCAACTTCAGTGCTTGGTTGAAGTCAGCAATTGCTTGAGTAAAATTTTCCAGGCGAGAATAAACAAGACCCCGATTGTAGTAAGCTTCAGCAAAGCCAGAGTCAATTTTCAAAGCCCGATTGTAATCCTCTATCGCCCTCTGATTTTCTCCCAGGGCATAGCGGACATTACCTCGATTATGGTAAGCTACAGCTAAATTGCCATCTATTTCTAAAGCCCGATCATGGTCAGCGATCGCTTCGGCGTACTTCCCTAAAATATAGTAGATATTACCTCTAGCGATATGAGCCGCGGCAAAATCAGGATACCATTGTAAAGCTTGCTGTAAATCCGCGATCGCTCCTTGATAATCACTGGCATGATAACGCTCTACACCCCGATTATGCAAAGCCTTAGCAATATCAAAGTGGATTTGATTAGCTAAGTCGGGATTTTTTTCTATGGCTTGTTGATAATCCGCGATCGCCTGATTATAATCGTGTAAACCCAGGTAGGCATTACCCCGACCCTGATATGACTCAGCAAAATCTGGCTCGATTTCTATAGCTCGATCAAAATCGGCAATAGCACTCTCATAGTCCCCTAAACAGTAACGGGCATTACCACGATTGTAATATGCTGCGGACAGGTTCGGATTAATTTCTATAACTTGATTAAAGTCGGCGATCGCCCCATAATAATCTTTGAGTTGACTGCTGAGAATCAGACCCCTATTGTAGTAAGCCTCGGCCTTGTCTGGCTGATCTTCAATAACTTGAGTATAATCTGCTATGGCTTCTAGATAGTCGCCTTGCAAATGTTTGTTGAATCCCCTTTGGAACAACTCGTCAGCATTCATCTGATTTCTCTGGGTGATTAAGCTCCCGTCACTTATTGTAATCTAGAGGTACTTTCACATCAATTTATTCATGCTGATTTCCACCAGAGTATTTATACTCCCTCCCCTCAACCACCGTTATGCTTAAACTAGATATTTGTGATTTTTTCACAAATATGCCCTTTAGCCCTAAAAATTGACTATGCTCATAGAGTTTAGTATTGGTAATTACAGATCATTTAAAGATAAAGTCACCTTTAGCATGAAGGCGGCTAATATTGTCGCCCAAGACACACAAACAGATGAACACAATACTTTTGTTGTAGATGATCAACTGACATTACTTAAAGGTAAATATGGAGGTATTCCCTTTATTGGTAACTTAAGCCAAATCTGCAACCTCTAATGAAGTACAAACCACTTTACTCCGCGTTCCGGTGTTGTGTGTGTTCCCTATTCCCTAAGATGAAAATTACCTGTTGAAAAATTATAAAACAACCTCTTAATGTTAACCTGATCTAAAATATGATCAGGTGGGCAATGCCCACCACAAACTTTTACAGCTTAAACTTCTGAGTAATACGCTTCATAGCTTCCTCCACATTTTCCCGACTATTAAAAGCCGAAATGCGGAAATAACCCTCACCCGCAGCACCAAAACCAGAACCAGGGGTACCCACCACATTTACAGTGTGTAGCAGCTTATCAAAAAAGTCCCAACTAGATAAATCATTGGGGGTCTTCACCCAAACATAAGGAGCATTGACCCCACCATATACAGCCAAACCGGCCTGAGAAAGTTGCTCACGAATAATTTTGGCATTTTCTAGGTAAAAACTTACCAATGCCTGGATTTGTGCTTGTCCTGCTTGAGAGTATACAGCTTCAGCACCCCGTTGGATGATGTAGGAAACCCCATTAAACTTAGTGGATTGGCGGCGGTTCCACAACTTCCACAATTCCACATCCGAACCATCAGCAGCTTTGGCGGTTAGGGTCTTGGGTACAACAGTTAACGCGCAACGGGTTCCTGTAAAACCTGCATTCTTGGAGAAAGAACGAAACTCAATAGCACATTCCCTTGCGCCTTCAATTTCATATATTGAGTGAGGAATGGCGGGATCAGTGATATAAGCTTCGTAAGCAGCATCAAAGAAAATAATCGAGTTATGGGCCCTCGCATAGTCTACCCATGCTTGGAGATGTTCCTTAGTCGCAGTTGCACCAGTAGGATTATTGGGGAAACACAGATAAATTAAATCGACTTTCTGGGAGGGAATCTCAGCTGTGAAGTTATTTTCAGCCGAAATCGGCAGATATACTAAACCTGCAAATTCCCCTTTATCGTTAGCCTCCCCCGTATTACCAGCCATAACATTAGTGTCCACATAGACGGGGTATACAGGGTCTGTAACTGCAATAATGTTATTTTTGCCAAAAATATCGAGAATGTTGCCTGTATCGCACTTAGAACCATCAGAGATGAAGATTTCTGAGGCATCTATATCAGCCCCTCTGGCTTGAAAATCTTGAGCGGCAATCTTTTCCCGTAACCAAGCATAACCTTGTTCTGGTCCATAGCCTTTAAAGGTAGCGCGATCGCCCATTTCTGCCACAGCTGCGATCATAGCCGTGCGGCAGGCTTCTGGTAGAGGTTCGGTCACATCCCCAATACCCAGGCGGATAATTTTCGCCTCAGGATTTGCTTGAGCAAAAGTATTCACCCGCCGCGCAATTTCCGGAAACAAGTAACCAGCCTTGAGCTTCAGATAGTTGTCGTTAATTGTGGCCATAGTATAGTCAAGTTTAAACAATCAGCCTAGATAAAATAGCTTATCTGTTTTTTTGTAAAGCCGCGCCAAAATCTCTCAAGGTTTCAAACAGGTATAGACCAAAAGAAGTGCTACTCAAGTAAATACTCTCTTGAAGCGCTCAATAATTAGTTCTGATGACAGATTTAATGCCAAGGGTTGAATTGTTAGCCTATATCCATAAGTAATAATAGTTACTAACCTAATAACCATGAATATTCTTGCTTGGATTGCTTTAGGTCTAATTGCCGGCGCTATTGCTAAGGCGATTTATCCAGGACATCAAGGCGGTGGCATTTTAGGAACAATCTTACTGGGTATGATCGGTGCTTTTGTTGGTGGTAGCCTTGGCATATTCTTTACTACAGGTAGATTTGCTCTAGTGGCTCCTACTCTGAGTGCTGCCGGCATTATCTTAGCAATTATCGGCTCAATTATTGCTATTTTCTTGTGGAACTTGTTAACGTCTCGCCGTGCTGCATAAGTATTGAGGTATATATGTATGGACGTAGATAATTTTCTGCGACGTTATGCTGCAGGAGAACGCAATTTTACACAGGTAGATTTAAGCAGGGCTAATCTAGGTGGATTAATCTTAAATCAAGTTGATCTTAGCGGTGCCAATCTCAGTAAAGCCAATCTGCATAAAGCACATCTAGAATCCGCAAATCTCAGTAATGCCGATTTAAGTACAACCTATCTGACATCTGCAAATCTAGAAGGCGCTAACTTGGAAGGAGCCAACCTGCACAAAGCCGATTTAGATCGTGCTAATTTAAGAGCAGCAAATTTGACCAATGCCAACTTGGAAGGAGCGAATTTTCGGAATGCTATCCTTCCTGATGGTACTGTCTCCGACTAGATAATGAACTACCTCTAGTTCGCTTCACCTGAACTAGAGGTTTCTATATCTCCTAGTCCGTTTTTAGCAAAGGTACTTTGAGATTTATGATGCTTCTTTGCTTTTTTGCTAGTACGTGAATTGACACTCCCCACGGCTAGAAGCCGGGGGATTCTTGCTTCACGGGGATTCCTTTGATTTGTGCTCAAAAATTAACAATTTTTGAGCGGTAATTGTTGAAACTAAACCTTGGCAATAGTTACAGTTTGGGCTTGATTTTGATACTTACCAAAGCGTTCTGCGTAAGTTGTTTGACATGGTTCACCTTCTAGAAATAGCAGCTGCAACACACCCTCATTAGCGTAGATGCGACAGTCAGCACTAGAAGCATTGCTAAATTCCAGAGTCAGGAAACCTTCCCATGAGGCTTCAGCAGGAGTGATGTTAGCAATAATCCCGCAACGGGCCATAGTTGATTTTCCGATACAAATAACTGTGATGTTCGGAGGAATCCGCAATCTTTCCAGGGATACACCCAAGGCGTAAGAGTTAGCGGGAATAATAAAAAATGATCCATCTTCATCGGTTTGTAGTGGAATCGATTCTAGGTTCTCAGGATTAAACCGCTTAGGATTAACAATAGTACCTGGAATGTGTCTAAAAATACGAAAATCTGTGGGAGCTAATCTTAAATCATAGCCATAGCTAGATAAGCCATAACTAATGACTCTCCTATCTTCAACCTGGCGCACTAGAGAACTTTCAAACGGAGAAATCATTCCTAGTTTGGCTTGTTCGATGATCCATTTATCATTTTTCAGCACGTTTGACCTCTGTGTAAATAAATCTACAAACATCAACAATCATTTCGCTGACATCTTCGAGACGTGGATAACCCCGGTGTATCTGGTTAAAGTCGATGACTACGACGAATTTCGGTAATTTGGTCTGCTACATCTAATAGAGATGTTGGCATCTCTATTCCTGTCAGGATAATATCAACATGAGCCGGGCGTTGTGCGAGAAATTCTAAAACCTCGGTTTCGGGAATTAAGCCAAAATTAATTGCTAAACTTAATTCATCTAAAACCACTAGAGAATATTTACCCGCACTTACTACCGTTTGCGTATATTGCCACAACTTTTGTAAAGCTTCACTTTCCGCTGCGTCTAGATGAGGTGTGTCGATGCAGCGAGGGACATCACAGCGAATCCAATCTAAATTTTGCCCTAATTGAATGGGGCGCTCTAGACCTTGACCAATACCACCTTTGAGAAATTGTACTACTAATACTGGTGTACCTTGACCTGCAATTCTCAGGGCTTGGGCTATGACACTAGTAAAAAAGATACGTTGCTTACTCGTAAAAACTTGTACTAATCCCGCAACTGGATAGGGTAAGTTTAGGGTTGAATTGGCGCTGGGAGTTTCTAATTGGGCAATCATAGATAAGTTTAAAAAATAGCAAAGAATTAGATGGGATAAGCATGGTCATCAGAGGAAAACAAGAACTGGTATGAGTTCAATTTCTTCTGTGTGTCTACAAAATTAAAACTCCTGTCAACGGACTAAATATAACAGATTTTTACTATCAAAGGCTGTATCTGCAAATCTGATGGCTTGCGTGGCACAGGCATAGGGAGTATAGTCTGTATAAAATTTCTGAGGTAATTCTCATGGTCTGGCAACGCCCCGATGGTCGACAACCCTACCAACTTCGTCCTATCAGCTTTCATACTGGTTTTACCCGCTTTGCCCCTGGTTCAGTCCTGACAAAATTTGGAGACACGCAAGTACTGTGTACTGTCAGCGTCAGTGAAGGTGTGCCCAAATTCTTAGCGGGTAGTGGCAAAGGTTGGTTGACATCAGAGTATAGAATGTTGCCTTCCGCTACACAAGAACGGCAAGCTCGAGAATTGTTGAAATTGTCTGGAAGAACTCAGGAAATTCAACGTTTAATTGGACGTAGCCTACGAGGAGCAATTGATTTTGATGTCTTAGGAGAACGAACCCTGACTGTAGATGCTGATGTCTTACAAGCAGATGCTGGAACTAGAACAGCAGCGATTACAGGGGGGTTTGTCGCCTTAGCTCATGCAGTTTCTCAATTGGTGCAACAAGGTGTATTAGAGCGATCGCCATTATCTGGACAAATAGCAGCAATATCTGTGGGTTTATTGGCAGGGGAGCCATATTTAGATTTAAACTATATTGAGGATGTGACAGCAACAGTAGATTTTAATGTGGTTATGAACCAACATCTGGGTATAATTGAAATTCAGGGCACAGCAGAAGCAGGTAGTTATAGCCGGACTGAGTTAAATCACTTACTAGATTTTGCGGAAAAAGGCATTCAGCAACTGTTAATATTACAGAGAGAGGCAATCTCAGACTGGGATCAGCTGTTACTAGTCAACTAGAGATGTCATTGATCGCCTCTGTATAAGGTGATCAGCCTTGGTTGTTATATAGCTTAAGTAGCCCATCCCATGGCAAAGATGAGATTTGCTGGAACTCGTTAAAAGTTTCAAAAGTTAAAAAGGGCAATAGTCATAAATTAGTTATGGTATTGCACAGAAGTGGGCGATAGGATGATTAAACTATGAATAACAAGGTTGAAGTTCTGCCGAGTGTTTCGGACTTAGTGGCGCGATCGCTAGACTTGATTCTATCCAAGTTGTCAACCGCCATTGAGGAACGCGGACAATTTACCATTGCCTTAGCTGGTGGTAGTACACCAAAGCCATTATATGAGGCGATAGCTAGTCAAAAACTCCCTTGGGATCAAATTCATGTCTTTTGGGGAGATGAACGTTATGTACCCCCAGATCATCCTGATAGTAATGAACTGATGGCTCGACGTGCGTGGTTGGATCATGTTGATATCCCAGCAACTAATATTCACGCTATACCGACTTTAGAGGGAGATCCAGCCCTATCAGCTGCCAAATATGAACAGCATTTGCGAGAATTTTTTAATTCTGGGGTCAACGAGTTTCCCGCTTTAGATGTCATACTGTTAGGAATGGGTGACGACGCACATACCGCTTCTTTGTTTCCCCACACCCCAGCTTTAAAAGTCGATGACCGCTTGATTACCGTGGGTAACAAAGACGGTAACCCCCGCATAACCTTCACATACCCATTTATTAACGCTGCTCGCAGTGTGATTTTTCTAGTTGCTGGTGCTAATAAACAACCAGCTCTTGCTCAAGTCTTCGCGCCTGTGGCTGATGACTTTGCTTATCCATCCCGCTTGATTAAACCCCAAGGAGAACTGTGGTGGTTGCTGGATGCAGCCGCCGGGCTATATCACGCTAGCTAAGATAACTCCCAGATTGACTTCCCCATCAAGAGTAACAATTACCATGGGAAGCTAGAGTTATCTCCTGAGCTAACCTGTAATGGCCTCCAGGTTGAGGCTTATTCCTAACTCCCGAAGACTACAATCACTCATGGCTAGATTTTCTAGTAGCTTTTGTGTGTGGTACTGTCCCACAATATTGGTGTCCTGAGTGTCTTTATCTTGACCAATAGTATCTTACGATGATCTTGAACAAGGACTGAAATCGATGATCGTTTGTCCTAATTGCAATCACCCCAATCCAGACGGCGCTGTCACATGTGAAGCCTGTTATACGGCTTTACCAACCATTAGTAACTGTCCCAACTGTGGCGCAACTGTGCAGGCTGATGCTGCTTTTTGTGGTCAATGTGGTTATAACCTGCATTCAAATCCAGCACCCGCCCCTACACCTGTAGCATCTCCCCATATACCGACGGTAGAAGTACCACAGTTAGTACAGCCTGATCCGCTTTTAGCAGTTGCACCTGTAGCAGCTTCTGTGGGAAGTAACCCAGATCCCAACACCAATCAGCCGGTTACTTCACCTCTACCACCAACGATAATTTCAACAGCTGTACCCGAACCAGTACCAGTACCCGTAGTACCCGAACCAGTACCAGTACCGGTAGTAGCTGAACCAGTACCAGTACCGGTAGCGGCCGAACCAGCACCAGCACCCGTAGTAGCCGAACCAGTACCAGCACCGGTTCCCTATCCTTCTATGACCCAATTACAGCAGGTAACGGCACGGTTATTCCACATCCAAAGCGATCGCGAGGTTGAATTACCACAAGGTCTGTCTGTGATTCATATCGGCAAACCCAATGACCGGATTCCCCCAGATATTGATGTTTCGGGATTTTCCAATTCGGAAATTGTCTCCCGGATACATGCAGATATTCGTGTTGAGGGAGATTTTCATTATATAGAAGATGTGGGTAGTTCTAACGGAACTTACATTAATAACTCGCCCTTATTACCCGGTAACCGACACCGCCTCAGACCAGGCGATCGCATCAGTCTGGGTAAGGGAGATTTAGTCACCTTTCTGTTTCAACTTGCCTAACTGACTTCTGTCATCCGAGAATAATTCTCGGATGAGTAAATTATCCACATCAAACCAGCGACGGATGTTCACCACAATTTACCCATGAAGGAACCAGGAAGAGATTTTTTACCAAAGCTGACAAGACTTGCGCCACCTGTAGTAGAACCTATGGGACTAACTTGGCTAATTACAGCAGCGGTAGTGACTACCCTGTTGTGGCAAGTTCCAAAAGGTGATTATATTTTATACCCTTTTAGTATCCTGGCAACTTGGTTCCACGAAATGGGTCACGGATTGATGGCTATGCTGTTAGGAGGCCGGTTCCATCAATTACAAATTTTTAGTAATGGTTCTGGCGTTGCCAGTTATAGCATCTCTCAAGCTCTATGGCCAATTGGCCCGGCTTTAGTGGCCGCAGCAGGTCCCATGGGCCCACCGATTGCAGGCGCCGGTTTGATTCTGGCTTCCCGTAGTTTTACCGTTGCTTCCCTGAGCTTAAAGATACTGGGTAGCCTTCTGTTACTTTCAACATTACTTTGGGTGGGTTCCGGGTTTGGATTGGTGGCGATTCCCATATTGGGTTTAATTATTCTGGGAATATCCCTGAAAGCTCCCCAGTGGGTGCAGGGATTTGCCATTCAATTTCTGGGTGTACAAGCTTGTGTCAGTACTTACCACCAACTAAATTATTTATTTACCTACAGTGCAGGACCACTGGGAATTTCGGATACAGGGCAAATGCAAAAATATTTAATCTTACCTTACTGGTTTTGGGGCGGATTGATGGCGATCGCATCTCTGGTGATTCTATTCCAAAGCTTGCGCATCGCCTATCGTGGGGAGTAATAGGTTAAAATCAATTTAGTCTCTGTATTATAGCAAATGTGCCCGACATCACTAAGAATGCGGTTCACTGCATAAATCCTGAATGTAAACGTCCTTATCCTCAACCTTGGGGCAATAAGTTTTGTCAAAGTTGTGGCACACCGCTACAGATGTTAGATCGTTATGTGCCTGTGCAACCCTTGGGCGCAGGAGGATTTGCGCAAATTTACACAGTTTGGGATCAAAAGACCCAGACCGAAAAAGTACTAAAAGTGTTGGTAGAAAATTCACCCAAAGCACGGGAATTATTTAAACAAGAAGCCGACGTTTTAATTAAGTTGCAGCATCCTGGTGTTCCCAGGGTAGAATGTGATGGTTATTTTGAGGTTAATGTACCCAATTCTAAACCGCGTCAACTAGCTTGTCTGGTGATGGAAAAAATTAACGGCTCGACTCTCGAAGAGATCCTGCAAAATCATCCTCAAGGATGTCCAGAGGATTTGGTGTTAATTTGGTTTTCTCAGGCGATAAGTATTTTACAGAAACTGCACAAACGCCAGATTATTCATCGGGACATCAAACCTTCTAATTTGATGTTACGAACTGAGGGAAACAAGGGAGAACTGGTATTGATTGATTTTGGTGGAGTGAAACAATTTAACACCCCTAAAGTACGTCGAGAGTCCAGTTCAACTAAGTTATATTCTTCTGGTTACAGTCCCCCAGAACAGATTACCGGTGGTAATATTGGCCCTAGGGCTGATTTTTATGCCCTTGGTCAGACGATGATTGAATTACTGACGGGTAAGTATCCCCTGGAATTACGAGATCCCCAAACTGGTGTGCTGCGCTGGCGAGATCAGATAAAAGTTAATCCCCATCTGGCAGATTTACTAGATGAAATGGTACTAGAAGATGTGCGATCGCGTCCAGGAAACGCAGGAATTATTCAGAAAAGATTAAATAAGATTATCCACCGATCTTCCCGGACTAGCTTATTTTCCCAAATCAGGGAATCTGTGCAGCAAGGAGTAGCAGAAGTTGCCGCTAAGTTTACACTTTTAATACAGGGGATTGAGAATCTATTCAATCATGTCACCCATGCCATAGGTAAAACAATTGTTTTGATAGCTCAAGCAATTCTCAAGGTTTTACAAGCTTGTGGGGCGACAATTTGGGCTATGCTATTAACTAGCTTTGGTAGTTGTGTAGGTACGATTATTGGTTTCTTTATAGCTTATCGTACAGTATTAGGGGAGCAAGTTTCGGAACATATTTTGCGTCAGCTACCGGAATTAGTAACTAATACTCAAGCTATTGTAGCCACAGAAATGATAGTGTTTGTCGGCGCAGGTTGGGGAACCGCATGGGGGTTGACAATATCGGGGTGTTTTGGTCAACGAAAACGGTTTTTAGTAGCATCACTCATGGGTATGATCAGCTATGGATTGAGTTGGTTAGTTTGGCAATTCATCACACCCAAAGATAGCAGTGAAGCACTATTGACAGTAATTTTAGTTGCAGTTTTTCTATTGACGTTGAGTATAGACTTCCGCAGCCATCAGATAGTCCATGCTGTGGTGGCTGCTTTGGGTAGTGCGATTATATTCGCAATGTTAATTATTTTTGGTTTCCCAACTACTATTTTTCAATTTTCTGGTCAGTCAATATTTTTAACATCATACCTGCCCATGATTTTTTTAAGTTTGGTGGGTCTGTTGATGAGCTTTTGGTTAGGGGTGAGTTATTACCTGATTGTTCCCGGGTTGCGCTGGTTGGGGTGGCGTTAAGGGGAGTGGTTGACACTCCCTAAGGCAAGAGCCGGCGGACTATTGCGTCATGGGGACTCCAATGAATTTACCGGTGCTAACGCGCCGATCCGCTAACAGCAAGCATCGTAGAGATGAGATTTTGCCCACCGATCAAATAATATACCCGATGTATCAAGTATTTGATACATCGGGGATGACATATTTCGTAGTCTATAATAATTTCAGTATAATGCCTTAGCATAGATATGCTAACATCTCAATCCGATTTTGTATAGTCCTTCCAGGAAATTTATCATATTTTTATAGATGCTCTATTACCACTTTATAGCTGTGTTCTAGTGAAAATGAGTATATTTAATGACAGTCTAATCCTGAAGTCAAACAAGGCTATTTTCCCATTGTAGCTGTAGAGAAAAAGCATCTTGTTGGGGAACACTTTTCTATGATGGAAACAAAGCCTGTCAGATACAATAGAGTAATGCTAACCCGTATTAAAGACTTAGTCACTACATTGGCGCCCCGCTTAATTGAAATTCGCCGTCATATCCACTCTCACCCAGAACTCAGCGGTCAAGAATACCAAACATCTGCCTTTGTGGCCGGTGTGTTGTCTTCTAGTGGTCTCCATGTGGAGGAGGGGATTGGTAGAACAGGGGTGATGGGAGAACTACAAAATACTCGGACAGATGAGCGTTTATTGGCAATTCGTACTGATATGGATGCTTTGCCAATTCAAGAACGGACAAATTTAGATTATGCTTCCCGTATACAAGGTGTGATGCACGCTTGCGGTCATGATGTTCATACCACAGTGGGCTTAGGAACAGCAATGGTGCTCTCGGAAATAGCGGAGGAATTGGGCGCTAAGGTGCGGTTTTTATTTCAGCCAGCTGAGGAAATTGCTCAAGGCGCAACCTGGATGGTCAAGGACGGGGCGATGTCCGAGGTGACAGCTATATTAGGTGTTCATGTTTTCCCCTCTATCCCCGCCGGATCTATTGGTGTACGTTACGGTGCGTTGACAGCCGCAGCTGATGATTTAGAAATTATTATTATGGGAGAATCTGGCCATGGGGCGCGCCCCCATGAAGCCATTGATGCAATTTGGATTGCTTCACAGGTGATTACTGCATTACAACAAGCTATTAGCCGTACACAGAATCCCCTGCGTCCTGTGGTTTTAAGTATAGGGAAAATTACGGGCGGAAGAGCGCCAAATGTAATTGCTGATCAAGTACAGTTGTTGGGAACAGTGCGATCGCTCCATCCGGAAACCCGGAGTCAACTCCCCAACTGGATTGAAAATATTGTCGCTAATGTTTGCCATTCTTTTGGGGCGCGTTATCAAGTTAATTATCGTCCAGGTGTGCCCAGTGTACAGAATGATTATGCCATCACCCAATTGTTACAATCTGCAGCTGAGGAAGCTTGGAGTAGCGATCGCGTCCAAGTTTTACCTGAACCTTCTCTAGGTGCTGAAGACTTCTCTGTCTATTTAGAACACGCTCCCGGTTCGATGTTTCGCTTAGGTGTAGGCTACAAAGATAGAATTATTAATCACCCATTACACCATCCAGAATTTGAAGTTGATGAATCAGCGATTATCACCGGGGTTGTAACCATGGCTTATGCTGCTTATAAGTATTGTCAAAAAAGATCAGCTAGATAATGCCAAATAAATTTGGCAATTCCCTAATATCCCCCGCACAAATGACGGGGGTTTTACGCATCAGCACTGATCAAACCCAGTTGCTGGGGTTTTAAATCCCAATGAGAGCCACTTAGCTAAACATTCGCTCCGGTTTTAGTACCTCCCAATCTTTCTTGAATTTTGCTCTTAGCAGCTTTAAATTGTGTCGCTAGTTGCTCAGTTTGTTCACTACTCAAGTTATTACGAATAGCAGCAAACATTGTGGTTTCTTCTTGACGAATATGATCTCCGACAATATCCATCAAATTTCTGACTCTATCTTTAAATTCCGCAGCCGAGGGATTAATAGCGCGGATTTCTTCTAACAGCCGTTTTATTTGAGCGTGTTCATCATAAAGTTCTTGGGTTTCGCTGTCACCATAGAAAGAGCGTACCCTGGGGTAAACAACTTCCTGTTCAGCTTCAGTATGAGACCTCAGGTCTTTGTAAGCTTGACCAAAATACTCCTGAATCTTTTGCGGATCGTTGCTTTGTAGTAATTCTGTAAACAGGATATTCACCTTATTGTGATCCATGCGGATAACATCCTGGATATTCATATCTTTTTTGTCACTGGTTTGGGTAACAGCGCTCCCTACCGCACCACTAAAGGCTGCGATCGCATCTTGAACTCGTCCCCAAATCCCTTGATCTGCATCTTTTCCAGTCAGTTCACGCACCCCCAAAACTTCTAAAACACCCTTGATTTGTTCCTGGTGAGCGCGGTTTTCAAAGTTAACTGTATTTAAAGGGCTAATGGCGGCCATGACATCAGCACCAACCTTTTGAGCAGCCTTGTGAACCAGTACACCACACATTACCTGTTGATGTTTTAACAATTCATGCTGAAATATTTTTTCATAAAAACTCAATTCAGATCCCTGCATTAATTCCCGGACTTGATTACACATTTCTTGAACCATTGATTCTGGTTCTTTTCGGATGCCATACTGAATAATTGTAGTTTCCAAAACCCCTTGATTTTTTTGGTCATCTTCTAGCATCTTCCGGAGGCGTTCAGATATTTCTACATCAGTTGATTGCCTCAAAAACAGTTGCTCATTCTCTATAAGTAACTGTTGAACTAATTGCATATTTGCCAATTTTATGCCGATAGCATTTCGTTTGGTATCATCTAAGGTGGTTACCATTTTCAGTTCTCCTCTGAAATTATTTCGTATTATTACTCTGTCTGATAGTGACATATAATTTAGGTAGATTCCATCTTTCTTTTGAATGATCGCCTTCATAACTCAAGATATAAAAATCAGCTATATATACCCAAAAAAATTAGAATTATACTTGGGTAATATAACTGTATAGCTCGAAATACCCCACGGGGAAGATAAAAATTTTGGGCAATTTTTATAAATTGACTCAAGGATACTGAAATAGATTTTCTACAATAGTATTAGGGCATCCTCATGGATAGGTATATTTAGACATCTAACCAAGGCAGAGAATTAATTTTGATGCTGGTGATAAAGTTATGAAAATAACTTCTCACTCAATAAAGATCAAATCCGGGAAATTAACCTTACATATACTGGCTCATATTCAACAAATTTCTTTTAACCAAAAATAGGATAATAAATCATGGAAACTACAGGAACAGAATCTAATTCCACACCATTCCCAAATATCCCACCAATTATTGAAAGTGATAACAAAGAGTATCAAGATAGCGGTGTACCTAGTACAGTGGCGATCGCTGGACATCCTTTACACCCCCTAACCATGATTTTTCCCATAGCGTTTTTAGCCGCTGCATTGGGAAGTGACTTCGCCTATTGGTTAACTAATGATTTTTTCTGGGCTAGAGCCTCACTATGGTTAATTGGACTAGGACTTATAGGGGGAGTGATCGCCGCAATCACAGGGATGAGTGACTTTTTGAAAATTGAACGTGTTCGCAAGCGCACCGCTGGCTGGATACATTTAATACTTAATGTAATTATTTTAACTTTAACAGCTATCAACTTAATTTTACGTCTGGGCGATGCTGAAGCCTCAATATTACCTTGGGGATTCTTCCTGTCCCTAGTTGTAGGTACGCTAACCAGCATCACTGGTTGGTTTGGGGCTGAACTTTCCTATCGCCACAAAATTGGTGTAGTAGGTGCTGGTAGCAGAAGATATCCCTAGTTCCTAGTGATGGAGGATTAATTGACTTTAGTCCTCTCTCATCTGGGCTATTTTGCCCACGATCAGGAAACAGGACTTGTAACTATATATTATATAGCCTTTTTCAGGTTCATGAAGTACACATCAATTGCCTATTCCCTCTTCCGTTTTCCCTGAAACTAAACAAATTTGTACCTCACGAGCATGGGAAATGCTATAAATAGAATAACTAACAACAATGGGATATGCAAAAAAGAGTTAAAGTTAAACCTAATTCTAAAGAACAAAAAATTGAAGAACAAAGTGATGGGAGTTTGACTGTCAAACTAAAGTCAGCCCCAGTAGATGGTAAAGCCAATGAGGAATTAATTAAACTATTGTCCGAAAACTTTAATGTATCAAAATCTCGGATTAGGATTAAATCTGGTTTATCCTCTCGGCAAAAACTGATTGAAATTGATACAGATAATTAATTCTTTTACTGTTATATATATTACAATCTATCGCTAAGTTTTCTATTCAATAAAATTGATATTTTGTGTAATGGTAATATATCTAGACTGAGATTTTACTCGTTTTATCCACGCTGTGATTGCGGGGAAATTTGTCAAATCAAAACCACCTTCGTGTGCGACATGAGTATAAGCAAACAAGGCAATGTCGGCAATTGTATAACGCTCACTGACAAAAAACTCATGAGTTGTTAAATGATTTTCCATAACCTTTAGTGCTGCATAACCCGGTTCACGTTGTTGTTCTATAGCTGTGCGATATTCCTCAGGTCTACCTAAAATAGACAGCCAAAACCTTGATTTAGCGATAAAAGCTTGATGACTAGATTGTTCAAAAAATAACCATTGCAATACTTGCGCTCTTAAAAAGCGATCATATGGTAAAAATTCTGTACCTTCACTCAAATAGACTAATATAGCATTGGATTCTGCCAAATATTTACCAATATCAAGTTCTAAAACTGGTATTTCACCGTTAGGATTCTTACTTAAAAATTCTGGTGTGCGAGACTCCCCTTTCAAAATATTAATGTCCACTCTTTCAAATGGCATACCCATTTGGGTTAATAAAAGTCGAACTTTGTAACTATTGCCAGATGGTAAGAAATCATACAATTTAATCATTTTCATGTCAATATTAATAAAATAATATATATTACCCAAAGGACTAGGAAAAACAGGATATATTTGCTAAATATGCAGGATATTCACACACAAATAAATTATATAAAAAATTTCCAAATAATATAAAAATAGTATTATTGCGTTTTTCTTGAGTGTATGAACAGCAGAGTATATGTGGAATATTTACTTTAGGATTTAAGGACTGGCGTGATTTAGTGGTAGCCGATGGTTTTCACTTTCGGCTCTGAGATAAAAAGCTCTTGGACTGGGAGTTGTGGGAAAGATGGCCACCTCTACAGAAAAACTCTCAAGGTAAGGAAATTAAATCTTGTACAATTTTAACAACGGCGTCTAATGAATTAGTCAAACCAATTCATCATCCCAATAACCATAGAGGCAAATATGCCAAGAACACAGAAAAACGATAATTTTATTGACAAATCCTTTACAGTGATGGCGGATATCATCCTGAAAATCCTACCCACCAACAAGAAAGCTAAAGAAGCATTTGTGTATTACCGGGATGGGATGTCAGCTCAGGCCGAAGGAGAATACGCCGAAGCCTTAGAGTACTATGAAGAGGCGCTCACACTAGAAGAAGACACTAATGATCGCGCGTATATTCATTACAATATGGGGCTAATTTATGCCAGTAATGGTGACCATGATACAGCTTTAAAAATGTATCACCAAGCGATCGAATTAAATCCACGTTTACCCCAAGCCTTGAATAACATTGCGGTGATTTACCATTATCAAGGTGAAAAGGCCAAAGAAGCTGGGGATAATGACGCTGGGGAGGCCTTGTTCGATCAAGCGGCAGATTATTGGATTAGAGCGATTCGCATGGCTCCTAATAACTACATTGAGGCCCAGAACTGGCTGAAAACTACCGGACGTATGCAAATTGACGTATTCTTTTAATATTCTCTAGGTTGGGTTAAAGCTTTGCGAAACCCAATACTAAGAAACTTACCCCCACCTCCCTTGTGGAGGTGGGGTAGGTTTGTCGCTCCCATTGAGTATCAGAAAAAAATTAACCATTGAGGAACCATGATTGATCGTCAACAAGTTCACAAAGTAGCTCTTCTAGCTCGGTTAGAATTAACACCAGAAGAGGAGGAGAGATTTACCACCCAACTGGGAAGTATTCTCGAATATGTGGAACAGTTGAATCAAGTAGATGTGAGTGAAGTTACCCCGACAACACGGGCAATTGATGTTAGTAATGTCACTAGAAAAGATGAGTTACAACCATATCCTGAGCGAGAAGCCATTCTTAATAGTGCGCCCGAACAAGAAGGAGACTTTTTTAAAGTCCCAAAAATTTTGAACAGTAACGAGTAAGGATAACTGCCTTTTTTGGCGCTCTGGTTGTGGTGAAAACCATCCCAAGTTTTAATAGCCATGGTAGTGTGTATATTTCTTGGGCTTGTCCTTACTCGGATTGTACCAAAAGGCCTTGTAATTGATTTTAAGGCCCCTCATAAGGGCAATGAAGTAGTTAAAAGAACATTAAATTAAAGATAAACACAGATAATTTATCTGTGTTTACCTGTGTGCATCTGTGGTAATAAATTATCCCCCTACTTAACTAGCAAACTAACACACCACTTTTGTAAGTGTGGCTGTGAAGTCAGGGTAAGAAATGGCTGCTGCTTCAGCGCGGTGAATGGTGGTGATCCCATTGGCAACCAGAGATGCGATCGCCAGACTCATGGCAATGCGATGATCTGTATAGCTATCCAAATCAGTACCCACCAAGGGTGTACCGCCCGTAATTTCCATACCGTCGGGTAATTCATTAACTTTTGCACCCATTTTATTGAGTTGCTGCGCCATCACAGTAATGCGATCGCTTTCTTTGACTCGTAATTCAGCTGCATCGCGAATAATGGTTGTGCCGGTGGCAAATACTGCCGCCACTGCTAGAATAGGGATTTCATCAATCATTCTGGGGATAATATCCCCCCCAATGGTGCAGCTTTTTAAAGCACTCGAACGCACTCTTAAATCGGCGACTGGTTCCCCTGCGACTTCCCGCTGGTTTTCAAGTTGAATATCAGCTCCCATCAGTGCTAAAGCCTCTAATATCCCTGTGCGAGTGGGATTAACACCGACGTTTTGTATGACTAATTCAGAATCAGGTACAATTGCCCCAGCTACTAACCAAAAGGCTGCGGAACTGATATCCCCAGGGACAATAACTTTTTGTCCGTGTAATTGAGCAAGTCCGTTTAAGGTGACGCTATTGGTGTCTGGGTCAATAGTCAGTTGCGCACCAAAAGCCCGTAACATTCGCTCGCTGTGGTCACGAGAAAGGGCGGGTTCTGTAATGGTAGTTTCTCCTGGGGTGAATAAACCCGCCAGTAATAGGCAAGATTTGACTTGGGCTGAGGCGATGGGAGAATAATAATGAATGGGTTTAAGGGTTTGACCTTGAATTGCTAAGGGTGCTAGAGAATTACCCTTGCGCCCCCAAATTTGTGCCCCCATTTGTTGCAAGGGTTGAACCACACGGGACATCGGGCGCGATCGCAAAGAACTATCACCTGTAACCGTAAAAAACCGCCCTGGATGAGATGCTAAAAGCCCTAACATCAGTCTGAGTGTAGTACCAGAGTTGCCAGCATTCAACACATCGATTGGTTCTTGGAGTTGTCCCAAACCAATCCCCTGAACCCTAACTAATTCGGTGTTGAGTTGAGAAATTTGCGCCCCCATAGCTTGAAAACAGCTAGCAGTGCTACGGGGGTCTTCCCCTAAAAGCAGCCCTTCAATCTGGGTTTCACCTTGGGCGATGGCTCCTAACATTAAAGCACGGTGTGATATGGACTTATCACCCGGAACCCGAATACAACCCTGTAAAGATAGACCAATAGAGGGCGGGTGGATAATTAACTTGTGAGACTGGTCTGTTTGAGTTTCTAAAGTGATCACAGCGGCGGACATGAGGTTACCTAGCAGGTAAATGGGTCTTTGAGGCTTTTTAACAACTTTATCAGCTTTTATCTACAAGTTTGAATGAGGAACTTTCTCAACCAACATCAAGTGCTTAAATGTCGTGAATACTGAACCACTTGGTTCTCAAGGGTTTTCTGCCGGTCAAAGATAGGATGAATATTAGTAGTCTGTTGAGTTTAACTTCAAATGTCCTCATCTTTAACTGAAAAAATTCTCTCTCAATTACCAGGTGATGTTCTGGGAGCTTTACGTCAAGGCGATCGCCTGCTAGGCTCCTTGAGAGAAAATACAACACCAGTCCCCACAGTAGTTAAACACACTCAGGAACCATTAGAAGCTGTAGAGTGGGATGTAATTGTCTGTGGAGGGACTTTAGGGATTTTAATTGGTTGCGCCTTAGCAGTAAAGGGATTGCGAGTAGCGTTAATGGAAAGGGGAATTTTACGGGGGAGAGTACAAGAGTGGAATATTTCCCGCCCGGAATTACAAGTATTTGTGGAATTAAACTTACTGAGTAGGGCTGAATTAGAACAGGCGATCGCTACTAAATATAACCCAGCACGGGTAAGTTTTGCCGGTGGTACAGAAATTTGGGTAGAGGATGTCTTAAATATTGGCGTAGATCCAGTTTACCTACTAGATAGATTAAAAAACCGATTTCTAGATGGTGGGGGCAAATTATTAGAAAATACACCCTTTACTCAAGCTATAGTTCATCCAGAGGGAGTCATAGTCAATAACCAATATAAAACTAGATTATTAATCGATGCTATGGGAAACTTTTCTCCCATTACCAGACAAGCACGCCAAGGTCAAAAACCAGATGCTTTGTGCTTAGTAGTAGGAACTTGCGCCCAAGGTTTCCCAGTAAATACGACTGGCGACTTATTATTTTCCTTCACATCCTTAGAAAATCAATGTCAATACTTTTGGGAAGCTTTCCCAGCCAAAGACGGTAGAACTACTTACTTATTTACCTACATGGATGCAGAACCACAGCGCTTGAGTTTAGCAGGATTATTCGAGGAATATTTGCGACTGCTACCAGAATATCAGGGTGTGGAATTAAACCAATTACAATTTCAAAGAGCGCTGTTTGGCTTCTTTCCCAGTTATCGGGAAAGTCCTATCAAAACCCCTTGGAATCGCCTGTTAACTGTGGGAGACAGCAGTGGTAGTCAGTCTCCCCTAAGTTTTGGAGGCTTTGGGGCGATGCTCCGTCACCTCCAGCGGTTAACATTCGGCATTTATGAAGCACTGGAAACCAATCAATTATCTGCTGAAAATTTAGCACTACTGCAACCCTACCAACCTAATCTGACAGTAACTTGGTTGTTTCAAAAAGCCATGAGTGTCGGTGTAAATCAAACAATCCCCCCAGAGCAAATTAATCAACTACTCCAGGCTGTATTTCAGGAAATGCAACAACTAGGGACACCAGTTTTGAAACCTTTTTTGCAAGATGTGGTACAGTTCTCAGGATTGACAAAAACACTGTTAAAAACTGGTTTATTGCATCCGCTATTAGTGGCTAAAATTATTCCACAAGTTGGTATACTCAGTTTACTGGACTGGATGGTACATTACATTAATTTAGGGGTTTACACTGCTTTATTTCAGTTAACCCCCATATTACAAAGATGGATTAACAATCAACCAGCAGAACAACAATATTATTGGCATCGTTTACTTGATGCTTGGAAATATGGTTCTGGTAGTGACTACTTTGATGTTTAACGGCAATTATCATAAATATCCGCCCAGGTATTGAGTCTACTGGTGTGCTTGTGCTAAATCCAAGACTTCTTGGGTAGTTAAACTCCGTTTGTGATCCATAGATGCTTGTCGCACCGCCTCTAAAACAGATTTCGTTGCTTCTGAGTTCAGAGAAATACCATGCTGCTGCAACAAATTTAATAATAAATGCCTTCCAGAATGTTTACCCACAAGTAAACGCCTCTCCCCACCTACCTCTTCGGGAGCAAAGGGTTCGTAAGTATGAGGGTTTTGCAGTACACCATGACCATGAATACCTGATTCATGAGCAAAACTATTTTCCCCCACTATTGCTTTCCAGGGATGTACATTGTGGCCTGATGCTGATGCTACCAGTCGGGATATTTCCCATAAGCGAGCAGTATCAATGCCTAAATTATGATTATGGATGCGTTTGAGAGCCATAACAACTTCTTCTAAAGCAGCATTTCCTGCTCTTTCACCTAAACCATTAACTGTAGTATTTACTGATAAAGCACCCGCCTTGATCCCGGCTAGAGTGTTGGCTGTAGCTAAACCAAAATCATTGTGGGTATGCATTTCTACTGGTATGGACAATGCCTTTACTAATTTTTCCACTTGCGTGTAAGTAGTGAAAGGCTCCAGGACTCCCACTGTATCACAAAAGCGAAACCTTGATGCCCCACATTCTTGAGCATAAAGTGCTATATCTAACAGGAATTTTTCTTCTGCTCTAGAGCCATCTTCCCCACCTACGGAAACAAACAACCCATGGTCAAGGGCAAAGCTGATACTGTCTCGCAGTTTTTGTAAAACTAACTGCCATTTTCCCTCAAATTTAGCATTTATTTGGATTGCTGATACAGGGATGGATATATGCACCCGTTGTAAACCACAATCTATGCTGGCTTGAATGTCGGAAATTACGGCGCGGTTCCAACCCAGAAGTTGAGCTTGTAAACCTAAGTTGACAATTTTGTTTATGGCTTGTTGTTCTGTTTCACCCATGGCGGGTGTCCCAACTTCTAGCTCATGAACTCCAATCGCATCCAGTAATTGGGCGATCGCTATTTTTTCCTGTAAGTTAAAGACCACACCAGCAGCTTGCTCTCCGTCTCGGAGAGTGGTATCATTAATTACAAGTTTACTCATTTCTTTACTGTCTGTGACATCATACCTTAATATACAGAAGTTTTCAGAAAAAAGTGAGTAAAATTACAACTATTCTCCAGAATTTATAAGTAAATCAAACTACAAGTAGTTTTACATATCTATAACTTTACTGTTACATTTCTATTCAATCAAAGCTCCACCACAGCTAGAACCACAGCCAGCAGTACAGCCATAGCAGTAGTTAGCTGTTTGAATTTCAGTAATTAAGTCTAAAGTGCCTAATTCGAGCAATTTACTGACTGTTAATGATTCACCATTACCAGTTTTAGCTGGTAGGTTCATCATTTGATTAAAATCACAATCATAGACATTACCCAAGTAGTCAACTGATAGTTCATTACGGCACATTAAATGCTCAACCGTATTATGATTAAAATGGGACTCTAAAAACTCCAAGTAGCTATTATGCAGCTTTTTTCGTTCTAAATACATTTTAGTTCTGCCAACGGGTAGATTAGTGATGGTAAATAAGTTGTTAAACACAATACCAAAATGTTTTTGTAAGAACCTTTTGTAATCTCCCTCTAGTTTACTTTGCTCAGGAGCTAAGGAAAACTTGTCATTAGTGGGTAAAGGTGGATTATATACTAAGTCTAAAATTAAATCATAGTTCTTCCCATAACCGAGTTGATTCAGCCATTGTAAGGCTTTAATTGACGCATCAAAAACACCATGGCCGCGCATTTTATCAACATTATCCGCCAGGTAGCAAGGCAAAGAAGCAACAACTCTTACTTGGTGTTGGGCAAAATATTCTGGTAAATCACCAAAACCATCTTCAAAATAAATTGTTAGATTAGACCTGACAATTACCTGTTTACCTGTAGATTTTGCGGCTTCTACCAAGGGCTTAAATCCATAGTTCATTTCGGGAGCGCCACCAGTTAAATCTACAATCTCAATCTGCGGTAACCGCTTAATTAAGGTAATTAACTGTTGGCAAATTTCTGGAGAAAGTTCCTCTGTGCGTTTGGGACTAGCTTCGACATGACAGTGAGTACAAGCAAGATTACACCGCCTACCTAAATTAATTTGGAGAACAGAAATACTTTTCTTGGTCAGAGGAGAAGTAAGTTTGTCCTTGAATGATGTTATGAATGGGGTGAATATATCTGTTTGGATATTTGACATTATTTATATTCCCAAATTAGTTGATATTATTATGGTTTATGCAAAGCTTATCTAACTTGTAGCACTTTTTATTTTCATTGTAATAATCTATAAGTAATTCCACTAATAATCATGGCAATAGGTAAAGTTAAAACCCAGGATAATAAAATCTGAGAGAAAACCTGGAAATTAGATTGGTTGTCAATGAGTCCTACACCAAAAATAGCACTGACTGAAACTTGAGTAGTGGAAATAGGTAGACCAAAATAACTAGAGGCTATGACTAAGATACCAGTTACCACATTGGCAGATAATCCCTGATTGTGATTGATGTCGGCAATTTTTTCGCCCATAGTTTCGGCAATTTTTTGGGAGTTGAGTAAACCACCTAGTCCCATGGCCATTGCTATGGTCAGCATTCCTCCTTGAACCGAAAAATAATCAATAATTAAAATTAGGGAAACAATTTTAGGCGTATCATTTAAACCTCTGCTAAAACTGATAATACCAGCACTGATCAAGTGGCAAATGTTAACTATTTTTTCGTGGGGTTGCAGGTTAATTTTAGAACCGATGTATTGGAAGCAGCGATGAGTTCCTGCTGCTAAACAAATAGCAATAATCGGACTTAAACAGAGGGGTAAAATAAATAAGCTCCCCAAAGCACCAAAGTTAACCTTGAGTCCAATAGCTACTAATCCGGCCCCCAGTATAGCACCTGTGATAGTGTGAGTTGTGGAAATGGGAAATCCTGTGATCGCACCAAATAGCAAGGTTAAACCCGTGGTGATGGCTACAGCTAAATGAATTTCTGGTGCATTAGCGATCGCATCTGGAAATATACCTTGAGCAGTAAATTTTGGTACTAATGTACTTGCCCAGAAAACCGCAGCTATAGCACCAGCAAAAGTTGTCAAACTTGCCCATAAAATTGCTGTTTGATAACTGATTGTGCGGCTACCAAACAGTGTTGCTACACCTTTAAAGTTGTCGTTGGCTCCATGGGAATAAGCTAAAAAAAGCGTAGCTAAAAATAAACTAATTATTAACATTTTTGGGGCGTTTTGAGTTAACAGCAACCACCACCGCTATAGTACCAGGTAGAATCGGTGATGAGAATTTCTGCTGGATTAAAGGCGGCAAGTTTAGCCGCAGTTTTATCACAGACCGCCGCGGGAACACCACGCTGTAGCAGATGTCCCGCACCATCATCAAAACAAGATTCTATACCAGCATAAATTGCCGTTTTCCCTGTAAATATACAAGGGCCATCTTCGGGAATATCAACTTTAAAAGCAACAGAATCCAGACTTTCTAACAGGAGATGTGTTTCTAAGTTATAAGTGTGGGAATCTAGCAGACGGTAAGGGCGGCGGGCGCGAATTTCAATTTGACCAAAACCGGCATTAACGATACTTTGAGTATATTCCTCATAGGTGAGTGCGCCGGATAAACACATAGCACGTAGTCGCTCATCCTGTTGTAAATGAGGAGGAATTGCCCGGGTAGCAATGGGATCGCTCATCTGCAAGCGTCCACCTGGTTTTAACACTCGATATGCGGCTTTTAAAGCACGGATTAAGTCTTCTGGCTCAAAAATGTTAAAAAGGCAATTTTGGGCGACAATATCGATGCTGGCATCATCTACTGGTAGATTAAAAGCGTCGCCTTCCCGAATTTCTACAAAGCTGGGGTCAAACCAGGGGTTTTCTCTAGCAGCAATTTCTAGATTACGTGCTGCGGCTTCTCGCATAGCTGCAACTGGTTCAATGGCAATTACAGCGCCTGGATAACGAGAAAAATAGGCGAATTGCAGTGCTTCCAACCCACCACCCACACCAACATACATCACCGTGGGTTGGTGAGAAAGTTCAGTATAGTGAACTGTAGTACCACAACCATAGTTCATTTCCTGCATTTCCTGGGGAATTTTCAGCCCTGGGAGTTGCACGGGTGTAGTTTGGACACAACACAGTCCCACTTCTGGCGTTTGTGCAACTTGACTGTAAAACTGTGCTGCTGTTTCTAGATAGGTCATTATATTTTTAGTCTGATATATTATGTGTAGATGTAGCCTTTTGCATCCTAATATAGCTAATCATTATTTACATCAAACAAGTGCAGATTTATTGCTTTTGATCTGTGATTAGTTATTTCTTCAGGTACCATGAACCAGATTCGGATAATTATTCATGTTTTCCCCACTGGTTGCATCTACCCCTGCAATGAGTAATACTTGAGAGGGTGATTGATGTATGACTTCTAACTTTTTGAAGAACAAAAAGCGCCTGTTTGATCAATGGGCACCCAGGTATGATTGGCTTTTTCCTTCGGTAATTTACCAAGCTATCCACAAGCGGTTATTGGAGTATGTGGATTTACCCCAGGGAGCTAATCTACTTGATATTGGCTGTGGTACTGGAAAACTCCTGAACCGATTACTCAGTAAGTTTCCTGATGTCCGTGGTACTGGTTTAGATTTGTCTCCAGAAATGTTGCGGATGGCCAGACAGAGCGATCGCCACCGTCCACGTTTAATTTATATTCAAGGCCAAGCGGAATCTTTACCATTTGGCGAAGGTCAGTTTGATGCTGTATTTAGTAGTATCAGCTTCTTACACTATTTGCAACCTGAGCAGGTACTAAGGGAAGTAGCGCGGGTGCTTTCTCCTGGTGGGCGGTTCTATTTAGTGGACATTACCACCACCAAACAGACAGATCCCCAAGTTTTACCAATGTCTCATGGGAGCATAAGATTTTATAGCCCTCAACAGCGTCAACT
Organism: Anabaenopsis elenkinii CCIBt3563; assembly: GCF_015245355.1. Taxonomy (GTDB): domain Bacteria; phylum Cyanobacteriota; class Cyanobacteriia; order Cyanobacteriales; family Nostocaceae; genus Anabaenopsis; species Anabaenopsis elenkinii. Next base: position 3,842,605 of record NZ_CP063311.1, on the reverse strand, counting down.
TTTTGGCTCATCGGCGGGATTATTGTCTGTGAGTCACCACTATTTATTAGGGCCAGTTTTGCTGACAATTTTTGCTAAACCATCTGAGAGTTGATGGTAAATATTACTTAACTGGTGGGAGCATTTCTAAAACCACAATTTGTAAATCAGGAAACGCTAAGGGCGAAATAGTCGCATCTTCTGACAAAATCACTGCGCTTTCATACCCTGAGTGAGTGGGTTCCCGAAAAACGTGTAATTGACGGCTAGTTATATCTAGCACCCAATAATCTGTAATTCCGGCTTGATAGAGAAATCACCAATCATAGCTCAATCTGCAAAAATTTGAATTTCGTCTAGTTGATTAATTACCACATCCGCACCTTGGACATGATCTGATTGACCCACCCAGGTAATACCAATACAACCAGCAGCTTGAGCATTACGCGCCATTTGCATATCACCAACAGCATCCCCCACCATCAGGCTATGACCGGGTTCCACTCCCAAAGCCTGACAAGCTTGTAAAAACAAGATGGGATCTGGTTTACTCGGTCCGTCATCCACTCCTGTTTGTACCTGGATGTAATCATTTAATTGGTATCTGGTGACAAAATCACTAACTTCCGCTGTGGTGGCGGCGGAAATTATCCCCAGTTTGATTCCTGTAGCTGATAAGGATTGTAATAGCTCCAAACTACCTGGAAATAGTGGCGCAGGAGTGGTACTCAGATATTTTTCGGCTTCCTCTAAGGATTTGCGAGCTATTGTTAAAGACTCAAACCATCCTCTCCCAGTTTCGGCAATATATGCAGCTGCGGCGATTTCTGTTTCCCTGCGACTAGCTACGGACATTAAACCCGCTGGGTCTAGGGTATCTCTGTTGATCCCAAAAGCCATTAATAAGGGTTCCCCAATACCGGGTATTTGGGCATCTATGATCCGCGCTGCTTTTTGTCCGAGCGATCGCAAATAGGCTTCTGAGTTCTCCAATGTACCATTTTTATCAAAAAAAATGGCCTGGATATGAGAAAAACTAATATTTCTACATTTAATATTTACCAAACTATTTCACCTCAATAAACATTTTGTAGTCGGGAATATAGCAAAAAACTCCCATGTTTATAGCCATAAGCATGGGAGTTCTGCACTTTTGCTCATCTAAGATAACAGGGTTTCACCGCTACTTTTTTGCTAACTAAAGCTAACAAATACATAAGTTAAGATTGTCTCTCAACCAAGGCTTATCAAGCAATACACTCCAGATAAATTTCCCGCGCACCTGTTTGAAAATTCCTGAATCTCACTCTATAACAAGACCTTGCTTCTCGGCTTGATGTTTGAGACTTTTGTGAACAGGATTTTTTTCAACCTGGTTTTAACAAGAGCATTAATGAAAGAAAGTTAGCAAATCACTAGCTAGTTATTAGCCTTCCTGTTCCACAGCGGCGGTAATCTCGTCTTCAATTTCTGTTGCTACTGGGGCTTCCGCCTCTATTGTAGTTACATCTAATACTGCTTCTGCTGCTGGAGCTTCTACTGTAGCTTCTAGCGCTTCCTCAGCACCCACAACCTCCTCAGCTTCGGTAGGCGCAGCAGTAATACCTTGCTGTTTAGCTAACATCTGCTCGCGATACTTAACTGCCATTTCTTCGGCTTTATCATAAACCAAATCACGGTTTTTAATCATGTCACCGGGTTCTGGTTCCAGCTGCTTAGTAGAAAGGGAAATGCGACCTCTTTCTGCATCCAAGTCAATGATCATAACTTTGACTTCATCATTGACGTTAAATACGCTGTGAGGTGTATCAATATGCTCGTGAGAGATTTCCGAAATGTGTAGCAGTCCGCTCACGCCACCAATGTCGATAAATGCACCGTATGGTTTGATACCGCGAACAGTACCGATGACCACTTCGCATACTTCTAGGCGGTTCATCTTGCGTTCAACCAGGGCTCGACGATGGGACAGAACTAGGCGGTTGCGTTCTTCGTCCACTTCTAAGAATTTTAATGGTAGTTCTTCCCCTACCAATTCTTCCTTGGCTTTGCGGGTACTAATGTGAGAACCGGGGATAAAGCCGCGTAATCCTTCAATGCGAACTAATGCACCACCGCGGTTAGTAGCAAATACACCGGAGCGAACAGTGGCATCTTCTGCTTGTAGCTGTCGCACACGTTCCCAAGCCCGCATGTATTCGATTCGACGAATAGAAAGGGTTAGCTGACCATCTTCGTTTTCATCGGTGAGGATGAAAAATTCTCTGGTTTCGTTGGATTGTAAAACTTCTTCCGGGGCATCAACCCGGTTAATAGACATTTCTTGTATAGGTATGTAGGCTGCTGTTTTAGCACCTATGTCAATCAGAGCGCCGCGCGGCTCTATACTGAATACTGTACCCGGTACAATATCCCCGGGGCTAAAGTGATAGTCATACTTATCAAGTAGAGCAGCGAAATCTTCGTGAGTGAATCCAATTTCTGTAGCGGTTAAGTTCTGATTGACCATGCTGATTTGTTCCTGGTTCTAGTCTCCGTAAAGTTTGTGGCATAGGCGTGATGTATATGCAAGGCACTAGGCGGCGGGTACACCTACATCTTTTTTTTATATTAGCTTAGAAAAGCTGGTATTAACACATATTAACTCCCAGATATTAAATGATATCACATTATTTTATGACTGCAATAATTTTTTTATGCTTATTTAACAGTGCCTGGGTATTGAAAAAATGACATATCCGCCGAGCAAAACATGGTGTGCTCGGCGAATAATTAAGATTTAAATGCCCTTAACATTCCGGTAAGAGCAGTTTATTTTTCTTCTTTCTTTTGGATGCGGGGGGGTTCGCGGAATGCGATCGCAAAGAAAAGAACTCCTATAGCCAAAGCCAAAATCAAGATATATGCAACGCTTTCCATATTAAAAGCTCCTGCGTGATTAATTAGTTAGTAATCATGGTTTATTGTTATTTGACGACTTTTGGGGCTAATTGCCAGCCATCAAGCCTCTTTTTTAGGGGTAGGTGGTGGGGCTAGGGGGTAGGAGAAAACCCGTTCCCCAGTCCCTAATTCCCCAGAAATCAAAGGAATTGCTTACGCTTCCTTACGTACACGGGTAGTCTTGTCACCCACTTTCTGGAACAGACCCCACTCAACTTGTTCTTCCAGGTCAGCATCAACACCGGCAAATACGTCTCGGTAGATTGTCCGAGAACCATGCCAGATGTGACCAAAGAAGAACAGCAGAGCAAATACAGCGTGTCCGAAGGTAAACCAACCTCTGGGGCTGGTACGGAATACACCGTCGGAGTTCAAAGTTTCCCGGTCGAAATCAAAGATTTCGCCACCTTGAGCCTTACGGGCGTACTTCTTCACATCCGCTGGATCTGTAAAGGTTTGACCATCTAGGTCACCGCCATAGAAGCTAACGGTCACACCAGTTTGTTCAAAGCTATACTTGGATTCTGCCCGACGGAAAGGAATATCCGCGCGGATGACTCCATCAGCATCGGTCAATATCACTGGGAAGGTTTCAAAGAAGTTAGGCAGACGACGCACGGTCAATTCCCGACCTTCACCATCTTTGAATACCGCGTGACCTTGCCAAGATTGGGCGATACCATCACCCTTGACCATGGGACCTGTACGGAATAGACCACCTTTAGCTGGGCTATTGCCGACATAATCATAGAAAGCCAGTTTTTCAGGAATTGCTCTCCAAGCTTCTGAGAGGGTAGCGCCTTCAGCCAGGCTGGTTTGGACGCGACGCTCAATTTCCTGAGTGAAGTAGTTTTGATCCCACTGATAACGAGTCGGTCCAAACAGTTCAATGGGGGTGGTAGCGTTACCGTACCACATAGTACCAGCAACTACAAATGCTGCGAAGAATACCGCCGCAATACTGCTAGAAAGTACGGTTTCAATGTTACCCATCCGTAGGGCTTTGTATAGCCGTTCGGGGGGTCTAACTGTTAGGTGGAATAAACCAGCAATAATACCAACTACCCCAGCGGCGATATGGTGAGCCACAACACCACCCGGGTTAAATGGGTCGAAACCCGCCGGACCCCATTCAGGGGCTACTGGCTGAATGCTACCTGTGATCCCGTAAGCATCGGAAACCCACATCCCCGGGCCAAATAGTCCAGTGAGGTGGAAAGCACCAAAGCCAAAACAAAGTAGACCGGATAAGAACAAGTGAATGCCAAACATTTTTGGCAAATCTAAAGCAGGTTCACCAGTACGAGGATCTCTAAATAGTTCCAAATCCCAGTAAACCCAGTGCCAAACAGCAGCTAGGAATAACAGACCAGAAAGGACGATGTGAGCGGCGGCTACACCTTCAAAAGACCAGAAACCAGGGTCGCTTGCAGGTCCACCGGTGACGCTCCAACCACCCCAGGATTCGGTAACGCCTAAACGGGCCATGAAAGGTAGGACGAACATACCTTGACGCCACATGGGGTTAAGAATCGGATCACTGGGGTCATAAATAGCTAGTTCGTACAATGCCATCGAACCAGCCCAGCCTGCAACTAGGGCTGTGTGCATCAAGTGTACAGAAATCAACCGTCCTGGATCATTCAGAACGACTGTATGTACTCGGTACCAAGGTAGTCCCATCGACTACGCTCCTCCTCGATGAATTATGTTTACAAAGCAATTTTCTTACCGAGGTTCTGAGGGACGGAACCGTTTAAGGTTTGCAGTCGCTGCGGCGGAGTTTATCCTTCTGCGGCGCTGTCTTACCGTCATTCAGCAAACTCTTTGAGTTTTTTTTATTGCCAGTCTCTTGAATTTAACCACAGATTAGCCTGGATTAACTCAGACACTATGGCTAGTTTGGCAATATTTTCAGACGCTGGGAAATTTGACTCTACAAAATCGGCGATCGCCTCGATGTCTGAGATTTTCTCTAGGGAAATTCCTCACTGGTGTTTGAGTAGCCAGCCAAACGTCTGTAAAACGTTGGCACATCGGGAAATGCCACTCTTAAGTAAGCAACTTTTTGAGCGTCTAAGCAATTGCCAAGCAGAAAATGAGAATGTTTTAAAAAGTGTAACTAATTGGTGGCCTTGTTTGCAAGGTGTAATTGGGACTCTTGAAACTGCAACAACTTACTATGTTGCCCATAGTTAAGTATTTCACCTAGATATCATAGTATGATAGTTGACCCCTAAATCTAACAATCTCAATCATATGATCTGGTTTCCCTTGCCTGTGAGACGATGGAGAGGCATGACAAAATTTTTCTTGTTGTTTTGTCTGTGTCTACTTTTAGTTGTAAGTTGCGCTCCTAACCGACAGACAGGGACTTTATCCCCTGGTACTGGTGACGGACGGATAACTGTTGGTACAACCCTCAAACCCAGAACCCTCGACCCTGCCGATACCTACGAGTTGGCTTCCTTGGGTTTAGTGTTCAATATGAGCGATCGCCTGTACACTTATGAACCAGGTAGCACAGAAATTAAACCCCAATTAGCAACAGCATTACCCCAAGTCACCGCCGATGGTTTAACCTACACCATTGCTCTCCGTCAGGGAGTCCTGTTTCACGATGATACCCCCTTCAACGCCCAAGCTATGGAATTTAGTATGAGGCGATTCCTGGAGAATAAAGGTAAGCCATCTTTTTTACTAGCGGATACAGTAGAATCAGTTACAGCCACAGATGACTATGAGTTAACCATTAAGCTCAAAAGACCATTTGCAGCTTTTCCCTCACTATTAGCATTTTCTGGGTTGTGTGCAGTATCACCCAACGCTTACGAAATCGGGGCGGGTAAATTTCAGCCCAATATCTTTGTAGGGACTGGTCCATATAAGTTAGCCGAATATGGCACAGATTCCCTGAGATTAGATGTATTTGAGAAATACTGGGGTGAAAAACCAGCCAATCAGGGGGTTAACATCCAAATTCAAACCAGCTCAGTCAATTTATTTAACGCCTTCCGTACAGGTACAGTAGATATAGCCTATCTATCCCTACAACCAGACCAAATCCGCAGCTTAGAAGCGGGAGGAGAAAAAGGCGATTGGCAAAATATTACCGCCGAGGGTAGCGTAGTGAGTTATATGGTCTTGAACCGCAATCAGCCGCCCGTAGATCAACCAGAGGTGCGAGCTGCTCTAGCTGCCATGATTGACCGTCAACTTTTAAACCAAAGAGTTTTACTTGGTCAAGCCAGCCCATTGTACAGTATAATTCCTACCACCTTTAAAGTTTCCCAGCCACTATTTCAACAGAAATATGGGGATGGTAACTTTCAAAAAGCTCAAGAATTATTAACCGCAGCGGGTTTCTCCCCAGAAAACCCCGCTAAGGTGCAAATTTGGCACCCCTCCACCTCAGCTAATCGCAGTTTAGCCGCACAAACACTCAAATCATTAGCTGATCGAGAAATGGGAGGACTACTACAAATAGAAGTTAATAATGTAGAAAGCGCCACCTTCTTTAAAGACATTTCCCGGGGTATATATCCCGCTGCTTTAGTTGACTGGTATCCAGACTTTTTAGACCCAGATAATTATGTACAGCCATTCTTATCTTGTCAGAAAGGCTCCCAGGCTCAAGGGTGTCAAGATGGGGGTAGTCAAAGTCAGGGTTCCTTTTACTACAGCGAAACCATGAATCAACTAATTGCACGACAACGCCAAGAGCAAAACCCCGCAGCACGTGAGGCAATTTTGCGAGAAATTCAAGAGAAAGTAGCCAATGATGTGCCTTATATTCCCCTATGGCAAACCAAAGATTATATATTTGCTCACAACGGAGTGAACAACGTCCAACTTGACCCCACCCAAAATTTAATTTATCAGACCATCAGCAAGCAGTAGAAGCGCGATTTGTGACTAGGGCGGGTAAAGGATGCCCACCCCACAAGAGTTTTAGCTGATATCAAGTTTATATAGCTGGTCAATGCCAGCTATGAGATATGCTCGGCACAATTACACATAAAATATGTCTCGTTCCCAGGCTTTACAATATTACATTGCTTCTCGGTTACTCCTAGCACCCCTGCAACTGTTAACTATTATTACTATCGTCTTTTTATTACTCCGAGCTACACCGGGAGACCCCGCAGATGCAATTCTGGGGGGACGGGCGCCAGAAGCAGCTAAGGAAGAGTTGCGCCAACAACTCGGTTTAAATCTTCCCCTGTGGCTCCAGTATGGTAATTATCTAGTCAACTTACTGCGCTTTGATTTAGGAACCTCCCTAACCAGTCGGGGACAGGATGTATGGGAGATCATTAGGCAATATTTCCCAGCCACTGTAGAATTAGCGGTATGCAGTATGGCGGTAGCAGTGATAGTCGGTATTGTCGCCGGTACCCTGTCCGCCTCCCGTCCGGGTACTTACTTTGATCTAGGCGGTCGGTTATTCAGTATTATTACTTACGCACTGCCGATGTTTTGGGCGGGAATGTTGTTACAGTTGATCTTTTCTGTACAATTGGGTTGGTTTCCTACTTCTAACCGGTTTCCCCCTAATCTTCCCGCCCCTGTGTCTATCACTGGGCTATATACCCTTGATAGTTTGCTGACTGGTAATTTTACCCAGTTTTTGATATCCGTGCATCATTTGACCCTGCCGAGCCTGACCCTAGGAATATTACTCAGTGGTATTTTTGAGCGCATTGTCAGGGTAAATCTGACACAAACCCTCAAAGCCGACTATGTAGAAGCCGCTAGAGCCAGAGGAATCTATGAAAATAAGATTTTAGTCTCCCATGCCCTAAAAAATGCCCTCATCCCAGTAATTACAGTGTTAGGATTAACTTTTGCTTCCCTCCTGGGGGGTGCAATTTTAACTGAGGTGACATTTTCTTGGCCTGGTTTAGCCAATCGTCTCTATCAAGCTATTTCTGACCGTGATTATCCCACAGTCCAGGGAATATTAGTATTTTTTGGGGCAATTGTGGTTACCGCCAGCATATTAATTGACATTCTCAACGCCTATGTTGACCCACGGATTCGCTATTAGTCGTCAGTTCTCTTACCAATCCTCCTCACTTTTAAAACATTCTCTAACCTAGAGAAATAGGTGTCTTGACTTTCAATTAAAATATCTTTAGCTTGATCAATTAAATCTACCGTGATGGGGATATTTACATCTTCTGCTAAATACTCTGTAACTTGACGGTCGATCGCATAATTAACCGAAATTATACAGCACTTTTCAAGTAAATAAAGTACATACCTTAATATTATAAATCTTGTGGGGTGGGCATCCTGCCCGCAATTTTGTATCTAACTCAGATAAAAAATAATGTAAATATAATACATAGCGATCGCATTGACTTTCTATGATTGTATGGTGTTGGTTTTCTTGTTAGGCAGCATATTTTAGCCCACTTCAGTCCATGGGGTCATTCCCAGAATACATTACCAATTTTACCCAGTTCATGGAAGAGTTGGTCAACTTCTCCCTTGAGTAACCCGCGATCGCTGCTATTACCCTCTCATCACTACATCAGTAAAATAAAAGTATTACCAATTACCCATCGCCTGAAGAAAATGATCGCAGCCAAAGACCAACCCACAAACTTAACCCCCAAAGAATATTTCACCTGGGAAGAACAGCAACTAGAAAAACACGAACTGATTGACGGTCAAATTTATGCTATGACAGGTGGTAGCGTCAATCATGGACGGATCGCCATCCGCTTTACTGCTATGTTTGACAGACACCTAGAAAATACAGACTGTATCACTGGAAATTCTGATATAAAAGTTAATATTGTCAATACTAATAACTACACTTACCCAGATGCTAGCGTTACCTGCGACGACCGGGACAAAACCACCAGCCAATATATTACCTACCCCTGTTTAATTGTTGAAGTTCTTTCAAAAACTACCGAGGCCTACGACAGAGGCGGTAAATTCCGAATGTACCGCCAAAACCCAGCTTTAATAGATTATCTCCTAGTCAGTTCTACCAGCATAGAAGTTGACCTTTATCACAAAAATGATGCAGGAGACTGGTTGATTATCAACTACAAAGCAGGTGACACTATCGAACTCCAAAGTATTAACCTCAATTTCCCCATTGAAAAGGTCTATCACGGTTTAACCCTGACCCCAGAAACCTCAACAGACGTTTGTCATAGATAGTGTGTAATACGTTGAAACTATAATATCCGTACCTTTAGGTTAACGGAGTGTCAAGTTTGATAAATACGACTGTTCCCAATTTGGCAAAAACCACAGAACTATTGTTAAATTGTTGACCCAAGCCCAGATGTTTGGCTTGACCGGAAGTAACATCTTTGCTGATAAAGACCACCGGGGTGATTATTTTGGTATAGGTGAAGGCGATCACATTTCAATATCATTTATAGGACTCCTATTTGATTTCTGAACAATTTCTGTTCCCTGTTCCCTTTCCTCACTGATAATTTCTCAAAAATCTACCCTAGGATAGATAACAACATTACTTAAATACTACTAAGGTAATTTGAGTATAAATAAGTATATTTTTTAGTGTTATAAATATTTAGTATGGAATTTATCCAAAAATTATAATTTTACGGTAATTATGATTGAATTTGAAACGAAACTTGGTTAAATATCTATCTTTGGATAGATGATGATATTTATACAATACTCTTACTTGTAAAAAATAATTCTGTTGATTATGATACATTTCATCCAAAACTTTCAGAGGATGTTTGATAAGTTTTCAGCAGGTAATTTTTATCTTAGGGAATGGGGAACACCGGAACAGGGAACAGCAAGGATTGGGAAGGATTGGGGAACACGGTATGGCTAACGCCACGCTATCGCTATCGACTTCGCTCACCGACCGCACAAAAAACAATAAAATCCAGTCCCCTCCCCTTACAAGGGGAGGGTTAGGGTGGGGTCAAGCAATAGTTGATACACTAATCATGACTTTCCAAACAACCTCTTAGGCACTGTACAAATTTATTCGTTCAAAGTTGAATTTCAGGAGACCAAAAAGATGGCAGTTACGTTAACAAAAGGACAACGCGTTTCACTAGAAAAAGTTGCGCCGGGACTTACGGAGGTATTTGTTGGTTTGGGGTGGGATATCAAACCAACGGACACTGGCTATGACTTTGACCTAGACGCATCAGCTTTTCTACTCAGCAGTAACGAAAAGTTGATATCTGACAACCACTTTATTTTTTACAATAACCTGACCAGTCCAGATGCAAGCAAGTCAGTAGAACACACAGGGGATAATCTTACAGGTGCTGGTGATGGTGATGATGAAGTCATCAAGATTAGTCTGCAAAAGGTTCCCGCTGATATTCAAAAAATTGTGATTACGGTAACTATTCATGAAGCCGGAAAACGAGGTCAAAACTTTGGTCAGGTTCAAAATGCTTTTGTTCGTATCGTTAATGCTCAGACTAATCAAGAAGTAGTTAGATACGACTTAGTTGAGGATTACTCTATTGAAACTGCATTAATTATGGCTGAAATCTATCGCAAAGATGGAGAGTGGCGTTTAAATGCAGTTGGCTCTGGTTATCAAGGTGGCTTACAAGCATTATTAGATCGTTATAGCTAGGAGATGAGATATGGGAATTAACTTACAAAAAGGACAGAGAATTTCTCTATCTAAGGAAGCTCCCACCCTCACCAAGTTGATGTGTGGACTGGGCTGGGATGTAGCAAAAACATCCAGCGGTGGGTTTTTAAGTAACTTTGCAGGTGGTGCTCAGTATGATTTGGATGCTTCTGTAATTTGCCTAGATGCCAATGGTAAGTTAACCAGTAAAGAAAATATTGTCTACTTTGGGAATCTTCAGCATTCGTCAAAAGCCATCATTCATACAGGGGATAACTTAACTGGCGCAGGTGATGGAGATGATGAGGTAATTATTGTTGACTTACCTCGGATACCAATCCAGATTGCTAAATTGGTGTTCGTAATCAATATTTATGAATGCGTTCGCCGTAAACAGGACTTTAGCCAAGTTGAAAATGCTTTTGTGCGTTTAGTCAATGCAGATAATAACAAAGAACTGGCTAGATATAACCTCTCAGGTAGAGATTATCAGGGTAGGACAGGAATGATATTGGCGGAAGTATATCGACACAATAATGAATGGAAAATAGCAGCTGTGGGCAATGGTATCACTGTCAACGGTTTAGCAGACATGATCAGGTCTTACTGTTGAATATCTAGGATTATAGTTACTAAAAATATAGTCAAATATTTTTAGCTTGGTAAGGTCTAAACCTTACTGGGCTAACTACAAGCCTCTCTACTGAGTTTCCATCAAAGATAGAGTCCCCAGCTACCTTTCTTAATATATTTAGGGAACCATTCAAGTCTGTTGAATATATTTTCCCAGACTTAGACCTAAATAAACCTCTGTTGATTCTTTTACCTAAATAGTGTTCATGCTTTTTGATAGGTTCAAAATCTAGAAAACTACATTTTGAAGTGTAGCTCTCTTCATTGGTTTGCACCTTGATTCCAGCGAGTTTAGCTTTATATTCTAGTTGCTGGATAAATCGAGCATGGGGAATATTAGTAAAGTTTTGATTGGTCTTACTTCCCAAGTTAATGCTTTGCTTCCAATTCTCGTTTTTACCTATAATCAAATGCGTGATGTTTTGTCTGACTAGCTGATTAACAATAAATCTAGTAGCTGTGTGGAGGTAATAATCCACCTTGTTATTACGTTTGAGTATCAGTGCTTCTATTTTTCTAGAAGTTTTTTGATTTTTAGGTAACTGATATCTTTCATGGACTGGGTGCGTGTAGTTGTGGGCACATCCATAGTGCTTGTGATTGGTGAACTTTAGCGTTTAATTAGTTCGCGACATTGGAAGCTAGGGTAGTCAAAGGGATAGAATAGAGCAAAATTAGCTATTATAGAGTAAAATTGCCCTATGTGCCGCTTACTTGCCTACCTAGGTAAACCCGTCACCCTAGAAGACATATTGTATAAACCAGAACATTCCTTAATAGTTCAGAGTTACCAACCCCGGGAAATGACCGCTGGGGTAGTAAATGCAGATGGCTTTGGTATAGGTTGGTATCATCGCCAAAAAGATACCCCCCCATTTACCTACAGAAATACCCTACCCATCTGGAATGATTTAAACCTGCCCCATCTGAGCCGTTATGTAGAATCTCAATGTATACTAGCTTATATTCGCAGCGCCACACCGGGACAAGCCCTAGATTTTGCCAATTGTCAGCCCTTCCACCATCAACAACAGCTATTTATTCACAATGGATATATTGAGAACTTCCGCCAATCAGTATACCGAAAAATCCGTAATCAATTAACCCCTGATTTTTACGACAAAATTAATGGTAGTACGGACTCAGAACATATTTTTGCCCTGCTACTGTCTCAGGGTCAAATCAATCAACAGCTACCTCCCGAAGATGCTTTACACAGTACCTTAGTCATCTTATTAGAAATGGCAAAAATCCATCAAGTAACGGTTTCCGCCAACATAGTCTTGAGTGATGGACATCGTTTGATTGCTTCGCGCTTTTCTAGTAGTACCCCAGCACCATCTCTCTATTGGCTCAAAGATGACCTTAATTTTCCCCAATCTGTAATTATTGCCTCCGAACCATTATTTACTGGTAATTGGACTACTTGTCCAGAAAATAGCATTATCAGTGTGGGAGAAGACCGTGATATCCAGATTAAATCAATCTAATGTCAAAGAGGCTATTTTTAACGCTTTGGTGGAATGTCGCCTTAAAACCCAAACCCTGTTTGAGGGTATGGAGGAATCGACATTTTGTAATCAACCTCATCCTGATTTTAGTCCTGTGGGTTGGCACTTAGGGCATATTGGCTTTACTGAGTCTTTATGGTTACTAGAACATAGCGGGGGTCTCCCTTGTCCTTTCCCCCAATACCGCAAACTATTTGCAGCTGATGGTTTACCTAAATCAGAACGTGTGCAGTTACCCCATATACAGGAAACACTTTATTTCTTGGAGAAGGTAAGAAAACAGGTTTTGCAACGCCTGGAAGTGATTGACATTGAAAAAGAAGAACGTCTTTGGCGCTTTTTGATTCAACATGAAAGCCAACACTGTGAAATTATCAGCTTTGTGCTGGAATTGATGAATCGGGAAAAGGTGAAGATGACAAACATGAGTTCCGGGGGTGAAATCAGCAATATTACCCAGATGATTCTCATCCCCGCAGGTGAATTTGAACAGGGAAGTGATGATATATATGGTCTGGATAATGAGCGACCCGCCCATAAGAGATATTTAGAAAGTTATTATATTGACCGCTATCCGGTGACTTGTGGACAGTATCGCTTATTTATGGCAGCCGGGGGTTATGATGATTCGCAATGGTGGTCAGTAGCGGGGTGGAAATGGCGAGAAACTCAGCAGGTGATTCAGCCATTATACTGGTCTGGCGATCGCCATGGAGATGATCATCCAGTTTGTGGTGTCAGTTGGTATGAAGCCGAAGCCTATTCCCGATTTGTAGGGAAACGGCTACCTACAGAAGCGGAGTGGGAAAAAGCAGCGAGTTGGGATGCAGAAGCTGGGTATAGTCGGGTTTATCCTTGGGGGGATGAATTCCCCAGTTCTGAATATTGTAACTGCGATCGCTCCATTGGTGAGACCACACCAGTCAATGCCTACCCCCAGGGGCAAAGTAATTATGGATTATACGACACTCTCGGTAATGTTTGGGAGTGGACTGATACCTGGTTTGATGGTTATAAAGGTTTCCAGAGCTACCCTTACATTGGCTACTCCCAGGTTTATTTTGACCAGCAGCACCGGGTTTTAAAAGGCGGGAGTTGGGCTACACGCCCTTGGGGACTACGTGCTAGTTTTCGCAACTGGTATCATCCCCATGTACGACAAATTTTTGCTGGGTTTCGCTGTGCTACTAGTTAAGGTTTAAAAAATTTCCACTGAGGTAATCTCAGGAGTAATTGACGACAGGAAGTTCTCACAGCACTTAGTAGACGATAGGATTTACGAATCATATCTAATGTAGAGTATGGTATCCGCAGTCGTAATGGGGATAATACAGGGAGATAAAACCAGTAATAAGCCGTTTTGAGGTCATTCCACTTTGAGCATGGTTCTTGATGTAGGAAATCTGAGATATCTACTACTAATCCTCTACCCTGGTACATCATCACATTACGACCGTGGACATCATGGGGTCGTAGTCCACGACTTTGAGCATATTCAAGAGCCTGGTCAATATCCCGTATGACTTGTTTGGGAATAGATAATCCCAGGTGTAGACAGTCGTACAAAGTTGTGCCATAAAGCCGTTTCAAGACCAAAAAGTTATCTTTGGCATATAAACATTCAGAGAAAGCTGGGTGAGAACCCAAAAGACGATAGACCTCTATTTCCTCTGCAAAGCCTGGGCGATTAGGGGCATAAATTTTGACGACTAAATCTGAGTGATGAGGATGATAAACAACTGCTGCATAATTCCCTTTACCAAGCAGGCGCCAGGGTTGTGGTAGATACCTTACCTTGATAGGATTACGGGGATTGACACTTTCAATTTGTAAGCTAGGTAATAGTTGCTCATAAATAGTGTTTAGCAAATCCTGCGGGGGTAACTGGTTCATATTGCATAAACTAGTTGATTTGTCTTGGTCAGTCTAATGTTGAGTTTAGCTGTTTGTACTGAGTTATCTGACAAATTTCAACTTGACTTAGTTCAACTCGAGTGGTTTCTTAAATAAAATCACTAAAGTCGTTAAGAAAACTTGATTAATCTAGCTCAGGCGTGATGTGATGGACTATGAATATGTGTTTCACTGGCTGGGTTAAAGCTTACCGTAAATTACCTAGTGCTGAAACACATAGTATCCCATATGCTCAATGAGGAATTAAGTCGGAGGTTGAATGTCAATATCTAAGGTGGCTAGTAGCTTGATTTCTAAACATAGTATTGAACAGCGCTTACAAATAGAACATTTAATCCCCACAAACCCCCTATTTGTTCCTACTGCTGGGAGTGATGTCAGCAAGGGGTTAACTCAAACACCTAAAACCCTTCCCGCCCGTTATTTTTATGATGACCGCGGCTCTGATTTATTTGAGCAAATCTGTGAGTTGCCAGAATATTACGTCACACGTACAGAAACCAAAATTTTACAGCAATATGCTGGTGAAATTGCCAGAATAACCGGCCCTTGTGAATTGGTAGAACTGGGTAGTGGTAGTTCCACCAAAACTCGTATAATTTTAGATGCCTACGCACAACTAGGCCACCCCCTGCAGTATTTACCCATTGATGTCAGTGCGGGGATATTAGAAACTAGTGCTAGACAGCTATTAGCAGATTATCCCTCTTTGAAAGTTCATGCCCTGGTGGCAACCTATGAGTTAGCATTAACACAAGTATCGCCGACAGAATTACCCAACAGAATGATTAGTTTTATCGGCAGCACTTTAGGTAATCTCAACCCCCAAGAATGTGATGTGTTCTTTGCTCAAATTACCAACGCTTTACAAGTGGGTGAGTATTTTCTCTTGGGTATAGATTTACAAAAGCCCAAACATATTGTAGAACCAGCTTATAATGATGCCCAAGGTGTGACAGCAGCTTTTAACCTGAATATGTTAGAGCATTTAAATCACCAGTTTGAAGGGAATTTTGACACCACCCAGTTTGAACACTGGGCATTTTACAACGAAGCTGAAAGTCAAATTGAGATGCATTTACGCTCTTTGCGATCGCAATCTGTAGAATTACGCGCCCTCAACCTCAACGTTGATTTTGCTCCCGGGGAAACTATCCTCACAGAAATTTCCCGCAAGTTTAATCTCCAGATAATTCAGGAACAACTCACCGCTAACGGTTTAGTACCACTCCAGGGGTGGACTGATGCTGATGGCTGGTTTGGTTTATTGCTTTGTCAGCTACAAGCATAGATTTTCAGGAATTTAAGGGGGGAGGAAGTTCTTCCCTCTCCCTTCACAGCCGATTGGCGGGAGTTTTGCTAAAAGATACAAAAAAAGGTCACACTTTTTGCCAAGATGATAGTATTATTTTCCCAAACTTCAATTGGCAATAATCGGCATGAGTGAAAAAATAATAGACAGCAACGGGAAAGGTTTTCTCGTTCTGCTTTTGCCAATCTCGTTTTTAATTATTTTCTTGGTTGCTACCTGGAAAATTTTGCTGGTTATGTTAATGGTACTCATTGGCTTCCGGGCTGTGCAAGAATATCAATGGCAAAAGTGGACTGAGCAAGTTAATCCGGTTTTTCATGAGTTGATCCAGGAAACCCAAGGCAAAATTACCGCCATGGATTTAGCAATTAAGGGTAATTTTTCCGGAACAACGGCAAAACGCTATTTAGATAGTAAAGCTAGTGAGTTCGGTGCGAGTATACAGACTGCACAGGATGGCGGTGAAGTTTATTACTTTATGAGCGCCAGTATTCTCGGCGATATCCTGGACAGTAGCGAACCAGTTGCAAAACTCTCACCTTCCCCAGTCACTCAAACAAACCTATCTCTTTTAGCCCCACCAGCAACCCCACCAGTCAACTTAGAATCAGAAGCTGAAGCACCACCAGAAAACCATCAAGCAGTTAAGCGCTCACTAGAACAACAGTTAATGTTTGGTTCTCTCATCCAATCGGAACTAGCCAAGCGACTAAATGTGTATTCTAGCACGGTGTATAAACGGCGTAATGATCCAGACTTTCCCGAGTGGAGTCGCAACAGAGACCCTGATAGTATTGCTTGGAAATACTCAGAAAAAACTAAGGAGTTTTTCCCCCTAGAGGAAGGTTAGCCAATAGCTAGTTATTTACTAACAATAGATTACATATGCCTATAAATGCTAATATAGCAGTATGGCTTATGTACCACTATGAGAAGCAGTTAAACAACCGGGATTGCACCCAAACACTTTAAGGAAGTACGCAGACAATGGCAAGATTGAAAGCATCAAAAACGAAGCAGGACAAAGACTTTTTCACCTTGAATCCTACCTCCGTGGTGCAACTACAACTTCCTTTGTCTGCTACTGCCGAGTTAGTTCAACCAAGCAACCAGACGACCTTGGTAGACTTGCCTATATGCAATCACTCTACCCAGATGCCGAAATCATCAAAGATATCAGCAGTGGAATCAACTTTAAAAGAAAAGGACTGCAAACCTTACTGGACAGACTTATGCGGGGAGATAAGCTCACGCTTGTTGTTACCTGTCGTGACAGACTCGCAAGGTTTGGATTCGAGCTTATTCAGTACATGGTCGAGGAAAACGGTGGACAAATCGTGGTTCTCGACAACACTGTACATTCCCCAGAGTCAGAACTTACCTCGGATCTTCTCTCCATCCTCCACCTCTTCTCTTGTCGGATGCACGGACTCAGAAAGTACAGTAAAAAAATCAAAGAAGATCCGGATCTTCCTCACAACCGAGCAGAGACAGATAGTTAAACAGTGGTTTGGTGTGTCCAGGTTTGTTTACAACACCACCGTCAAACTGCTACAAGACTCAAGCATCAAAGCTAACTGGAAAGCGATTAAGACTGACATATTGAACGGACTACCAGAATGGAGTAAATCAGTTCCTTATCAAATTAAATCAATCGCCATCAAAGATGCTTGTAAGTCTGTCAGCAACGCCAAGAAAAAGTTTAAAAACGGTGGTGGTATTAGCAAGATTAGATTTAGGTCAAGAAAAGACACTGTACAATCTTGCTACATTCCCAAATCTGCCGTGAAAGACTTGGGGATTTACCACACTGTATTAGGTAAGGTAACCTTCAAAGAACCCTTACCACAAAGCTTTGGCGACTGTCGTTTAGTATTTGCCTACCGTGATTACTATTTGACAGTTCCAGAGGACGTGCCACAACAGAAGTCCGATAACCAAGGACGTGTTGTGGCACTTGACCCCGGTATCAGAACATTTATCACCTTCTTTTCTGAATCTAGTTTTGGCGAAATTGGCACATCTGCTAATTTACAAATTCAGAAGCTGTGTTTTCGTTTGGATAAGTTAATTTCTAAATTCACTAAAGCCAAGTGCAAACAAAGAAGAAGGATGAAGCTCGCCGCCAGTAGACTGCGGGGTAAAATCAAAAACCTTGTAGACGAATTGCACAAGAAAACTGCTAGATTTTTGGTTGATAACTTTGACATTATTTTACTACCGACCTTTGAAACATCCCAAATGTCTCAGAAGGCGAAACGACGGATTAGGTCAAAGTCAGTGCGCCAAATGTTAACACTCTCTCACTACCGATTTAAGCAGTTTCTCAAGCATAAAGCTTTTGAGACTAATAAAGTAGTGATGGATGTGAACGAAGCGTACACATCAAAAACAGTCAGTTGGACTGGTGAGATCATCCCCAACCTTGGTGGTGCTAAATTCGTTAAGTCTCCATCTGACGGGCTGGTAATGAGCCGGGACATAAATGGTGCGCGGGGGATTTTCCTTCGTGCATTGGTTGATACGCCCTCTCTTAAAGAGTGTATTTGTTAGTTAATGTTAGCAAAAAAGTATCGGTGAAACATGATTGATGTTTAGTTATGAATAATTGTTGATCCCTACAGCCTCCGTGATGGAATTTAACTGATGTTTTTCTAGTTCTAACAGCAAACCTTCCAGAATGCGGCGCACCATCATTGGTCCTTGGTAAATCCAACCGGTGTATACTTGAATTAAACTAGCACCAGCAGTTATTTTTTCCCAAGCGTCGTGGGCGGTAAAAATGCCACCGACACCAATAATAGGGATGGTTCCTTGGGTTTGCTGCCAAATATACCTAATTACCTCCGTGGAGCGATCGCGTACCGGCGCGCCGCTAATTCCCCCAGGTTCCTCCTGGGGTGATTTACCTGTTTGCTCAATTACTTGAGTTCTCAATCTATCCCGGCTAATGGTAGTATTAGTGGCAATAATCCCCGCTAATTGGTAAGTTTTCGCTAAACTGATAATGTCTGCGATCGCCTCCCAGGTTAAATCCGGGGCAATCTTGACAAAAACAGGCTTTTGTGTTTCGTTTTCCTGCTGTAATAACTCCAAGATGGTACTCAGCATTGCAGCATCTTGGAGCGATCGCAGGCCTGGAGTATTAGGAGAAGAAACGTTAACCACAAAATAATCACCCAAGTCCTTGAGTAAGCGAAAACTATGTAAATAATCTTCCGCTGCTTCCTCTAGGGGTGTCACCTTAGATTTACCTAAATTTACCCCTATGGGAATTGTTCGCCCTAAATCTTGGTAATCTGTGCTGAGTCTGGTAGCCATTGCTGCAGCACCACTATTATTAAAACCCATGCGATTGAGAGCAGCTTGATCCAATGGTAACCGAAATAACCGCGGACGGGGGTTTCCTGGTTGGGGTACAAAAGTCACAGTTCCTAATTCTGCAAAACCAAAGCCCAGACTAGACCAGATTTTTGCCGCCACCCCATCCTTATCAAAACCCGCTGCTAACCCCAAAGGATTGGGAAACCTTAGCCCCCATAAATTTTGTTCTAAGCGTGGGTCTTGCAGACATAAAGACTTTTGTAAACGTCGATTAACCCAATGAGCAGAAGGGTTGCGAGTGTGTGAGAGCCAGCTTAAAGTACTAATAGTTTGCTGATGTAACCACTCTGGGTCAGCCTTGATGACATTAAATAATACGGGACGAATTACTTGGTAAAAATCCATTGCCAATTTTACTCATAAATATCTCAGAATAACTTAGTCCGACTCCCCCACCCGTAACAGTCATTCATGATCTAATTCACCAATGGTGGTGAGCAAGTATTTTAACTAAAAAAATTCACCACATTTTCCCCCAGAGGGATATCACAAGCAACTGCTTTAATAACTTCAGAATCTACAGAATCGCTCACGGCAATACTTCTCCTAATGTCTAAAACTGAATTTGTTTGTTGGAATACCTAATTTTATTTTATGATTTTATGTCAATTTAAAAGGCAGTTTCGCCAAGACTTAATTAATACCAGGAGGAAGATATAAGTCATCTCCGGGCAATCTTCTATCGACGATCTCCTGTTTGTTGTATGCTAAAAATTCTTCTAGCCTGTCTCCAAACTTTTGGTTGTATTCTTGCTCTGTACGTTTACATTCAAACGCCATGTCTGCTCGTCGCTCAATTGATTCAACCAATGAAGCTTGAATGAGAGCTTGTGCTATTACATTACCTTTGATAGCACGATAAAGCCAATACGTAGTAGCCAGTTCAACAGGGATAGGTTTGATATATCCACCATATCCTTCCACCTCAATCATTGGTTCTCGTAGTAAGTTTCTGTTTTTGTATGGCAAGGCTTGTGGCGATTTACCTGACAGAAAACGTAGTAAGTCATTCTTCGGTCTTTCAATAGCTGCTGTTACCGATTCAACGTATAGTTTGTAGCTACCATCCGGCATTTGATAAACATCTAGTGGTATAGGTCCTAAATAGATAGTAGTTTTTTCAGCCTTTTTAGTTGACTTTATAATTCTTCTTACCATAATTTCAGTTGATCAAAAAGATACCTCTTTAATATTCACACATTTAAGCTACTTTGGATGCTATTTTATACCAAGATACTCCAAATTGTCAGTGATTGGGCTGGGAAATGTATAGACATTTTCTTATGTTGAATCATCGCTTAAAATTGATATAGCTTTTGGACGATAGGGGAATTGAACCCCTCAGCACGGAGCTTAGGAGGCACGACTAGCAGCCACGCATCGCCCATGAAGTAGGGAGTGAAAGTTTTCACTCCCTTTAAAATCAGAACGGAGCGTCTAGTAGTTCGTATATTTCACTTGTTCTTTGAGACGCTATTCCTAAGTTTCTATCCAGTGTATTTTTTGTACTAGCTTCAACAGCTTTTTGGTGAATAGTATTACCTATTGTAATTTTAACTGTTTCTTCTGCGCTACATTTTTTACGCCATCCTTTGTCCTGAAAACGACGTTTTTGTGCATTAGGAACTGCTAAGGTTGAAACCTGCTTGTTAATTCGACAAAGACCCTTAACACCGTGACCCCCGCTGAAAGTGGAATTCTTCATTGCGTGATAGGAAATCTTATACTCTAGCTTTTGGCGCAGAGTCGCACCTGCTTCTAGATATTCTCCTAATGAGCGTTGACACCCAAGTGCGTGATCAACCGACTGTTGCAGGATAATAGGAAATCCTGCATCTTGCATTGATTTAGGTACTGGATACTTAATATTTCCTCCGGCATCTTTTTTATCAGACAGTAATTTTACAAGACAGGAGAGATCCGATTGGGTAATAACAGAAATAGGTCTAGAACTGGCTGTTGTGAGGAGAGTCGGCCATTCAAAATCTTTGCTGTGTAAAGCTTTAAACTCTTTGGAATTCAAAATCCCGGCCAGTGTAGAACGGGCTATTTTAAGACCTCTGGAAACACCTCTTTGACTAAAAACAGCTTGATTAGTGCTTGGGTCAATAAAAGCCTGGAATGTGATTCCCAGCACTTCTACTCCTCCTGGGATTTCCGGAACGCGATGCTTTGAAACCATTTTTTTCTCCTAGAGATTAATAAATTTTTGCAAAATCATCTAGAGACAATCATGAAAGTGATGCCATAAATAAAGTATGCAAACTCAATCCACGTCGCAAAGGCAGCTTTGGATTTAAAGATGCTCTAACTACAAACAATCAAACTTTTTGACGACATAAAAATTGAATACACTAGCAACAGGAATGGTGATTAACATCGCTGTTTATTTGCTTTACTTTGCACAAATTTTATGCGTTTAGAAACCGGTAGATAAACACAATTGAATTCATTAGTATCCTATTTGTGAATAAACTAATCTTCTCAGTGAGGATGTCATTAATTAAACTACGCACAATAATTACCGTGTGCGTGAGCAGATGTATCTCAACATTTTTATTGGGTATATTGATTAAAAGTTAGTAATTGATCTAACGCATCTGCTATTTTTTTATTTGTTCCTTCTTTTAATTGCTGCTCTAGATTGGCTAAATTGTTTTGTTGTTCTAAGAGTGTATCTTTTAAATACTGATTTTCTTGCCTAAGCTGTAGAACTTCTTTCTTTAAATGGACTATCTGACTGAAAATGACAGCAACTATTTTCCCTGACTCCAATGGATTAGAAGAAATTGGAAATTCTTCACTCAAATCTTCTCTTTCATGCGACTCTTGCAGGTGATTTTCATCAGACAATTCTTCAGAATCATTAAATTCTAAGCAATTATTTTTTTCTGTGCTTGTATTTGAAGTGCCAAAGCTTTCAGGAAATTTTTCTGCGTCTCTACTAAAGCTAACTGATTCTTGAGAGTCTTGAGTTATCTCTTCTGGATTCTCTAAAGTGTTTTCAGATTTATTACTCTTATTAGCGTACTTACTGAGATATTTCTCAAAACTAATCCCGCGTTTTTCGTTAATCTCTTTAATAAGAGTATAGGGAATAAGTGAAGAATGTAAGTATTTTAGCCCATCTTTTTCGTATGCTAAGAAACAAGTATTTGACCCCTCTGGCAGTTCTTCTCTTAATTTGCGTATACGAGCTTGCAAGGCAGGAGTTGACATTCCTGAATAATCACGATATTGCTCAATCGTGACTTTTACACCTGACTCCTCGTTTATTTGGGCGGTATACTCTACCAACAAACTATTAATAGCATCTAATCCATATAAATGAGAGACTAGCTCTTTATACGGAGGTTTACTTTGCTGAAAATTAGAATTGGCTTGTCCAGCTTGACTTTGTGGAACGTTTCCGTCTATAATTGATGTCATAGGAAATCAGACCTCCTACTAGAAGTGGGTGGTAAGTAGTCGGTATATTGATTTTTGTCATTAATTTTCCGGTCTAAGTCTGCAAACTATCGCCCAGAAAAGCTAACAAACAAACACAATATACCTGAATATGATTAAGCGAGAGGTAAGGTTAGGAACTTCCTCTCGCTTAATCATATTGCATTTTTTTTTATAACGCAACTAGGAATACATATTTTTCTTCTTTATTGCATCCAAATAAGTAAGTGAATTTTGTATGTCATTAGCAAGATTTATTTACTATATTCGCTACAACAGGCATTTCAGCCTATTTACAGGGTAATTTATAGTTTTTTTGTACTACTGTTTGCTTTCTTATTTATTCCCCATCCTCTCTTCCCTGTTCCCTGTTCCCTGTTCCCTGTTCCCTGTTCCCTCTTCCCTAAAACTCAAAAACCAGTTACCTCACACATATGGGGCGTAAAGTATCTAAATCTAACCTACCTGAAAAAATCTGTCCTGTATGTCAACGTCCCTTCACCTGGCGCAAAAAATGGCAAGATTGTTGGGATGAGGTGAAATACTGCTCAGAACGTTGTCGTCGTCGTCGTTCTCAAGTTCAAAATTAAAAGCAATCGGGAGAAGCGCACCCCATGAGGGGAAAAGACCCCGTACATGGTTGATCTGCTGGCGAATCATAATTAATTAATCTAACTTGATATAAGACCAATTCCAAGTAAGACGCACATAGCGCAAGGGTGATAAATCATGAGGGTGCAACCAAAAGTAATTATTCATGGGGGAGCTGGTAGTTCTCTCCAAGGTAAAGGAGGTTTAGAGTCCGTACGCCATTCACTACATACCATAGTCGAGGGGGTTTATTCTCTACTACTGTCAGGCGCAACTGCATCTGAGGCGGTGTTGCAAGGTTGCAAAATGTTAGAAGATAACCCCCGCTTTAATGCTGGTACTGGTTCGGTACTGCAATCGGATGGTCAAATTCGGATGAGTGCTTCTTTGATGAATGGTGCATCGGGGCGATTTAGTGGTGTAATTAATGTTTCACGGGTAAAAAATCCCATTGAGTTGGCACAATTTTTACAAAGTTCTCCAGACAGGGTACTGTCGGACTATGGAGCGGCGGAACTAGCACGGGAATTACAAATTCCCAGTTATAATGCTTTAACTGATTTAAGATTACAAGAATGGATACAAGAACGCCAGGATAATTTTAAAAGCACTATGGCTGGTGTGGTGGCAGAACCGGAATTAGCCCCAAGTAGTAATGCAGGACGGGGGACTATTGGCGTGGTAGTTTTAGATACCTATGGCTGTGTGGCTGCGGGTACTTCAACTGGCGGTAAAGGCTTTGAGCGCATTGGTAGAGTCAGTGATTCTGCTATGCCGGCTGGTAATTATGCTTCTAGTTATGCTGGGGTTAGCTGTACCGGTATTGGAGAGGATATTATTGATGAGTGTTTAGCCGCTAAGATTGTGGTGCGGGTAAATGATGGTATGTTGCTCAAGGATGCAATGCAGCGCTCTTTTACGGAAGCGAGTCAAAATCATCGGGATTTAGGGGCGATCGCACTGGATGCGACTGGGGTAATCTCATGGGGTAAAACCAGTCAAGTCTTACTTGCTGCCTATCATAATGGTGAGGCGATTGGTGATACTTTAGAATGGAATGATGGCCAGTTAGTCGGTTATTGTTAAATCCACCGGAAGGTTATCTAGTTCCCTCCCCTTGTCAGGGGAGGGTTAGGGTGGGGTGAGATTTCAACCATGAATGAGTTGTAAAGCCTGCGTTAATATTTCTGATTCTTCAACCATAGTGGCTAATTCTTCAGCTTCATAACGCCCTTCAAATGCCTCTACGGATGCTTTCTTGAGTGCTATTTCATACCCTTGTTGGAGAATATCGCGCAGTTGTGCATAGTTGAGATAATTACCCCCTGATTTGCGCCGCTGATTGATTTTGTTGATTTCCCGCACAGCATTGGCCATGGAAATCTCCCAAGAGCGAGTTAAACGTTTTTCTGCTTGCTGTTTAATTAAGTGGATGAGAAGAATAACCCCATAACTATCAATTTTATTGATTTTGTCGCTGAGGCTCATTTCTTCTAACTCATCCACCAGCAGTAAAGCTTGCTCAATTTTGCCTTGTTCTAGAAGTCGCCTGAGTTCTAGTAGTTCTTCCATGTTAAAGACGGAAATTTGGGCTAAAATATTAATCTAACTAAATTTAGCCATCCTTTTTTATCTGCCAATCTGGTTTGACTACCTGACGACTACGAGCAATTACCAAAGAATTATCAGGAACATCTTCTGTGACAGTGGAACCCGCGGCTACGTAAACATCATCACCTAAAGTCACTGGTGCTACTAAAACACTATTAGAACCGGTTTTAGTGCGATCGCCTATGGTGGTATGATGTTTGTTCACACCGTCGTAGTTAGCGGTAATTGTCCCAGCGCCAATATTGACTTGTTGACCGGTGGTTGTATCGCCTAAGTATGATAAATGTGCCGCATTAGTGCGATCGCCTAACTGAGTATTTTTCAATTCTACAAAATTACCGACCCGGCAATGACTACCTACCTCTGCATGACCCCGTAAATGAGCATAGGGACCAATCTTACTACCAGTCTGCACCACACTATCAGTAATTACCGAATACTGCACCCTGACATTTTCACCCAAGTGGCTATTTTCAATTAGACACCCAGGTCCAATGCGACTCCCGGTATTAATAAAAGTATGACCTCGCAGGTGGGTTTGAGGTTCAATAATCACATCTGCCTGTAACTCTACCGTATCATCAATAGTGATGCTGTGGGGGTCAATCAGGGTAACACCAGCAGTCATCCATTTTTCCTTGACTCGCCCCTGTAAAATTTCGTATGCTGTGGCTAATTGTAGGCGGTCATTAATGCCTAAAATTTCTTGGTAATCTTCCACATCCACAGCCATAACCTGACCCACTTGAGTCACAGCATCAGTGAGATAATATTCCTTCTGAGCATTATTTGCTTGTAGGTGGGGTAGAACCTTCTCTAATTCCGGCCAATTAAAACAATAAACCCCCGCATTAATGCGGCGATTTTGTCTTTGAGCAGCAGTACAGTCCTTATGTTCCACAATTTGCTGCACTATATTCTCACTATTACAAAAAACCCGCCCATAGCCTTGGGGTTCAGGGATATGGGAAGTCAGGATAGTAGCGGCGTTATGATGTTCTTGGTGAGTTTGTAATAACTGTTTGAGAGTTTGAGTGCGTAATAAAGGGACATCCCCGTTTAAAACCAGCAAATCCCCAGTATAACCCTGTAAATGGGGTAGTAGTTGCTGGATAGCGTGACCTGTCCCCAGCTGCTCGGTTTGTTCCACAAACTCTAAAATTGGGGATTTTATGGCGGTTTTCACCGCTTCACCCTGATACCCTACAATCACCATCCGTCGCGAGGGTAAAAGCGGTTCTACACTCTCAAGAACTCTTTGTACTAGCGATCGCCCCCCCAAATGGTGTAAAACCTTGGGTAAGTGTGATTTCATCCTTGTACCCCGTCCCGCCGCCAGAATTGCTACAACTACCATAATTTAGTTATCATAGATTTGGCCTCAAATCATACCAGCTTATCAATGTGATGTCATATAGCTGATGTCAGACTATTTTCCTGAAAACCAGCGTTTGCGCCAACTAGAAGTAGGTTCTAGGAGAGAAACTTCTTGTTCTTGCTCCCGTCGTCTGAGGATAACATCAGCAGCATCTATTAATTGTGGGTCGCGGTAAGGAACAGCAGCACGGGTTTGTAAATGCTCTTTTTCCGATTCACAAAGGGGAGGGAAATTATTCACAGACCTATCCCCAGGATATGCGGCAATTGTACCAGGCGATCGCCTGCCCACAGGAGGAGTAGAACCGATTTCTAACCCCGCAGCTAACAGCGCCGTGCGCACCGCAGCAGCACAAGAATAAGTTGCTAGCAAACCTTGGGGATGTAAACACCCAGCTACCTTTTGCATAAACTCCACAGTCCATAACTGAGGACACCGGGGAGGAGAAAAGGGATCTAAAAAAATTGCATCAGCGAGAAACCCTGATTGATGTACCTGGGTAATTAAATTTCGCCCATCCCCAATCAGCAGTTTCCCCTGAAACCGACTTGTTTTCACTTGTTGCTCAACAGCCAATTGAGTTAAAATCGCCGTATACTCATAGTGCCAATTATCAAATAACCCATGGGCGATCGCCGCTTGTGGTACAGATGGATTCACTTCTAAGCCAATTAACTCTACATTACAATGGGGATTCACCGCCCAAATTGTCTGCAAAGCGGCGGCTGTGTTGTATCCTAGACCATAGCAAATATCTAAAATTCGCAAACTTGGTTTAACAGCAGAGGTTTCTAATCCAGTAGGAACTACAAACTTTAAAAAACTTTCCTGTTTAGCTCCAAAATGGCTATGAAACAATTCACCAAACTCATGAGAGACAAAGGTGAATGAACCATCTGCTGTTACTTGTGGTTTAAATTCTTCTAAATCTGGCGTTGCACTTGTCATGAATAACACCCAAATTGCTGTTTCCCCTGCTTGGTTATTTGCACATCTTAACGATCCAGATATCGTTATTGTTGATTGTCGCTTTTCTTTGGCTCATCCACAACTGGGAAAACAACAATACCAAGCCACTCACATCGAGGGTTCCTATTACCTAGATTTAAATTTAGACCTTTCTAGTCCTGTCGGTCAACATGGCGGTAGACATCCTTTACCAAATGTCCATGATTTCGCCCAGAAATTAGCAGCGATCGGGGTAAATTCTCAAAAAACCCTGGTTGTAGCCTATGATGATTCCCGCTTCGCCTTTGCATCCCGTCTGTGGTGGTTATTACGCTACCTAGGACATCAGCAAGTAGTCGTATTAGATGGAGGGTTTACAGCATGGCAACAAGCTGGTTATCCTGTCACAGATATCATACCCCAACCCAGACCAGGACAGTTTGAACCAAGGGTAAATCCGGAACTATTAGTAAATTATGAAGCCGTCAAAACTCGCAAAGACCTACCCACAGTCACCTTAGTAGATTCCAGAGAAGGCGATCGCTACAGGGGGGAACGGGAGTCAATAGATAAAATTGCTGGTCACATTCCCAGTGCAGTTAACTATCCTTGGTTGGAAATTACCGACTCATCCGGCTATTTACTTTCACCCTCACAGCAACGCCAAAGATGGGATAAACTAGCAACATCTTCAGAAATTATAGTTTATTGTGGTTCTGGTGTCACTGCCTGTGTAAATTTACTTTCCTTAGAACTAGCTAATATTCACACCGGAAAACTTTATGCTGGTAGTTGGAGCGATTGGATTAGTTATGATTAGTTATTTACCCCCATCTTCAAAATCTGCCATAGCGTAAGCAAACTCACTAAAAGCAGTTTTAATTAACATCTCCTTCATACTTCTTTCTAACCGAGAGTCGCGGATGATATCAGCTAACTCCACAAACAGCAAAGAAAACATATAACGGTCTTGGCGATCAACCTGTTTCAAACAAGATAAGATAAAACTATAAAGCTCAGTTTGTCGTGGTTTAGTTTGTTCGTCCCACATTTTCAAACCAAGGCGGAAGATTTTCAACCGAATTTCATTACTGTTAAAAGACGTATCTTTGTAGCGAACTGATACGCGCTGGGGGATGTCCATAAGTTTTAGAGATGGAGATTTGAGATAAACTATTATTCATTTGTTTTTTGGTCAATCCGGACATTTTTGATGTAGAGATATAGAAATACCACATCTCCACATCAGATTATCTGCTACCCCTGATTACCTCAGGGAGTGTGTAGGGTTGGCTAAGTTAAAATCTATCACCAAAGTCATCCTCAAATCCATCGGCAAAGCCGCCACGTCCGCCTCTTTCACGGAAGTAGGAACCACAACGGGGGACGATGACACGCCGAGGACAGCGTCGTCTTCCTCCACAGAGCAGCTGTTGCTCCTCTGTGGTCAATTCAACCATCAATTCTGGTGCGATGACTGCTAATGTCATAATTTTTTACCTCACTTACAAATTAGGCGGTAAAGATATCGCTACCTAACTACATAACTGTAAGAACTGCTGATGAATAATTCATAACACTCAAGGTATAACCTCTACTCTACCCAAAGACCAACCTATTCAAACAGTCAGGTGTTTAACTGGTAGTTAACATGATCATGGGCGGACAAGATGACCTGTTAATGGTTTGGGCATTTAGAATATAATGACCAAAGATTAAACAGTAGGTGATATCATGACTTACAGCGGATTTCATCTAGGTGAGGTACACTAGGGCGGGCAGGATGCCCACCCCACAATAGTTTTATAATTAATACAGCATATTGCGGGAAAAATACCCACCCCAGAAAAGTTTGATTATTCATACAGGGAGCAGGGGCGGGGTTGGGGTATCAATTGTCATCACCCAGGCAATATTACCGATTAGCCAAATATTGATACATTTGCCAACGGGCGTTAACTTCCCCTTGGGCTTGGTCTAACAACTGTTTAGCAATTTCCGGATGACTCTTGGTTAACATCTTGAAGCGATTTTCTTGATACATGGATGCTTCTACCGATTGGGTAGGCGATCGCATATCCAATTGCAGAGGATTTTTACCTTGAAGTTGCCACTCTGGGTTATGGCGATACAGCAACCATCTACCTGATTCTACCAGAGATTTCTGATGACTCATCCCTGTAGTCATATTAATGCCGTGGGCGATGCAATGGCTGTAAGCAATAATCAATGAAGGACCATCAAAAGCCTCTGCTTCCAGAAAAGCCTTGAGGGTATGTTCATCTTTGGCACCCAAAGCCACACTAGCCACATAAACATTACCATAGGTCATAGCCATCAAACCTAAATCTTTTTTAGGTGCGGGTTTACCACTAGCAGCAAACTTCGCCACCGCCGCCTTGGGTGTGGCTTTGGATGATTGCCCCCCAGTGTTAGAATAAACTTCTGTATCCATGACCAAAATATTCACATTTCGCCCACTGGCTAACAGATGGTCAATACCGCCAAAATCAATATCATAAGCCCAACCGTCACCGCCCACAATCCAAACACTCTTTTTGACTAAATAGTCAGCTAGGGACTTGAGACTGTGAACTTGGGAGATGAGACGAGGGTCAGAAGTGGTAATTTGATCTAACTGTTGTTTGAGTAACTCTACCCTTTCCCGTTGTTCCCAGATTTCCGCCTCTGATGTTTGTGTAGCTGTCAACAGAGAGCTAACAAGTTTTTCTTCTAGTTGACTTCCCAAACCTTGCAATAACTCCGCTGCAAATTCCGCCTGTTTATCCAAAGACAGACGGAAGCCAAAACCAAACTCGGCGTTATCTTCAAATAAACTATTAGACCATGCGGGTCCACGTCCCTGGTCGTTGGTTGTCCAAGGAGTAGTAGGGAGGTTTCCCCCATAAATAGAAGAACAACCCGTCGCATTCGCAATCACCGCGCGATCGCCAAACAATTGTGTTAATAACTTTAAATAAGGTGTTTCACCACAACCCGCACAAGCACCGGAAAACTCAAACAGTGGTTCTTGTAGTTGTTGTTGGCGAATTTGGTTCACCTTTAACTGTCTGCGGTCAGGGTGGGGTAAACTCAAAAAGAAATCCCAGTTTTGCCGTTCCTGTTCCCGTAAGGGTAGCTGCTGCGCCATATTAATGGCTTTCTGGGACGGTTCAACCTTACTTTTAGCCGGGCAAATATGTACACAGATAGCGCATCCTGTACAATCTTCTGGGGCGACTTGAATCGTAAATTGCTGCTGACTAAAACTCTTATCCTTAGCATCCACAGATTTAAAGCTACCCGGTGCATTAATTAACTCATCCGGTAGATAAACCTTAGCCCTAATAGCACTGTGGGGACAAACCATCACGCACTTACCACATTGTACGCAGATATCAGGTTCCCATACAGGTATATCTTCAGCAACGTTACGTTTTTCCCATTTAGCCGTACCAGTAGGAAAGGTTCCATCAGCAGGTAATGCACTTACAGGTAATTCATCACCACGCCAAGCCATGATTTCACCCAGGACATCCCGGACAAATTCCGGCGCACTGTCTAGTAATTCCAGCTTTTGGGTTTTGACCTTTGACTTTTGCACTGTTGGGGGTATATCAACTTTATGTAAGTTAGTCAGGGTGTTATCTACTGCTTGTAAGTTCTTCTGGACAACTTCCGACCCTTTCTTACCGTAGGTCTTTTCAATAGCTGTTTTAATTTTACTAATTGCTTCCTCTTGGGGTAACACACCTGCTAAGGCAAAAAAGCACACCTGCATAATAGTGTTAATTCTCCCACCCATACCACTGTCACGGGCGACTTGGTTGGCGTTAATAATGTATAATTTCAGTTGTTTACTGATAATTTCTTCCTGGATTTTGGGGGGTAGATGTTCCCAGACTGCATCCGCACTATAAGGACTATTCAGCAGTAAAGTTGCTCCCGGAATCGCAGCTTTTAACACATCTACCCGTTCCAAAAAGCCCCAATGATGACAACCAATAAAGTTAGCTTTGTCTATGAGGTAAGTGGAGCGAATTGGTACCGGACCAAAGCGCAGGTGAGAAACCGTCATTGACCCAGACTTTTTGGAGTCGTAGACAAAGTAACCTTGGGCGTAGTTGTCGGTTTCTTCCCCAATAATTTTAATAGAGTTTTTGTTAGCACCTACTGTACCATCAGCACCTAAACCATAAAACATCGCCCTAACAACGTTATCTGCTTCCGTGGAGAAGTTGGGGTCAAAGGTCAAAGATGTATGATTGACATCATCATTAATACCAATAGTAAAGTGATTTTGCGGTTGTGCTTGCGCCAGATGATCAAAAACTCCTTTGACCATAGCTGGGGTGAATTCCTTGGAGGACAGACCATAACGACCACCGATCACTTTGAGTTTGTTTCCCCCAGTTTCATGAATGGCGGTGACTACATCTAAATATAAGGGTTCCCCCGCGCTCCCCGGTTCTTTGGTGCGGTCAAGGACGGCGATCGCCTCTACACTCTTAGGTAAGACAGCCATAAATCTTTCCACATCAAAGGGGCGATAGAGTCGCACTTTCAGCACTCCCACTTTTTCCCCCGAGGCGTTGAGATAATCTACAGTTTCATGGACAGTTTCACAACCCGAACCCATGAGAATAATTACCCGTTGTGCATCTTCTGCGCCGTGGTATTCATAGATTTGGTAATATCTGCCGGTAATTTCCCCAAATTCATCCATGATGCGTTGGACAATGGCGGGAGTTGTGTTATAATAAGGGTTAGCAGCTTCCCGAGACTGAAAGTAAATATCGGGATTCTGGGCAGTACCCCGCAATAACGGACGGTCTGGGGTGAGGGCGCGGGCGCGATGGGCTAAAATTAGATTGTCTTTAATCAGCGATCGCAATTGTGCATCCGATAATAGGTTGACTTTCTGCACTTCATGTGAGGTGCGGAAACCATCAAAGAAGTGCATAAATGATACACGGCTTTCTAAGGTAGCAGCTTGGGCGATGCAAGCAAAATCATGGCTTTCCTGTACAGAAGCGGAACACAACAGGGCGAAACCTGTTGCACGGGATGCCATGACATCACTATGATCACCGAAAATGGATAAAGCGTGGGTAGCCAAAGAACGAGCCGCGACATGAACCACAGTACTAGTTAATTCACCTGCGATTTTGTAGAGGTTAGGTATCATCAACAGCAACCCCTGGGAAGCGGTGAAAGTCGTACTCAAAGAACCCGTTTGTAACGCACCATGTACAGCAGCAGCAGCGCCACCTTCACTCTGCATCTGTACTACCGTGGGAATAGTATTCCACAGGTTGGGACGGTTTGCAGCTGACCAAGTATCTGCCCATTCACCCATGGCTGAGGAGGGGGTGATAGGATAGATGGCGATGACTTCGTTTAATTTGTACGCAACACGCGCAACAGCTTCATTACCGTCAATGGTTGCAAACTTCTGGTTCATGTGTGTTCTCTTTCTTTTGTTTGTAGCGATAGAGAATTTGACAGATTTTATATGTATTTATCTATAATTTTGACTCTGTTGGGAATTCTATCATTTGCTAAATTTTGACATCTGTTGTAAATTAATTTTGTACTCACTTTTATTTGTGTTTGATAGTTGGGGTTTGGCAGTGTTTCTGATGAGTTTATGGGGTAGCGGTTCGGGTTTTTTAACCCAGGAGATGGAAAATTACAAGAGTGGCCCCAACAATCATGAAATCTCCTCCCATAATCAGCTAGAATGCTAATATAACAAGCATTTGCCGCTTAAAAATCCCATGCTGGAGACCCTACAAACACAATTTTACGAACTAGAACAATTTGCCAACGGCTTAGTATCTTACCAACTCGCCCACATCAGCCTACTAAGTATTGGCATCATTTTTACAGCTGGTTTACTTACTAGTCTTACCCCATGTATGCTTTCCATGCTCCCAATTACCATTGGTTACATTGGGGGTTATGAAGCTAAAGGCCGCTTACAAGCAGCAGCTCAATCTACATGGTTTGCTTTAGGTTTAGCGACTACCCTGGCAGGTTTAGGGATTATAGCAGCTTTTGTTGGTAAAGTCTATGGTCAAGTGGGAATCGGTTTACCAATTATCGTCAGTATTATCGCCATTCTCATGGGATTGAACTTACTAGAAGCATTACCCCTACAATTTCCATCTTTAGGCGAAACTAAGTGGATTTCCTCTGATTTACCAGCGGGTGTGCGGTCTTATTCCCTGGGTTTAACCTTTGGTTTGGTTGCGTCTCCTTGTAGTACTCCAGTTTTAGCCAGTTTACTGGGTTGGGTGGCTAGTACACAAGATTTAATTATGGGCGCTGTGTTGTTACTATCATACACAGCCGGCTATGTAGTACCTTTGATTTTAGCCGGTACTTTTACTGCTACTATCAAAAAGCTCCTGGAACTACGGCGGTGGTCTGGTTGGATTAATCCAGTTAGTGGGGTGCTATTGGTTGGATTTGGTGTATTTTCTTTAATTTCGCGATTTCCCTTGAGCAGTTTTTAAGCAATGACTATAGAAAATTCAGCATTTACAGCATCTTGGTGGTCAGTACCGGGGCGAATATTACGCAAGGAGGTTTTACCTGTACTCACTAATTTACGCCTAGCGATCGCACTTTTACTATTAATTGCTGTTTTTAGCATTAGCGGTACAGTCATCGAACAAGGTCAGTCACCGGCATTTTATCAGACTAACTACCCCGAACATCCAGCTTTATTTGGTTTCTTAACTTGGAAAGTAATTCAAGTCCTGGGATTAGACCATGTATATCGCACTTGGTGGTACTTGGGGTTACTGATTGTATTTGGTGCTAGTCTGACAGCTTGTACCTTCACCCGTCAACTACCAGCTTTAAAAACCGCTCGTCGGTGGAAATATTACCAAGAACCGCGACAATTTCAAAAGTTAGCCTTAAGTGCGGAATTAGATGATATTTCTGTGCAATCCTTAAAAGAAATCTTACACAAGCGCAAGTATACAATATTTCAAGAACCCGAAAAACAGGATATTCTTTACGCCCGCAAAGGAATTATTGGACGTATTGGACCTATTATCGTCCATGTGGGGATTGTCACCATCCTCCTGGGGGGAATTTTGGGAGCGATGACTGGATTTATTGCCCAAGAAATGATATCTAGTGGTGATACATTTCAAGTCAAAAACATTATAGATGCTGGACCATGGGCAAACTTCCAAAACCTCAAAGACTGGTCTGTGCGTGTAAATCGGTTTTGGATTGATTATACTCCCACCGGTGGAATTGACCAATTTTATTCCGATATGTCGGTAGTGAATAACCAGGGAGAGGAACTTGATCATCAAAAAATTTTCGTGAATCAACCCCTGCGCTACCATGGAGTCACATTCTATCAAACCGATTGGGGAATTTCCGCGATTCAGATTAAATTTAATAATAGTCCCATCTTCCAATTACCTATGGCTTCCTTAGACACCAAAGGTAAAGGGAGACTGTGGGGAAGTTGGATACCCACCAAACCCGACTTAAGTGAGGGGGTTTCCGTCATCGCCAAAGACCTGCAAGGAATGGTATTAATTTATGATTCCACAGGTAAACTAGTAGATACAGTCCGCACAGGAATGTCTACTAACATTAATGGCGTTAACTTAAAAATAGTCGATGTTATAGGTAGTACCGGATTACAAATCAAATCAGACCCTGGTATCCCCATAGTATACGCCGGATTTGCCCTATTAATGTTAGGCGCAACCATGAGTTATTTCACCCATTCCCAAATTTGGGCATTAAAAACAAGCGATCGCCTGTATATTGGAGGTAAGACCAACCGAGCTCAAGTTGCATTTGAAAAAGAGATTTTAGAAATACTAGACACCCTCTCATCCCCAGCAAAAACATAAAAGCAGACAGAGGAACCCTTCGCGTACCTCTGCGCTGACCTTTGCGTACCTTTGCGTTTAAACATCCTTTTGGTGACGCACTTCCACCACAGTATGGACATTACCACGGGGGGTAAAATCTGCCTTAATAGTCACTGCTAACGGGTCACAAGCCGCCACAAAATCATCTAAAATTTGATTAGCCGACTCTTCGTGAGAAATATAGCGATCGCGGTAACTATTAATATAGAGCTTCAAAGCCTTTAACTCTACCACTCTTTCATCGGGGACATAGGTAATATAAATCGTAGCAAAATCAGGATAACCAGAAAAAGGACATTTACAAGTAAATTCTGGTAAAGTGATACTCACATCATATCGCCGACCCACACGGGGATTAGGAAAAGTAATTAATTGACCTTCTGCAATTTCCCGTTCTCCATACTTCATTTCTGACTGTGACTGCGATACTGTTTCCGATGAATAATTGCTCATACTTTCAAAAATATATAATAGCTCTAATTTTCCTTTTCCCAATCAGGACAATTCTCATCATCCCACCCATGAGGATGCATAGCACAGACTAACAAATTACCACTATAAACTTGTCCGTGATAATTCTGACAACCTATACAAGCAGCATTCCTTTGTGGTGTTGCTTCTACTCCGTATGGGAAACCAATATCTGTATCTCCCATCACATCTTCCAGTTCCCAGTAAACCTCCAAAATAGGATCAGTTAGTTCCTGTAAATACTGGTCAATTTCCGTAGCTATATAATTTTCTACCTGTTGAGATAATTCTTCGCTGACTTCAAAAAATCCATCTACCATGTCACTTACTTCCAGGAAAAAACGTTCCACTTCATCAGCTACGGTTTCGAGGATTGCTGTTAAGTTTTTTTGCCATTCTTCCATAAACCTACGCCCTTACTGACTATCAACAGGACGCGTTTAGTGCTATAAGTTAACACCACTATAATACATCCTAGTCAATGTATGTTATCAAATTTCCGTGCTGGAAATTTGCCCTTGGCTGTGAAAGATGATTTATTTACCTAACTTAAACAAAAATACCCCACCTTGAGGTATGGGTAGCATGACATATTACTTACCCCGTTGCAGGTTTTTCAACTTCTCTTGTAGTTGGGAAACTTGGTCACGCAGTTGCTCAACATCATTCGGAGCATTTATGGATGGGGAAACTTGGACATTTTCCCCATCATCCTCTTCTAAAATTTCAATCAGGCGGGGTTCCGATGGTGGTTTTTGCTCCTGGGGTTGACTAGATTTTGGCGACTGTTGGGCTTGTTTCATCATATCTTCGACAAAACGACGCGCTTCTTCCGTGTTCATTTCGCCCTTGGCGACCATGTCATCCGCCAGATTCTGGATTTGCGATCGCAGTTCGCTTAACTTTCCCCCTGCTTTCTCACTGGCGTATGCAGCCAATCCTACACCCAAGTAAAAAGCTTTTTGAACAATATCTCCAAAACCAGCCATTGTTACTTAGCGCTACTAAAAAATAGGGCGACCCGGAGACTACGCCTACCGCAAGCATCCCGTATTGCTGCTACCTTCCGGTTCTGACAAGGTTTGGGCGTTACAGTCGCGTAGATCCAGGTCTAAAACTTAGTATAACACTAAAATTCCCAAAGTGTGTGTTATTCTACAACAATTTTCCACTCATAAAGCTGATAACTAACACAGCCATGCTGCACCAAGGGGTCACAAGCCACAATGGCTTCTGCTTCCTCCCTAGAGGCGGCCTCAAACAGTAACATTCCGCCCCGGTCTTCTACCCAATAACCTGTGCGGGCTTTATGTCCTTTGGCAATCAAATCCTCAACATAGGCTTTATGGGCGGGGACATATTGGTCAAAGGTAGATTTATCAACCTTACCGGCTTCAATTTTCACAAACAAGGGCATTTAATTAGTACCTCGTAATTTTTTGTATCTGATTGTGAAGTAAAGTAATCTGAATATTTTTGCTAGCTCTGGTAAAATCTACCCAGAGAATTGAGAAGAAAATACCATGAGTACAACCAAGGGTGCTGACGCCATCGATGAAGCTATCGCTAAAGGAATTGATTTTGATGGTTCTCCCATTCCCCCAGAAAAACTAGAACTGTATAACAAAGTTATGGCCTTAGAAGCCAATAGACAACGCAGTGGTGTCTCAAATACCATGCGATCGCGGATTGTGCGCATTGGCGCTAAACACATTCCACAACCAGAACTAGATCAAATGCTCGTAGAAGCAGGTTTTGCGCCCCTCAAACCCAAAGAAATCGCTTTTTTCTACACGGGCAAATAAGTTAAGATACAAAAAAAGACAGGCATTTTGCCTGTCCTCACACTCATTGATGTAGCAAAGAATTTAGAAATTAAGTTCAGCAGCTTGGACTTTTTCCACTTGCTTCTTCTTGAGCACAAGCATAACTTGAGCCAACATGACAAGGGCGATAAAGGCAATCAATCCTTGAATCCTTGCGGAATTTTGCAAGACAATTTCTACATCTTTTTGACCAAATCCACCGACATTGGGGTTATTAGTCAAAGCATCACCTGTAGTCACAGATTGTCCCTCGGAAACAATCAGTTCTGGACCGCGGGGAATGGTATCAATAATAGTATCGCCAGATTCTGTTTGGATGTTGACTAGATATTTGACATTACCATATTCATCTTCTTGTTTAGCAATCTGGGTAATTGTCCCAGTAGCCGAAGCATTGTAAATGGTATTATTGCTCTTTTCGCCAGTAGGATAAACTTGTCCACGTCCACGGTTTGCGCCTAGGTGAACTGAATATTTACCGAAGTGAATATTTTTATCGGTAGCTGGGTTAGGGGAAAGAACTGGGAAGACGATTTCTTGATACTGTTCACCGGGGATGGGTCCTACAAGCAACACATTCTCTTGGTCTTCAGTGTAGGGTTGGAAGTAAACATCACCTACTTCCTCTTTAAGTTCCTCAGGAATGCGGTCTGCTGGGGCAATTTTGAACCCTTCGGGTAACATCAGTACAGCACCAACGTTCAAGCCAACTTTAGAACCATCAGCCCCTACCTGTTGCACGCTGGTATCATAGGGGATTTTCACCACTGCTTTAAACACAGTATCAGGTAGGACTGATTGGGGAACTTCTACTTCCGCAGGTTTAGCTGCTAGGTGACAGTTAGCGCAAACAATCCGCCCTGTCGGTTCCCGGGGAGTTTCAGGATAGGTTTGTTGCGCCCAAAAGGGATAAGCGGCGGCGCTTTGGGGTAAGGCGAGATCGCTAGTCAAGTAAAATGTTAAGGTAGCGATCGCTATGAGCAATGTTTTGATCATTGCTTTAGCAGTGCGAGTCACACTCGCTGTGGTACAGGCATTTCTCATCTCTATAAGGACAATGATTCTTTGGTTAACTGGTCATTGGTGATTAGTCGCGGCACTTAATTAAGACCACCAAGGTTCTTCACCGGTACGGAAGTCGGTTTCAGTCCAAGGGGTCAAGACGATTTTGTCATCTTCTGTTTTGGCGTGTGCGAGAGCCAAAGATAGAGGAGCTGGACCTCTGACCACCTTACCAGTTGCATCGTACTGGGAACCGTGACAAGGACATTTAAACTTGTTCTCTGCTACATTCCAGGGAACAACACAACCTAAGTGTGTGCAGATAGCATTAATACCGTAATCAGCAATAGCTTCTTTGCTTTCTACCACAATATAGGTGGGGTCTCCCTTGAGTCCTTGAACTAAGGGGCGATCGCCTACGTTATGGCTTTCCAGAAACTTACTGACACTAACATTATTACCCAACTCGTCCTTGGCTGTGGTTCCGCCACCAGCGCCACCGCTAGCAGGTGGAATAAAGTACTTGACTACAGGGTACAATGCACCCAGAGCCACACCAGTTACAGTTCCAAAAGTCAGCAGATTCATGAACTGACGACGCCCCATATCGGGTACGTCCATTGATTCAGAAAATTGAGCCATAATCTACGCGCTCTTTGTGTATTTTGTTCGTCATGCTTACAAGAGTACCAGTAGTTAAGCCACTCCTGTTTAAGTCGAAATGCCAAGGTTTACAATGATGCTTAATTTCTTTATTTCAAGATATATTGAGCATCTGTTGTTTTAGCATTACATTTCTTTATATCTCTATCATACTTGAGTCACGGAACGTAACATCATAACTAAATGTAAAATCTAATGGAGGAAAGCTATGACAGGACAAGATTTGCGCAAATTATTACTTGACAAATGGGGATACTCTTATGATGTCCAGTTTCGCCGCACAAAAGGCAAGATATTTCTGCAAATCATGTGGAAGTATCTTGAGCAAGCTTCTTTTCCCTTGAGTGAGGCGGAGTACCAAGAACATCTTGATAGCATTGCTAATTATCTTCATGCCTTGGGTGGTGCTGTGCAAGTGCAAACATTTATTAACCAAACCCGGGAGCGTCCCCGATTGGGTAAAGCTGTCAGTATTCCCCTCGATTTAGGTGAACGCGCTTCGGAATGGATGGTATGATATTATGATCATCTGGCCCCTTGTAAACTCACGGCAGTCAAAGGCATCCACCCCTACATAGACAATTAAGGGCAAGTATTAAAAGTTTTAGCACCCAATCTGAATTGATATATTTAATTAAATTCCCCTAAATTTGCCACCAACCATCGGTTTTTTCTGCTCAGGATTCACCTATAGCACAACAGCCCGATCACCTGATCATAGCTTAAAATCATAAACCCCTTGGAGCTAGCTTCAAGGGGTGTAATTAAATGCCAGGAACCAGACTTGAACTGGTGACACGAGGATTTTCAGTCCTCTGCTCTACCAACTGAGCTATCCCGGCTTGTTGATTTATTTAACCAACGATTATTAAATTTAGCATAGCCAAAAAGGTTTGGCAAGGGGTTGAAGTCAAAAATTTCGCAAAATTTTCACCGACAAGAAAACACCCAGAAAACACAAACACTGGACTACCACAATACTAGGGCCTGATGCCAGGTTAAAAACACCCGAAACCATAATACCAGCAATGCTGGTGGTAGAACCAAAGATGACTGATAACACCAAAAACCGGTTAAAGTGATGACTCATCAACTTAGCTGTGGAAGCGGGAATCACTAAAAAAGCATTGACTAGCAAAACACCAACGGCTGTAATTGTCACAGCCACAGCCAGGGAAAGTAGCATGACAAAGGTATAGCGATACAATTGCACCGGAACCCCTTGTACTTGAGCTACATCCGGGTTAAGAGTCAGCAAAATTTGCTGTTCTAGGGTGGAAAATAAAAATACCCCACTAACTACTACTAACAGTAGGGTCACAATCAAATCTGTATTATCGATGGCCAGAATATCCCCTAACAATACTCTCATTAAATTTCCCCGATACCCCGGAACAAAGCTAGTCAACAGCAACCCTATACTTAATGCTGCTGATAGCACGATCACCAGAACGCTATCGCTGGCTAAATCGGTTTGATCAATCAAGTAAAGCACAACTACCCCAAAAACTAACGTAAAGGGTAATAGCATCCAAGTAGGATTCAACTGTAGCAAGACACCTAAGACCACACCGATTAATGCTGCATGACCCACAGCATGGCTGAAAAAGGATAGTTGGCGCAATGTAGCAAAACTTCCCAGTAAACCACCGAGAATTCCCATTAACAGAGCACCGACCACAGCTCGCTGCATAAAGGGAAATTGTAACAAATTTACCAACTCATCCCCAGGAGCGATCGCCTCTAAATTGGTCAGCAAAACCGAGCATAAGTACATAAAAATAATCTATATTCTGGTAAAGGTAAATCTTGAGAAACTGCCATCCTCTAAGAGGATGTTTGATAAGTCATGATTAGTGTATCAACTATTGTTTCACCCCACCCTAACCCTCCCCTTGTAAGGCTATTCATTACTCACATCTTTCTTAACAATCTTGAAACATTTATGTGGCAATGGTTTCAAGGCTTGAAAATTTCCCTACTCTTGACAAAATGTACCTTATTATTCTTGATAAAACCCTTATTTTATTGAGAATCATCAACGGAGGATTAAGGTTTGGGGGTTTGCGAGCGATCGCTCTCACGAATGTTAAGAAAGATCCGGGTAATGGATAGCCTTGTAAGGGGAG
Source organism: Anabaenopsis elenkinii CCIBt3563 (assembly GCF_015245355.1). Taxonomy (GTDB): domain Bacteria; phylum Cyanobacteriota; class Cyanobacteriia; order Cyanobacteriales; family Nostocaceae; genus Anabaenopsis; species Anabaenopsis elenkinii. Next base: position 3,801,341 of record NZ_CP063311.1, on the reverse strand, counting down.
GGGACTGGATTTTATTGTTTCGGAGTGTCCCCCATTCCCTGCTCACTGCTCCGGTGTTCCCTGTTCCGGTGTTCCCTGTTCCCTAGTATAAAAATTACCTGTTTAATACTTTCCAAACATCCTCTAAGATGATTAAAATTAGATTTAATTTTCAAAGTGTAAAACATTGAGTATAATTTAGAAAAGATTACTATAGATAGTAGTATTGTGCAAGACTTAGCAGAACCAATTATCAGCCCCGAAAAAGCTCAACGGATGGCGGAATTCTTTAGCTTTTTAGGAGACCCTAATCGTCTGAGGATTCTTTCTTTTTTAGCTACCAAAGAACTGTGTGTGAGTGATTTAGCCGGATTACTAAACATGAGTGAATCGGCGGTTTCTCATCAGCTAAGAAACTTAAGAGCAATGCGACTAGTCCGCTATCGTAAACAAGGGCGTAATGTATTTTATCACCTCCATGATCATCATATTTTCCATCTTTATCAGGCTGTCGCCGAACATTTAGATGAACCAGAATAAAAACACCAAATCAAAGTTATTTGTGAATCTTATTCGCAGAAAATTACCAGAAATACCCCTAGTCACAATATTAATGCTGATGATGGTAAGGACTGAATCCCGGCCCATAGGTTGCTAAAAGATTTTGAGGCGAAAGGGCAATTTCAGGTTTACCAGTACATACAATACTTTGGTTCAGACACAGAACGCGATCGCAATGACGGCTTACCATATCAATATCATGGGAAACCTGCAACACCGTCCAACCTTCTTCCCGCTTTAATTCATTTAACAGAGCATAAAAATCTGTTATACCCTGGACATCAACACCAGCAAAGGCTTCATCCAGCAGCAAAAGTTGGCGAGGAATCACTAAACAATAAGCCAGTAATACCCGCTTCAATTGACCACCGCTGAGAGTTCCAATAGCTTGATTCTTGAGATGATAAGCATCAGTGCGCCGCAAAGCCTCCCCGATTGCTGCGGATTTTTGCCGAACCTTGTTCCACCTACCGGACTTTTCCCATCCCAGTCCCACTAATTCCCCCACAGAAATCGGGAAACTGCGGTCAAAGATGAAATTTTGCGGTATATAACCCAATAGGTGACGCAACTTTCCTAACTTACTCATCGGGCGACCAAAAAATTCAACCTCGCCACTACTGTGGGGAATCAAATTTAAAATCGCCTTGACCAAAGTACTTTTACCAGCACCGTTAGGACCAACAATAGCCGTATCTGTTCCTGGTAGTAATTCAAATGTCACATCTCGAACCGCCAAATAACTGCCTTGATATACATTTAATCCCTCTACTTTTAAAATGGGAGATGTCATTAGTAGTAGTTTATCAGTAATTAATTGTAGTTAATTTTTGATCATGGCATTCATAAAAAAGATGATAAAACCCAATTTAGCATCCAATTACTGACACCCAGCTTGAAGATTTTGCAAGTTATTTCTCATAGCCTGGAAGTAATACTGTGGATTTGTATCACCCCCAGTAGTTTCTAAAGAATCCAACTTACGCACAGTGACATTCAAATCTTGAGCAAGACTAGTTAATAACTTATTATCTACCCCTGGTTCACTAAATACAGCCTTAGCATTATACTTTTGCACAGCCTGAACAGCTCTTTTTACATCTGCTGGTGAAAGTTGGTCTTCAGGAATTTGCACTACAGCAACCTGTTTGAGATTATAGCGTTGAGCTAAATATGGAAAGGCATCATGAAAGGTAATAAAGGTACAGTTCGGAGTCTGCTGTAAAGTTTGCTCAAACTCTTGATGTAATTTATCCAATTTTTGCAGATAAGCCGCAGCATTGGCTTCATAAGTAGCTCGATTAGCAGGATCTGCTGCAATTAATCCATCTCGAATATTTACTACCTGCTGTTTTACTAAAACCGGATCTAACCACACGTGAGGATTTCCGTCACCATGGTCATGACTATGATTATGACTATGACTATGACTGTGACTGTGACTATGTCCTGTTACCGTTTTATCAACCGGGGAAATTGCATCTAAGGTTGCAATACCTTGACTAGCATCAATTTTAATTAAGTTAGGATTTTCAGCATTTTTAATCGTATTTTTGAGAAATTCTTCTAATCCCAAACCATTTTTTACTAATATCGCTGCTTGAGAAATCGCCCTCACATCATCCGGTGTTGACTGGTAATCATGCACATCGGTAGTTGGGGGTACGATAATTGATACATCTGCCGCTTCCCCTGCTACAGCCTTAGTAAATAAATAAGTGGGCAAAATTGTAGCCACAACTTTGGTTTTTTCTTGCTGTACTTCGGGTGTCTGTTCCTCCTCCATAACTGTATTAGATTGGTTACAGCCAACCGCCACTGAGAATGTCAGTAGAGCTATTAAAGTCAGGATACCTCGGCTGTGTTTGCCTGTTATAGATCCTAAACGATTCCACATCACGGTTTTATCCCCTCAATTAATGGTTACTCTACTTTTCTCAATTTTTTTATTGTCAATGAACTTAGTTTGACATTATAGAATAAGTCTCATTCTCACACAATAGGCAATTGATATCTGGGTGCGGTAAGTTGCAAGGTATAAATTATTTTGAGCAAAAATTGAGCAAGAATAGTAGTCAATATTACCTTGTATGGCTACAAACAAGGAATAACTAATAATTGTTACCTAAGATACTGTTTTTTGAAATTTTTCCCCTAAGTATAAAAATAGATTGTTAACTTGTGATAGGAAAATTCTTAAACTCCTGTTAATATCCTGAATATACTTTTTCAGCAAATTATTCTCGAAAATGCTGAGTGTGAGTGCAATCTACGATAAATAAGTGTGAGGAAGGAAATGCGAGAATTCTGGAAGTATCTACCGATTAGCCCAGTATTTGCCTGTAATATACTGTTCTTTAGTGGCTCTGTCTATGCAGGGGAAATACCGGCAACATCAGTAATAGAGAATCAAGAAACTCAATCTCAGAACTTGAGAACAGGTGAGGTAATAGCTCAAACTACCTCGGTTTCTCAGTTATCTGATGTCAGACCTACTGATTGGGCTTTTCAAGCATTGCGCTCATTAATTGAACGTTATGGTTGTATTTCAGGTTACCCAGATAACACTTTTCGCGGTAATCGCACTTTAACAAGATATGAGTTCGCCGCGGCTTTGAATGCTTGTTTAGATCGTGTAAATCAGTTAATTGCTGAGGCTACTACCAACGTAATCACACAACAAGATATATTAAGATTACAAAGGTTACAAGAAGAATTTTCCGCAGAAATAGCCACACTACGGGGACGGGTCGATACACTAGAAGCACGCACATCTCAATTGGAAGCAAATCAGTTCTCCACCACTACTAAGCTCCAAGGCGAAGTAGTTGCAGTGATGAGTGGTGTTTTAAGCGATGATCAAAGCATCACACAGAAGAATACAACCTTGGGACTGCGATCGCGCATTGAATTTGTTACCAGTTTTACAGGGAAAGATACCCTATTTACCCGCATCGCCGCTAACAATCTTCTCAGCCCTGACATTAGTACACCAGAAGGTAGTTTAGCCTTTGCTGGTGACAGTGGCACTACCAATGCCGAGATAGATGCTGTATTTTACAAATTTCCCCTAAGTGCAAACACACAAGTAATCGCCATCGCCAATAATGGCGCTGCAGATGACATCACTGATACAGTCAATATATTTGACGGTGATGGTAGTAGTGGTGCCTTGTCTACCTTTGGTACACGCAACCCCATTTATAACCAGCTAGGTGGTGCGGGTTTGGGAATAACCCAGAAGTTCGGTGAGAGATTAGCACTCAACTTAGGATATTTAACTAGTACTCCTAACGACCCCTCAGATGGGAGTGGTTTATTTAATGGTCCTTATGCCGGTTTGGCACAGCTGACCCTGACACCAAGCGATCGCATTAGCCTCGGTTTAACTTATATCAACTCCTACCGACAGCCCCTAGTTAGTGGTAGCACTAATGCCACCTTCCAAAACATAGCACCAGATACACGATTCTCCAGCAATTCCTACGGTGTTCAAGCATCCATTGGTATCAGTGAAAGATTTGTCTTAGGTGGTTGGGCTGGATACACCAACAGTCAGTTAACAGGTAACCCCGGAAAAGCTGAAATCTGGAATTATGCCGTTACCCTGGGCTTCCCGGATTTGGGTAAAAGAGGTAACTTAGCTGGGATTATTGCTGGTGTAGAACCTAAAGTTACAAGTTCCACCATTCCAGGAGTAGATACAGATACAAATACCTCCTATCACCTGGAAGCTTTCTACCAGTATCAGCTGAGTGACAACATTACCATTACCCCCGGTCTGATCTGGTTAACATCTCCAAATCATAACAATAACAATAATGATGTTGTGATTGGTGCCCTGAGAACTAGATTTAGTTTCTAAAGATCACCAATCTCATATCCCACAAAAAAAGACCAGCTTTCCACAGCTGGTCTAAAATATCTTTTTCCGTGTTGTCTTCTCAAGAGAGTTAAAACCAAATTGCACGTTCCCAAAACTAACGGGCAACCTTTCTTAACATTATTGTAACAGTCAACACACTTTTTTTATAAAAATCTCAAAAAAAAAGATATACCCCCAGAGAATCAACCTCTATCTGGGAGCATAAATTCAAAATTCCCGGAGGTGGAAATAGCGAAAAATTATCATCGACTAATCACTAATGACTAATTGCGGCTGTCCCCAGATAATGCGCTCCTGCTTATAAATAGCAATACCCGGCTTGGCTCCCTTGGGTTTGTAAACGTGCTTGGGCTGAGTATAAACTACTGGTACTTGGTCACTCTGACGCCCACGACTATAATAGGCTGCAAGATTAGCCACAAATTGTAAATCTACTGCATCGGGAACTGCACCCGGTTGTAAACGTAGTAGTACATGACTCCCGGGAATTTCTTGAGCGTGAAACCATAAATCATAATCTCCAGCGACACGAAAGGTTAATTGGTCATTTTGCCGATTATTACGACCAATTAAGACTTCAAACCGGTTGGGGGTATGATAACGATGAAAATTGGTGCTGGTGGTTTCCCCCCGACTGCGATATCCTGGGTCTTCTAAATACTTCTGTGCAATTAGCTCATCCCGGATTTCTTCTAAAGCCTGCAAATCTGCTGCTGTTTGGTAGTTTTCTATCTGAGCGATCGCGGCTTCTACTTGCTCTAAATAGTTAATTTCTGAGTTAACATCCTCAAGCAATGGTTCCACAGCGCCACGAGCGCGTTTAAGTTTCTGGTGCTGTTTGTAAAGCCGTTGGGCATTTTGGACGGCGTTTTTATCTGGTTGCAAAGCAATTACTAGAGGTTCTTCTGTCTCAAAATCAGTCAGGGTAATTTCTGTCATCCCCGGTTGCCATTTTTGCAGGTGAGACATCAACAAATCCCCTTGTTTGCGATATTTATCTGCTTGTTCCGACTGCTGCAAGCGTTGGGAAAAGGTTTGCGCTTTATTACGTAGTTTTACTAGAATGCTAGCTAATTTCTGATTTAATTGATGCCGTAACTGAGTAAAGACTTGCTGGTTTAATTCGTCAGTGTAATATCTGTTAACTAAGGTTTGGATATCTTTTTCCGGTGCAACTGCGCCCCAACCCATAACTGTATATCCTTTCGCTGTCCAAGCTGGTTGAAATTTCTGGCAATCCAATGCTTGTAGCCATTCTTGCCATCGTCTAAAAAGCCGTTCCCAGTCTTCAGGTTTGAGTTGCTCTGTGCTGGTTTCTGGGGCTAAATCTGCCGCAATTAACATGGATTCTACTAAGGCAGAACTCAAGCCGCTATAACTTTTTAATAACTGACTTTTAATTACTCCCGGTACTAAGCTGACCCGTTCTTGCCACCGTTGTGCAGATTCACTCAAACTAGGAACAGGTCCAGTGAGTTGGGGCGGCGTTTCATAAGGTTGTCCAGTTTGAATGGGACGGACGCTAGATTGATGCTGACCAACTTGATGGGCAGCTGTGATAATCATATGGTTAGCATCAGTAAGGATGACGTTGCTATATTTACCCATCACCTCTACATATATATGATATAACGGCTCCTCTCCAGGACGACGGGCAAATTGTAAATTAACGACGCGCTCCCAAGGGGCGATGGTTTGAATATCCACCAAGGCTAAACCACCTAATTGATGTACTAATTGTTGGCTAAAGGTGAATGTATCTGGTAATCTCGGTGGTGGTTCGCCAATACAAATACGCGCCCCTTGGGGATGCCAAGAAATTTCTAGCCAATCCCTTTGTTTGAGAGTACGTAATGCTACAGCAATAGTATAGCGATCGCGCTGATAAACTTGTTCTAATCGAGATGGCAGCCAGTGAGCGCGTAGTTCGCTACAAGCAGCAGTTAGGGTAGTATAGTCAACTGGTTGCACAAGAGTTATGATTACCTATTATTTACAAAAAATAAAAGCAGAGAAGCTCATCGTGCTTTTAGCTGTGGCATGAGTGTGGAGCACCTAAAGGTGCTGTCTATCTTCCACATATCCACATACTGTACTAAAATAATACGAAAATTACCGTGGGCTACACGGGATATAAAGCTTGTGGACAGAACAACCTCTGTTTGGGTGGGGAAACTCCTCTAAATAAGTTGGCTGGATGAATCAAGAGTCCCACGCATTTCTAGCCGTGGGAGTGTCAATGAACCAATGCTGGTTCTTGAACCGGTTGCTGCAAAATTTCACTGTAGAGTTTACTTAGCTGAGTGGCTACCCCATCCCAACTAAACTTACTTTCTACGCTTTTTCTCCCAGCTTTACCTAATTCGTCTCGCCATTGTGGATTTAACAAAATCCGATCGATTGCAGCTGCAAAGGCGGCTACATCTTTGGGTGGAGCTAATAAACCTGTGACTTCCGGAACTACAGTAAACTGCAGCCCACCTACATCACTGGCGACTACAGGTGTATAACTAGCCATAGCCTCAATGGCCACTAGTCCAAAGGGTTCATAGTGACTGGGAACTACGCAAACATCAGCCGCAGCGTAGTAAGTGGGTAATATTTCCTGACTGAGGCGACCGGTGAGGTTGGTAAATTCACTCATCCCCAATTCTTTGATGATATTCTCAATACGATCGCGCTCCATACCATCACTATTACCGGGAGTGCTACCACCACCAATAATTAATTTCAGGTTGTGATGACCACGTAATTGGGATTGGTTGACTGCATGCACTAGAGTTTCTATTCCCTTGCGTTGATCAAAACGTCCCACATAGAACACAAGTTTAGTATCAGAGGTAATTCCCAACTCTAATCTTGCTGCTTGGCGGTCAATGGCACCAAAGCGACGAATATCTGTACCGCAGGGAATAATTTCAATATTACTTTGAGGGGAAACTAGCGATCGCATATGTTCCTTCTCCTGGGGACTTGTAGCCACAATTCGCTGTGCCCTCTCCAACACCTCTTTTTCCACTGCCAATCGCTGACTAGCAATCATGGGAATATTTTCTATTGTATTGTACTTAACGGCTCCCAGTGAATGGTAAGTATGAATTTGCCGAGTACCTTGGATTTTATTGAGTTGCATCCCTATCCAGCTAGAGTGCCAGTAGTTGCTGTGCGCCAACTGATAAGTTATACGATTGCGTCTTTGGAATTCTAGGAAATTATCCAAAAATTCCGGCATATATTCCCACAGATTATCTCTGGGTACAAACTCTACAGGACCTGCTGTTAAACGAATAGTGCGGCAGTTTTCCCGCAATTGCACAATTTTATCTTGTTCTGTGCTCACTTGGCGGGTAAAAATATCAACTTGCCATCCCAGCCTAGCCAGTGCTTCACCCACATGACGCACATAAACATTTTGTCCACCCGCCTCTTCCTTCCCAATTTCAATTGCTGGGTCTCCATGAACAGAAATTAAGGCAATACATTTGTCCGTACTAGCTTTCATAGTTTGTGTGTTGCTGATTCTGAGAATATATCGTCAAAGTTTCGCCCAATACACTATAATTTAGCAACTTTGAATAATTTTTATTTTAATTTAATTATGTCCCAAAGTTTCATCTTTTGGGTACTGCATCTATACTTATTTACACATACTTTGACTGCAATTTCTTGATAGCTCAATAACTATCTTGATATCTAATGGTTGTAATAGATACATTTAAATCTAATTCTCATAAAAGCAACCCACCCCCAAAGCTAGCTCGGAGGAGGGCATAGTGAAATTGCCTAGGCCTAGCTCAAGTTGACACTCCCCACGTCTAGAAGCCGGGGGATTCTTGGTTCACGGGGACTCCAATCAATTTACCCGCGCTAACGCGCCGCTCCGCTAACAGCAAGCATCTTGACCGTCTGCCCCACGGCTGCAAGTCCCCGTATAACGACTACAACTACATTATCCATTAAAGCTAATTTTTGTAAAATCGATTTTTAGGACTGCAACTAAAGTCGTGATCTGCACTTCGGCTGCGCTCATTTCCAGCTTTAGCAGCAGCGCTGGCGCTATCGCACTACACCCCATAGTTAGAAATTAGGGGCACTGTGCGCGTTTTTTGGTAGATATCTTGTTAAAAATTTTTCCATGTGCCTAGATATAGACGAATTTTACCAGAACTTGGCATCAGATTCATAATCATTGGCTGCAAAACTAGCAGCAGAATGGGGATTTGTGGGGAATTAAAACTTAAAAACCGCGATTTTTACTTTTAATCCCTATCCCCTCCAGATTCAATTAGCTTTGTGCAGCTAACATCTGCTTGAGCTTTTCTAATTCAGAAGCCCAACGTGGGTCTGGACGAATTGCATCCGAGTCTGCAGTTGTAGTGCTTTCTCGGACAGCACTTCCACCGCCACGCCGTGACTTCTTAGAACCTTTCTCACGACGACCGCCTTCTTTTGGTGTAGGAGCCGGATGACCACTAACACTACTAGCCGCTTTAGCAGGTTGCTCTTCAGCTTCCTCAGGTTTGGTTCGAGGTAATGCTTTTTCTAGCTTGAGGGGCGTCTCTTTGAACAATTGACCATTATACTTTTCAATAATTTGATCAGCTTGTTCATCATTATTAACAGTCAGAAAACCAAAACCGCGGCATTTGCCAGTTTTGCGGTCTTTAATTAGCTTTGTAGTCACAGCATCGCCTTCTTCGGCAAAAACTGCTTGCAAATCTTGACGATCTATTTCTTCTTTTGGCAAATTGCCTATATATAGGCGAACGGACATGAACTATACCTCCAGATTTGAACGAATATGGCAAAGTAAGAAAACTATTACTTTACCAAAACTGTTGTCAACCAATTTTTTTACTCCGAACTGTCAACCTATACAATACAATTTTTTGTTGGGATCAGGCTTGTTTAATACAAAAGCGCATACAATACTCGGCTAATACCACCTCAATTCTCAGAGTCTTCACCTCTTCCCCTTGGGGATTGTCAACTGCTTTGCCACGTCACAGGTCTAAACCTTGCCACTTCGCTTTGAGTTGTCGTTTCCCAGATACGAAATCTGGTCACAAGGGTGGAAACTCTCATACAGTCTTAGTTTCAGCATTGCCACCAGTGTGTTTTAGCATTGGTTAAGACTTTTAACTTTGCGTCCATCAAAGATAAAACCAGTTCCAGGGTTAGAAACACAGCTTAACCAATTCTTGATACCAGGGTCAATTGCTAAAGCTTTACCTGGATTAAGATAGTGGTTGATTGCGAATTCTTTTTGATTGAGGAAATCAGCGCATAAATACTGATTTCCTGGCAAGATCCGCACTTCCTGAATGTCTTCAAACTGCAAATTAGATGGCATTAGGATTAGGAAACTATCAAACTTGAAAGAAGGTTTAACAGTGTTTACCAAAGGAATCTTGATGTGATCACCCACAAGTTTTAATGCTTGCTTAGGACAGATATGGCCGCAGAATTAAATACCATTTCCTACATTACCATGGTATTATCTACCTAGCTAGTTCAAAGCATACATTTTCAACAACAACATTTGTTTATCGTAGCATAAACTACATTTTTTGGCTCTCTACAAGGGTTAATTTTGAGAATGCCCTACCCTGGTGTTTCTAGTAGAGTTTTCAGCTGGGCTGATTGAGCAAAAGAAGATTCATTGACTCAAGTAGCAACTTTGAGCAACATGCTTAGGAGGTAAGTTTTTGCCTTGGCTGTTGAGTTCACCGCGCTACTAGCCAGTGAGAAAAATATATGCGCCCCAAGCCTGTGCAGCCACAGCCACAAAAGTAGACCAAATGGGATGAGGACTATAAATATGTTTACCAGTTTGAGTTTGCACAGTGTGAATATCAATCCAGGGTGTTGCTCCTCGCCGCAACCAGCCTGTCACTATAATTTGCCGACCGATTAAATCTTGGGGATTAACTGACTGTCCCAGGGGTATGTGGTGTAATTTCACTAACCCGATGCTGCACTGAAGTATTAAGTCTTGTCCTAAGCAGTTCCCTGTACCTCGGCGACCCAAGAGCTTACCCACAAGCTGCACGCTTACACTATCAATAGGAAGAGCCGATGGATTAGTTAATAGGTTGATCAGGCTTTGATCATCTTGGACATTAGGAGTTTTGATGTCTGGAAAAAATGAACTCATCCGCAACACCAGACCGATGCTAAAGCCGATTAGTAGACAACCTCTAATTACAGTCCAATCTTCATATATCCACTGGAAATTTAACCACCTGAGATGGAAAGCAGTTTGCCACATCAGCCAAGTGAAACCCGCAAATACCAAACCAAGGGCAATACCCAAAAAAGGAGCAATTTGTAATAAAAATGACTGACGCTTGACCTGATAGGTTGGTTGGGCTTCAGCTAGGGTTAACCCCAGGCTATTGAGATTTATTTCAGTATCTATATGCCAAGATCGGGCAATTTGGCTTAGACGTTGGATGCGATCGCCCATCAAAGGATGGCTATTATTAATAGTAAACCAGTGGCGATATGGATGAAGACTATCCCACATTAATAGAGATTCAAAGGGGCGTTGGCCAGCAATACTACCCAAATAAAGGCTCTGCTCATAACCGACCGGCATTAATAAATTTAAACTTTCCAAATGCCAACTTGTTTGTTCTGATTTTTGGATATCATTAGAAATACCCATAGCAATTTTCAGTAAGGCCCGGGTCAGAGCGTTGGGATTACCCGTAATTTCCGCAGATAGGCGATCGCTATAGTAAAGCCGTAATTGTGACAACAATAAACTAATACTAGTAAGCACATACCACAATCCATAAATCACACTCGCCAAAATATTGATAGGTTTATACCAAATTCCCTCTGACCTCCTGTTGCCCCATGTAGATATTTGCTCATATAGTCGATGAATCGGTAGTGAAAGCAGCAAAACTACAGACATGACCGCAAAATCCCAATGAGCAATATGTCCTAACTGTGTTGCATAAATAGTCGCAATTTCATCATCTGCTAGTTGCTCTAATAGTCCCTGACTGACTACAATCCGAGCGTTGCCAGCCAGACTACCATAAGTCAGCGCCATTGGTGCTGCTATGGGTAAAATTCGCAGTTTAGGCGAGTGCCAGCGACGCTGTTGACAGTAACGTTGTATGACTCTACCCGTTTCGCGACTGTGGCGATTTAATAAATCCTTGGACAATTCACCCTGTCCATAAAAATTTGCTAATAGCCTATCTAACAACCAAGGGGATAGTCCCATCATCATCAATAAAACTATCAATAAAAATGGGGTAGGGTTACCATGGGGCAATTGCTGGACTGCTAGGTAAGGTAATTTGTCTAAAGCAAAGTTAATCAATGAGGTGGTTAAATTGAGTATTTCTCCTAGTAGCCACAACAAAACCACTAATGTTCCCAGTCCTAGCAAACGCAAGGGAATTAAATTAGGCTTACGCAGGGGTTGCCATACCTTAGCACGTTGTGCTTGTCGCCAATAAATACCCGATGACCGGCTGGGACTAACCTCAATCCCAGTAGTTTTTATATAGTTTGAGGATCTGAACAAATTCTGTGGTATCGTCTGATTCGGTACCCTACCCAGACTGGCTGGTGAATATTGACTAGTTTCTCCTACTGTCGGTTTCTGTTTCTGGGACTCGACTAAGCCAGATGTCCTAGTTCTTGATGTAGTGGCATTTTGAGAATTCTGAGCAGCTAAGGACTCACCCCCCGAATGATCTGATTGCTGGTTTGGCGTAGCCATAGATTTACTACTTTTTTTCCGGTGCTTTGCCAAGTGTTTGAGAGCAAGTTCAGCCCATTGTTTAACTTGTGTATTTTGGCTTTCTCTGAGAGTCTGACAGACAATGGTAGCCTTGCGAATTTGGCCAGTGCGTGCATAAGCCATCACTAAACCGACTCTTGCTTGTAAGTTGGATCGGGGATTTCCTTGACTGCTAGCCACAGCCATAAGTTTAGCGATCGCAGTTTGGTAATTTCCTTGTTTGAGGGCTACTAACCCGGCTTCCAAAGACAGTTCGGTATCTGATAGCTTGCGTGGCGTAGCCATAGGCATAGAAATTTGGGTACTCCAATGTCTAGTAACTGATCCACGGTGGTAAACAAGCGCAAATCTTTAATGCCGTGGTCATTAATTCCACCCGATAGCTGGCGTGGCGTAGCCGTTGAGTCCCATTAACACTAATGTTCCTCCACTAGTTCTTAACCAGAATCCACCGGGGCGATCTGCTAGCAGCAGGGTGGGTAAGCGCGTTTCACTTCAAATCACCGATGATCTCCCTGTAAACGTTGACAATTCCATGAAATGCGCCAGAGTAAAACTGGGCTTTCCATATTATCCAGTCTGTCCCACCGTACTTATTCCCTTATGCCAGATGTTGACAACTACGTTAATATTTATATCTTCAAAATTTTTGCCACAATCTGGACAAATATAAATTTTAAGTGATAGAAATTTTGGTAATTTCTCGCTACATTTACCACCAAGGTTATATCTTTTTCCAGCTTTCTTCCCTTCATACCCAAGCCGACGATACCGGGGGCTTTTCTTGGTTCGCTGTTTTACCCTCACGTCGAACCCTCTCCACAGCTTTGGAGAGGGGAAACTTTAACGACGGTGAAACACCTGGATTGGGAGGTAATCTAATTTACATAGCTAACTGGTGTAATTCCCGCCAAATCTAAGATTTGTGGAATCAGATCCTCCCGCTTGACGGCCATCATGTGGACACCCTGACATAATTGTCGCGCCATCTGCACTTGTTCCGCAGCAATTTTCATTCCTTCCTCCAGGGGATTTTTGGCGGTAGCCAACCTGTCAATAATGTGCTGAGGAATATTTACACCTGGAACACACTTGTTGATAAACTCAGCATTCTTTGCGGATTTCAACAGGAAAATTCCTGCCAAAATGGGTTTATTATGACTCAAGGCTATGATATCCATAAACTTTTCCAAGACATCAAAATCTGTAATCATCTGACTTTGGAAAAACTGCGCTCCGGCTTCAACTTTGCGTTCAAATCGCTTTTGCAAACCTGACCAACTGGGAGACTGTGGATCCACAGCCGCACCAGCAAATAAATCAGTCCCCCCATCTGGAAAGGGCTTATCATGACAATCAACCCCTTGGTTCATTTTGCGAATCAATTGTAGGAGCCGCACAGATTCCAAATCAAATACTCCTTTAGCATGGGGGTGATCACCTACTTTCACCGGGTCGCCAGTCAAAGCTAAAATATTGCGGATACCCAAAGCATGAGCACCCATTAAATCAGCTTGTAAACCAATTCTATTGCGATCGCGACAAGCAACCTGACAAATCGGTTCAATGCCATTTTGCAACAAAATTACTGACGCTACCAAAGAAGACATCCGTAATACAGCGCGGCTACCATCGGTAATATTGACAGCATGAACCCTCCCCTTAAGGGTCGCCGCCATTGAAATCATGTGTGCTACATTGACCCCTTTTGGGGGAGCTACCTCCGCGGTAACTAAAAATTCGCCGGATTGGGCGGCGCGACGAAATGAGTTGAAAACTGTGGGATTTTGGGTATCCTGCATAACATTAATGTTTCACTTTTCTTCAAGGGTATAACGAATTACGCCCAAAAGTGAAACCTTTACAGAGGTAGGGAGTAACCCAAAGCAGTTTTTACCTGTGCCAAAGTTTGATTAGCAATGGCTCCGGCTTTCTCCCGTCCCTCACGCAACACAGACTGGAGATAAGCTTGATCTTCTATAATCCCTTGATATTTTTCCTGTATGGGTTTTAACGCATTAATTGTCGTTTCTGTCAATAGTGGTTTAAATTGTCCCCAGCCCATATCTTGACATTCTGCTGCTACCTCTTCCTTCTTCTTCCCAGACAGCAGCATATACAGCGTTAACAAGTTATTACACTCTGGACGCTCTGGATCACCGAAAGTCAAACCCCGAACCTGGTCAGTTTTACAGCGCTTAATCTTGTATTGAATCTGCTCTGGTGTATCCAGTAAATTAATCCGGCTTAAATCAGACGCATCAGACTTGGACATTTTGCGTGTACCATCGGCCAAACTCATCACCCTAGCCCCTTCCTGACGAATTAAAGGTTCTGGTAACTTGATCACTGGTTGATCAGGTTTACCAAATTGGTGGTTTAACCGAGCTGCAATGTCCCTAGTCAATTCCAAATGTTGTTTTTGGTCTTCACCCACTGGTACTTTATCAGCTTGATACAGCAAAATATCAGCAGCCATCAGCACAGGATAGTCCAACAAGCCGACATTGACATTTTCACCCTGCTTAATCGCCTTCTCCTTAAACTGAATCATGTCTTGCAACCAGTTTAAAGGTGTGATGCAATTAAACAGCCAGGTAAGTTCACTGTGGGCAGAAACATGAGATTGTACAAAAATCGTCGAGTGATTTAAATTCAGACCACAAGCTAGATAAAGCGCCACCAGGGTATAAGTATCAGATGCTAACCTTGTGGGGTCGTGTGGTACCGTAATCGCGTGTAAATCAGCCACGAACAGGTAATTTTCGTATTCGCTCTGACCTTCTACCCAATTGCGAATAGCTCCTAAATAGTTACCCAGATGGTAATTACCGGTTGGTTGAACTCCAGAAAGAACACGCTGCTTGCCCATAAATTTCTAATTTATCCCAAATCCGCTCTAAGAATATGGCGGTTACAAAACTCCTTCAATTTTGACACTTTCTTGGACAACTGGCTGTTTAGTGATGATTTTTATGAGTTATTATCTCCGGTATTTTGGACAGCAAACTTATGATAATAGATGTTTTTCAGCAGTCTAGCCGCTCTTTTTGACAATGAGTTATGCTTGATATATTGTAGACAATATGTCACAATAACACAGACGTTAATATTAAGCATCCAATGCAAGGAACACAACTTGATCTTTTTCCTCATCAGGATGAGTCTAATCCTATCAAAAAGCAAAAGCAGCCAAAGTTAGCACGTTATCAGCGTATTCAACGCGAACTAGATCAAGATAATTCTGATCGATATAAGAAATTTATTAATATTAGTTCTCCAGAGAGTTTATTATCAAAATATACTTTTGTTGATTTATTTTCTGGTGCTGGGGGAATTACACAAGGATTATTCCAAGCTGGATTCACACCATTAGCTAGTGTAGAAATCAGCCCAATTGCTTCTGCTACTCACAAAAAAAATTTCCCCCAATGTCATCACTTCTGTGGAGATATTGAAGATTTTTATGCCCAAGATTGGCTGCAACAAATCGGCTCACCTGAAGTTAATATTGTTGTTGGTGGTCCACCATGTCAAGGATTTTCAGTAGCAGGAAAACGTGACCCTAAAGATCCTCGGAATCGGTTATTTTATGAATTTGTTCGTGTAGTATCAGAAATACGCCCTTGGTATGTGGTAATGGAAAATGTACCAGGTATTTTGACAATTAAAAAAGGTAGTGTAAAAACAGAAATTTTTGAAGCTTTTAAGTCTATTGGTTATCCTCATATTTCTGTAGCAATTCTGGAATCTGCCGGTTATGGAGTACCACAAATTCGACCAAGAGCGATTTTTATTGCTAATAGATTTAAAATGCCCAACCCTTATCCTAAATCTCAATTAACCCCTGAAGAATATAAACCTATTGAGTCAGCAATTTCTGATTTACCAGAATACATCCCAATACCCGAAATTAATCACGAGTGGACTAAACATTCACGGGAGTATATGGAGCGTCTAGCTCAAGTCCCCCCCGGTGGTTCCTTATATGAAAAATTTGTAGATGCTTTCAAACGGCAATATCCTGGTAAACCGAGTATGACTGTAAAAGAAAATCATGGTGGTACTCATATTCACCCATATTTAAATAGGGTAATTTCGGCACGAGAAATGGCAAGATTACAAACTTTTCCTGATTCCTTTATTTTTGAAGGAACAATGAAAAAAGCTATGTGGCAAATTGGTAATGCTGTACCACCACGTTTAGCAGAGTGCATTGGTTATGCACTGATTCCTTATTTAAATGATATTGCAATTAATCGCTAGAATTTAGTTAAATCTACTCTTATTGATCAGATTGATTGAGCTTTTGATTGAGGGTATTACGCCACGCGTCAAAATCATACCAGCCACATCCAACACAGCCTTTTTCAGCTTCAGGTCCACGCTGATGTATGCAAGGCCAGTCTTCTCCTTTTTCGTACCAAAACTTAATACCGAAAGGTGTACCTCGTTTGTTAGTTTTAATACAGCGTTCGCAACTTCTCGATTTCAAAAGATTATGATTACCAGATGTATCTTTCTTGAGTAATTGAAACTTTTCCCTGATTTCCTCATCAGTCATTGAGCTTAAGTGAGGAGGCTCAGAGGATCCCCAGCGCTCCATAGGAAATCTGTGATCAATTACTAGCTCGTGAGATGCTCTTTTTCTTTGTTCTATAATATCTGTATACGCATAAACCTTGAGAATCCTCTCAACTAATGAATTTGGTATGTTAGCAGCGGAATTAGCTGATTTTATAGCAACCGCCAAGGAGGTTAGGACGCAAAAAGCAAGACATCCTCAATGGCATCTCGTAAAGAATCAAACCGCTCAAGTTTTTTGCGGATTCGACTTTTTAACCAAGACCAACATTTTTCAATCTGATTCAGGTCTGGAGAATAAGGTGGTAGGTACAGCACTTCACACCCTGCGTACTGAATCAGTTGTTGAATGCGCCCACCTTTATGAAATGTGGCATTATCCATCACCACAACCTGTCCTGGTTTGAGTGTGGGAAGCAAACAAGCTTCAAGCCAAGTCTCAAATACTATTCGATTACACGCACCCTCAACAGTGAAAGGAGCTATCAGCTTATGGTTACACAGCGCGGCAATTATGTTCACCCGACCTTCACGACGACCTGATTTAAGTGCATGGAAGCGCTGTCCTTTTGAGTTCCAACCGTAATCATACTGGTCTCGGTTGTCCATTCCTGACTCATCGAGGTATACAATCTTCTCCACAGGTAACTCAGACAACTGCGTTACGAAAGCCTGTCGTTTGACCTCATCGCGCTCACGGTAGCCATAAGTCTTTTTTTTCGCGTAAAACCAATTTTTTTCAAAGCTCTTGAGATTGTGCGATCGCTAATTTCTTCAGGCCAAAGTGAGGCCATCTCTACTTGGGTTTTATCGCCATGTACGGAAGCAAACTCACGAAATTTTTCCCAATCGGTAATTTTGTGACCATTCCCAGGACGCTGATTAGGCAAGGCTTGGAAGTCCCCCGTTTCGGTTTTTCGCTTCAACCATAGGGTGATGGTGTTGCGACTAATATTAAACATTTGACTGGCTTGAGTTTTCTTCAAGCCATCGAGTTCAATCGCTTGGATTACTTTTTGACGAAGGTCGTAACTGTACGGCTTGGGCATATACCTGTAGCAAGCGATCGCTTCACATGAAAAGGGACTACTTATAGTTTATGCTTAAATTACCTTGGCGGTTGCTATATCTCACCTGTCCAACGATCCCACCTTGTTTTCTTTGAACAAATTTGACAATATTTACTCTCAGTTTCAATAACAAGTCCAGGTCGCTGTTGTGTTCCTCGTCTTAATCCTTTAATACCACCACCGCCAGCATACTGATTAGATCCAATTTCCTTAGTTTCATGTCCACGACAATGCCATTTTTCATCTGACAATAAATTAAAAACTTTCAACTGAGTAGAAGCATCTTTCAACTGCTCTCGAATTATTGCCACTAAATCTTCTTGATTGTTCACTGTATTTTATCTGATTCTATTTCTAGGTTTTGGAGAAGACTAGAAACACTAATTCCTAAACCATTAGCAAGACTTACCAAAGCAGTGAGAGACGGATTTCTAACCCCACGTTCCACACCAGATATGTATGTGCGGTCTAAGTTAGCGCGTAGTCCTAACTCTTCTTGTGAAATTCCCTGTTCTGTTCTGTATTGCCTTACCAGATAGCCCAAAGCAGAAAGAATCTTTTGTTTTGACTCATCCATTTACCGATTGTGAATCTCTAGTGACTATCAGTCTACGGACGATGTGTCACATTAAAGCTTACTGCTGATAAAATTTAGAAAAAATGCCATAATAACCAGGCATATAACTTAAATAGATGAAATTTATCGGCATTGATTTAGGCTGGAAATCCCAACCAAGCGGCTTATGCTGTTTAGAATTAATAGCAGAAAAACTGCACATCATCGATTTAGATCGGCGGGAATGTATTACAGACATTTTCGCCTGGATAGATAACCATGTACCCGCAAATCAACCAGGGATGATCGCCGTAGACGCGCCCACATTGATACCCAATGCTGTAGGGAGTCGTCTCGCGGACAAACTCACACATAAATACTTTGGCAAATATCACGCCGGATGTTACCCAGCTAATCAAAATTTACCCTTTGCAGAACGTACTGTAAACTTTGGTTTAGAATTAGAGTCTCGTGGATTTGCCCATGCACCGACAATTCAACCCCAAAAACCTGGGAGATATCAAATAGAAGTTTTTCCCCATCCCGCAATAGTTAACTTATTTAACCTAGAACGCATCCTGAAATATAAAAAAGGACGCATCAGTGAGCGCCGCTTAGAATTAATTAAACTTTACAATTACATTATTGATATTTTACCCACCATAGAACCTTCTCTGATCTCTGTACCCTTGGGTGGTTCATTTTCCCAAATCCCCACCACAGGCGCAGCACTCAAAGCAGCTGAAGACAAACTAGATAGTGTAATTTGTGCTTATGTAGCAGCGCACTGGTGGTATTGGGGTGAAAAACATAACTTAGTGTTAGGCGATCGCACCACGGGTTATATTGTCATCCCTAGTAAAATCGGGAGTAGGGACTATTGACAGCCCTACTCCCTCATCCTTGAGCTTATTCTGCCCAAGCAATCAATCTCGGCTCATAGGGACTAGATAAATGTTGGTGGTGTGGTAACACGCGCAAAGACAAACCTTGTAAACCAGAGACGGTATAGGTGATATTAGCGGTGTAAACACTCAATGCATCTGCATCCTGGGCTTGGTTAATTTCTGCAGCCGCTGCGCCGCGATCACGCAAATGCTTTACCAAGTGTTCTCGCACATGTAAGATCATATCCAAGCGACAGCGTTCGTGATTGCGCCACAATTCCTCATCGGGTATCGCATCCATCCGTTCCCACAATGGGCTATCTGGTGGTACTGATGACCAGTTAGGACCCAAGTAGCGATCATACAACTCTTGAGTTGATTTGGCTACACAACTACGAGCATGAACACCATTAGTAATTGCCGCAATTGGTACCTCTTCCACAGGTACTTTTTGCCATAGACCCTTAAACATCTGCCGTGAGACCACACCATGCAACTGTGCCACACCGTTAGAAAATGTCGCCATCTTCAAGGCCAACACCGCCATACTGAAAGGCGCCGATAAATCACCCGTATTTTCCCGCCCCAGTCCTAAAAATTGTTCTTTGGGCAAACCAAAGATTTCTGCATAGTAACCCAGGTAATACAAAATCTTATCAGGAGCAAACAAATCTATCCCAGCTGGTACTGGGGTGTGGGTAGTAAAGATATTACTCGAAGCTACAACTTGTCTAGCTTCCGCATAACTTAATCCTTCTTCCTGAATTAATATCCGGATCCGTTCTAAGGCCGAGAATGCTGCATGGCCTTCATTCATGTGGTAAGCAGTGACATTGTAACCCAGTGCTTTCAACACCTGCACACCACCGATCCCCAGCATAATTTCCTGGTGAATCCGCATATCGATATCACCACCATACAGCTGGTCAGTGATGTCATGGTCATAAGGATTATTGGGTTCAATATTCGTGTCTAGCATATACAGTGGTACCATTCCCACCTGTACACGCCAAACTCTAGCATAGACCTTGCGCCCCGGATAATCGACAGCAATCCGTAGCTCTGAACCATCCGGATTCCGCTCTAGGTGCAAGGGCATATTATAGAAATCGTTGATGGGGTATCGCTCTTGTTGCCAACCATCTGCATTCAGGTATTGAGCAAAGTACCCTTGTTGATACAATAAACCCACACCCACCAGAGGTAAACCCAAGTCGCTGGCAGATTTCAGGTGATCCCCTGCTAGAACACCCAACCCGCCAGAATAAATTGGTAAACAATCTACCAATCCAAATTCAGCGGAAAAGTAGGCATAGCATTCTTTCTGCTTTTGGTTGCGTTGTTTCTGATACCATGTACGCTCTTGTAAATAATCTTCTAACTGACGCGCCGCCCGATCCATTTGTGCTAGGAAGCCTTCATCTTCTACAACTTCCAACAGCCGCCCTTGATTGATGGTACCCAGCATTAACACGGGGTTATGATGGCTAGATTCCCACAGATCAGGGTCTAAGCGACGAAATAAATCTTTACTTTCAACGTTCCAGTCCCAATGCAAGTTATATGCTAGTCGCCTCAAAGGTTCCAGTCGCGAGGGTAAAGAAGGGGAAACGTTAAATGTGCGAATCGGCTGCATAGGTTGTTAAAACTCCCAGTTTAATTTTCGGTATTGTTTATCTATTTATTGCAATGTTGCCAATTCTTTTGACGGTGTGTAAATAACTTTGTCCAGTATTGAGAGTTATTATTGCCATTGCTGATAAAGTTTACACTAAAGACATTTTTAAGGCTATGGAGTATCCACAAGTATGTACTTAGTATATGAAAGTTTGACTCTGATCTGTCGGGGAAAAGTTAAACAAATATAAATAAATTTGTATGAAATCTTAGAGGATGTTTTAAAAG
Source organism: Anabaenopsis elenkinii CCIBt3563 (assembly GCF_015245355.1). GTDB lineage: Bacteria > Cyanobacteriota > Cyanobacteriia > Cyanobacteriales > Nostocaceae > Anabaenopsis > Anabaenopsis elenkinii. The sequence goes on along the minus strand of NZ_CP063311.1, from coordinate 3,780,145 downwards.
GGGGGAGGTGTGGAAAGAAAGCTCACAAGGTATAAGCTGAGATTTGTATATAGCAGCACCTTGTAAGTAAATGACTAAAGTATACCCTAGCAACCTCATATGGGAACCGTGGGAACTAATTGCTGACCTATTTCCCAGCGCCAAACCAGGTGGTCGTCCTCGGAGAATAGCCATGTATGCCGTGGTGAATGCAATTCTTTATGTACTAGGATGTACGTGGCGGGGACTACCGGGAGATTTTCCACCTTGGCAAACCGTTTATGGTTACTTGGTGGAGATAGAACCAAGACGGAACCTGGTGAAAAATTTACAACAAACTTTACCATACCAGTGGACACGAGTGTCAGTAAGACCTAATCCCAGCCCCACGGAAGCCGCTGTTGATAGTCAATCAGTAGAAACGGCAACAATGATTTCTCAAGACGTAGGTGACGATGCTGGTAAAAAAATACATGGGCGTAAGGGACATTTATCCGTTGATATGTTGGGTTTAGTATTACGAGTTTTAGTGACTGCTACCAGTGTTCCAGAACGTGAGGGAGGGAAGAAAGTCCTTCATAGGGTTCATGGGATGGGGGATAAGGTCAAGCGCTTAAATAACATTTGCATGGATGGGGGATATAGAGGTGATGATTTTGTACATTGGGTCATGGATATGTTTCTTTGGATTGTGCAGATTGTTCTGCGACCCTTAGAGGTTGTTTGGAAAGTCATGATTAGTGTATCGAATATTATTTGACCCCTCCCTAACCCTCCCCTTGTAAGGGGAGGGGACTGGATTTGATTGTTTTTTGTGTGTTCGCCATTCCCTGTTCCGGTGTTCCCTGTTCCCTAAGATAAAAATTACCTGTTGAAAACTTATCAAACATCCTCTAAGAGAGGAAGGGTTTTGTACTCTTACCAAAGCGTTGGGTTGTGGAAAGAACTTTTGGATGGCTCAATTGGTCTCGGCACTTGAGCAAGGATTATGAAAGATTGCCCCAAACTTCTGAGACTTTTATCTATACTGCCATGATTCCTATTATGCTCAGACGACTGGCTTGATTATTTACTAACTTTGACTTTTAAAACATCCTCTAACGGACATTCACCACTCAAACTGATCTCAAAAAGGGGCGAGATTTCGATAATATAAAGTAGTTATCTTTGCTGTATAGCACATACACAAGAGAGAAACTTTATTTCTCACACCTTTTGGAGATACTTGTATGGTGACTTTAAAAATCGCTGTTTATATTGTTGTTGCCTTTTTTGTGGCTATCTTTGTCTTTGGATTTTTGTCCAACGATCCAGCCCGTAACCCCGGACGCCAGGATTTAGAGTAAAATAGCCACCAATTAGCCACCAATTATTGACTTTGAGGGGAAGTGCTAAACCGGTTCTAGGAGAGCCTACATCTGCCTGAATCATTAATGTTGAGTGGTAGTGGCAAAGTGTCAAAACTCTCCGAAGAGCTAAAACACCAGCACTTTCTCTGAATCAGCTTCCTAATATTCAGGCAAAAAGCAAAAGTCGGAAGATCAACCTATAATTGATCCTTCCGACTATTAATTGGCCATCAGAAAACTGAGTGGGAGCCTGAGAACCCCTGTGTCCAAAATCCGGGATAAAAACTGATTTCGTCAGTCAAAGCCCGAAAGGGAAGAATCCTGCTTTTTCCAAGCCAGGATAGTTCAATTGTTAGCTTGATGTGCCGTAGATATGCTTCATCCAGTTCCCTTACCTCCACCCCCTCCTGCCATTGTCCAAGTGGTACCATCAGCAAATTCTATTTCCTGTGCTAGTGACAATCAGTTTCTCCCATTGATCACAAATCAAAAAAATCCCCAAGGACACAAACCAGCATCCCCACCACCAGAGGAAACTCCACAATTTTTCCATGTAAAAGATACTACATCTTCTGCTGGGCATCAGTCCACTGTCAACAGTCTAGACACACCCAATACATCAGAAACTTTCACCCCTTCTCAGACTGCTGTTTGTTTGGGTAAACCCCAGACATTTGCTAATTCCCCACAGCAGTTGCAAGCGCCTAACACTAAACCCAATGTGCCAGTTGCAGGGGCTAAAGCAACTCCACAAGCGCAGGAAACTAATATTATTTCATCTGACACAAATTATACAGCAATTTTTCGTCCCGTACAAAATACCCTACTGCTGAAGTCTCGTCACCCCAGTAGCCAAACCTCGAATCCCTCTACCATAGAATTTCGGTCACCTACATCTTTAGCTAGACAAAGAACCATAGAAGTCATCTCAGACAGGCAGGAGTATGATCAAATCCGGCGAATTGTCACCGCCGAAGGTAATGTAGTCGTGCGATTTGATGGCGCTGTGGTGGACGCTGACCGCCTGCAAGTAAATTTAGATAACTTGATCGCTGTGGGTTCTGGTAATGTGGCCTTAACACGAGGAGATCAAGTGTTGCGGGGAGAACGCTTTACCTATAATTTTATCCAAGACAATGGGGAAATAGAAAGTGGCAGCGGTGAGATTTTCATACCCTCAGCCCAACAAGATTTCGCTTTTTCATCTAGCAATGTTACACCAGTTGGAATTGAGGCTCCTGTAAGTGATAGGGTCAGAAGAAATCAGCCCCTGACCCAAATCACTAGCCCTGGGGGTATTGATTTTACATTAGGTGGTATCCAAGCCAGGAATGTCCCCTTACCGGTAACCGGAGGTGAAGTGAGGAGAGTGCGGTTTGCAGCTCAACGGATTTCATTTTATCCGGGAGGTTGGCAAGCTTTTGATGTGCGAATTACTAACGACCCCTTTTCACCCCCAGAATTAGAGTTACGTGCATCTCAAGTTACCTCTATCAGGGAGTCTGCTTTTAAAGAGACTATTACTACACGGGGACAGCGTTTAGTTTTTGACCAAAAACTCTCTTTACCAATTCCTGTAGATAAACAGACTATTGATAGTTTTGAACGCGACGCCTCACCATTCCTGGTGTCTCCCGGTTTTGATGGGGATAAGCGAGGTGGTTTATTTGTAGAACGCGGTTTCACAACTGTTGATACCCAGCAGGTACGGTGGAGAATCACCCCTCAATTATTTGTGCAAAAAGCTTTACAAATGGGTACAGGTGATTTAGCTGACTTGTTGGGTGTAAAGACAAGTTTAAATGCTGTTTTGAACCCACGGTTAACACTAGAAGGTGGCGGTGAGTTAACCAGTTTAAACAATTTAGAGGAAAATTTGCAGGTTGGTTTGCGCATGCGCCAGGTATTAGGGGATGTTAATCCTCACGTACTAAATCTAGAATATAGCTACCGCGATCGCCTCTACAATGGCTCTCTGGGCTTTCAAACCGTCCAGAGCAGTCTTGGTGGTCTGATTACCTCCCCTGTCATTCCTTTAGGTAATAGTGGTGTTAACCTCAGTTATCAGGCAGGCCTACAATATATCAATGCCAACACTGACCGCCTAGACTTACTAGCAGCAACCGCGAACAATAATCGTATTGGTTTGGGTCGCCTACAAGCCAGCGCTAGCCTCAGTCGGGGGTTTTTACTATGGCGAGGTCAATCATTACCACCCACTGCCACAGAGGGACTAAAATATACACCTAACCCTGTGGTGCCCTATATAGAAACAATTGCCAGTGTCAGAGGTACACATAGTTATTACAGTAATAACGAAAATCAAACTACCCTAACAGCCACAGTCGGTTTAGTCGGGCAGTTCGGTAATTTCTCTCGCCCCTATTTAGACTATACGGCTTTCAACCTCACTTATTCTCAGGGACTAAATAGCGGATTATCACCCTTTTTGTTTGACCGATCAGTTGATACTAAACTGCTAAGTGTTGGCACTCAGCTGCAAATTTATGGGCCATTTGTCTTAGGCTGGCAAACAGCAATTAACTTGGACACTGGTAGAGAAACTAGCACAGACTACATTTTACAATATAGCCGCCGTACCTATGGCATCACCTTGCGTTATAACCCCATACTAGAATTAGGTGGCTTCACCATCCGCATTAGTGATTTTAACTGGGTTGGCGGTACAGATCCATTCTCTGGTGTGCGACAAAATAATTAACTAGATTCCGATTTTGACCAAACTGGTGTAAAAATCAAATAACACTAAATTATACATTTAAGATGTAAGTTATTATTAGTACACCATAGTGGATAGCGCAAATTGTCGCATTTGGCAATCTTCCATCCAAAATCTAGTTAGCGTATAGTCATAATCTGTTAGCAAGCTACAAGACTTGATTATGGTGAGAGAGCTAGAAAGAATAAAAATACCTCAGAGTACAGAGTTTCCAGAAACAGCCTCAGCTGCTAATCCTGTATTTTTTAGAACCTACAGCCGTCTCACAAAGGCAGGGCTGAGGGAAACATGGGATGAGGTATGCGATCGCACCCTTAAGGGCATCATCGACCTAGGGAGGCTCACAAGAGCCGAAAGTGCGATAATAGAAGAGATGCAACGCCACCTCAAAGCCTTACCCAGTGGACGCTGGTTATGGGTGGGTGGTACAGAGTGGATCACCAAACCCAAAAACTTTTCTGGTGCTTATAACTGCACATCCACCAACCTCGAAGATTGGAGTGCATTTGCATTAATGATGGATTTAGCCATGATGGGCTGTGGGACTGGAGCCGTCATAGAACCCCAACACATCAATCAACTCCCTGCTATCCGTAATTACTTAAATCTGACATTACAAGGGGAAATTGGTAGCATACCTTGGGAATTACGTTGTCAACATACTAAAACCTGCATAGAAGGGAATACCGTTACCATCTATGTGGGAGATAGCCGCGAAGGCTGGGTAGAATCCTACAAATCCCTGTTGGAAATCTCTACAAATCAAACTTTATCCACAGAACTCAAGGTAATCGTTGACCTCAGTAATGTACGTCAAACCGGGGAACCCCTCAAGGGCTTTGGTGGAGTAGCTAATCCTGTCAAACTACCAGACCTATATAAACAGTGTGCATCTATACTCAACAAGGCTATAGGTAGACAATTAAACTCCGTAGAATGCTGTTTATTGATTGACCAGGCTGCCGTAGCAATTGTTGCCGGCAATATTCGGCGCAGTGCGGGTATGCGTCAGTTTAGGGCTGATGATGGTTTAGGAGCAACAGCCAAAGATAACCTCTGGCAACAAGACACAGAAGGTAACTGGCGCATTGATCCTGAGCGGGACGCTTTACGCATGGCTAATCATACCAGAGTGTTTCACCGCAAACCCACATTAGAAGAATGTATAGAATCTGTACGTAAACAATACTATAGTGGCGAAGGTGCTATTCAGTGGGCTGGTGAGTCCGTAGCCAGAGCTAATTGTGATTTGCTCAATACACCACAACTAAAAAAAGATTTTCTACAAGCTTATGATCAAGGAAAAGCCAAAGAATGGATACAACAACGTCACCCAAAGATTGATTCTCAAGAATTAGAACATCGTTTAAACCGCTATGGCTTAAACCCCTGTGGTGAAATCATAGGCTCTAACTTTCACTGCAACTTATCAGAAATTCACTTAAACCAAATTGACCCAGAGGACTACAAAGAACAAGAAAAGGCTTTTACTGCTGGGGCTTTATCTGTAGCAGCACTGTTAAATCATCAATTTTTAGAGCCACGCTACCAAAAGAGCCGGGAATTAGACCCGATTGTTGGGGTTTCCTTTACCGGATTATTCGATTTCTTTGTTCATGCTTTTGGTGTAGACTGGTTGCGCTGGTGGGCTGAAGGTAGAGTCGAAACACCCCAAGGTTTGGCTTTCAAAGAGCAAGAGGCAAAATATCTCACCTACTGGAAAGATATAGTACATCGAGTAGTTTGGGACTACTGCGATCGCCACCAACTCAAGCATCCTAATCGTTGTACCACAGTCCAACCTAGTGGCACTAAATCCCTATTAACAGGGGCTAGTCCGGGTTGGCATCCTCCCAAGTCACAGAGATTTATCCGTAGAATTACCTTTGGTAAAAATGATCCAGTAGCATTAGCCTGCATTGACTATGGTTACAATGTCATCCCATCCCAGTCCGACAAAGACGAACACGGAAACTTACTAAATGACCCATTTGACCCCCGTGTAACTGAATGGCTAGTGGAAATTCCTATATCCGTATCTTGGGCTGACTTACCGGGAGCTGATGAGATTAATGTGAGCAAATTTTCCGCCTTAGCTCAATTTGACTTTGCCCTGCAAGTTCAGCGCTGGTACGTAACTCACAACACATCATCCACCATAGAATTACGCTCTGAGGAGGTGGAACCCTTGGGACAGCGAATTTATCAAGGTATCCAAAACGATGAAGGCTACATTTCCGCAGCACTGTTAGCCCGGTTCGATGACTTGCAATCATTCCCCCGCCTACCATTTGAACCTATAGATAAGTCAACCTATGAGCGTTTAACTCAAGAAGTTAAGTCACGTCGCAGAACAGATGATTTCTGCGCGGTCTTGAGTCGATACGATTCCAGTAAACTGGCCGATGTTGGACCTAGCGGATGTGATTCTGACAAGTGTATGTTTCCGGTTGAATCCCCCGCGTCTTAGGTTCTAAATCCATTAGAAAGGCATTTCCTTATAGAGACGCCCTTAATTGCGTCTCTGGTTTTTCAGGTTAGGATCATTTCAAACTACAGCAGAATCTCAAATATGTTCATTAATGAATTGTCACCAATATTTCAACAATTAACCAAGCACCCAGTTTCATTTATGGGGGGATTTTTTTCTGGTGTGCTGCGACTTAATCTCAAGGACGACCCTGTAAAAACCTGGCTGGAGCAACAAATAAAGTCCACTGGTCATTCCAGTCCAACTAGTGAGGCGCACAATGGTAAAGCTACTGGGCCTCAGCAAATTTCTATTGATTGAAATTTGCACCTATCCCAGAATCGTCTAACCCAGAATTGAGGTTGAGCAAAACTATTGTGGGTGGGCATTTGCCTGCCCTGTATGATCAGTTTAATACAGTTTGTTAAATCTCATACTTTAAAAAATGTCACAATCAGTTATCATGTGAGCGTATGGCTAAGTTCAGCCCCTTGGCATCTTGAGTTGAAGCGAAAGCCAGGATGATGATCGCTGTCCTACAACAATATCCGCCATGGGTGAGTCAGAACAGACTATGCAAAATTTGCAGTTTGTTTATACCTCTTTCCACCGCTGAACTAATCGCCCTTTGTTACAAATTACGTGATCCACATGACTATTTACGTTGGAAACCTCTCTTACCGCGCTACTGAAGAAGACTTAAAAGCCGTATTTGCCGACTATGGTGAAGTCACAAGAGTAGTCTTACCTACTGATCGGGAAACAGGTCGGATGCGAGGCTTTGCATTTGTTGAAATGAAGGAAGATGCTCAAGAAGATGCTGCTATCACTGAATTAGATGGTGCAGAATGGATGGGTCGTCAACTAAGAGTCAATAAAGCCAAGCCAAGGGAAGACAATCGCGGCGGGAGTTGGAGTAAAAAAGCAGATTATTAATAATAACAAGTTATTATTAATAGCAAATTTTTCCTGGTAACGCAAAATTAATTGCTCAATTTCACAAAGACTAGAGCGAAAAGCCCACTCCTTAAGGGGGTGGGACAAATCCCCAGGGACTCTAGTTGTAGTCAACATCTCCTGCAATTAGTTTAGCGGTAAGGCGCACAATAAAAACCAAACTAGACCAACTCGGAAAACTCCTGCTCTTAAAAAAAAGGTGGTTCTGATCTATCTTGAGCCGCAATAGTAAAGATCCTCAATATTTTATCAACACTTCTGCTAAGAAACATATACTAAAATATTCCCCCGCTACCTCAAATTTACGGACAATTGAGCCAAAAAAAAACAATCACAAGATTGTTTTTTTCGCATTGCCTTTTTAATCAGGTTCAAGTAGTCTGGAATTGGGTTATAAAAAATGTCAAAGAATACTTTAAAAATATTTTATATAAAATGTAAAAAAATGCTGTCAATCTTACCAATTATCAAGGGAGAGCAGCAGCAATGGGCCAGTTATCGACGATCAGAGAACTTTGCAACTAGTTGGGCGGTTTCATCATCTGACATGATAGACGGACAAAACCATGTTTTGCAATTATCAAAGCCAAAATCATAATTCTTTAGTTTATCTAAAATCATATTTGAGTTATCAAAATACCTTTCTAAGATAGAGGCAGGAACCAAAAGTTGCCATTAATAAAACCCAGTCACAAGCAGAACTGATCCAGAGTAACAAAAATGACTCAAGCGCCAGAATCTTTAGATTTTTCTATGAATAATGCCACGGATAAGAGCTTAGATCGTGATTGTACAACATTATCGCGTCACGTACTCCAACAATTTAAGACTTTTTCCGCAGACGCACAGGATTTGAGCGCGCTGATGAATCGCATAGCCCTAGCGGGTAAACTAGTGGCTCGTCGTCTCAGTCGCGCCGGTTTAATGGAAGGAGTTCTGGGATTTTCTGGAGACGTCAACATCCAAGGGGAATCAGTCAAAAAGATGGATGTCTACGCCAACGATGTATTTATCTCCGTGTTTAAGCAAAGTGGCTTAGTCTGTCGTCTGGCTTCCGAAGAAATGGAAGAACCTTACTACATCCCAGAAAACTGCCCCATAGGTCGGTATACCTTGTTATATGACCCAATTGATGGCTCATCTAACACCGACACTAACCTCAGCTTAGGTTCAATTTTTTCTATTCGTCAGCAAAAAGGCGATGATGTTGATCGTCAAGCATCGGATCTACTCAGCAACGGAAGAGAACAAATCGCCGCCGGATATATACTGTATGGTCCGAGCACAATGCTGGTTTATACTATGGGTAATGGTGTTCATTCATTTACCCTTGACCCCAGCTTAGGGGAATTTATCCTCTCGGAAGAAAATATCCGTATCCCTAATCATGGTTCTGTTTATAGCGTTAACGAGGGTAATTTTTGGCAGTGGGAAGAATCGATGCGAGAGTATATCCGCTACGTTCATCGCACTGAAGGTTATACTGCTCGTTATAGTGGCGCCATGGTCAGCGACATCCATCGAATTTTAGTTCAAGGCGGCGTATTTCTCTATCCAGGGACAATTCAGAAACCAGAAGGGAAATTGCGCTTACTTTATGAATCCGCTCCCTTAGCTATGTTGATTGAACAAGCAGGCGGTCGCGCCACCACAGGATTAGTAGATATTTTGGAAGTAGTCCCCAAGAAACTGCACCAACGCACACCTTTAATTATTGGTAGTAAGGAAGATGTAGCCAAAGTCGAATCCTTTATTCAAAACGGACATTAGTACCGCCCTTAATTGGTAATTCACCAGACCACAAAGTCCTGTAATTGATTGCAATCAGTAGTTAATTCACACCGAGGAGCTAATAGATACAAACAATGTCTACCAATAATTAACAGTTAATATGGCTATGTGATTCGAGAATCTCTAGAATTGGGGACATGAGATACCTGGTGAGGAATTAAAAATTACCTCAGTGGGGCGATGTCATGAGTGATTAGTAATGCCACAATTCAAAAGAAAGCATCAAAAGCAGCAGTAGAACAGGCCATATCCGATAGCGATCGCCTAGCAGTTGGTTCCATGATTCCTATCAACCCATGGAAAGCCTCAAAGACTCAGACTTCTTAATATTGAATCAAGTCATGACAGAACTCCTAGTTGAAGGTATTCATAAGTTCATCAGAATTGATTCGAGAATCAACTCTGTGAACTCTTTAGAAAACAAAGTCAAGTTATTGTCGCCAGTATAGACCTTCAAAGTCCAAGCTTCTGATCAACACACCACTTAACACCCACTGAAAACTTCTTATGGTTAGTTTGCTAGAAAATCCCTTACGCGTTGGTCTGCAACAACAAGGGATGCCCGAACCCCAAATTATCATCATCTTTGGCGCTTCTGGCGACCTTACCTGGCGTAAATTAGTGCCAGCCCTGTACAAATTGCGCCGAGAAGGACGCATAGCCCCAGAAACCACCATTGTGGGGGTAGCCCGTCGGGAGTGGAGCCATGAATACTTCCGAGAGCAAATGCACAAAGGCATGGAAGAAGCCCATCCCAAAGTACCCCTAGGGGAACTATGGCAGGATTTCTCTCAAGGTCTGTTCTACTGTCCAGGAGACATAGACAATCCCGAAAGTTACCAAAAACTCAACACCCTTTTAACCGAATTAGACCAGAAACGGGGCACAAGGGGAAACCGGATGTTCTACCTCTCGGTAGCTCCTAATTTCTTTCCCGAAGCCATTAGACAATTAGGGGCTGCTGGAATGCTAGACGATTCCTACAAACATCGTCTAGTGATTGAAAAACCCTTTGGGCGCGACTTAGCATCAGCCCAGAGTTTGAATCAAGTAGTGCAAAAATATTGCCAAGAAAATCAAGTTTACCGCATTGACCACTACCTAGGTAAAGAAACAGTTCAAAACCTCCTAGTGTTCCGCTTCGCTAATGCGATATTTGAACCTTTATGGAACCGGCAATTTGTTGACCATGTGCAAATTACTGTGGCGGAAACCGTAGGGGTAGAAGACCGAGCCGGCTACTATGAAAAAGCGGGCGCCCTCAGGGATATGTTGCAGAATCACCTGATGCAACTTTACTGCCTCACTGCTATGGAAGCGCCCAACTCTATGGATGCCGATAGTATACGTACGGAAAAAGTTAAAGTACTACAAGCTACGCGTTTAGCAGATATCCCTAACTTGTCCCGTTCTGCCGTACGGGGTCAATATAGCGCTGGTTGGATGAAAGGTCAACCCGTTCCTGGGTATCATGAGGAACCTGGAGTTGCTTCTCAATCCACCACACCCACCTATGTAGCTATGAAATTTGTGGTAGATAACTGGCGCTGGCAGGGTGTCCCTTTTTACTTACGTACAGGTAAGCGGATGCCCAAAAAAGTGAGTGAGATTTCTATTCACTTTCGGGATGTTCCCTCCCGGATGTTTCAATCGGCATCCCAACAAAGGAATGCTAATATTTTGGCTATGCGTATTCAGCCTAATGAAGGGATTTCCCTGCGCTTTGATGTCAAAATGCCAGGGGCTGAATTCCGCACCCGTTCTGTGGATATGGACTTTAGTTATGGTTCTTTTGGTATCGAAGCCACATCTGATGCTTATGACAGACTGTTTCTTGACTGTATGATGGGTGACCAAACTTTATTTACTCGTTCCGACGAGGTAGAAGCAGCTTGGCAAGTAGTCACTCCCGCTCTTTCAGTTTGGGATGCACCAGCAGACCCAGCGACTATTCCCCGTTATGAGGCTGGTACGTGGGAACCCACAGAGGCAGAATTGTTAATTAACCAAGATGGTCGTCGCTGGCGCAGACTGTAAACAAGAGTCATTAGATATGGTTGAAATTTCCTGTCAGTACAGACGTTCCGTCGGAAGGTCTCTACAGACTAATGACCTTAGATCCAATTACCAATGAATAATGACTAAAGTACTATGATTTCCCAAGCTCCCACAATTTTTTCACTACAAGCACCTAAGGATATTTCCATCAGCGAAATAGAAACCGAACTGAATCAAATTTGGCAAAGTTACGGGATCGCCGGTGAGGATGGTGTGCTTCCTGCTGCTACTAGAGCTACAACGTTTACTTTAGTAGTTTACGAACCAGAAGAAACTCAGTATCTGTTGTCAGCTTTGGGGTTTTATAATGGTCCGTTGGATGGGATTCTCGGTCCACAAATGGCCGCAGCGCTGTCTGCGGTTCAAGGTAAGTATAATCTTCCGGAAACTGGAACGGCTACACCGGAAACTTTGGCTGTATTGCGGGAAGAATTTGTTAAACGTCAGGGGAATGGGGCTACGGGGGAAGGTATTCCTTATAAATTCAGCCCCACAAGCCCCTCTATCGCCGATGAAATTGCTCTACGTAATCCCTGCCGGATTATTGCTTTGTTCCCTATTGCTGGGAAGGATGAGGGGGTTAAGGCTCAGGTTTCTGCTTACTGTCCTATTCAAAAGCAATCTTCCAGTACCCTGGTCTGTTGTGAATATATTACCTTGAGTGGAACCGCCGCTGCTTTAGAACGGGTGGGGGGTATGATTCCAGCTTTGTTAATCGGTGGTTTACCTAAGTTTCTCTGGTGGAAAGCGACACCAGACCCGGGTAATAACCTGTTTAAGCGGCTAGCAGGAGTTTGCAATAATGTGATTGTAGACTCTTGCAAGTTTAACAAGCTCAAAAGTGATTTGCTGAACACAGCCAAGCTGGTAGAAAGTGGCATACCATTGGCTGATTTAAACTGGCGACGGCTTTCACCATGGCAAGAATTAACTGCTCAAGCTTATGACTCACCCCATCGTCGCGCTGCGATCGCAGAAATTGACCGGGTGACTATCGACTATGAAAAGGGAAATCCCGCCCAAGCTTTATTATTTTTGGGTTGGTTATCAAGTCGCTTGCAATGGTCACCAGTTGCCTGTAAAACCCAAATGGGTGATTATGAAATTACTCAGGTGAGTTTTATTGATCAAAACCAGCGACAAATAGAGGCTGAGTTAGCCGGTGTACCAGTGGCTGATGTGGGTGAGATTGTGGGTGATTTAATTGCTCTACGTCTGAGTTCCACAAATCTGCAAGCAGACTGTGGTACAGTTATCTGTACTGAAACTGGGGGTTGTATGCGCATGGAAACCCATGGGGGCGCTCAATCTGCTGGTCTGTTTCAACAGGTGGGTTCCCTTTCTGAACAAAAGGCTGAGTCTTTGTTGAGTCAGCAGGTGCAACGTTGGGGTCGCGAGTCACTGTTTGAAGAAAGTTTGGCTGTTGTGGCTCAGATTCTACTTTTAAACGGTTGAAAAGTATTCTGGTGTAAATGCAGGTGAAAAGAATTTTATGACATAAAATTCTCTACACTCTTGTACCATAATTAATATGGTGCAGTTAATATTTTTGATGATTGCCAGTCTATGGCTTTAGTTATTGCCGGTGAACGTAGTGGCGTGGGTAAGACAACGGTTACCCTCGCCCTTTTGGCATCTTTGCGCCGTAGTGGTGTGGCTATACAGTCTTTTAAAGTTGGTCCAGATTACATTGACCCCATGTTTCACACCTATGTGACCGGCCGCCCCTGTCGTAATTTAGACCCAGTCCTTACCTCGGAAGCTTACGTTAAAAAATGTTTCGCTGATCACAGCCAAGGGTGTGATTACTCCCTCGTTGAGGGGGTTATGGGTCTATTTGATGGGGTCAAGGGGTTACAACAGAGAGATTTTGCTAGTACGGCACATATTGCTAGGCTATTAGATTTACCTATTCTGTTAGTAATTGATTGTAGCCGTTTGTCTGGTTCCGTAGCAGCGATCGCCCACGGTTATTGTTCTTTTGAACCCAGAATCAAAATCGCTGGTCTGGTGTTAAATCGCGTCGGGAGCGATCGCCATCTATCTCTGCTCAAAGACTCCCTAGCATCATTAGAAATACCTATAATCGGCGTGCTGCGTCGTCAAAATAATATCACCATACCCGACCGCCATTTAGGGTTACTCCCCACCGACGAACTTCCCCAGTTGGATACTGTAGTTAATGGTCTGGCTGATCTGGGCGACACTTGTTTTAATTGGCAACTTTTATTACCATTGTTGCACCAGTCCACCCCCTCACCCCCTCCCCTCAAGGTAGGAGAGGGGAGGGAATTATTCCCACATTCCTACTCACACCCTCTCAAAATTGCAGTAGCGCGCGATCGCGCTTTTAACTTCTACTATCAGGATAATCTGGATTTGCTCCAACAGCTAGGTGCTGAACTAGTGTTCTGGAGTCCTTTAGCAGATACTCAACTACCCCCAGATATACAAGGAATGTATTTTGGTGGCGGGTTCCCCGAAGTTTTCGCCCAGGAACTAGCAGCAAATACCCCCGTCCGTAATGCAGTCAAAACAGCAATCCTAACCGGAATACCCACAATAGCTGAATGTGGGGGATTAATGTACCTATGTGAAGAAATTATCGACTTTGAAGGTAAACCTTGGAGTATGACGGGAGTCTTACCGACATCGGCTATGATGGGGAAAAATTTAACTCTAGGATATCGACGCGCTTTAGCTTTAGAAGATAATTTATTAGCATCAGCAGGGACAAATATTTACGGTCATGAATTTCATCGTTCTGAGTTAAACCCCATACCTGATAGCGATAGCGTAGCAGTTGGTTCCATAGAAGGTTTATTTAAAGTTTATCCCTACGATTGTGATAGCTTGGAAGTAGCACACAAAAGTCACCATATTGGTACTGCGGGCAACATTAATAGTTTGTATAGGCGACAGCTGAGAAATCTGCACGCCTCTTATGTTCATGTACACTGGGGACAAAATCGGGAAATCCCCCGCAGATTTTTACAGCGCTGTCTAGAGGTGGCGTTAGCTATAGGAAAATAAAAACTAGTACAGACGTTCCGTTGGAACGTCTGTACGGGTTAAAACGTCCGTATTATATCCAAATTCATTTAAGAATTCATGGCTAACGCCACGCTATCGCTATCACAACTCTAGAACTTGAGAAGATTTTTATGCCGAAGACTACAACTAGTATATCAGCACCCCAAAACTATCACAGCCAAGGGCTAACAGAAGTTATTCAAGTTCTCAATGGCGATCCAGAAAGGGGATTATCTTTTACGGAGGTTCAAAAACGACAATCTAAATTTGGGAAAAATGAACTCACGGGTAAACCCCCAAAACCAGCTTGGTTAAGATTTATTCTGCAATTTAACCAAGCTCTGCTTTATATTCTGTTGGTTGCTGGACTTATAAAAGCCTTCTTGGCGCAGTGGACTAACGCCGGGGTGATTTGGGGGGTAACGGTAATTAATGCTATTATTGGCTTTGTTCAGGAGTCAAAAGCAGAAGGTGCGATCGCCGCCCTAGCACAAGCGGTTACTACTGAAGCTACAGTTATTCGTGATGGGGAAAAATCACGCATCCCCTCCCAAGATTTAGTCCCCGGTGATATCGTCTTACTGACTTCTGGGGATAAAGTCCCAGCAGATTTACGGTTATTCAATGTTCGTAATTTACAGGTAGATGAATCCGCCCTCACGGGGGAGTCAGTCCCAGTAGAAAAATCTACCGCCGACCTCAGTCCTGATACTCCCCTAGCAGAACGGGTTAACATGGCTTATGCGGGTAGTTTTGTCACCTTTGGACAAGCTAAGGGTATAGTAGTTACGACGGCTAACGCCACGGAAATGGGGCGTATTTCCCAGTCATTAGAAAAAACTACCAACCTCAGTACACCCCTGACCCGGAAGTTTGACAAATTTAGCCATCAACTCCTCTATATAATACTGGGTCTAGCTGCTATGACCTTCGCCGTCGGGTTAGGACAAGGACAAACCTGGACGGCGATGTTTGAAGCGTCCGTAGCTTTGGCTGTTAGTGCTATCCCGGAAGGTTTACCTGCGGTGGTGACCGTAACTATGGCTATTGGAGTAAATCGCATGGCTCGCCGTCATGCTATTATCCGTAAACTACCAGCAGTGGAGACCTTAGGGGGTGCAACGGTTATCTGTTCCGATAAAACCGGAACCCTCACAGAAAATCAGATGACCGTTCAGGGTATTTACGCCGGCGAGCAACATTTCCAAGTCTCAGGTACAGGTTATAATCCCAATGGGGATATTCTATGTGAGCAAAAACCTGTAGATTTACAAACGGTCAATTTACTAGCTCTCAGGGAGTGCTTGATGGCTGGGTTGCTTTGTTCTGATTCTTATTTGCAACAAAATAATCATGGTAATTGGTCTGTGGTGGGTGACCCTACAGAAGGTGCTTTAATTACCGTAGCCAATAAGGCGGGGTGGAGTCAGTCGGAGATGACCAGGTTAAACCCCCGGGTTGATGGTATTCCTTTTGAGTCTGAGTTTCAATATATGGCTACTCTCCATGAACAACCGGGGGAGGAATCGAGGGTTATTTATGTTAAGGGTTCCGTTGAAGCTATTGTCAGCCGTTGTCAGTCAACCCTCAATGGTCAGGGGGAAGAGTCCCCCATCCAACCTGAATTAATCTATCAGCAGGTCGAAGCTTTAGCTCAACAGGGAATGCGGGTATTGGCTTTTGGTAAAAAAAATGTCAGCCCTGAGCAAAGTTCTTTAGACCATGAACATATAGCCACAGGATTGATTTTCTTGGGTTTACAGGGAATGATTGACCCGCCGCGACCAGAGGTGATCGCCGCCGTGCGTGCCTGTAAAAAAGCTGGTATTCAAGTTAAAATGATTACAGGCGATCATGTAACCACGGCTAGGGCGATCGCCCAACAAATTGGGTTAGAAAAAGACGGTCAGGTACAAGCCTTTGAGGGTAAGCAAATCGCCCAAATGGATAACAGCGAACTCGTCCCCGCTATAGAACAGGCGGTTGTTTTTGCTAGGGTTGCTCCGGAGCAAAAACTCCGTTTAGTGGAAGCGTTGCAATCCCAAGGGGAAGTAGTCGCCATGACAGGGGATGGAGTCAATGATGCTCCCGCTCTCAGACAAGCGGATATTGGTATCGCCATGGGGTGCGCTGGGACTGATGTGGCCCGGGAAGCTGCTGATATGTTGTTGACTGATGATAACTTTGCTTCCATTGAAGCTGCGGTTGAGGAAGGAAGGACGGTATATCAGAACTTGCAAAAGGCGATCGCTTTCATCTTACCAGTTAATGGGGGCGAATCTATGACCATTCTCATTAGTGCGCTGTTAGCTAGAGATTTACCTATTCTTTCTTTGCAGGTGCTGTGGTTAAATATGGTCAACTCCGTAGCCATGACCGTACCCCTAGCATTTGAACCCAAGTCTGACCGGGTAATGAAACGCCCACCCCGCAATCCCCAAGAGCAGTTACTTTCTGGTACCTTGTTCCAGCGCATAGCAGCAGTTTCTATCTTTAACTGGATTCTCATCTTTGGGATGTTTGAATGGGTGCGTCAAACCATGGGGGATATTGATATAGCTCGAACCATGGCTATCCAGAGCCTTGTCGCTGGACGAGTTGTTTACCTGTTAAGTATTAGTCAGTTAGTGAATGTAGCAGCGCGAAAAATCAAGGGTCAAGCAGTCAGCATTAATGATGGTCGCGCCATGGGTCTGGGTATACTTACTACGGTGGTGCTGCAAATTATTTTTAGTCAATGGGGGATTATGAATACTTTGTTTAAAACCGCACCGCTCAACCTACAACAGTGGTTAATTTGCTTACTTCCCGCTATACCTATGATTCCCCTGGCTTGGTTTGTGAATCGCATCGACCCCGCTGATTGACCCCACCCTAACCTTCCCCTTGTAAGGGGAGGGGACTGGAGATAAAAATTACGGATCAAAATTTATCAAAGAATCTCTGGGTTGATTTATGTTACGGAACTGGTGGTTTAGATTACTAACAATATCCCTAGGAGTCTGGTTATTGCTGGATTTGCTTGCGCACGTAGGAGCAGAAATACTCTGGTTTGAGAATATTGGTTATTTACAAATGTTCCTGCTGCGGATGGTCACTATGGGGGGACTGTGGATATTTGTAGCAGGTATCAGCGCCGCCTTTTGTTTGGGTAATCTTTACTTAGCTTACCGCCACCAGTACCCGCCAAACTATCCTTCCCTTGTGGTTGCTAGGTCAGTGGAACGGGTTCCCAAAAGTAAAGAACTAAAACTGGTCTGGGTGCTACCTATAGCAATAGTATTAACTTTCCTGCTGGCTTTAATTTTAATTCATTATAGCCAAATAGCAGCTACCTATTGGCATCCAGCCCGAGGTTTGGGTATGAATATCCGCGATATTCCCGTTAATCCCCCCTTATTTCGACCGGGACGAATTTGGGAGTTAATCAGTAACCTGATTTCCACTCCTTGGTATCTGGCTGTAATTGGGGGAATCATCATCCCCATCCTTGTATATCCTCATTTTCTCTTACGGGCGATCGCTGTAGTTTTCAGCCTTTTATTTGCTCACATCATCTCCCACAACTGGGGACAAATATTACAATACTTTGCCCCTACATCTTTCAACGCCACGGAACCACTATTTAATCAAGATATTAGTTTCTATATATTTTCCCTCCCCTTCTGGGAACTGTTAGAACTATGGCTCTTGGGATTATTTTTATATACCCTGATTGCTGTGGCTTTAACTTACCTACTCAGTGGCCAAAGTTTAGGTTCAGGGATATTCCCCGGTTTTTCTTCCCCACAACAGCGACACCTGTACGGGTTGAGCGGTTTATTTATGCTCTTAGTCGCCCTGAGTTATGGTTTAAGTCGTTACGAGCTAGTTTACTCCCAACGGGGTGTAACCTACGGTGCTAGTTATACCGATGTGACGGCTGTATTACCAGCTTATACTTTCTGCACCATCTTTGCTCTATCCCTAGCTTTTTACTTGCTATGGCGAACACTAGCTTGGAAACCCCAGTCTCGCTACCGGCGGTTTATATTTTACAGCCTAGGATTGTATTTAGTCGTAGTAGTCGCTGCTGATATTTTTCTCCCGACTGTAGTCCAATACCTGATTGTACAGCCTAATGAATTACAACGGGAACAACCCTATATCCAGCGTACCATTGCTTTAACTCGTCAAGCTTTCGCTCTGGAAGACATTGACGCTCAAACTTTCAGCCCTACAGGAGATTTAACAGAAGCAGACCTAGAAAAAAATGATTTAACAATTCGCAATATTCGCCTGTGGGACCAGCAACCACTGTTAGAAACTAACCGTCAATTACAACAAATTCGCCTTTACTACCGGTTTCCAGATGCAGACATTGACCGCTACACACTTTTTAAAGAACTCCCAGCGGGTTCTCCCTTAGTAGACAATAGACCCACGGAACGCAGACAAGTATTAATTGCAGCCAGGGAGTTAGACTATTCCGCTGTTCCCCAACAAGCCCAAACTTGGGTAAACCGCCATTTGATTTATACCCATGGCTACGGGTTTACAATGAGTCCTGTAAATACTGTCGGTGCTGGTGGTCTCCCAGAATATTTTGTTAAAGATATCGCCGGTAACAATGATTCCGCCCTCACCACCTCTAGTGAAGCTATTCGGGACAGTGTACCTATTGGACAACCCCGAATTTACTTCGGTGAAATAACTGATACGTATGTGATGACGGGAACCAGAGTTAGAGAGTTAGATTTCCCCAGTGGTAGCGATAATGTGTACAACATCTATGATGGTGTGGGGGGGATTCGTGTGGGTACGGGGTGGAGAAGATGGCTGTTTGCTATGTATTTAAAAGATTGGCAAATGCTATTTACTGAAGACTTTCTACCTGAAACTAAGGTATTATTCCGGCGGAATATTAAAGAACGCATTCAAGCGATCGCCCCTTTCCTCCAATTTGACAGCGACCCTTATTTAGTAGCTGGTGACGCAGGGGACACAGATTTTGAGAGTAACAATAATTATCTCTTCTGGGTGGTTGATGCTTACACCACCAGCGATCGCTATCCCTACTCTGACACAACTAATCTAGGGATAGCTGACCAGAAACAACAAATCAACTACATTCGCAACTCAGTTAAGGTCATCATTGACGCTTACCACGGTACGGTTAACTTTTACATTGCTGACAGCACTGACCCCATTATTGCCACCTGGAGTAAGATATTTCCCCATACCTTCCGACCCCTCACGGACTTACCTGTAAACCTCCGGGAGCATATCCGTTACCCCGTGGACTTCTTTAAGGTTCAATCGGAGCGCTTGATGACTTACCACATGACCGACCCCCAAGTATTTTATAACCGAGAAGACCAATGGCAAATACCTACAGAAATATACGGAGAAAAGAACCAACCGGTTAAACCTTATTACTTAATTACCAGTCTGCCTACAGTTAAGTTTGAGGAATTTATTTTACTCTTACCTTACACCCCTAAACAACGCTCTAATTTAATTGCTTGGTTAGCCGCCCGGTCAGACGGTGAAAACTATGGTAAGTTGTTACTGTATGTCTTCCCTAAAGAGCGTCTGGTTTTTGGTCCTGAGCAAATAGAAGCCAGAATTAACCAAGACCCGATTATCTCTCAACAAATTTCTCTCTGGAATCGTCAAGGGTCAAGGGCAATTCAGGGTAATCTGTTAATTATCCCCATTGAGCAATCTTTGTTGTATGTTGAGCCAATTTATTTAGAAGCTACTCAAAACAGGCTCCCCACCCTAGTAAGGGTAATTGTGGCTTTTGAGAACCGTATAGTCATGGCTCCTACACTCGAACAAGCTTTACAGGGAATTTTTCAGCCAGAGGTGACTCCCACCCCCGCCATTATCCGACCATTGGAGGATTTAGATACCCCTGTGGTGAATTAAAAACAATCCTTATTTTCTGGTTTTTCATCGGTGTGTTATCATGACCTGATTATAACATCAAGCTTAGGGCATGAAAAAGTTAACTGTCCGTTTTGCAGATGGAGAGTATGAAGGATTGAGGCAACTGGCGCAAAGTAAAGAGCGTTCTTTGAATGATTTAGTTAGAGAAGCTGTGAGACAGTACATCGAAAGAGAAACCAAGAGCTAATAAAGCTCTCAATGGGGTCTGGTTTCATCTCCCAACGGTTCGGTAGGATTGCTCACCCTGCTATGAAGTTTTGATAAGTTGCTAGTGATAGGGTAGTGTAGCATCACCCATATTTAGGAATAATATAGAACCGTCTAGCTCCTAGGGGCTAGCCAATATCAGTTAGAAAGGAAAAACACCAGGTGAGTGAAAATTTTGATTACGACTTAGTGATTATCGGTGCGGGTGTGGGTGGTCATGGCGCTGCTCTACACGCCGTTAGCTGTGGTTTAAAGACTGCGATTGTTGAAGCTGGGGATATGGGTGGAACCTGTGTAAACCGTGGTTGTATCCCTTCTAAAGCCTTGTTAGCTGCTTCGGGACGGGTGCGAGAGTTACGTAACTCCCATCACCTTAAATCCCTTGGGATTCAAGTAGAGCAGGTTACTTTTGACCGTGGGGCGATCGCCAATCATGCCAATAACTTAGTATCAAAAATTCAAGGCGATCTCACCAACAGCCTTAAACGTCTAGGTGTAGATATTATCAGGGGTTGGGGGAAAATTGCCGGGAGTCAAAAGGTAAGTATTACCACAGACAGTGGAGAAAAACATATTACAGCTAAAGATATAATACTTTCCCCCGGTTCTGTACCCTTTGTACCCCCCGGTATTCAAGTAGACGGCAAAACCGTTTTTACCAGCGACCAAGGAGTAAAACTAGAAACTCTACCCCCATGGATAGCAATTATTGGTAGTGGTTACATTGGCTTAGAATTTTCTGATGTTTACTCGGCTCTGGGCTGTGAAATCACGATGATTGAAGCACTAGACCAACTAATGCCAGGATTTGACCGGGATATAGCTAAACTCGCCCAACGAGTCTTAATTAATCCCCGGGACATTGAAACTAAGGTGGGAATATACGCCAAAAGAGTGATCCCCGGTACTCCGGTAGTCATAGAGTTAGCAGACTTCAAAACCAAGGAAGATATTGATGTTTTGGAAGTAGACGCTTGTTTAGTAGCTACAGGACGCATCCCCGCCACTAATAACCTAGGGTTGGAAACCTTGGGAATAGAACTAGACCGGCGCAATTATATCCCCGTAGATGACCATATGGCTGTACTGTCAGGTGGGGAGGTAGTCCCCCATGTCTGGGCAATTGGTGACGCCACTGGCAAGATGATGTTAGCACACGCTGCCTCGGCCCAAGGAATTGTGGCTGTAGAAAATATCATTGGTCACCCCCGCTCTGTGGACTATCGCAGCATCCCAGCAGCTGCATTTACTCACCCAGAAGTTAGTTATGTGGGTTTAACAGAAGTAGCAGCTCGGGAGTTGGGACAAGGGGTCGGCTTTGAGATTGCAACTACTAAGAGTTACTTTAAGGGGAACTCTAAAGCTTTAGCAGAAAAAGAAAGCGATGGTATGGCTAAAGTAGTGTATCGCCAAGACACTGGGGAGGTTTTGGGTGTTCATATTTTTGGGATGCACGCCTCGGATTTAATTCATGAAGCAGCAGCTGCGATCGCCAACCGTCAAGCCGTCCAAGACCTAGCTCATTTAGTACACGCCCATCCCACCCTTTCCGAAGTCCTAGACGAAGCTTATAAACGCGCCGTAGTTTAAACACTAGACCAGGGATCTATCTCTTACCTTGAGCCAGGAGTAACTCAGAACCTTAAATCATGGAAATTCGTCGCCGTTCTACCAACACTGCCATTAATGTCTCATTTTTACGGTATCAGTCTACCTTGCCAGATATACAACCAAATAACATTTTGGAAGAAATTATCTGGCATAAAGAAATCGAAGTTGACCAGATGCGGGAAAGGCGACCCCTGGTACAATTGCAAAAACAGGCACTCTCCGCACCCCCCACCCGTGATTTTATCGCCGCTTTAAGACAAGGAAACACCAAGCCAGCTTTAATTGCTGAAGTCAAAAAGGCTTCTCCTAGTAAAGGTGTTTTACGAGCAGACTTTGACCCCGTAGCCATTGCTCGGTCCTATGAAAAAGCCGGGGCTAGTTGTTTGTCTGTGTTGACTGATAAGAAGTTTTTCCAAGGCAGTTTTGAAAATTTAGCCCGAGTGCGTGCTACGGTGGATTTACCACTGTTGTGTAAGGATTTTATTATCTATCCTTACCAAATGTACTTGGCTCGTATTCAGGGCGCAGATGGCATTTTGTTAATTGCGGCTGTTCTGAGTGACCAAGATTTAGAGTACTTCCTGAAAATTTCTCACGCTTTGAAAATGACCGCTGTAATTGAGGTTCATAGTTTGGCAGAACTTGACCGGGTATTAGCTTTAGCTAAAAATTGGTCAGACTGCGGCAGAACCTGTGGGTTTTTGGTGGGTATCAATAACCGTAACTTAGAAGATTTTTCCGTTGATATTGAAACTACCTGTCAATTATTGTCTGCACGGCGGAGTCAATTACAAGCGCATAATCTTTTAGTGGTGAGTGAGTCAGGGCTACATACTCCCGAAGACCTGCATATAGTACACCAAGCTGGAGCAGCTGCGGTATTAATTGGAGAATCTTTAGTTAAACAACCAGACCCGGGTTTAGCGATCGCCAAACTGTTTGGTAACTCCCCAGAAGCATCTTTATAGACAAGAGGGCTGAGATTGAGATATTAATCTTAAGGTACACAGATAAGTCCGTAGTTTAACAGATGAGAACATGCTATAACTTGAAAGCAGAATTTTAGATAATTTCAACTATGCATAGGTTGCTGCAAAAGTCAAGTAAACCATAATTTTTATCTCTGATCATAAAATCTATCGGTTTAAAGACTATAGCAAAGTATTTTGTATGTATATGCAGATAAAACCTAAAATTCGCTCCCAAAAATTAAGTATCCACCTCCAGCTTTTAAATTTTATTCTTGTTTAGGACGAACACATGGACAATAAGCTGATGCTCATGATTCCTGGTCCCACACCAGTACCAGAGGCTGCTTTGTTGGCGTTAGCCAAGCACCCAATTGGACACCGCACTAGTGAGTTTAGTAACATTATGGCGGAGGTACTGGAAAACCTCAAATGGTTACATCAAACTCAAAACGATGTCCTCATGCTCAATGTGAGCGGTACCGGTGCAGTGGAAGCGGGAATTATTAATTTTCTGTCTCCAGGCGATCGGGTTTTAGTCGGCTCCAATGGTAAATTTGGAGAGCGCTGGGTAGAAATCGCTACAGCATACGGGTTGAATGTAGAAGCTGTGACCGCCGAATGGGGACAACCTTTAGATACAGCAGTATTTGCAGAAAAACTGCAAGGGGACACCCACAAGGAAATTAAAGCTGTGATTATCACCCACAGCGAAACCTCAACCGGTGTGTTGAATGACCTAGAAACCATCAACGGCCTAGTGAAAGAACATGGCCAGGCCCTAATTATGGTTGATGCAGTTACTAGTTTAGGCGCATTCAATTTGCCTATAGATAGCTGGGGGTTAGATGTGGTAGCTTCCGGCTCCCAGAAGGGTTACATGATTCCCCCCGGCTTGGGATTTGTTGCTGTTAGCCCCAAAGCTTGGGAAGCTTACAAAACTGCCACATTACCGAAATATTATCTTGATTTAGGTAAGTATCGCAAATCCGCCGCTAAAAACACTACTCCCTTCACCCCGCCTGTCAACTTAATAGTGGCTTTACACACTGCATTGCAAATGATGAAGGATGAGGGCTTAGAATCAATATTTGGTCGTCACCAAAGACTCAAAAATGCCACCCGTGCAGCTATGCGGGGCTTGAATTTACCTTTATTTAGTGCCGATGATTGCGCTAGTCCAGCAATTACCGCTGTAGCTCCCCTGGGTATTGAAGCTGAGAAAATTCGCTCATTGATGAAGAAGCGTTTTGATATTGCTTTAGCTGGTGGACAAGACCATCTGAAAAATAAAATTTTCCGCATTGGTCACTTGGGTTTTGTCAGCGATCGCGATATTCTCAGTTGTATAGCTGCTCTGGAAGTGACCCTGACTGAACTCGGCTACGAAAACTTTACGCCCGGTGCTGGTGTAGCCGCTGCAGCTGGTTATGTGTAAGCTAGACATTTAGTTAGCTTTTTTTATTGTTCAACTGTGTTCATAGGAAATCTCAAGCTTGTGGACAGAACAACCTCCGCTCAGGTGAGGAAACTCCTCTAAGTGAGTTGGCTGGATCAAGGAAGTATCCCAAGTGCTTGTAATCGTCGGAGTCTCAACATCCCGCATCACAGTATGTAACTCTCCGTCCCCAGTATATCCACCTAAAGCAGGTAGGTGAAGGGTCATCAATTTCCATTGAAATGATCAAGAGCGAGTTTACTGTTAAACTCGCTCTATCTGATAGCTTGCGTGGCGTAGCCATTGTCAATAAGTCAAAGTGGTAAGAGTCAATTCTTCCATCTATCAGCCTCGGTACAAGACACAACCGACGTGACATCCTCAATTCTCCGGTATGAAAGCCATACTTATACACACTAGAACCATGATTTCGGTCAAAAACTGTGCCCATCCCACTTATTAAGACCGGTTAGGACAATGCAAAACTTAAATTCCTGCTCTTATGCTGTCTCCAGCCAATCATAAATTTGTTCTAACTGTTCCAAAGTAATTAATCCATATTGCCAAAGAATCATTGGTAAAGGACCAGGATCCTGCTCCCGATGTCGCAGAGCCACAGCAAGAGAAGCCGAGGAAATTGACAAATCTTCCTCTAAAAAATGAATCAGTCGTGAGTATGTTGATGGTGACATTTGTAACTCACCCCCTTTAGTTGAATTTATCGTCATATAAAATTGTCATATAAACATTGAGCGTTTCTCAGTAACCAGGAGCTAATATTTGATTTTTAACTACTGATAGCTAGAATGGCTAACGCCACCCCACTCGATCAGAAATTCCAACATAATAATTGGCTAAAACTCTTCAAAATACCAGATTTCACCGCTTAAACTCCAAGATTGCTAATTCAAAGCACCACTGATATTATTGAGCATCATGTTTAATTTCATCACACATTTAGTCACAAATATTTCATAGCTAATACTCTCTTATCAGAGTCCGTTTACACTTACGCCAAAAGGAATATTTTTGGCATCCACATTAGAGAAATGTGATTATAGCTTGAAAATGCAAATTTTACTATGATGTAAACCAGGTAAATCCTACCTCCTCAAGTTACTTATTTGTACTTAAATAACCTTTGGCACACCAAGATATTCAGTCAGGATTCCCTCCAGGTAAATGGGGGAAATTTATCCCTCCTGATTTACCTGATCCAAGGACTCAATCTTGATCACATCACCATCCCGCAAATTTAATTCTGCGGCTCGTCCAGATCTTAATTCAATTACCATATCAATGGGCACATTAGGCCCGTAAGTAGGGCAAGGTTCCCTGGGACACGGAGGCGCAGAAGCCTCAATATATTGCACCACCCCATTTTGTAAAAATACCATATCCAGAGGAACTGGGACATTTTTCATCCAAAATCTCACAGGTTGTGGTGAGGAGAACTGAAATAACATCCCCTGATTATCTGGTAAAGGCGGACGATACATCAACCCCTTAGCCTGCTGTTCCGGTGTCCGCGCCACTTCCAATTGGATTATAGTACCATTAGACAGAACTGCTTGGGCTGAAATTGGTAGTATTTGACCGGTGGGAGCTGTTGTTTGGCTGCTGGAGATGGATGTGGTAGATTTTGCTGTGTTTCCCACAGAACAGCCTATTAGTAAAATACTCAGGAGCATCGGGACTACATTTAGCCAACGCATCATATATTTCTGGATGTGGTAATTTAAATTACAATTGAACGGAACTTCCGCTAAAAACTAATGTGTGATAGCCTCAGTAGAATAAACCATACATAGATAAAATTAATACTTTTACTTTGAAGAAAATCAAATGATGATCATTGTGATTCCTAGGGAAACTGTAGCCAAATATGTAAATTTTAGCTGCCAATTTCTCAGTTGAGCCGGAAGTTTTTCAAAAAGGTATAGAAAATATAGCACATAATAATATTTTCTCCCAGATGAAAAAAACTTGTAGCAGAAATCAACAAACTACAAATCAATCTATGGGCTAACGCCACGCTATCGCTATCAAATATATATCGGGAGGCTAATAGCCACAAACGGCCTAGCCATAGGCAACTGCAAAGCAGACAATGGCATCAATGGAATTTTATGTATTGAGGTCAAAGATCAAATTATGTCCTATATTTCCAGCACACCAGTAAACCTCAAAGTCCACATCCAAGGTGGAGGTTTCCCCATTCTATGTTTACACGGTCACCCTGGATATGGTCGTAACCTCTCGGTTTTTACCAATCACTTATCAAAACGGTATCAAACTTTCGCCCCTGACTTACGTGGCTACGGCAAAAGTCCTGCTAATGGCAATTTTGAGATGTTAGACCATTTGACAGACTTAGAGGCGCTCCTAGACCGGTTTAAAATTGAAAAATGTTTAATATTGGGATGGTCTCTGGGTGGGATTTTGGCCATGGAAATGGCATTACGACTACCACAACGCTTGACTGGTTTGATTCTCGTGGCCACTGCCGCCTACCCCCGTGGCAATCATCCCCCGATTACCTGGCAGGATAATCTATATACTGGTATTGCCGGGATTTTCAACTATATTCAACCCAGTTGGCAGTGGAATATAGATACCTTTGCCAAGCGATCGCTCTTTCGCTATTTGATTCAACAACATACCCCCACAGCTTACAATTATATTGCGGCCGAAGCACTACCAGCCTATTTACAAACCTCCCCATCCGCCACTCGCGCCCTCCACACCGCCCTGAAATCTGGTTACAATCGACTCACTGATTTACACCAAATTCACTGCCCTAGTTTAGTACTAGCTGGGGAGTATGACCGTCACATCACCGTACAGTCTAGTTGGGAAACGGCCCAACATCTGAAAAATAGCCAGTGGCGTTGTTATCCCAATACGGCACATTTATTTCCTTGGGAAGTTCCCCAACAGGTATTAAGTGACATTGATCTTTGGTTAGCAGCACATCCCCAGGTAGTGACAATGGATATATGAATTCACCACAGTACTAAGATGATGATAGTAATTGCAAAATCATTTGCAAAGGAATTTCTACGTAATCTTGACGATGGTTGAGTTCATGGTGAAGTTCCTCTATGGCTTTTTCTAACAGATAGGCAAATAACAGTACTTGTAGTTCGGCTGGGGTCTTTGGTAAAAAGTTGTGTTCCCCAGCAGTTGCTAAATAAGAATTGCAGAAGGCAGTACTCACCCAGATATACCAAAATTTTGCCCATTTTTCCATAATTGGCAAATTTCCAGCACGCACCATACCAGTTTCTATTTCACGACGCAAAACTTCAGTCACAGCATAATGGAAGGATACCAGCATCCGGGCTACATCTCTTAATGGCGATCGCTTGCGGCGGCGTTCATTCCAACTGCGGGCTGCCTTACCTTCAAAATGAGTGATAATAAAGTCCTTACCAGTGTACAGCAATTGCCCCAGATGATAGTCCCCATGATAACGAGTCCGCAAGGCGACAATTTTTTGATCCACAACTAAGTGGAAACGTGCCAAAATTTCCAGTTGCTGATTGAGTACATCTGTAGCTAACTCCTGGGTATGAGATGGTAAATCCTCAACCCGTTCTCTGAGTAATCGCAAAACTCGCCCTGTGAGGTTACGTGCATCTTGGTATATGGAACGTTGGTAAAATGATGAAAAGGGTTCCGGGACAAAGTCGGGATTATCTGTATCTCTAGCTAAGGCAATATGCAGTTCAGCTGTGGATTTACCTAATATTTCTATATTGGGAAGGTAAGAATTAATGGTTTGCGTCGCCAAGTCGGGAATCTCCCTTCTGTGTAAATCTAAGAGAGAACCTGATGGTACGGGAACTTCTGTAATCCCCGCCTGTTCTGTAGTCACCACATCAAAATAATGACGTAGGCTATCTACGGTATAATCCCAGCCGCTGCGAGTATCTTGAATTAACTCTTGTAATATACCTATAGTCATTGGTAGGTTGGAACTATCCGCAAATCTCTGATAGCTTCCCTGGCGTAGCCATTGGCGACCATACTCTAAAGCTCCCGCCACAGGTAAAAAATGTTGTAAGCGTTTTTTCTCCCCCAGAAACCGCCGGATTTCTAAATCCGGGTGCATACCTTCCTCAAATTTCCGGAAGAGTTTCAAACAGAGGCGCGAGCCATAAACTATATAAGTATTGGTTTGTTGTTCTTGCTTGACAACATTTGGTTCATGGTCGCCGTCTTCTGAGTATAAAAGACAAAATAAATCAGTGGTCGTGGCAAATAATTCTGCTTTTGTCCCTCTATATAAACGATGCTCCCTAATATCATCTAATAATGAACTCAAAAATTTCTGATCTACTAACGCATCAAATAAAATTCCTACTTCTGGAGTATTAACCGGGGGATTCTCCCTTTGCACTTGTAGACGTGAAATTACAGCCTGGGGGATTTCTCTCAACACCTCCATTGCTTCCTCACCTTCTGCATAAGCCAAAAACAATAGATAAGTTTCCCGGTGTCTATCAATGTAATCTACCTGCAACCAAACCATCTCCGCCAACTGCTGATTGTATGGTATGGTAATGTTTTCTACAATTTGTACTGATTGCACAGTTCTGGTTTTACCGCCAAACCATTTACAGGTATATAGGTAATCCCGCAGTGTTGATTCTAAAACGCCTTTTAACTCCCGTTGTGAAATCACATTTTCCCACCTTTGATTTACAACTAGGGTAGGTAACTCGCCTTGGGGTTTGGGGGGTTGAATCAAACTGGGTTGACGTTTGAGAATAAACCAGTAAAATCCATGGGGACTGAGACTGAGAAAATAAGGCGATTCTCCAATGGCTGGAAACTCAGTGTAACCAAAAACTTCCACCGGTACTAGTCCCTGGAAATCTGATAAATCTAATTCCGTAGTTTGTACATAATGAGATAAATTTGCGACTATGACGATATGTTCTTCTTCGTAGGTGCGGCTAAAAGCAAAAACTTTGCGGTTATTAGGGTGTAATAATTCAAAGTCACCTTTACCTAAAGCCTGAAAACGCTTCCGAGTCGCAATCAACCGTTTCATCCAATACCACAGAGAATTGAAGTTAGCCCTCTGTGCCTCGACGTTAACCGCTTCATAGTGGTATTCTGAGTCAATAATCACCGGCAAGTACAACCTCTGGGGATTACTACGACTAAAACCGGCGTTACGGTCAGAACTCCACTGCATAGGAGTGCGTACACCATTGCGATCGCCTAAGTAAACATTATCACCCATGCCAATTTCATCACCATAATAAATTACTGGTGTTCCCGGTAAAGATAACAACAAACTATTGAGTAACTCAATTTGGCGGCGGTCATTACCTAACAGAGGTGCTAGTCGGCGGCGGATACCTAAATTTAATCTCATTACCGGGTCTTGAGCATACACCCGATACATAAAATCTCGGTCTTCATCTGTGACCATTTCTAAGGTCAATTCGTCATGGTTACGCAAAAATAACGCCCACTGACAATTATCAGGAATATGTGGAGTTTGTTGTAAAATATCTACAATCGGGAAATTGTCTTCCATTTGTAGGGCGATGAACAAGCGCGGCATGAGAGGAAAATGAAAGTTCATATGACATTCATCCCCCTCTCCATAATATTTAGCTGCATCCTCTGGCCATTGATTAGCCTCAGCTAGTAGCATCTTGTCAGCATATTTAGCGTCAATGTGCGATCGCAATTTTTTCAGGAAAGCATGAGTTTCTGGGAGATTTTCACAGTTCGTCCCTTGCCTTTCATACAAATAAGGAACTGCATCCATACGTAATCCATCTACACCGATTTCTAGCCAAAAATCCAAAATATCAAATACCGCCTCTCTCACCAAGGGATGATCATAATTTAAATCTGGCTGATGGGAGTAGAAACGATGCCAATAATAAGCCTTAGCCACGGTATCCCAAGACCAATTGGAGGTTTCAAAATCCTGGAAAATAATTCGCGCCTCTTGGTATTTTTCCGGTGTATCACTCCACACATAAAAATCTCGCTCTTCACTACCTTTTGGGGCGCGGCGTGCGCGCTGGAACCAAGGATGTTGATCCGATGTATGGTTAATAATTAACTCAATAATCACCCGGATACCACGCTGATGGGCAGCATTCAATAAGTTTTTAAAGTCTTCTAATGTCCCATAGATGGGGTTAATACTGGTATACTCAGCAATATCATAACCATCATCTTTCAGTGGTGAGGGGAAAAAAGGTAGTAACCAAATAGCCGTAATCCCTAAATCTTGCAAGTAATCTAGTTTTTCTATTAGTCCCTGTAGGTCGCCAATACCATCACCATTACTATCAGCAAATGCACGAATAGGTACTTCGTAAATAATCGCTTTCTTAAACCATAAGGGGTCATCTTTGATGAGCAAGTCTGATATTCTCATTTAATCTATCAACTTTTAGTGATAAAATTCTTATTTATTTTTTTTATAAAAAAATTCTTAACTCACTTTTTCCTCTTCCCTCCTATCACAAAATACCTAAAATCATAAGTTTATCCATCTCACATAGGTAAGAGCATTAAAATAGCCATCATCAGCACTTAGTAATATAAGTGACAATAAATTTTACAACCTATTGCATGGAAGAGATATATTTCCTGCATTGCCGATAATCACTGACTTGTTAATCAAAGAGTCTCTCAATATCTATCTTCAGATAGATGACAGTGAATCCACAAGTGTTGAACGTTAACAAAAAGCCCATAAAAATAGCCCAAAATATGTTAGATTTTGGGCGAAGGATTAAAATATTTTAGTTTCACAATAATTATAAATTTATTTCCCCAAATTGTCAAAGATATCCTGAAAAGACTATCAAAAAATCATTATCCAGTATTGAACATTCATATGTTCTTTGACTCCTGACACCGCAGAAAATGAAAGGTCAGGTTCAGGTATGAAAATCAGGTTTCAGTATTAATAGACACCTTTTAAAGGGTAACACTCAACTTGCTGAAGCAGTCAAACAGTCGTAGTGTTCAGTATATGTAATTCATAAACTTGCAATCTACTGTAAGTCACAGTAGCGTTAACAAGCTACTAGTTGGAATAGGACTATTCCAATGGGGTGATATAATCACTGAGTTGTTAATCACGAGTCTTTGAATATCTATCTTGAGATAGATGACAGTGCATATTTTTTTATTGTTAAGTGTATGCTTCTACATTCTGATGCAACATTACTGCCTACTACATAATTAGTCGAACATATGGATCACAAAACTCACACACCAAAACCCAAAAAGAAAAATTATGCTGTTATTCGCCCATCACCTGAACAACCCAAAAAGTCTCAAAACACTAAATCATCCTTAAAAGATAAATTTGATCTAGAAATTATCCAAAAAAATCCTTGGGGACAATTTTTATTATTTGTGGAAAATTGCTACAGTCAATACATTCCACCCAGTACAGAGGAGGAGAAAAAACGTGGAAATATATTGCAAACCGCTGTTGAAACCTTCAATGAATATCATCGAGAATCTTGGAGACACATCCTCAATAGAATTCCTCCATCTTCCAACAAGCTGATTGACGACTTTTACTATCATCTATCTAACCGGGAAAAACTGACACCACGGGAAGTTTATCAAGAATCTCAAGCAGCTATCCAGGGTTTGATTAATAACGCAGAATATGGATTTATAGACACCGACAATAGAGATATTATCAGAATTACCCAGCTATGTGATGCCATAAATTACTTTCAGAAACACCGTTCTAAAACCTATTTAGTTCTGTCTCAACTAGAAGCATATGTTCCAGAAGATGCTAAAAAATTCTTTGCAGCTTCTCAGGTCTTTCAAGGCATAATTGCATCTGGTTCTCATGAAATCCTCACGGATTTTGGCATGGCCTTGATGAAACATTTTAAAGTTACGCGCACTGCAATTAAAGACGAAACAGCTAAAAATCTTGTTTCAGGTCTCGGAGAGATTGAAAGACAATTAAAAACTCAAATCAGTATTTTAGAAGCTGAAAAGTTAGAACTGACTGGAGAGTTGGAGCAACTGCGTGAGCAAGGACATCAAGAAATTGTGACCCAAATTGCTCAAGAACTACAAAATGGTTCCCAACCGGCTTTAGATCAAATACAGAAAATTATCAGTTTAATACAACCTCAAATTGAAGCAAGTGGAGAAGCTCAAATTTCCTCTGATGATGCTCTGGCCATATTTATTGTCTTGCGTAATTTAATGACAATATTCCAAAAACTAGGAATAGAAACTTACCCCAAGTCCCTCAAAGATAGTTTCACCATATCTCAAGTTGACTTAGCAAAATATGCTTATGTAGGGGGAACGCCTTTTACAAATTACACAGAAATTAAACGAGTACAGTGTATTCAGAAAGGATGGAAGGTTAACGACAACATAATTACACCGGCAAAAGTACAAGAATTAACTGATAATTCCACCAATAATTAAAAGATTTTTATAAAAACAGGATAAAAAACCATGGCAGAAAATATTGCAATCTTATTAGACTTAGACAACATTAAACCTGAACTTGGGGAAATTGAATCTATTTGTACCAAGTATGGTTCTATAAAAGTACGTCGTGCATTTTCCAACACTCCAGCAGTCCTCTCTGCTTATGGTAGTCAGCTACGTAATTTAGGATATCGCTTTGAATTAACACCCGGATTGACATCTGTTCCCCAAGAAGTTGATAATTTAATTTTCCGCACATCCGAGGAGTTGATTAACAATTCCCAGGAGCAAATTAATATCATTGCTGTTGTCAGCAATGATAATGATTATGCCAAATTATTTTCTGATTTAACCAGTAAACAAGTTAGAACAGTAGCTATTGGTAATAATCAACTGGGAAATAAACTCAGAGAAACAGCCACATATATTGAATTACTCCAAAAAATTTTACGCCCCACATATTTAGGTGTAGATTTAGGCACTACTAACACAGTCATAGCAAGAGCTAGTCAAACACTAAAGCAGGAATGGAAAGCTAACGCCATTACTATTCCGGTTAAAAATGAACATGAAGCTGTACGCCATACAGAATTAATTCCTTCTGCTGTCAGGTATTCTCAATTAGATACTGGGGAAATAGGTGACCATGTTCGCAGTCAATATTATGCTTTTAGAGATCAAACTATTCTGGCTTGGAAACATGATATTGGTACTCTTCAAGATGGTGTAGCTTTTGAATATCAACTTAGTATTGGTAAAATTACACCAGAACAAGGCGCTGCAGAAGTTTTAAAGTTTTGTCGTCATGAATTAATCAAAAGACATATAGATGTGACAGGTGCAGTCATCACTCACCCAGCTTCCTATGAACCTGATGCTATTGAATCGACCCGGAAAGCCGCTAAGTTAGCAGGTTGGGAAGAAAATAACATTGTTTTGTTACCAGAACCAAAAGCTGCTTTATATGATTTCTTATATAGACTCCGAAATGGAGAGATTTGCGCTGATTTAGATACCAGTCGTCCTTTAAATATTCTTGTCTATGATTTAGGAGGGGGAACTTTAGATACTTCATTGCACAAAGTATACTGGAATAGCGATATAGCCCAGTTTTTTATTGAGGATATTTCTATTGGTTCCCGTACCAGAGTGGGAGGCGATCAAGTTGATGAAAAAATAGTTGATTATTTGTTTACTAACTATAGTAAAATAGGCAAGTTATCAGCACCTGAGCAGAAAAAATTGTGGTATGAACTCAGGATTTATGCTGAACAATTTAAGCAAGTTTGGGGTAGTAGATATTCCGATAGCCTGGATAAGGAAGAGTTTAGAATGCCGTTTGAATACGTAAGTTCTAGCTCTAGTTTTGCGATTTTCTACAGTTTGGGATATCGGCAAATGCAGGAAGCTTTAAAAGAGTTACTGTGTCCAGATATTAAACCGGAATTAATAGACAAGTTAGATCCGAAAACCGCTTTTAATGAATCTCCCTTTGTAGATCGTCGTGACACTTTTATCGTACCTGTCCTTGATGTCCTCCTCAAGGCTAAAGAGAAGTTGGGGGAATTACCTAAAATTAATGGCATTTTGCTTAATGGGGGGATGACATATTTCCCTTTAATTCGGGAACGCTTAGAACAGCTTTTACCTGGAATCCTCATTTTATCAGAGGGAGATCCAGACTTGGCAGTGGCTCGTGGTGCTGCACTTTATGCAGCAGGTACTGTGGGTAAATCAGAAGGAATTAACCCCACAAATATTTGGCTAGAAGTTACAGATTGTAATACTCAAGAATCAAAATTAGAGTTGTTAGTTGCTCACGGTCAAAAGTATCCTTATCGCACTACCTTGGCGGGATTTCGTTTACCAGCATTTGAAGACGACGGTTTGATTGGTTTTAAAGCTTGGGTGGGTATGGGTTCCCAAATTAATCAAAATACTACTTTACAACGGACTCGCTACGTTAATACCGATGAAATTCGTGCTGCTGATATTCAACCAGGAGATTATTTAAATCTGGAAGTAGAATATACCTTTGATGAGCGATTATTACTGACACTCGTACATCGCGATCGCCCAGATACTCGTTTCCGCTTAGAAGTTTCCCCCCAAAGAATAATACCGACAATTAGCAATGTTGAAAAAACAGTTAATCAAAAAACAGTTAATAACACAGCCACAGATTTAATTCCTAAAATTAATCGTTCCCGTCCAGGTAAAGAAATTAATCCCGATATTGAGGTAGAATTTTCAGCTTGGGGGAGGGTGACATTGAGCCTGGCTCAAAATTGGCCAAATGCTAGTGTTCAAGCCCAAAGGAAAAATTTAGAAAATCAGACTTGTCAGGCTAGAAATCGTTTATCTATTATTCGCAGTTTATTGCAGTGGTTGGAAACACAGAGTAATGTTAAACCTGATTTACAACAAACCAGAAAAATTGTAGCCGTGATGGCTTTATCTAATATTATGCAAAGTTTGCCTGCTGATAGTTCTGACTTCCAAGTCAGAGAACTAGAACAGAGGTATCACAACTGGATTTTACGCCAGTTTCAAGCTGGTTTATCCAGATATAACCACATACATGAATTACACACGGCCATTTCCCTGGTTCCGGGTAAAATGCTATGGTCAGATTTTAGCGAGTTAATTTACCAAGAGTTTACAGTCATCTCACACCTAGCACGTTCCGTTAATTTACTTAACTCATTTGGTTTTTGTGCTGAACCTTCTGTACGTAATATTACGCGGCTACGCTCAATTATCCAAGGCAATCAACATTTAGCTGTGCGCCAAAAAGCCTTCTGGGCTTTAGCCAGAATCATTAGCCCTGGTCAACCCCAGGAATGGCGAGCCAATCTCAATGATGTGGAAAAAGTAGCATTATTTGTTTTAGAGCAACTGAAACATCAAATTAGTGAACCTCAAATTGCTTTAGATGCTTTAGGTTGTCTGGGTCAATGTATTGGTTGGCATATTACAGGATATCTACTTCATGAACGAATTGTCAATGACATTTTATCCCTAGCAAAGATTTATCTGCCTTGTCAAGGTAGAATGGTTAATTTCCCAGGTATCTCCCACCAGTTTGACCGCAAGTTAGAGCTAATAGAAGCAGCTTTCAATCTTGATACTGCGCCTCCTGATGATATTAAAAAACTAAAAGAATGGCTTTTAGAAACTGTCAATGGTTAAAGTCTAAATTCAATTGAGATAGTTACCGCAGATGAGTTAACTTCCACAGCAAGTGATAATTATTGCGATAAACCACATTAGCTGTAGATTTATATCTGGTTTCTATTTTTCTGCGCCAGGTATCTGAGGGATTGAGTAAGAAAATATCCTTAAACCCATCAGGAATATTAGGAATATCCTCACCCCTTACTAATTGGAATCTCACTTTGGGCGTCACAAGATAGCTCAAGGAAAATACGGTAACATAATTAATTCCCTGAGAATTACTAATTAAAAGTGGCTTTTGCGCCTCATTGAGAATCTCAGCAACCTCTGGATTACCATAACTAATTCCCTTATTCCACCAAGTTTCTCCTTCATAGCGAACTCTACAAGAAACCATCCCCAACACAATTATTAAGCCTAAAATTACTTGCCAAATTCTCCTGCGTGATGAAATTCCGCTATATATTTGCGTAGCTAAAGTATAGGCTACAGAAACTTGAATAGATAAATATACAGGTACTAAATATATTATGGAATTATAAAATAGGGATCGAGGAAATAAATTCGGCAGCATTAGTGGTATGAATGGAACTATAATTAATGTCACCATAAACAACCAAGTCTTATAATTAGTTGTGCGACATATAAAATAAAGTGTATATGCTGCTAGAAACATAAAAATTAGAGAGATTAAATATTGTATAGGGTTTTCTAATGCGATGTTCAAATCGAAAAATACTCGACTTATCTGTATAAATAAAATTGGCTGCCAATCAAGCATATATCTATCATTTTCTGTGACATCCGCTGATATAATAAATTCCAACAAATTAGCTACCACAATCGTCATCCAAGGCATAAAAGCTAAAAAACCTAGAGATGAAGCTAGTAAATAAGCCCTAACTGTTTCAGTTAGTTGAAATCTATTAATTGTAATTACATAAATCCCCTGGGTAAGCGCTAAAAAAACACTCCATAAACTTGTATAAAGACTAACTACCAAGCTCAATACATAAATCCCCCAGGTAGCAAAAGGGTCTGGCATTTCCTGGAATTTGACTGATTCATCATGAGATTGTGATTCCAGGCGCATTGCTCGCAATAGTGAGGCACTACATAGTAGTATGGTGACTAACCATAAAATATATGATTGTGCTTCTTGAGCATAAAGCACATGAATAGGGGAAATTGCCATCAAAGCGATCGCTAAACCTGGTACTAAAAATTGCACATTAAATAATTCACGGCAAAGCCAGTAAATAGAAGGAAAGACTAACAAGCTGATCAAAGCAGATAAACTTCTAATTACTGTTACGGAATTACCAAAGGTTTGTACCCATAATCTCGCAATTAAATAATACAGTGGCGGATGTTGTGGGTCTTCTGTTACCAAAGACATAATTGTGTCACTAAAGCCCCTTTCTAGATTAGGGAATTGGAACCTAGCAAAACTTCCCTGACTAATTACACCACCGTTAAATAATTGCTGCTTAACTTCAGCTACGGTATAGCCAGAAATGCGCAAAGATGTATAAATTTCATCATGGGAGTAAACCTTGCCTTCGAGATGAACAAAGCGGAATAATATACCCATCGCCAACAAAAAAACAATTAAAAACCGCAACCAACTCGCAACAAGAGTCAGGTTCACCATAAGCAGGTTTCCGATAAAGACGTTTAAAATCTTCCCACACCCACAACTACTGAAAAACCCCCGAAGATACCCGGGGGCTGTCATGTTTTTGTGTTTACAGATAATGGGAAACAACAACACTCAGCAGACACCTGAATAATTAATTACGGTGATTATTACTATAGCGAACCCTTGTACCCGCCCAAAGGAGCTTCTCTCGCAGTGTCTGATAGTATGAATTGTTTTCTCGCAAAATAATGAACTTTGCCCGACAATCTGCCATCCGCACATCAACCCGATGTCCTGGCCAAATAGAGGTAGATAACACCCCATCCATCCACAGTTTTGTACTCAGCTCATAGTCTCCCAAAGGCCAGATGCTGACCACAGAACCAGGGGGTAAAACTAGGGGGCGGCTAGAAAGACTCATAGGACAGATGGGAGTTATTGTGAGAGCCTCCATACCATCGTGAATAATTGGGCCATTGGCAGAAACAGTATAGCCGGTAGAACCTGTGGGAGTGGAAACAATCAAACCATCTCCCACATATTGATCGACCACCTCGCTATCAATTTCCATTTCCAGAATTGAGGTAATCATGCGGTCAGCGGAAGCAGGTTTCACACAAAATTCGTTTAAAGCGAAGTAGTGTTCAGTCACAGGTTCCAAATTCGTGCGATGACCCTCATACACTGCTGCTTGTAACATCATCCGCCGTTGGATAGCATAGCGATCCTCAAACAGTCGGTCCCAAAGTTTCTCTGTATCTTCAAACTCATCTACCGACTCAGTTAAGAAGCCCAGATGACCCCCAACATTAACGCCCAAAATCGGTATACCGGCTGGTGCTAAATGTCTAGCACCAGTTAAAACAGTACCATCACCGCCCAGTACTAAAGCTAAATCAATTGGTTGAGTTGCAGAGGCCAAAAATACCGGGTAAGGGTTATCTTTCGGCCCACTAGGCCCCATCAACACGTGACAATGGCGATTTTCCAGTTGTTGAGCACACAGTTCTGCCCAGCGTTGACTCTGAGAATCTCGGGCTTTATAAGCAATGATTACCTGCTTGATTTGCACACAAAATTACCACTTGAGGAGATTAAACTGCTCCATATCAACGGTATCACGATTGCGATAAATGGCCAGCACAATGGCTAAACCCACCGCTGCTTCAGCAGCTGCCACAGTAATCACAAATACAGTGAATACCTGACCCTTAATTAAAGTTGAATCCAGAAAGTTAGAAAATGCCATTAAATTCAGATTAACAGCATTTAGCAGTAACTCAATTGACATTAACACCCGTACCGCATTACGACTGGTAATTAAGCCGTAAATTCCGATACAGAACAAAGCTGCTGCTAGTAATAAAAAGTATTGCAGTTCCATGGATTTTAGTGTCCCTTCTCATAGCTGGCGTGGCATAGCCATAAACAATATGGCTTTTAGCGGCCAATCATATCGCCGATTTTACTCTTTTATTTCACTACCTGCTGATACCAGGTCTCTAGGGCGCTCTGGCAAAGTCAAAAGTGTTTGTGGCAACTCTGAAGCTGTGGTTTTTTCAGGCAAATACTCGCGACGTGCCAAAATAATAGCTCCCAACATAGCTATCAGCAACAATACGGAAGCTAGTTCAAAAGGTAATAAAAAGTCAGTAAAGAAATGCTCACCAATCAAAACTATAGAACTCTCGGTAGCCACAGGCGCTGGTGTTGAGTAT
Organism: Anabaenopsis elenkinii CCIBt3563; assembly: GCF_015245355.1. Classification (GTDB taxonomy): domain Bacteria; phylum Cyanobacteriota; class Cyanobacteriia; order Cyanobacteriales; family Nostocaceae; genus Anabaenopsis; species Anabaenopsis elenkinii. The sequence continues at coordinate 3,740,604 of NZ_CP063311.1, read as the reverse complement.
GCCCAGTCAGTCCCCAGTACCATTGCACTCAACAGACCAAATAATCCTAAACTCACTATGGCTGTTACTACTTTGCGCAGCCCAGCAGTGGGAAATGGTGCAAAATCCTGGCGCTTGTTCACCAACATAATAGCAAACAAAATTAGCACGTTGACCGCCCCAACATAAACCAATACCTGTGCTGCTGCTACAAAGTCAGCATTGAGCAAGAGGTACATCCCCGCCATGCTGATAAACACTCCCCCCAGCATAAAGGCAGAATAAACAACGTTAGAGAACAGCACTACAGCTAAGGCTGCTCCAATCATCATTACACCCAGTATGCCTAACGCAACAAACTGTACTCCTTCAGCTAAATTCACTTTTTCCAGTCCTTTTTGATTTCCAATAAATGGTAACTGTAAGTGGTCATCGGTAATACTGATTACCCACTAGTGCGGTACAGCAAAAACAGAAACATTTTTCCACACAGTTCAAAAGACTAGAATTTGACTTTTGACTTGCGTCCAGCAGCCCTAGCCACTTGTCTTTTCTGTCTGCTCTACCAGGTCTTGTGGACGAGAACCAGCACGAGGAGCATCAGCAGGGAGGTCGTGAGGTTCCATGACACCTTTGGGTAAATAAGCCAGTTCGCGCAGTGGCGTCACCATTGGGTCATTTGTGACTTTATATGGCAGACGACCTAAGGCTACGTTGTCATAGTTTAATTCATGGCGATCATAAGTGGATAGCTCATACTCTTCTGTCATCGATAGACAGTTAGTCGGGCAATATTCCACACAGTTACCACAGAAGATACAAACTCCAAAGTCAATGCTGTAGTGTTTGAGCTTTTTCTTTTTGTTGGCTTTCTCAAATTCCCAATCTACTACAGGTAGGTTGATAGGACAAACCCTAACACAGACTTCACAGGCGATACATTTATCAAACTCAAAGTGAATCCGCCCGCGAAATCTTTCGCCAGGAATTAGTTTCTCGTACGGGTACTGTACTGTAACTGGTCGCCGTTGCATATGGTCGAAAGTTACAGCTAAACCTTGACCAATGTAACGTCCAGCTTGTACTGCTTCTTTGGCGTAATCACCAACTTGTTTGAGGAACTTTAGCATGTTTAGTTTTTTCTCCCTATGACTCAATTCACCGATTCAGGCTTGAGATTTTATTTTTAAGTAAAATCTCTTAGCCTTAGTTTATCCCCCAAATGCGAAGGGAAAGGCAAGTTTTAGTGCTGCAGTGACTAAAAGATTAACTAAAGCCAGTGGTAACAAAAACTTCCATCCTAAATCTAGCAACTGGTCAATCCGCACCCGGGGTACTGTCCAACGCAATAAGATGGCGAGAAAGACTAACAGATAGGCTTTGATTAGGGTCATGATGATACCCACGGAAGCAGTGACCACCTGCAAGACTGGATTGAGTTCACTCACTCCCAGCCAATTGGCTATGACACTCACGGGAATCGGAAAGTCCCAACCACCTAAGTATAAAACTGCTACTAGTAGAGCAGAAAGCACTAGGTTGACATAGGAGCTCAGGTAAAACAGAGCGAATTTCATACCAGAGTATTCGGTCTGATAACCAGCTACGATTTCTTCTTCTGCTTCTGGTAGGTCAAAGGGTAAGCGTTCACATTCAGCCAGGGCTGCTATCCAAAAAATTAGTAACCCAATGGGTTGGCGCCAAAGATTCCAGCCGAGAATACCATAGCCAGATTGCTGATTAACAATATCAATGGTGCTCAGACTGTTAGACATCATGACTACGGCTAGCACGCTCAAGGATAGCGGAATTTCGTAGCTAATAGATTGGGCAGCTGCGCGCAAACCACCAAGTAGGGAATACTTATTGTTGGATGCGTAACCAGCCATTAATAACCCAATGGGGGCAATACTAGAAAAGGCAATCCACAAGAAGATTCCCATGCCGACATTGGTAATGACAATATTCTGTCCGAAAGGGACAATTAAGTAGGACAGAAATACTGGTAGGACAACTAAGATCGGTCCGATGGTAAATAGCCACGGGTCGGCTTTGGCTGGGACAACATCTTCTTTAAATACCAGCTTGACACCATCGGCTACTGGAGCTAGTAAGCCAAAAGGGCCAATAAATTCTGGACCAATGCGTTGCTGTACGGATGCCGAAATTTTCCGTTCTAGCCAAACACAGACTAGTACACCCACTGTTGCACCAATGAGCATCAGTATCATCGGTAGGGGCATCCAAATGGCTTTGGCTGTCCCCGCTGGTATCCCTAAATCCATCAAGGATTTAATAAACGTTCCTTGGAGGTCAATTCCTGAATTCATGTTTGGTGCTCTTTTAAGTCAACTACAGTATGAAGTGTGAAGTTATGAAGTATCAATTTCGGACTATGGCTACGCCACGCCAGCCGTCATCCTTGATTACACACCTTCTGGGTTGATACTTCCCCGTTTATGGGGAAATTAAAAGCCGGTTTTCAGTGCTGATGGCTACGCCACGCCAGTTATGGCCAGGTCCGGTAACCTGTTTGAACTCTCTTTAACCCATTTGATTCAACATAAATGGGCTTTGCCAACCTCCGTAGCGGGCAAGATGCCCGCACTACAAAAGGCCGACCGAGATGATCGTTGCTGCACAGGAATCCACCAAGTGTGTGGCTGTGATGGCGCTGCTATGGGCTAGTCAACTTAAGTTGTAGCTATCCCCAGCCTCATCCCCATAGCTTAGGTAAGGTAGTTGACCCTTTTATGTTTTGATGAGGGCGCGGGAATGCATTCCCATGCTTAGTATATCCTCCGATGGTTTTCAGCCCTCGCAGCTATACAAGAACTTCTACTTATGGTCAGGATTGGGATTTCTTTTGGGCTGATGGGGTAGTACATACATACTTGTGTCTCTACATCTGCCTCATCCCTTTACCCTCGAACCTTCAAGCTCAGACATTACCCTGGCTGAGGTGATCTCCAGGGTAACCCAGTTTATTGGGGGCGAATATGACTAATGATCAAATGATCAAACTGCCCATTAACGTTGATCTATGGGGATATAGTTAATCCCATGCTTACCGTTATAAATCTGGGTAGGTCGAAATATCCGGTTTTCTGCAAGTTGTTCTTTCCAGTGGGCTAGCCAACCTGCAACGCGGGCGATCGCAAATATTGGTGTAAATAAGTCTGTGGGAATGCCCATTTTCCTATACACCAGACCTGAATAAAAGTCAACATTAGGATACACGCCTTTACCCGCCAGTTTTTCCGCCACCACTCGCTCCATTTCTTGGGCAATGTCATAGTACTTATCATGTCCAAACTTGGCAAACAATTGCTCTGCCAGGTTTTGTAGGACTGTAGCCCGTGGATCTTTGACTTTATAGACACGATGGCCAAAGCCCATAATCTTGGCTTTACGTTGCAGCAGGTCATCTACATAGGGACGAACATTTTCTACCGTACCAATTTCTTCCAACATCTGAATCACTTCTTCATTGGCTCCACCGTGTAGGGGACCGCCTAGGGTTCCTACAGCACTGGCAACCACGGCGTAAGGGTCAGTTAGGGTTGAAGCTGTTACCCTGGCACTGAAGGTAGAGGCATTCATTGTATGCTCCACATGCAGGATCAAGCAGATGTCAAAAATTTTTGCCGCCAAAGGATCCGGTTCCTTCTCATTGAGCATGTAGAGAAAGTTGGCGGCGTAGTCCAAATCATCACGAGGTTTCACAGGGTCATTACCTTTTCGCATCAACCCAAATGCTGCTACCATTGTCGGAATAATTGCTAACAAACGCACCACGGAATCGCGAATATAGGCGGGATTATGTAAATCCCGACGTGAATAAAACAAGCCTAGAGCCGCTGCTGAGGCTTGGAGAGCATCCATGGGGTGACCGCTTTCGGGAAAGCATTTCATCATGTCACGAATGCGGTACTTGATCCGCCTGTGGGAGCGAATATCATCCTCAAACGTCTTCAATTCGTCTTTACTTGGTAGTTGACCCCAAATCAAAAGATAAGCAGTTTCTAGAAATGAACTTTTTTCTGCTAGTTCCTCGATTCGGATGCCACGATATTCTAGAATTCCCTTTTGCCCATCAACATGACTGATACTTGATTGGGCAGCTGGAATGCCTTCTAAACCAGGCTTGTATTCGCACACCATCATGGCAACACCATTTGCTTTTTGAAATATCTGATCACGCCAACTTACCAGAAATTATTTTCACCATAACAGCAGTCAATGTCACAACATTTTGGGGAAAATGTTGAAAGGCTGTTACAGCAGGTACTTGGGCGATGCTAGCCAAAACATTTGACTACGACCCAGAGGTGAACCTATTTCTGGTAGCTTTATCCCGATCATACCTGCTTTTTTCAAGACTAAACTGTGTTTGACTTCCCCCCAAAGCATAATTTCTGCCCAATTGCTTAAACAAGGCTCATGGCCTACTAAAGCAATTTGGCTGTTTTGGGCATAATTTTTCGGTTCTAACCACTCATTTAGCCAACTATGGATATTACCATTAGGGGCAAGATACATAGATTCCTCTAGTTGGGTACTTAGTCCAGCGGTTATGAGAATTTCTGCGGTCTGGTAGGCCCGTACTAAGGGACTGGTGAGAATCACTTCAAACTGCAAACCCAGCTGTTTAATTCTTTGGGCTACTTTCTGAGTTTTTTGTTCTCCTTGTTTAGTGAGCCTTCGCTGTTCATCTTGGATGTCAGGTTGTCTGTCTTGGGCAATACCATGGCGAATCAAGTATAATTGCATATGGTTGTAAATATTTATTTATTTCAATATTTAACTACTTCCACAACAGCTCAGATAAATTCATCCGTAGGGGTTGAGGATGACTCCCGGAACTGGTGAGAAGTGGTATCCAATCCCTACTGAATTATCTTCAGGTTTTTACTCAGAATTTTACTTAAATATTTTTGTATAAAAAGTTCAGCTATCACAGTGCTGGGAGGAGAAAGCCCACTCTTTATAGGTGTGGGATGAATGGGTAGCACCTAATGGTGCTCTGATCAAAATTAAAAAGTATCTTAGGGCACAGGGAATCTCAAAGCTTGTGCACAGAACCACCTCTACCTAGGTGAGGCCACTCCTCTAAGTAAGTTGGCTGGATGCCGTGTCTGCCCTGTCTGCTCGACAGGTAGGAAGCAAGAATCCCACGTACTTCTAGCTGTGGTACTGTCAATCAGACTTAATGGGGTCGTCTTGAGGATTAACTAACTTGAGTAGTTTTTGCTTGATTTGAGCATCATATACTTCCCATTTCATTTTGGCATAGGTGGAATTTTCGTTACTACCAGACAGAAACCCCATGGGAATTTCAAACCCACCCGCCCCCGTACGTCCACCACCAAAAAATCTTCCTGTGCTATCTTTTCCAAAGGCTTCTTTAATGAACTCATCAGGGTCAAGGGTGAGTTTAGCGGTTCTGAGGGAACCAATGACTACTTCTAGCTCGTTTTCATCGTGAACAATACCGTAAACTACTGCAGTATGAACGTTTTCTTCAGTTACCAGAAAATCAGCTGCTTGGGGAATAGCATCACGGTCTTCGTAGCGAAGATAACCAACCCCAGCAATGGAAAAGTTATTCTGAACAATGCGGTTTTTCAGCGATCGCTCAATCACATCCATTACCCGCTTAGAACGATTTGCCTGTAAAATAGCATTCAGCAACTGAGCATCATAAAATCGACTCAGATAGGCCGCTGCCATGAAATCTTCTTCTTGGGCTTGCATCAGCCGATTAGTATCTGACCGTAAACCATGCATCAATGCTGTAGCACATTTAACGTGTTGACTAACGCTGCTATCCAAAGATAGTAAACCGGATTGCAGATACTGAGTAAAAATTGTAGATGTGGCTCGCACATTAGGACGAATGTCGACAAACTCTGACTTGTGTTCCGCTTGTAAGGTGTGATGATCAATGACTGCTATTACGGGAATTTTCGCCTGTTGTACTGCGCTCATCAGTTGACTTGTAGTTCCCTGATTATCAATCAAAATACAACCTTGATAAGATGACAAGTCTTTGCTCTTAAGGACTTGCGATGTCCACCGTTGGGCAGGTAGTCCAGTTAGTTTAACCAAGGCAATATTTTCTTGATGACTCAGGGTACCAGCATAAATAATTTCGCATTTTATATCATACTGCTGAACAATTAACTGGTAAGTCCAAGCACAAGAGAGAGCATCAGGGTCTGGGAAATCTTGTAAAATTACCAGATGACGCTCATGTCGGTGTGCAAAGAGGATCTTTTGCAACTCTTCAGATTTCTGAAAAGCCAAGGGATTTCCCCTTTGCCCCAAAAATCTATCATGTTTTCCTTCGCCATGGGATGATAGCAAGGATGGCTTGGTGGGTGAAACTTCAAATGCTTCCTTACCTCTATTAGCAGCATCCTCTTGGCTAGGTTCTGTGGTCAATAAAAAACTTTCTGATTGCTGTGGGGCAGAATTTAATTGCATAGGGGACATCTTGATAAGTGCGAGCCTCCATTGACTGGTAAACAAATAATACAATCAACACTCAACGTATTTCGAGATACATTCTGATATTCGCAAAAATATAGCTTTGTTGGCATACTTATCTGGGTGTATTTTCCATTTATCCAATTAGTCAACAGTCTGCTAAAATTACCGTACTTTTCTCTGGTTATTTTTTTAAATTTTCAATAAGACTGGCAACTATAGTTGTTAGACCTTTTTCACCACTGGCAGAAATTTCTGCATATTTTTATACTTTTTTGTCAGGTTACCTCTGACTACGTTATTTGAAAATATTCTTAGGTACTATATATACAGTATGTATGGTTGATTTGACACTCTGCCCCAGTAAAGTTAAGGCGATTCTAACTTAATCGGTCTTCCCTAGAGACTAAGTATCCTTTCTCCATCTGAAAGTTTGAACACTTCCACCAGCCGACAACCACTGCTCTAAGGCGTTGCATGGTAGATACAATCAAATTAGTGCTAAGAGTCCTACATGTTTAAAAGATTTAGGATTTTTGCTACCATGGTTCATGCTGTTAGATGTATCCAGTTGACGTAGCACGTCCGAGTATGCCTACGCAATGCCAACCATGGATATAATTAACCATCATATTAGTCAACCACCCTAAAATGTTGATATTGTCAGCTTTACCGCTATGACAATAGTTTAACATTTTCATGGCCCATAAATTTGGTAATTGCCTATCTCCCCCGCTGATAAACCGGTGGCTCATAGAGATCACCTCTGCTAAATATTATATTTGCCATCATGTTCTCTTGGCTGTGGCAAAACAGCCTCTGAAATCTGGCACCAGAACACATCCAGATGATCAAGCAGGATTTCCCCCCGCAACAGGTGATAATTAATTGCCTTGGGTGTGACTAATCATTGCTGGAGCGTCAAAGACCAATCACATATTTCTGCCACTCGTTGTGCAGTCCGCTCTTGAGATGTTTACTGACCTCAAAATGAAGGCTACTATAGGGCTGGCGTGGGGGATGACGCAAAGGCATATGGGCTTCGTAGGGTGTACGGTTACCTTTTTTGACGTTGCAACGGACACAAGCAGTGACAATATTTTCCCAGGTGTCACCTCCGCCGCGCGATCGCGGTATGACATGGTCTAGTGTCAAATCGTCGCCGACATAGCCGCAGTATTGACAAGAGTGGCTGTCACGGTGCAAAATATTTCGACGAGTGAGAGGAATTTCCTTGTAGGGCACGCGCACATAATGACGCAGCCTAATTACAGTAGGCAACGGAAAATCTGTATACAGAAACTTACCGTTATGTTCAACGCGTTCTGCCTTGCCTTTAATTAACAGAATCACAGCGCGACGCCAGCTCGTGATATTGAGCGGTTCGTAAGAGGCGTTTAGGACTAAAACCTTCCCCATTGGTTAACGCTCGAGGTATTAGTTTCATATATATTAACACAAATATACTCTGATTGGGAGATGAGGATAATTTATACGTTCATAACTGCACGTTGACACTACCCATGGTTACAAACCAGGGGATTCTAGTTTCAGCGCTAATTTGTAAACTAAAGTATATTTATTGTCTAGCAAGGGTTTCAGGGATTTAAGTCAATCAAGCACTTATTGACTGAAACTCAGACCTAGTAATAAGTTGAGTATCCTTAAGGTTGTCTGTAGGAATGAGATATCACGATCACTGCTTCTTACCTTGGTAGGTCTTCCCACCAAAAAAAAGAATATCTTCCCATTCCATGCCAATTTTGATTCTGTATTAAACATACTTACTACGACTTATATTCGCTTTATATTCGCTGCAAACAATCGTGAATCCCTCTGTTACTTGATCAGATGCTGGGGGTTGACTAAAAATTTTAGATTGTGTATAATATAATTGATAAGGAAGAAATATGAAAAAATAAAATAGATAAATTCTAGTTGAACACCTGATAATAACTCCCGGAACAAGGGTCAAGTTTTCTGATTCAATTGATATAGCCTTAAGGGTAGCAAACTAGAATAATCGGAGAACTTGGCCAGGGTCTAGTGGTGTGATAGGAGTTAAGTGCAATGTTCAGTCGCAGAGAAACCCCTAGTTTTGCGGATAGTCAGGAGCGTGATACATATGCTTGGTTCTCGCAACGGGCTTGGGTAGAAATTGATTTAGGGGCGTTATCCCACAATGTGGAGCAATTAGTAAAGTTTATATTGCCACGTACCCAGTTGATGGCGGTAGTCAAAGCTGATGCTTATGGACATGGAGCGGTCACAGTTGCTCAAACAGCACTGCAATCAGGAGCCAGTTGGTTGGGAGTCGCCACAGTTCCAGAAGGTATTCAACTCAGGGAAGGCGGGATAAAAGCCCCCATTTTGATTTTGGGCGCAGCCCACACACCAGAGCAAATTCACGCCATCGCCCACTGGAAACTACAGCCAACTCTGTGCAGTCCTAAACACGCGCTGATTTTTTCCAATGTTTTAGAAGCAATTAATTACACTTCTCCTTTACCCATACACATTAAGTTAGATACGGGAATGTCTAGGTTGGGAACTGACTGGAAAGAAGCCCTTGAGTTTGTGCAGTTAGTACAGAATTTACCTCACCTTCACATTGCTAGCATTTATTCCCACTTGGCAACGGCGGATCATCCTGACACTACCTTCATGGAAGAACAACATAGACGATTTGACCAGGCGATCGCCCAAATCAAAAACAAGGGAATCAATCTACCTTGCTTGCATTTAGCTAACTCAGCCGCCACACTGACCAATCCTGGGCTACATTACGACATTGTCCGCGCAGGTTTAGCCATCTACGGACTTTATCCAGCGCCTCATTTAAAAAATAGGATTAACCTCCAGCCTGTTCTCCAACTCAAAGCGCGAGTGACTCACGTCAAAACAATTAGCGCCGGTACTGGGGTTAGTTACGGCCAACATTTTATCGCTCCCCACGACCTCCGACTAGCCGTAGTTGGTATTGGTTACGCTGACGGAGTCCCCCGTAATCTTTCCCAAAAAATCCAGGTTTTAATTCGTGGTCAGCGCGTACCACAAATTGGGGTGATTACAATGGATCAGTTGATGCTTGATGTCAGCTCTATTCCAGACTTACAAGCGGGGGAAATAGTCACCCTACTCGGCGAACAAGGAAGCGAAACCATCTCCGCTAACGATTGGGCCGAAAAATTAAACACTATTTCTTGGGAAATTCTCTGCGGCTTCAAGCATCGCTTACCCCGTGTAGCCGTGATGTAGGGCAATAATTGGGTAGGAGGAAAATATTTTTTTATTTTCTCTACCCATAAGGATTTTTTCGTGCTATGATAAGATTCTGATGCGGATGTGGCGGAATTGGCAGACGCGCTAGATTTAGGTTCTAGTTCCGACAGGAGTGAAGGTTCAAGTCCTTTCATCCGCATTTTACAAACAATAATTAAATCTCAGCTATCCCACATCTGGGACTACAAGTATTAAATTAATTTCTATAACTAACCAAATAATTATGAGTCTCCGAGGAATCCTGAGAGAATCACCATCTATTATGTGTGTTTACTCAGTGCGGTCATCAGTGCTTAACCGAACTAACCGATAGTTTTAGTCGTCACCGCCTATTTTCCATGGTCTCAAAACAGGCATAGTTTCCGCTCTATAGGCATATGTAATCAAAGTATGCCTGATCATACAGTAATTCTGCCACGAAAAATATGATTCTGCCTGATTATTACGGAGATATCATAGCAGCTTTGCTCATGTTATTATGCTGCTATTATCTCCATATCTTAAACACCAAAATTAACAATATGGATACCAGCCCACCTTGATAAAAATGTGCCAATATTACAAGTGATGATCCAATGGACATTATTGCATACCATGGCATTCATCTCACATATTACTCGCAAGGGCATCATACATATAGTTCGATCAGACAAAGGTGAGGAAATAAAAGTAACATGAACATAACTTCTGTAACTAGTCACCCAGTACCCCAAAAACTACATCCCTTATCTCTGTTAGCTCAACTGACCGGGCGCTATACTACTGGGAACTTACGCGTATATACTCAAATGGCTTCCTGGTTAATTAATATAGAGGAAGGTAAACTAACTTACGCATCTTATTCAGATAGATTATTTGAGCGCCTTGATCATCACTTATACAGCTTAAGTCAAGGAGTTTCCACTCTAGACAGCGCCACCCGTGTGCAAATCAGGCTCATGTTTGAACCAAAAAATGAAAGTCAGTCCATACCATATGCAGATTATCAAGCAATTTGCTGGTTGGTACGGCAGGAACGTATCACCCCCGCCCAAGCAGAAACTCTGATATCTCAATTATCCCAAGAAGCCCTAGCAACATTTTTGACCGTAAAAGAGGGAAATTATCAATTTTCTATTGAGCAGGGCTGGGAGGAATTACCAAAATTCTGCCATTTAGATTTGCGTTTACTAGTTGAATACTGTTACAAGCAGTTAAGAAATCAACTAAATATTGACTCATCAGTTATTGCTAGCCAAGGTTACCCGGTTTTACCTCTTAAAAAGAGTCCGTCGGAATTTCTCAATTCCCCAGAATTCACTCCCAGAAAAAATACTCGAACTGCTGACAAAAAGAATTATGGCAATTCGCAGACATTTGGGAGAAAAAAGGTATATACAGTTGTCTGTATCGATGATAGTCAGACAATATTAGACTCTATCAAACTTTTTTTGGAAGGTGATAGATTTTCAGTGGTGACCATCAATGATCCATTAAAAGCCTTAATGAAAATTATACGTAGTAAACCAGATATAATTTTACTGGATGTAGAAATGCCTAATTTACAAGGGTTTGAATTGTGTTCCTTATTAAGGAGGCATTCAGATTTAAAGAACATCCCTATTATCATGGTAACGAGTAGGAAAGGATTTATTGACAAAGCCAAGGCAAAAATAGTCAGATCCTCTGGGTATTTAACTAAGCCCTTCACACAAGAAGGTTTACTCAAGATGTTGTTTAAGCATCTGGAATAGTCTATACACATCCATCTGATCAGATCGGTTTCATCTTGAGAAAATTTTAGTATGACTATTATCCTAGTGGGAACAATACTGATTGTCGAAGATTCACCCAGCGAATTAGAACTAATGAGCCATTATCTCAAAGATAGTGGTTATAATGTCATTCATGCCACTAGTGCCCAAGAAGCGTTGGAAAAAGCTAGTTCAGAACCGCTAGATGCAATTATTACTGATGTAGTCATGCCGGGAATGAGTGGATTTGAGTTATGCCGTTCCTTGAAAAAAAATCCAGCGACTCGAAAATTACCAATAGTTATTTGCAGTTCCAAAAATCTAGAAATTGACCGATTATGGGCAATGAAACAAGGTGCTGATGCCTATGTGACTAAGCCATATACAAGGGAACAGTTACTCCGTGCTATCAAATCAGTTATCCTGCAATCAAATAATGAATAATTTCAACGGTTTGTTTTCTGCCAAAGACAACAACAGTAACACGGGTGATTTATATCTAAAGTTTAAGTTAAATCAACAAACAACTGCTCTGATGAGCATGAATCATACTCAAGAAGCAGTTATATTACCTGTAGAATCTGTCACTGCCATACCTAATATGCCACCCTGTGTATTGGGATTGATGAACTGGCGCAGTCATATAATTTGGGTAATCCATTTACCAACAATGCTCGATTTAGAGTCTATAAATATTAGGTGTCGGCAATACAATGTCATCGTCATTAATGTAAAATCTGTGGTTTTAGGTTTAGTTGTACGAGAGATAATAGGTATAAGTAAGTTGATACCTGATAAGATATACTCTCCCATAGGAAAAGTAACCACTAATTTACAGCCTTATCTGCAAGGTGTTTTTTACCAACCAGAAATGTGCCTGGTATTGGATGCCTCTAGTATTATAAATTCCCCAATTTTATCCAGTGAGAAGGTGTAAATAAATAATTTACGTTTTTTTACTACCTCCATTATAGCGAATAAAACTATCTGTAGCTAAATAACTATGAAGCAAATTAGTAACCATCAAAATCCAGAGTCTTCTATTTTACATAGGCAAATTACCGAGATCCAAGTACAAAAATCCAACAAGGATTATGCAAAATATAATTATCTTTTCCGGGGACATTTAAAACAAGGGAGGTTATTGATCAAAAAAACAATTCTAGCCATGACTATCACCACCATACCAACAATAGGGGTAAGCGGGATCGCTTATTTTGTCCTTCCATCCTTCCATAACCTAGGGCAAACAACTACAAGGTCATTGAGTGCATCTGAATATCTTCAGATGAGCTCAGTATTCACAAATACCATAGCAAATAATGACATAATTGCCATAGTCAATGGTCAAGGTGACTTGATTCGCTATTCTCAAGACGAACAACCACAGCCTAGTATTACAAGAGAATTACCACAAATAATCAGTAGCCCCATAATACTAACAATCCTGATCGTATTAATAACAGTGGCAATCATAGTTGGGTTAGCCAGCTATACCACACGGGAAATTGTAAAGGCATCTGGGGAATTATCAAAAATTCGTCAAGTTGAAATCGATGAGCCTAAAAATAGAACCAGGCAAGATGATTTACAACTAATCCATGCAAATATTTATCAACTAGCCCTGCAAATAGAGGATTTAACTAAACAAAAGACTATTCAAACAAGCAGCAATACTGAAGAACAAGGTGCTAACGAAACACTGCAAATGCAACTTTTAGAACTAATTAATCAAGTAGAAAGTGTTGCTAGCGGTGACCTGACAGTACGTGCAGAGGTGACAACCGGAGCAATTGGTACCATTGCCGACTTTTTTAACTCCATTGTCGAAAATCTCCGGGACATTGTCACCCAGGTAAAAACAGCTGCTACCCAAGTAAATATGTCAATTGGTACTAACGAAGCCGCAATTCGTCAACTAGCAGCAGCAGCACTCACCCAATCCGCTGAAATCAGCTGCGCCTTGGATGCTGTTGACCAAATGACTGTTTCTATGAAAAGCGTAGCGGAAAACGCTCAACAAGCTGCTGCTGTTGCCCACAATGCTACTAAAAATGCCACCAACAGCGCAGAAGCAATGGATTTGACAGTGCAAAACATCCTCAGTTTAAAGGAAACAGTTAACGATACTACTAAGAAAGTTCAACGGTTAGAGGATTCTTCCCAACAAATTTCCCGGGTGGTGTCATTAATTAACCAAATTGCCACCCAAACTAATTTACTGGCTATCAATGCAGGTATTGAAGCAGCCCGCGCGGGTGAGGAAGGACAAGGGTTTGCTGTAGTAGCCGAAGAGATAGGAGAATTAGCCATCCGTAGCGCCAACGCCACCCAAGAAATTGAGCAAATTATTCAGAATATTCAACGGGAAACTTCCGAAGTCGTGCAGTTCATGGAAATAGGAACTTCCCAAGTAGTGGAAAGCACAAAAATGGTGGCATCCGCCAAGGAAAACCTCAGTAAGATTTTGGATGTATCGGCGCAAATAGATTCTTTAGTACAATCAATCTGTAATGCGACTACATCTGGGTTACAAACATCCCAAGAAGTCAGTCAGTTAATGCAACAAATCGCCTCTATTTCCCAACATACCCGTGATTCTTCCGGTGTGGTTTCCCAATCTTTACAAAAAGCTGTGGAGATTTCCCAGCAGTTACAAGACGCAGTCGCAACTTTCAAGGTGCTGTGAATTTTCTGTTAGGAAATTGCATATGTTTTTGAAAGTAACTGTGTTACCTATGGTTTTACAATAAGAACTGGTAGAAGAGGTCATACTCACAGCCATGGGAAATAAAAATGTTTTTTTCTTTGATAGTAAATTTTTCACATATGAACCAGAGATAATTCTTTTTAATGTTTTGTCCTCTCAAGATACAGGGTTAAAAACTGTCACTTTGCTGGAGAGACACAAGGATGTGGGAGATGATGCTCAAAACTGTCTTGTGCATATTCGGGATGCTCCCTGTAGATAAGAGTGGCCATATTTGTCTTCAATATTGGAAGAGAACATAAAGAATTATGTCAAAGGATAAAGAATTAGAAATCCAGATGCAGTTTCTGGAAGAAGCAAAAGACTATCTCAATATCCTAGAAGCAGTGTTGCTCGAAATAGACACCAGTAGGCGCATCAACTTGGAGAGAATTAACGCTGCACTACGAGCGGCTCACTCAATCAAAGGCGGCGCTGGGATGATGGGATATCGGAATCTCAGTGATTTAGCCCACCGCCTAGAAGATGCTTTTAAAGTTCTCAAAACTCGCAAAAATTCCCGTGATATTGACCCAAACACACAAAATTTATTACTTTCAACAGTTGACTGGCTCAGGCAAATCATAGAATCCCTATCACAAGGAAATGAGATCGAACAGCAGTGGTTAGATAGTTTTTGTTATCCAGTATTTGACGAACTCCGAGAGCACCTGGGTGAACCCTCTCCTGAAGATGCTGCCACCATTCTATCACCCGAAGATGGGCAAGATATTATCCCTATGCTGTTTCAAACGGAGGTGGAAGGATGTTTGCAGCGTTTGGAGTCTGTATTGGCAGATACCTCCCAGCCTTGCTTACAAGAGGAAGTGGCGATCATGGCGGCAGAATTGGGAGGTTTGGGAGAAATACTACAGTTACCAGCCTTTACAAGTCTTTGTGGTTCCATAGGCCATCATATCAGCACTGTCACCGGCGATCGCATTCCCGAAGTTGCCCAGTTAGCTTTGCAAGCATGGCGGCGATCTCAAGCTTTGGTATTGACAAATCAAGCAGAGAATTTACCCACCGAAATCTATCTGAGTGAAGCGGATATTTATACAGCTAAAGAAAAACAGACACCAACAGAGGTAATACGAACAGAACATAAAATATCCTCTACAGGAATTACCAGCCTAGCTGATACATCTGTCACCCACACAGAGGAGAAAAATAGTGTAGCGAAAGACTGGGAAACCAGAGAAAATACTGTAAGAGTTCCTATTCAACAACTTGATCAAATTAATGATTTATTTGCGGAACTAACTGTCCAGCGCAATGGCTTAAATTTCCAACTGCAAAAACTCCGTAAACTCGTGGGTAGTTTACATCAGGGACTCCAAATTCTAGAGCGAGAAAATTATCAACTACAGACAACATATGAGAAAATTTCATATCAATCTGGGAACACCAACCGACTGGAAACAGTAGGAGAATATCAGCGAAGATATATAGAAAAATTCCCTACCTTAGAAATAGATCGCCATGAGGAAATTAACCGGCGATCGCATCAAATTATGGAAAATATTGTGGATCTACAAGAACTCACAACTGATATCCAATTAAGCGTTGATGATACAGATCAGATTTATCGCAAACTTAATCAAACGTCCAAACAATTAGGCAGAAAAATTAATCATATTCGGATGCGTCCATTCTCAGATTTAGTGGATCGTTTTCCCAGAGCATTACATGATCTTAATTCTGAGTATGGTAAAAAAGTTCAATTAAAAGTTGAAGGTAAAAACACATTAATTGCACGTAGCATTTTAGAGGCTTTAAATGAGCCAATTATGCACTTATTAAGAAATGCCTTTGATCATGGTATTGAAGATCCGGCTACTCGTCGGGCTTTAGGTAAACCAGAACAAGGATTAATTGAAATTACAGCTAGCCATCGTAGTAATCGCATAATTATTACTATGCGTGATGATGGTAGGGGTATTTCTTTAGAAACCCTCCGCGCCCGCGCTGTAGAAATGGGATTAGATGCTACTTTACTAGCTAATGCCAGCGACGAGGAACTATTATCACTAATTTTTGAACCAGGCTTTAGCACTTCCGAGCAAGTCACTGCTTTATCTGGTCGCGGTGTTGGCATGGATATAGTACGTAATAACCTCAGATCAGTGAAGGGAGAGATTAAAGTTGATACAGAATTAGGAGTAGGTACTACCTTTACCTTAACAGTACCATTGGCACTATCCGTAGCCAGAGTTATCGTGGTAGAAAGCAATAAAATGTTATTGGCATTTCCCACAGAAGTGGTTGCCGAAATATTTTTACTGCAAAACGAGCAAGTATTCTCAATGGCAGGTAGCGACCTTCTCAATTGGCAAGGAAATACCCTACCATTGGTTAACTTGAGCGGCTATTTTCAGTTTAATTGTCTACAGTATAATAACCCAGAACTGGAAACACCCCCAGTCATTAAAGCTAACAGCGTCTTAATCCTCAAAGGTAATCATCAGCCCGTAGCTATCCAAGTAGACCGTTGCTGGGGTGAGCAAGAAGTAGCTATTCGCCAAGTTGAGAGTCATATATCTTTACCCACAGGCTTGAGTCACTGTGCAATTTTAGGTGATGGACGAGTATTACTATTAGTTAATGCCAACGAGTTACTGCATTTGGTTGCAACTCACCAGGCTACTCCTCAGAACAATGAATTATCATCATTCGGGTTAAGAACAGATATACCTTTGTTTAATCACCATGAACCACTAGGGAAAATTGATGATCACCAAAGTACAATTTTAATTGTCGATGATTCAATTAATGTTTGTCGCTTCTTAACCATGACTTTACAAAAAGGAGGTTATCAAGTGGAACAAGCTCAAGATGGTCAAGATGCCTTAGAAAAACTGCAACGTGGTTTAAAAGTTGCAGCAGTGATTTGTGATATTGAAATGCCCCGTCTTGATGGTTATGCTTTCTTAGGTTACATCAAAACAGATATTGAGATGAAAAACATTCCAGTTGTGATGATTTCATCTCACGGTAGCAGTCAATATCGAGAATTAGCCATGCAATTAGGAGCCGAGGCTTATTTTCGTAAACCTTATCAAGAGGAAGAATTATTAAACACCCTGGCAGAAATTATTGGCAATGTTCCCAAAACAGTAATATCGCAATGATATTGTCAATTTGACCGGAGTTAATTTCATACTGAGCAAAATATACAGTATTTAATAAAATTCCTTTACCATATATTTTGCTCCACAGGTAAAATTATATCGCTAAAACATAGAGAATATAAGTCGCAAGTGTTACCAATGCGAAATAATAACTAGGCTGCGAATTTTAGACCTTTCCAGACAGCGATATAGCCTTCAAAATGTTTAACTTTCTCCTTGGTACTAGGATAGTACCATGCTGCCTCTTTGTTGGTTTGTCCATCAACTTCAATACTGTAGTAGCTAGCAAAACCTTTCCACGGACAAGTAGTGTGGGTATTACTTTCTTGGAAGTATTCCTCATTAATAGATTCAGGGCGAAAATAATGGTTACCTTCCACCACAATTGTGTTATCGCTTTGGGCTAACACAGTACCATTCCAAATCGCTTTCGGCATAAGTAACTCGAGTAAATCAATAGTAAACTTAAAATTTGTACACCCCATGGGCTACAGCTACAGTAATTCTGCTTGAGACATAATTACTTGAGAATTAGAGGTAATTTGTTTTGAAAAATTGGATATTTTACAGTTTGTTATTGGGACTAACTGCTTACGTCCCAAATATAAGTATTAATAATAACAATATTCGACTTATCCCTAGAATTACTATCCCCGATAGTGAGGAATTTCAAGCTTTTGGTACTGAACCATTTTGGAGTGTCAAGGTCAGCCACACTGGAATTGTCTATTATTCATTTGACAGGGGGGAAAAGCAAACATTTCCTTATGTCATACCATTGTCCGCTGATGGACGTCTCCCAGACACGGTAAGAGTCTATAAACTGCAAAACAACAGCAACACTATGTTAATTATTAGAAAAGTTGATGCTTGTAGCGATGGAATGTCAGATAACTTATATCCTTACTCCGCACTTTTTATTCAAAGGGATATGGTTTTGGAAGGTTGCGCCGAAAAGAGTTCTTAATCAGTTACTAGCTATTTGAGCTTTAACATCCGACCGGGACTGAAAACCCTTACCCAGCCCATAACGGACTGTTTTAAATTCTACATGATTCGTCCCTGAATTATATAGAGTATAAATTGCTTCCCCTGGCTTTTTGCCAACATTACCCACCCCGATAACCTGACGCTCTGAGATTTGCACAGTTTGGGGAGATGCTGGACTATCTAGAGTTGTGACTCCCGTGGTAATTGACCCAGCTTGTAGCTGATATTGAAAAGCCAAACCAGAACGACCACAAAACAAATTATTAGCTTGCATTCTTGACAAGCGGTCTAGCATTTGAATTGGAGAAGTGTTTGGGGTAAGTTCCTCGTCAACTGCTACCGTTGTACCGTGAATTAACAAACAATCAAGTTCAAAGAAACCAAAGTCTAGTTTCATTAACCATTGTGCCATGGGACGGGAAACGCATTCCCAGAGCAATTGAACTGTTTCTCCCCCATATTTCGCCATCAATTCTGTAGGTTCGCTACTTCCTCCCAGTCCATGCAGAATCAAACATTGTTCTTCCCACCAACCTTTACAAATCAGTGGTTCTAGTTCTCCGCTCCGGGGAGTCAGCACCCGTTTGACTAACTGTTCAGTTTCGCGCCTAGGCCCTACTAAATCACCTAAAATATACAACGCTTCCACATTAGCCTGACGTTTAATATCAGCCATGACGGCCTCATAGGCTGCCAAATTTCCTTCAATTCCGCTTAAAATTGCCCACTTAGTCATACAAATTTTGGATTTTAGATTTTAACGAGTACAAACATGAGTCGGGTCATCAGCCCTTTCCGCAAATTCCAAACCCTGGGCTAAACGCCAAGCAAATATTTTTGGTAAACCCTTGTCAACAATTGCAGCACAGGTTTTGTGATAGTCATAAGGTACTTCCCGCAAACTCACCTCTTGTGTCTCTGTGTCGTAAATTACATAAGTGGCATTAGGGCGCCCATGTCGCGGTTCCCCTACAGAACCAACATTGATAATCCTTTTCAAAGAGGTGTTAAAGCTGATTTCTTCCGCTATTTTTTCCTGTCCTTGGACACGAATTTGTAAACTACTTGCATCTAAATCACGGACATAAGGTACATGGGTATGTCCACAAAAAAGCACATCAGCATCTGTGGACATTACCCGCTCTAATGCAGAAAAAGCGTCAAGTTCTGGTAACAGGTACTCGTGATTACTGTGGGGGCTACCATGAACGAAAGCTAAATTTTCTTGACGTAAACTGTGGGGTAGTTGGGCAAAAAATTCTCGGTGTTCTGGATGTATTTCTTTATTTGTCCACTCGTGAGCAATTTTTCCCCGTTTCTCAGCTAATAAGGAGGGGTAACTACAATCACAAGCATTCAAGCCTTCTACTATATCTTCATCCCAACAGCCTACGCAGGTGGGGATATTTAGAGAACGAATTTGGGTAACTACCCCATTGGGATCAGGACCATAGCCTACTAAATCTCCTAAACAAAAAATTCTATCAGCTTTTTGCCGGTCTATGTCTAATAAGACGGCATCTAAGGCTTGAGAGTTGCTATGAATACATGACATGACTGCTATTTTCACTGTATACTCTCCTCAAATAGAATGTGTTTTACTTGTTCTTGGTATTGTACGATCGCTGCGTCTGACAAATAGCAATCTTGTAATGTTTCTCTCATAGCGGACTCGTCCAAGTTTTGTCCCCAAATTTCTAAGCCACTAAATCGCCGCGGCCTACCTTCTAAGTGGCGTGGTAAGTCTAATTCTAAAAAATCTGTTATCCCTACACCCGCCACAAAATCCGCGTATAGCGCCCTACCATCAGCAACGTCAAAAATTCCCTTAGCACGGCTGACTTTACCATAAGCACCGTGAGATAGTTCATACCAAAACTCATTTAAACTATCTTCGTCGATAATTTCCCCACTGGCAGGCGATCGCCAAATCTGATTTTGGGCAATACTGGTTTCAATATCTAGCCCTTTGACAATTTTTTCTCCCCAGCTGTGATATTCCGAATCTTTCAGCTGTGATGGTAATATTGCTACAGACTGGTATGGTACATTTCCGATAATTTGGTTAATTGCTCCTAGTTCTAAGTAAAATCCTATTTCTATATAAATCTTCTGTGCGCCTGCTAGTTGGTTGAGAAATTCTACTTCTTGTCCATCAGTAAAAACTTTCGCCTCTGGAAATTCAGCACTTAGGCGTACTTGGTCAATGGGGACATTCCCACTTCCAGGACTAAAATAAATGACGTTTTCCGCACACAGTGTATTACCTAGCTGTTGACAAATCCAAGTAGTTTTGCCACAACCAGCCGGGCCAGCAACAACGGTAATCATTGGTATACTCATATCTTATATAATAATCATTCTCATATAATTTGTCACATAAATCCCTCTGACTTTCAAGGGAATCCTGATTATCCCATGGAATTGGTAGTCAGGTGGTGTATACCCACAGCTAAGACCTGTAGCCGCTTCTAGTGCTAGTTTGAGACTGCCTAACCACGATTTACGCACTCCTAATCTATCATTAATTAAAAATTACCCATTAGTAATCAGAAAATTCTCTACAATTGCCTTATAAAGTATTTCTCTAAACATGACGAATCAAGCTCCTATTCCAGTTATTGTCAACGGTGCAGCAGGCAAAATGGGCCGCGAAGTCATTAAGGCAGTGGCACAAGCGCCAGATTTAAACTTAGTCGCTGCAATTGACACCAGTCCAGAACATCAAGACCAAGATGCTGGTGAATTGGTAGGTTTAAGCGAACCGTTGGAAGTCCCCATCACCAACCAACTAGAATCTATGCTAGGTTACGTAGCTGGTGATAGACAGTCTCCTCCAGGGGTGATGGTAGACTTTACCCATCCTGATGCAGTGTATGATAATGTTCGCAGTGCGATCGCCTATGGTATTCGTCCAGTGGTCGGTACTACCGGCTTAAGTCCAGAACAAATCAACGACTTAGCCGACTTTGCCGAAAAGGCTAGTACCGGTTGTCTGATTATTCCCAACTTTTCCATTGGCGTAGTGTTGTTACAACAAGCTGCACTCACAGCTTCCCAATATTTCGACCATGTAGAAATTATTGAACTCCACCATAACCAAAAAGCTGATGCTCCCAGTGGTACCGCAATTCAAACAGCACAGTTACTAGGAGAAATCGGTAAACCTTTTAATGCTGCTGTTGTAGAAGAGACAGAAAAACTACCAGGAGCTAGAGGTAGTTTAGCCGCAGAAGGAATCAGAATTCATAGTGTACGCCTCCCGGGACTCATAGCCCATCAAGAAGTTATTTTTGGCGCACCTGGTCAAATTTATACATTAAGACATGATACAAGCGATCGCTCCTGTTATATGCCAGGAGTGCTGTTAGCAATTCGCAAAATCTCCCAGTTAAAGTCCTTAGTGTATGGATTAGAAAAAATCCTCTAACCTTCAAACTCAGTAATTATGTTAGTCCCACTGACTCGGAAAAAATTTGAACAACTCATCCCCCTAATTGCTACTGGCTCACAATACCAGTACTACGCGGGTAAATTTTCAAATTTTTTGCAGCGACTGTTAATTTCTGTAATTGCCGTAGCTGTAATTCTCATAGGGGAAGTACTGTTGAAGCTAGAATTTGGCCCCATTACATTTTTTATAGGGGTAATGGGTGCTTTTTTTTGGCTGTGGTATCCCGTATTTCAAGCCAGTGTCCGCAATGCAAAATGCCGCCGTTATAAGTACAGCGGCTTTTTTCGGGGTCGAATTATTGATTGGTGGATTACAGACCAATTAATAGGTAAACAAGAAACCGTCAACAGTAAAGGTGAACTAGTAATTGTTGAAAATCGCGAAAAACGAATTAACCTAGAAATCGGTGATAATACAGGATTTGCCGTAGAGTTACAAGCACCACTGCGGAATGCACACAAAGTTATTGCTCGTGGTCAAATCGCCGAAATGATTGTCATGTCCAACAGTTCTGATTTGAGCAGTATTCAAGAGTTCAGTGATGTATACATTCCCAGTCATGACTTGTGGGTGAATGACTATCCTTATGTCCGCAGGGATTTCTTTAGTGAAGTCAGTCGCCGCTTGCGTAAGAAACAACCAGAAACACCACGCCGCCGTCGCCCGAGAGTAGAACCCTAAGTGCTGAGGATTTCCATTATTACTCAGCACCTATAAATCTACTATAAATTTACGACTCAGCATTAGAAGAACGAGTGAACCCCGGAGACAGGTAAGCCACTAAAGCCCCAATTATAAAACCGGAGATATTACGAATCAGAGGTAACCAATCGCTCGTCCGAGTCACCACCGGTCCAATACCAAAGGCAATAAACAAAATTCCCCACAAAGGTGAAAAAATTAAAGCCCATTGCCAAGCAATAATCTGTCCTTTCTTCTGGGGATGAGCTGCAAATCCACAAACTATCCCCCCCACAACGGAAGTAATCAGTGTCAGTATCCACTGTTCTCTTGGGAGTCCAGGAACCACGGAACAACCACCCTGAAGCAAACAAGCCTTAACTGAATTTAAGGCTTGTAAAATGGCTTGGTCTTCGCCTTGTTCTCGAACAAAATACAAGTTTCCAAAGCGTGTTTGTAATTCTATCCAAAAAGTCCGGGGTAGAAGTTCATAAACATCATCCCCCACACTAAAGCTGAGAATGTTACCTCCACGAGCATCAGCAACTAACAAAATACTTTTATCATCCAAATTCCAATAATTAATTACTGCGCGACCAGGGGTGCGGTCATACTGGGTTAATACTCGCAATTTCCAACCAGTTTCACCTTCAAATTTTTCTAAATCTGTCACCAGTTCTGCTTCTTGGACATCTGTGAGAGATTTAGCTAAATCTATAACTGGAGTTTGGTAGTTGGGTAATAAGTCAGGATTATCATAAGCTAACGCCGGAAAGGAGTGCATCACCCACATAGACCCAGCTAGTAAAAATACAGCAATAGATACCAGGGTTCTTCGCCAAAAACAAGACTGCATGGACGTTCTTATACAAATATAGACAGTAGAAGTGAACAAGTTGTTTTAAAAGAGTATGGGAAAACTAATACTTCTTTACACTTGTTTACTTTACTCTAATCTAAGGGATTTAAGCAAAGCTGAGTTATGAAAATGGAAATTAGGGACTGGGGACTGGGATTGAGAAGTTCCATACCCCTTACTCCCTACCTACTCTCTATGCTTGAGAACTTCTCGTTGTCTCAAGGTTGCTGCTGGTGCTTCATTAATTGCTAGTCGTTCAACTCGTCTGGTTGGTTTTGGGCGTGTAAAACTCTTCCAAGCAGTCTTCACGCCTACAACCAGGCTGCGAGTGCTAATTTGCACATTTTTAACTTGTTTTCTGGCAATATCCAGGCTTTGGTCAACTTGCTTGACTACTTTACCAGCGCTTTGTACACCTTCGCTGATATCATCTGTTAAATCTGTGAGTTCCATGCCAGTTTTGCGTATGGCAATTAAGGTAGGTGGTAACTCCCGTGAGAGAGTATCAAATAACTTTTCTGCACTACGCGCAGCACGTGCTAACTCGTGCACAGTCGGTATGGCCGCTACCAAAACAGCAGTCAAACTGATGGCGACTAATAATAAAGACAGTCCCAACCAAAATAAGGGATCAATCACGGTGATGCCAGATATAAGCTTTACAATTGCGGGAAAACAGAATCTTAGTCTTTTTTAGCTTGTTGCTGCTTCAGGATTTGGCTCTCGCGTTGACTAGCATCTACACCAGCCGCGATCGCCTCTTGTACTTTCTCCAAGGTATCATCCCAATTCCGCATGGCACTCGCAGAGAAACGATCTGCCTGGATTTGTACACTTGTTGATAAATCTTCTGCTAAGTCTGGGATAGCATGAGCAGATTTTTGCAAAATTCTCCGGGTTTCGCGCCCTGTCCGCGGGGCTACCAGCAACCCAGTTAAAGCGCCAATAGCAGCTCCCAGCATGAAACCGCCAATAAATACTCCAGAACGGTTATCAGACATTTTATTGTTTCTCTCCTTTTTAGGTGTGATTTTTACCCTGGTAAGTTCCAGGCATTTTATCTAATTTATTGAAACTGATAGGATATCAGTTCAAAATCTTGACTTTGTTGCTTAATGTCAACCTGATTCCGCCAAAATAACGACCCCAGAATCCCTTTAACAACAATAGCAGACTGATAATTTGACGTACTTGTTGAATTTGTACCTGTAGCTTTTGGTTTCTTTGGCGGAGGCTATAAATTTTTTCCTGGCTAATATCAATCTTTTCAGGTGCTTGATACAGTAATACATGAGCATTGTGTTCATAGGTGTTGAGTTGATCAGCTATGTTCCCTATCCACTGCTTTAGTTTCCACACTCGCCAAGCTATGTAGAGTAGTAACAGTGACATGAGAGTGTTCATTAAGACAACTATCGTTACCATCCTGCTTTGATTTTCTCCTGACTTGATCATAGCCTCAGACCCTCAGTATCAATCAGTTGCACAAGGCTTTCTAGCTACAAATCACAGAGAAAATTTTCTGGCGTTGCCAGATTTAGCTGATCAAGCTAGTCTGGAGAGCTGCTATTGCTTCTTAGGATCTTCAGATAACGGTAACTATGATTGATGTTGGTTCATTGGTGCAGTCACAACAAAACTATTTGGGAGTAGGAAAAGTAACTGAGATATCTCAACCTAATGTAATGGTTGAGTATTTCTGTTCCGGAGGTCAGCGCCTCCAAAAAACTTTACCTTTAGATTCCTTATCTCAAGTTAGGCTTCAGCCTCAAACTCGATGTTACATTAGTTCACCAACCCAAGATACATGGTTAATTGGCCGAATTTGTAACTGGGATGAAGATACACAAATGTATCAAATTGATTTACCTGACAAGAAAACTACAATTGCCACGGAACAAGAAATTTATGTCCGTTGTAATATCCCCATTACAGACCCTATTGAAACTCTGGCAATGAAAGGGCATGAAACACCCTACTTTCATGACAGAAGATTAACTTTTGTTAAATCTCTGATTCAGCAACGGGCTGTTAGCCATGGAATGAGAGGCCTGATTTCAGCCAACATTGAACTTTATCCCCACCAAGTCGAAGTTGTTCGCCGGGTACTGGAAGACCCAATTCAACGCTATTTACTCGCAGATGAGGTGGGACTAGGAAAAACAATCGAAGCTGGTGTCATTCTCCGTCAATTCCTTCTGGATGAACCAAAAAAAGGTGCGGTCGTCCTGGTTCCCCAATATTTGCTCCCACAATGGCAAAGTGAGTTAGAAAATAAATTTTACATCTCTCATTTTGGTAAACGGGTGGTGGTGCTACCGGTTGAAGATATCCATAGAATCAACCAGAAAGCCAATATCGGCTGCTTAATTATCGATGAAGCCCACCATATTGCAGCTATGGCCACTTCTAGGGATGTAGCAGTGCGTCAGCGTTTTGAGTCTTGTAAAAATCTGGCTCATAAAAGCGATCGCCTACTGTTATTATCTGCTACTCCTGTGCTTCACCACGAGCAGAATTTTCTCGCCATGCTGCACCTGCTTGACCCAACTACCTATAAACTCAATGATTTGCCAGGGTTTCGCGCCCGAGTGCAAAATTGTCAGGAAATTGGTAGAGTTATCCTCAACTTGACAGAAGTTGCAAATGTCGATGTTCTCAAAACTCACCTCGAGGAACTACGAAATCTGTTACCTGATGATGAGTATGTTATCAACCTTTTAAACAATTTAGAAAATTGCTTAAAAGCTAAACCTGCTCAGAAAGATGAAATTATCCGAGCTATTCGTACCCACCTTAGCCAAACTTATCGGCTACATCGTCGTATCCTTCGTAATCGTCGCGCTGCGGTGGAAGATGTCATATTTGATCGGGATGTGACACCAAAAGCAGAATATGATTTAGATGAGAGATCCCTTGATCTTCACCAGCTCATGGAAAAATGGCGTACTCTCGCCCCTCAAGAGCAGCAATATCAACGAATCTTTCTATTGTTATTCCTAGCTTCTGGTACTTGGTTAGGGATTTTAGAACAAGTAGTTACTGCACGTCTAACGGGTAAAACCCCATCTCAAATCATCCCGGAATTCCCTGAAAATGATCTTCGCATCTTAACTACAACCCCTCAATTCCCAGGCGAAGAAGAAATTTTGCAATCCTGTTTAAAAATTCTGCGTCAACCTGTAGATGAGGGAGAACGCACAGAAAATTTAAACACGGTGCTACTCAATCAGCTAGCTACATACTTCAAAATCCCCAGCAGTATTCGCAGAAATAAAGCAGAATTAATCACCAGGATACAGCATAGAATTCGCCGACCCATGCCTGGGGATGTTTTACCCAAAATTGTTGTTTTTACAAGTTTTGTACAATCTTGCCGACAAATTGTTCAAGGTTTAATTCATAGCTTTGGTACCGAAACAGTCGTCAGCTATCAATTTGGTGAAACACGAGAAAAAGTTGCTGAAAATTTAACTAGATTCCAGAATAACCCCAACTGTTTTATTTTAGTGTGCGATCGCTCTGGGGAGGAAGGAATCAACCTCCAATTTGCCGACTGCTTCATTCACTTTGACCTACCTTGGTCACCTAATCAATTAGAGCAAAGAATTGGCAGATTTGACCGCATTGGCAGCAAAGTTGGAGTTCAATCTTGTGCATTGATTGGCCCATACCTGGAAGAGAGTCAACACAATGCTTGGTATCAACTTCTAAAAAATGGGTTTGGCATTTTTGGTCAATCAATCGCCAGTCTACAATTTTATGTAGATGAGAAACTCCCAGACTTAGAAACAGCTTTGTTTAAATCAAGTGCTGCCGGATTATTAGCGATGATTGACCAGATTCAGCAACAAATCACCGCCGAAAGCTTCAAAATTAGCCAGCAAACTGCTCTTGATGAAATTGACATTCTCGATGAAAATACTAGCCAATACTTTCAACAGCTCGATGATTACGATGCTAATCACGTAGACATTAAACAAGCAATTGAAGGCTGGATATGTGATGCATTAGGATTCAAGTCAGTTAATAATCCCAATTCCGCAGAAATTAAGCGTTATCAACCAACAACTCGTACCCTGGTTTCTCTAGATGAGCTGAAAACTTACTTTGCTAATCATAATACAGAACAATTTGGTACTTATAATCGCCGGGTAGCCAACCAAAATTCAGGTATTAAACTATTTCGGATTGGCGAAGGAGTAATAGAAGCACTCATCAGCTATATCAACTGGGATGATAGAGGTAAAGCTTTTGCTCTATGGCGCACCGATGAATCTTGGGATGCTGCAGCAGGTAAGGAATGGTTTGGTTTCCGATGTAATTACGTGTTAGAAGCAAATTTAGAAGCTGTCAAACAGGTTGTAGCAAGCAAGAAACTCGATAATTACCCATACGAGACTTTGAAACGGCGTGTTGATGCTGTGTTTCCCCCAGTGTTAGAAACTATCTTTATTGATTGTCGCAATCATTCCATCAGTATGGTTGAAGATCAATCACTCTTAAATATCTTGCAACGACCTTATAAATATAGAAAGAATGAGCAATCTCGAGATTATAATTTGGCAAAAGAACGCCTAGGAGTGATTGATGCTTTTGTCAAGCCTGAGCAGTGGAGCGACTTTTGCTATAGAGCGCGTAATCATTCTCTAGAATTACTGCTCCAGCATCATAAATTTATGACATTGCACCAACAATATGCTCAAATCGCCAAGGAGAAATTAAATAAAAAACTAGAGGAATTACAGCTGCGTCTAAATCGCCAAAATCAAGATTCAGCACTGGTCGAAGAATTACAAATAGAAAAGGCTTTGACTCCGGCTATTTTAGAGGGAATTCATCAGCCTAAGATTCGACTTGATTCTGTCGGTTTTATCATCGTATCGGGGCGAAATCCTGGATAAATATCCCCAATCTTCTAGAATTCACCAGGTAAAATAAGTGGGAAATGCTATAGTTTTGGTAGTCCTGGTTAAACATTCCTGACTTTAACACCCCGGTTGACCACCGGGGTTAAATAATGAATTCAATTAACTAACTAACTTTAGTCATATCTACTCAAATTATCGCCAGAAACTCGAGACAATAGCTATTCGTCATCAATAGCATACTAAAAATGCTCTTTCGGTAACTTTTTGTTAAATCTTTCAATTCAGCAATAAAGTTATAAATCCTTCTATTAAGTTTTTAATAATACTTGTCTCAGGTTGTATATTGAGCCGTAATCTGGCGGCTAAATTGTGTAATCTAAGGAAAGCTAAGCTCACGATAAAACTTGAGGTCTTAATGACTCCTAAAATTCTGCGTCAGCTTTGGTCTGTTGTGGAAAATTCTCAAACCAGGATCTTATTGCAGATGGACGATACTAGCTTGGTGCAATGGCTGGTAAAACAAACTACAAAGCAAGCGTTATTAGATCCCCAAGAAGCTGATTGCCTCACTGATTACATCGAATCACGGCTGAACCTCATACGTGATATTGCTTATGAGCGTCAGTATTAAATTTCTATAGTGTAATAAAGGTACAGCCAATAGTCCTAACTATTGACTGTGAAATGTTAACTATGAGTTTTTTGAGGTAAATAACCTTCAACTAGGCAGTCAGACCCGACGACCCGCCAACTAACCCTTTCTAAATTCACAGCTGCGTTCATCATCATCAAACCTAAGTCACCTACAGGTGTAGGCGCATGACTACCACCAATGATTTTAGGAGCAATAAAAGCCAGAATTTTTTGTACTGCACCTTCAGCGATGGCACTGGCCGCCAAAGTACCGCCACACTCCCATAACACGCTACAAAAACCGCGGTCGTATAAATGCTTCATAACACAGTGTGGGGTCAGGGATGCCAACTCTACAACCTCAACCCCCTTTTGGCGTAAGAAATCTTGGAAGTCAGGTGAGCTTCCCATCTCTGTCAACACCAAAGTCTGAGCCTCGGCAGTATCCCACAAGTGGGCATCTTGAGGCAAGTTGAGTTGACGACTCATCACCACCCGCAGGGGATTATGGGCTGCTACCTGATGACTGGTTAAGTAAGGATTATCTTTTCTGACTGTATTACCACCAACAATTATCGCATCACAAGATGCCCGTAGTTGATGAACTTGACTACGGGCATCTTGGTTTGTCACCCAAGCACTGTGACCAGAGCTAGTAGCAATTTTACCATCTAAAGTCATGGCATATTTCAAAATCCCTAAAGGTTGTTTATATAAAATACGATGGATAAAAGCTTCATTGATCTGATAACAGGCTTCGGCTTCTACCCCCACAACCACCTGTACACCAGCAGCACGTAAACGCGCAATACCTCCTCCCCCAACCAAAGGATTGGGGTCAACTATACCCACAACTACTTTAGCCACACCAGCTGCGATTAAGGCTTCCGAACAGGGGGGAGTACGTCCGTAATGATTACAAGGTTCGAGATTAACGTAAACTGTGGCACCACAAGCTTGATTCTCTTGAGTTGATTCCGTGCCAAAACCCGCCGCGTTCAAGGCAAAAACTTCTGCATGGGGCTGACCAGCACCGGGATGAAATCCTTCCCCAACAATATTGCCATTTTTAACAACAACTGCCCCCACCAGCGGATTAGGTGAAGTGCGTCCCAAAGCACGGCGAGCCAATGCCAAACACCTTTGCATCATAGCCCGGTCAAAGTCACTGCCTATTCTGGCTTTCTCTGGTGAATTCAATTCAACTGGCGATCGCGCCTCGGCTGACTTCTCAGTTGGCAATATCAGCCCATTCTCCTGATGATTATGGGGTAGAGATACAATAGGGTAGGTTTCACGCGAATTATCCATAATTTTGGGCGGTAATTTCAATATTATGCACGCTAGCTGTTGTTACCGTGATACTTAAACAGTAATATCTGATATCCATGTTGGTTATTTACTATGTGGTATCTTACTCAACTCTAGCTTGAATGAAAATTGCCAGCGCTTACCCAAATTCTCAATTGGACACCGTCCGATTCCGAATTTTTATCCCTGCTCTAACAACTTCATCTTCTGCCACCAAAGGTTTAACGGATAATAAACTACAGGTGCCCACAGACTACTGAGAATGGCAGAAGCTAGAGCTACACGTTTATGATATGCCCAAATATATTCGATCTTGCGTAGGCTCTCCCCACCATCACCATTGTTCATCCAGGTTAACTGTATTCCAAAGATAGTTACTGCTACAACTGCCATCACAAAGACAATTAAAGCAATAGAAATAAAATCTTCTTGGATAAAACGCGGCTTTTGCAACAAACTAGTCAACCCCCCCACAAAACCCAGAGTAATGGCATGGGTAGGGTGAGGTGAGGTCATAGCATCTTGCAGTAGTCCCAGCACTATCCCAGCTAACACTCCTTGCCAGAATGATCGCTTGACACTCCAAGAAACCACCCAAATTAACAGCCAATCAGGCCCAATACCCAATAATTCCATACCTACAGACCGCGTTGGTAACATCAGCAGACAAAACAGCACAGACCCAGCCGTTACTACCCAATTTAGCAGTTGACGTGTAACCGGATGCCAGTGGGCAAGAGGCTTATATAAAATTTTTAACTTTCGTTGTAGCCCTCTTGGCTTGTTATGCTTACTACCGCTAAATGAAGGCATTTTTTTAAGTAAATCCAACTCAATTTTTAGTTTTTATTCTGGGTTTTTCAGCTATCGGATGCTCAAGTCTAGCACGTAGCATATATTTTGTGGGAGTTAAACTAAATACTTAATCGTTAAGCTGTACGAACGGATATACCGCTACCCAATCTAATGAAGGTATCGGCGTAAATATCTCAACTTTTGCCACTGATGCTACAGATTGCTGCAAATCTATAGACTTAACTCGTCCTACTGGCACACCAGCCGGAAATTTCTGACTATAGGGAGATGTAGATACTAAATCACCTACCTGAACATTTGGCACTTTTTCATAAAACTCCAGCACAGCTTCCGCAGAAGAATCTCCCCGCAAAATCCCTTGAGATGAAGTACGGTTAATTTTGACACCGACTTGACTTTTCAGATCACTAATTAACAATACACGACTAGTATTAGGAGTTACAGTCTCTACTAAACCCACCAAGCCACCATAAGTTTTGACAATAAAGCCTTCTTTAATACCTGCATTGGAGCCGCGATTTAGGATCACTTGTTGCCACCAATTGTCAGCACTACGTCCCACTACCCGCGCCGGAATTGGTGGTGATTTGAATGGAGACCTCTCAATATAACCTAATAAATTTTGTAGTTGTTCATTTTGATTTTCTAAATCAGCTATACGCGTTTCTAACTCCAACAAGCGGACATCATTACGTTTTTCTGGGGTCGGTTTCGTCTGTAAAATTTGCAATGGACTGCTAAAAAGTTGATACATTTCTAACAGCAAATGACCCTGAGTCTGTCTCAACATCCAAGCACTACTCACTACTACACTTAGTAAACCGAGTTGTAGCAGTTTAGTATTCCACCCTCTATGCAAAGTAACCATATATACCTAAAATTATGAATTCATGCCAACCATAACCTAAATATCTGAATATTTGTGACTATATCTGCTTCGTATTTACATTGAGGACGCGTTCTAGCTGTTTAAAGTTTTCTAACACCCGACCTGTTCCCAGTACGACGCAACAAAGAGGATCAGGGGCAATGTGGGTAGCAATTCCTGTTTCATTGCTGATTAGGGTATCTATACCTTTAAGCAAAGCACCACCACCAGCTAACATAATTCCTCTGTCAATAATGTCTGAGGCTAATTCTGGCGGGGTGCGTTCCAGGGTTCGCTTCACAGCTTCTATAATTACTGCTAGTGGCTCCAACATACATTCACGAACTTCTACCCCTTTAACGGTGACAGTTCTGGGTAAACCAGAAAGCAAATGTAAGCCACGAACTTCCATCATGGCCTCATTATTATCATTAGTGGGATAGGCTGAACCAATGCGAATTTTGATCTCTTCAGCAGTGCTTTCTCCTATGACCAAATTATGAACTTTTTTTAGGTATGTTATGATGCACTCAGTGAGTTCATCACCAGCGATTCGCACTGATTCACTAATTACAGTCCCCTGGAGACTCAGTACTGCAACTTCTGTTGTGCCTCCACCAATATCAATAATCATATTACCTGTTGCTTCCGTAACGGGTAACCCAGCTCCTATTGCGGCTGCCATTGGTTCATCTATTAAATAAACATCTCTAGCCCCAGCTTCTGTAGCAGCATCCATTACAGCTCTTCTTTCTACCCCTGTAATACCACTAGGTACACCAATTATAATTCGAGGGGAAATCAGAGAATGTCCCTGATTGACCCGCTGGATAAAGTGTTTTAACATCAGCTCCGCCATATCAAAATCAGCAATTACACCATCACGCAAAGGGCGAATTGCAATCATATTTTCGGGTGTACGTCCGATCATTTTTTTCGCTTCCTCTCCCACTGCACGTGCTACCTTTTCATTTTGATTCAGGGCAACTACTGAAGGTTCTTGAAGTACAATACCTTTATTTGATACATAAACTAGGGTATTCGCTGTACCAAGGTCGATACCCATACCCCACGATGATCGAAATTTCTTAAAAAGCCCCACGCGTTTCTATGCCCCTTCTTTGCGATAGTGATTAGCTAAAAACTGTTAATGATAGATTCTATTATTTTTTTCACCTGGAGTCTACCAAACAAGATACTTTCATTCATGCGTCACTAATACCATTTAGGGATTAAGTATCTACACATGAAGTTTCTCTAGGTTGGTGAATTTGTGCTACTCACTTTATATAGCATCTTGGTAATTTTTTTGACAAATTTCTCATGACATCAAAATTGGCTATGATCAAACTCAAAATATATCGGTAATTTTGTAGCCAAAGGTCAGACTCATGAGCATTAACGTTGTCACCCTTGTTGGTCGTGTAGGTAGCAATCCAGATATTAAATATTTCGAGTCCGGTACGGTTAAGTGTAAATTAACATTAGCAGTGGGTCGCAGAACCCGTAACAGCGACGAACCTGACTGGTTCAATTTGGAACTATGGGGAAAAACAGCAGAGGTGGCGGGGAATTATGTCCGTAAAGGCAGCTTAATTGGAGTCAAAGGTTCCCTAAAGTTTGACACATGGAGCGATCGCCAAACAGGAGCCAACCGTTCTATGCCAATTATTAGAGTAGACCAATTAGAGTTGTTAGGTTCTAAGCGGGATACAGAAAGCGGTATGGTGGATATGCCTCGAGAAGAGTTCTAACTTGAGATGGGGAATAGGTAAAGATACCCACCTATTTCCCCTGCTCAACTAGTAACTGATTTGCAGTGTCACTGATGCTTCTACCTGCTGTTCACCACCAATTACAGGGGTGGAAGAATCTATATTAGCTAACTTGAGAACCTGATCCCGCTCCAACATAGGAGGCGGCGGCGCAGTTGCACTATTAATTTGAATGCTTACAACTTCCTGCGACTGTAAACCTAGGGTACTCAAAACAGCATTAGCCTGTTCTTGAGCATCTTGGGTGGCTTGTCTGAGTGCTTCTTTTTGAGCTGAGGCGATCGCCTGGTCACTAGCAATAAAACTGACACTATTAATTTGCGTTGCACCCACTTTTACAGCTTCATCTAACAGCTTACCGACTTGCTCTGTCGCCATCTGAAACCTCACAGTATTATTAGCAACATATCCAGTAATTCGTTGTACATTATCGGTGTAACTATAAACTGGATTGAGCCGGATACCGCTAGTTTGTAATTTTTCCACATTTCGGCTTTTGAGCAAAGCGAGCACAACCGATGCTCTGTGAGCCGCTTCTTGCTGTGCTAACTGTGCCGTTTTACTCTGAACCTCTACAGACATACTGACTTGTGACAAAGTAGTAGGAATTGTTTCCACACCTCGACCGCTGACTGTCAGAGTTCGCAAAAACCTCTGCCGGTCTTGAGCCAAGCCAGGCTGAATAGAAATTATACAACTTACTAAAACTAATACTAGTGTTTTACCACAGTTGGCACCCGGAAACAAAGAAGCAGATAAACCGGCTCCATACATAAAATTCGCACTCCTATGAGTAGACTATACAGATGCTGGGAAGAAAACCAATATACTAGTTAACAGTGAAGTGCCAACTCCTAATTCAACATTTCATCTTTGAACTATGATCAACTCGGCAGTTTTTATATGTTCTGACTTTGACGTTCTCATAGTCAAAATTAGGAGCGGTTACATTTTTTGAAACTGAAAAAAAATAATTAAAAATTTCGGAGACTATTGGATGGCATACTGGCTGCTGAAAACTGAACCAGAAAAATACTCCTACTGTAATTTAGAGCAGGATGGTAGTACAGTTTGGGATGGAGTTAACAATTCCCTGGCACTCAAACATATACGGAATATGGTGATTGGCGACTTAGCCTTAATTTACCATACGGGCAAAGAACGAAAAATTGTCGGTATAGCAGAGGTGGTCAGTCAGCCTTATGCTGATCCCACATTAAAAGATCCCAAACGGGTAGTTGTAGATGTCAAGGCACTGAAAAAAATCTCTGTACCCCTGCAACTGCACCAGATCAAGCAAGATGCACAATTCCAGAATTTTGACTTGCTGCGACTTCCTAGACTTTCAGTGATCCCAGTATCCGAATTTTACTGGCAAAGCCTGATGTCATTAACTACAGCCACAGAATAATTGATTAGCAGATATTTTCCATTTATGTTAATTGCCATAAAGTAGTAAAACTAAAGAGAAGGATTTTTGCACAACATAATGCAGTTTTTAGATGCAATCAACGTATATTGTCCCCTAGTGGCTACTACCACACAAACAGCAGACAGTTCAATGGTGATAGGCGCAGTACTCTTGAGTTTAGTGGTAATTTATCTAGCCAGTAAAGTGGGTGGGGAGTTATCCAACCGATTAAGTTTACCGCCTGTCTTAGGTGAACTTTTAGGAGGTTCGGTAGATGTGAGCCAGGTGATCTATTTAATTATCAGCGCCAGTGGTTTTCTGCTCGGCGCCGTCGTGCTAGGTAATATTTTCAATCAAACATTTGTGGCGATCGCTGATCAACTTAAAACACCTGGTGAACTGGTCATACCAGCATTTATCTTCGCCTTTGCCATGGCATACTTGGCCTCGGTCATCCATTTAGAAGCAATTCTGGGGGCTTTTGCTGCGGGTTTAGTCTTAGAGGAAACTGATAAACGCAAAGAATTGCAAAAGCAAGTTATACCTATTGCCGATATTCTAGTGCCAATTTTCTTTGTGACTGTGGGAGCAAAAACCGACTTAGGGGTCTTAAACCCAGCTATCCCTAGCAATCGAGAAGGTTTAATTATGGCGATTTTCCTGATCACAGTCGCCATTATCGGTAAAGTAATTACAGGTTTCAGCGTGTTTGGTCAACCCCAAATAAATCGTTTAGCAATTGGTGTAGGAATGATTCCTCGGGGTGAAGTCGGGTTAGTCTTTGCTGGTGTCGGTGCTGCTAGCGGTGTTCTTTCTAAATCACTGGGGGCTGCAATTATCATGATGGTGATCCTTACTACCTTTTTAGCCCCCCACTTTTACGGTTCGTGTTTCCACAAACAGATAACTTGGTAGCAGATCCAGACCAACTGATTTTGGACAATGTTACTGGAACACCGGTGATTGTCGAAAAACCTCAATCCCTCATGTCTACTATCAAAGATGTTAACAATCAGGAAAGCAACCCAGAATCTGGGGACAATTCATCAAAAACCTAACCAGGGGCTTCTGGTACCCCTGATGACATAAAGACTGGAGTTTAGGGTTTGGGAAAAAGTGTTTCTCATATGAAATCCCCATTACTAGCTAACTAGTCCTCAACCACAGGAAACATAATCCCCAAATACTCGTCTTTGGAGACTGTAAATTATAGTTTTTGTCTGACTACTACCAGCATTCAAAATGCTATATTTTGCGTATATTCCAACGATTTAAATGTTAATTCAGATACTTGTTATTATCAAGTATTAGTAAGGATTTTCAGTTTGCTGACAACAATTAAATTGATGATTTGAAGGAGGTATGAACAGGATTGGTGATGCTTTGAAAAGCAGTATAGAAAGATTCCAGGTAATTTCTCTAAAACTAATTAATAGTTGGTTTTAGGAATCGATGAAAATTGTCAGCCATGACCAAAGTCACAATCAAAAGGCTAAATCAAGTATTAACAACTAAGCATTGACAAAAAAAACTATGGTTAATTGTGGTGGTAATCTCGTTGCATCTAAAATAATTTGCACGCGTGAATACTATATCCTAATAGGATGGCAAAGTTAGAGGTGATATTAGGAATCTCAGCCATTAATTGTGTCTTTATACCAGCACAAAAGTCACAGCAGTAACAAAGATAAAGATTAGGTTGTAACAGTGTGACGATTAGCCAATATGTTCAGATATTGATGGCTCCCGTAAATGCGAATCAGGAGAAAGGATTGTGAAATTACACTGGTTACTACCCAGTACAGTAGGAACTATCGTCTTACTATCGTCGCCGGCTGTAGCAGCAAAACTGGAGTCTTGGCGTTTTGATGCCAATCAAAATCGTCTCGATATTCATACGAACAGCCCTGTTCAACCCCAAGCACAGCTGATATTCAATCCTACTCGTCTGGTCATTGATTTGCCCGGAACGACCTTCGGACGACCACAGTCCACACAAGAAATAGGTGGTGCTATTCGTGTTATCCGGGTGGCACAGTTCGATCCACAAACAACGCGCCTAGTTGTTGAACTCAGTCCTGGGTACACCCTAGACCCACAGCAGGTGAAATTTGAAAACGTTGGTGGCAATCGCTGGCAGGTACAATTGCCAACCCCAACACCAGAGGTAACAGAATCTTCTGCCAGAAGTACCTATACTGTGGTCACTATTGACTCTGATGATACCAAACCGGAGTTCTTATCACCGCCAGCGGAGTCCCTAGGAAAGCAAATTGCCAGCACCATATCCGGAAAGATTCAAATTGAGAACTTATTAGTAACAGGGGATGGGTTGTTTTTGCGAACCAACGGCGGCGCTCCTGAAGTGAAAATCAATCGGAGCCGCGATCGCAATACGATTGTTATGGATATCGCCGACGCAAGTTTATCAGCGAGTCTGACACAGCGAAGTCAGGAAGTTAATAGACATGGTATTAGTCGGATTGAATTAGCTCCCTTAAACGGCCAACCCCCCAGTGTCCGCATGACCTTGCGGGTAGACAAAGATAGCCCAGATTGGCGCTCAATGAATAGTAGCACCAATGGTTTAGTTCTTTTGCCCTCTCGTGTTGTGGGATTACCAGGTAATAATAATTCCCATAATTCCCGTAATACTAGGACTGAGCCTAGCAGCAGTCATCAGACAGGAACCCTGGTAACAGCCAACAGACCAGTCGCCGATCATATAAATCCCAGCGTAACCGCAGGAGCACCAGCAATAATTCAGGCTATAGAACTAGGTAATAATGATACGCAGTTACTGATTAGATCAGATAAAGCGGTCAATGCCACTAGTGGGTGGGATAGATCCTCTGGTTTGTTCCGAATCACTATTCCCAATGCTCAGTTAGCTGAAAACGTCACTGGTCCAAATTTTAGTCCTAATAGTCCCATCCTCCGGGTACGCCTACAACCTCAAGACAATACAGTGGTGATCTTGGTACAACCGGCAGCGGGAGTACAAATTGGGGAAATTAATCAAGTCAGCAACCAGCTTTTGGCTCTACAATTACAAGGTTCTCGTCGGGGTACAGTGGTTTCTCCCCCAGTGGCCTTACCTCCCCTAGGACTACCAACCCAAGGGCAACTACCCACGGCAACTTCTGTGCCCCAACCCACACCCCAGCCTGTTCCAAGTCCAGCACGGAAAACTAGAGCTGTCGTGATGATAGACCCCGGACACGGTGGTAGAGACCCGGGCGCAATTGGTATTGGCGGGCTGCGCGAAAGCGATATAGTTTTACCTATTAGCAAAAGAATAGCAGCGATTTTGCAGCAAAATGGCATCCAAGTTGTATTAACTCGTGATTCTGACTATTTTGTTAGCCTACAAGAACGAGTGAATTTAGCAGCGCGAACTAATGCTGATTTATTTGTCAGTATCCATGCCAATGCCATCAGTATGAGTCGTCCAGATGTCAATGGCTTAGAAACATATTATTACGACAATGGTCAGAGTCTTGCTCGCTCGATTCATAACAGTGTTCTGCAAAATGTCACGATCAGAGATAGACAGGTGCGGCGAGCCAGATTTTATGTCCTCAGAAGAAACACTATGCCCTCGGTTCTAGTAGAGGTGGGTTTTGTCACAGGTGCAGAGGATGCTGCTAGACTCAGAAGCACAGCTTACCAAAATCAAATGGCCGATGCGATCGCTCGTGGTATTCTCCAATATCTACAACGAAGATAGGCGAATTACCCCACCCCGTGGCGGATGGGGCTTCTTGTTGCATTGAAATATCCCACCTTATCTACAGTAATGGCTGAGAGCTTGTTTTACCTAGTTATAGTTGGAAGCCATTACGAATTACAAATTTTCTGCTACATTTTTTATTTTATAACCCCAAACCAAAATTAATATCTACCTGTGTATTCATCTTCTATCTTTAAAAATAATCCTGACCATTTTGGCGAGCAAGAACCTCAACGAGCCCCCATCGGCGTTTTTGACAGTGGTGTGGGTGGGCTGACAGTCCTGCAACAACTTTATCGGCATCTTCCCCAGGAATCTATCATTTATTTTGGAGATACCGCTCACTTACCTTATGGCATTCGTTCACAAGCTGAAATTTTAAGGTATGTGCGCCAAATCCTCAACTGGATGCAACACCAACGTGTAAAAATGGTGATTATGGCTTGTAATACTAGTTCTGCCCTCGCATTGGAAATAGTACGTAGGGAGTTTAGTATGCCTATTCTGGGAGTTATCCTACCAGGAGCTAAGGCAGCAGTGCAGCAAGGAAAGCGTATTGGTGTAATTGCTACCCCAGCCACAGCCAAAAGTAATGCCTATCGCCATGCTATTTTAGAAATTAATGCCAATGTCCAAGTCTGGCAAGTTAGTTGCCCTGAGTTCGTGCCACTCATTGAACAAAATCGCATTCATGACCCCTATACTACTGAAGTGGCACGGTCATATTTACAGCCGTTAATCCAGGAAGAAATTGATACATTAATTTACGGTTGTACCCATTATCCCCATCTTGCACCTGTACTGCGATCAATCCTCCCCTCTCAAGTCAAACTAGTAGACCCAGCTGTTCACGTTGTCGCTGCTTGTAGTCAAGATTTAGAACTATTAGGATTAAGCAATACATACCCCCCAGTAGCTACTCGCTTCTGGGTCAGTGGTTGTCCACAGCAATTCGCTCAATCGAGTATCCCGTGGCTAGGCTATACTCCAACTGTTGAGGTGGCTGATTTCAATGACACATCAGTTTCCAACTTTACCAGTCATTGAGAATTGATGATTATTTTGACTTTATAACCATCCCTGGTCAAGCTAGTTTATTGACTATTGACAACCTCAGTCACCTGATGAGTTATTGACACATCTTGTTTGTCTTTTTCTGAGTTAGTGATAAGTAAATCCCTAGGAGCAGATTGTTTACCACTTCTCTTGGCTAGAGCTAATAATAAGTAAACTGTAAACAAATATCCCGCAGCTAAAATAAAAGTCAACATAGGCATCTTCCCGTAAATCATCTTTCTAGCAGCACCCCTATGAATGGAATATGTAATTTTTTAATTAGAAGAAATTCAACCAATCAAGGGTTTCCTTGATGGCTGTAGTTTGCTCTACTAAACTCTTCCGTAAATTTACAATTATCTACGGTTAGCTAAATAACTATTGAAATTAGTTTTTTTGCAGACCACACACCACAACAGTTGAATTGCTCAACAGCAAACCTAACTGTACTCCTCAGCAGTCTACTGAGTCTGCATTGTTTATGGGCACACCTCTATGACCAGATCAGCCTTAGCGTCTAGTAGACGCTAAGATATGGTAGCGAATAACCATAAGGATACCGCGAAAATCCAGATCAGGAGGTTCAATTGCCGCACAAAGAACGAATAAAGAAATAAATTTCTTTTTCTTACTTCAAAGCGACTAATTATTTGAGAATTCAGTACCAAATAGGTAAAAGCACTTAAAACCTGTTTACCCTTGGAAAATGAGTTCTGAGAAATTTAAAATCCATACATTTTAGCCTAACACAACGCTCCTGAGTTTTCACTCAAGTTTGGGATAAAATTTGAAAATTTTTAGATATGCAAAAATCAAACTGGCAGGACTTAGCAATCCATGGTGCTCAATAAATGGATATTGTTCAACTGTTATTTATCAAACATATTGGCAGCTATGTATTTTAGTTAACTTATAGTACCCATTGGCAGAAATTAATTTCTGGTAAAAACAGCAATATTTTTCTCATGCAGTCTAGGCATAAAACACGACACGTAGTAGCTCCTCAACAATATACAGAAAATATTAAGTCAGATTGATTTCTGGATCTGATGGCACATAGACAATAAATCTCAAAAAAAATTTGTTTTGATCCATAAAATATTTTTCCGAGCAGGAAACATAGCTATAGGGGCTTTCCATAAGGGTTATAGCCAACTTGTGGTTGTTAAGGATCTGAGTTTTTTGTCCAAAATAGAGACTAAATAAGCAGGTATTCTCTTATCAAAACTTTGCGCTGGCACAGGGTTATCTTAAAATGAGTGTAGGATATGTAAACTTTCGTAACGTAAGCCAGAGTCCGCCCATCCATGACCTCAGCCACCTCCCTGTTTACCCCTGTGGAAGCAGACCTGCGACTGCTAGCAGATAACCTCAAGCAGCTAGTGGGAAATCGCCACCCCATCCTATTTATGGCCGCCGAACATCTATTCGGAGCTGGGGGAAAGCGTATCAGACCAGCAATTGTTTTGCTGATATCGCGGGCCACAATGTTAGAAAAAGACATAACGCTGCGTCACCGGCGCCTAGCAGAAATAACGGAAATGATTCACACGGCAAGCTTAGTGCATGACGATGTGGTAGATGAATCACAAATGCGACGTGGTGTGCCTACTGTTCATAGTCTGTTCGGTAATCGCATTGCTGTCCTAGCAGGAGATTTTCTCTTCGCCCAATCGTCCTGGTATTTAGCAAACTTGGACAATTTGGAGGTGGTGAAACTACTCTCAGAAGTGATTATGGATCTGGCTACCGGCGAAATCCAGCAAGGAATAAATTGTTTTGATAATAGCATTTCAATAGAGACTTACCTCAAAAAGAGCTATTACAAAACAGCCTCGTTAATTGCTAACAGTGCCAAAGCATCTGGGTTACTTAGTGAAGTTTCCCCAGAAACAGCCGAACATCTATATAGCTACGGTCGTCATCTCGGTCTGGCATTTCAGATTGTGGATGACATTTTAGATTTCACTAGTACCACAGATACTTTGGGTAAACCTGCCGGTTCAGATCTCAAAAGTGGCAATCTGACTGCACCCGTTTTATTTGCTTTAGGGGAAAAACCATATCTGGAAGTCCTCATAGAACGGAAGTTTAACCAGCAAGGAGATTTAGAGCAAGCACTGGAGCTGATTCAACATAGCCAAGGTATACAGCAAGCTAGGGAATTAGCCTCTTACCATGCCAAGTTAGCAGTTGATCATCTTGAGGTACTACCACCTTCCGAATCACGCCAGGCACTAATTAACATCGCTGACTATGTACTTAGTCGGCTTTATTAACAAATTTCAAATTTTTAATTTAAAAATTTTTATTTCTTGCAGTGGGGAGTACTTGGATGTATCTAAGTACTCCTAACTGCAAAATTTATTTATGCAATATCTGGAGGGATTCGTTTACCAATTTGGTGTTGCTGCACTCGTTCTTGCAGGATATTTTGTAATTGTGAACGTTGGATTTCAACAGTATGAGTGGTCTTACCAGGCGTTTCTAAAAAGACTATACTATCTACGGGTTCTAGTGCCAACATTTGGAACAAAATATGGGTAACAGGAAAAATTTTAGCTAGCATTTGAGGGTCAAGCCCAGCAGGTGAAATTAGGGAGACATCCTGTATGGTAGGAAAAGCGTAGATAACGCGCTTTTCCAGTCCTGGATCTGCACGATTGCTTAATGTAGTTAACACCCAGCGCTCTTCAGCATTTTGGAGAATATAGTACTGGGAATGGCGTAATTTCTGGGCGATCGCAATCAATGCAGGAGCAATTGCTGAAACGAGATGTGGTGTTATGCCATCGCGGGGTGCATTATTAATTAGCAATTGAACTTGTGTTTTTAAATCCATAATGACTTGTCAACGGCTCGGTGGGTAATGGCAAAAGCATCTATCAAATTGTGAACTATTACATCACAGTTAGGAACTCACCAAATAGGCACATCCTAATTCTGGGAAGAATTTAACCAGCCAACACCCGCAGTCGTCACAGGTTTTACCTCAGTATTTTAGGGTCTTTTGAAAACCGAGACTATGAATTCAGTCGCAACTGCAACAATTCCAAGCAAAAAAGTTACCACCCCAACCGTTCAGGGAGACAATTCTATCGGCATGGAAGGGACATTCCAACTCCTATATCAGGAGCTTCAGGAATCAACTAAAGCTTCCCAGCAGAATTGCCATGATGTAGCCACAAGAATTAGCACTGAAGTATACCGAATTTGCCAAGAGAGTAAACGTATCCAGGCTTCTGGTGATGTGCAAAGTTCAGCTATTTCCCTAGCCAGACATCGCTTACAACAGTGTCTTAGGTACTATCTGTTAGGTTCTAGTCGGGGTAGGGTAGAGTTACACAGTACTCTGAGTGCAATTATTTATCGCTATATCAATCCTCCTCAAAGACAGTTGAGCTATCAAGGGCGACTCACCATTATTGAAGATTTTCTCCAAGGTTTTTATCTGGAATCGTTAAATGCCTTCCGGAGGGAAAACCAAATGGTCTCGACTTATCGTCCCCAAACTCTTCTGGAATTGGCAGAATACATGGCGTTTACAGAACGCTATGGTAAGCGGCGAATTCCCTTACCAGGACGACAGCAGCAGCTGATCATCCTACGGGCTCAAACGTTTTCCCAACAGCAACCCCAGGAAACCAATGTAGACATAGAACAAGCCGCAGAAGGTAGTTCCAATGACAACGATGGTTCTTGGGAAGAACCAGCAGTACAGCAGTTGCGTTCAGCAATGGCTATGCAGGTAGAAACAGAACCTGAAGAAGATACTCTCCGTTCGGTTGTGATTACTGAATTAATGGATTATCTAGAACAACGACAACAATCTGATTGTGCTGATTACTTTTCTCTGCGTCTCCAGGATTTATCAACTCAGGAAATTGAGTCTATTTTGGGTTTAACTCCCCGTCAACGGGACTACTTACAGCAACGCTTTAAATATCATCTGATTCGGTTTGCCTTATTACACCGTTGGGAATTAGTTCATGAGTGGTTAGAAGCCTCACTACATACTAATTTGGGTTTAACTCCCCAGCAATGGCACAATTATACAGCGCAATTAGATGATAAACACAGAGCGTTACTGAAATTGAAACAAGAAGGACATCCAGATGAGAAAATTGCCAAAACTCTAGGTTTATCAACAGCCCAACTCCAAAAACGGTGGTTTAAAATTTTGGAACAAGCCTGGGAAATTCGTAACTCCCTAGTATCCGGATCAAGTGCATCTACTCATGAATAGTGACTCAGAATCCTTACAATCGGATTTACTCCATTGGTTGTTGGCTCATAAAACTAACACTAACGGGCTTAAACTGTTAAAGTGTAAGGAAATTGACGGGGTAGACGACCCTCTCAAGCAGGTGGCTGCTTTCACAAGCAGTGACCTAGAATTGGGAGGAATGCCCCAAACCTTTCAATTGGGAGAAATTCCTACTGTGCAAGAACGTTTCCAAGCCCTCCTCAAGCGTCGGCTACAAATCCAAGCTCAAGAGCAGCCTCCTCTATTCCCATGGGAGTCTCAATTAGTCGATTACCCAGATTTTGTCGAAGAGCCATCGCTGGTATTAACTCCTAACTGGGGATGGATACCACAGCAGTCAGAGCTAAATCTGCCTATACCCTTGCCCGATAAAGTTTTCCAAAAATTATTGGAAAAATGTCAGGGGTTGATTACATCTTCCCTACCTTTAGGGGCAAAACTCGTTCAGGTAGTTGAGAGCTTTTTCCCCCATGAGTCACAGACAATTAATGATTTAGCTGGATTGGTGCTCAGAAGCACCTATAGGTCTGTGAGCACCTTGGAGACAATTCCCCAGATACACAATAATTACTCAGACTTACAACCTCGCCAGCAGATGGCATTGTCATTACTTGCAGCTAAACAACTGCTAGATAATTTGACTTTACCAGTGTCTTTAGCCAACCCAGTGGTAGAAAGACAATGGCTAACCAGTGCC
The DNA here is from genome assembly GCF_015245355.1 of Anabaenopsis elenkinii CCIBt3563. Lineage (GTDB taxonomy): Bacteria > Cyanobacteriota > Cyanobacteriia > Cyanobacteriales > Nostocaceae > Anabaenopsis > Anabaenopsis elenkinii. The sequence continues at coordinate 3,695,816 of NZ_CP063311.1, read as the reverse complement.
GGAACTCTGACTGTGAGGGTAGAATGCCATTCTCAGCATCAGCCAGTGAAATTGAGAGTTGATTGTGAGTTACCTGTTCCTGGAAATTTGAAATTGCAAGGAAATGGTCAGCAGGCAATAGCCAATGCTGCTGCCCCAGGAAATCTAAGTGTAGAATTAGACGTCAATCAACCAGTTACCACTTATACGCTAGAAGTTGATTTTCCAGAACTAGACGAACAGTCTTTACTGTTCGCGATTAGTTATACCATTTAGTTGAAATCACTGGTGGTAGCGGTAGCTTTGTTAGTTGATTGGTAATTCATGTATCACATATTGCTCGGATTTTGAAAATTATCCTTTAGTCCAAATCGATCATTAGGGTTTCTACTTTATTAACCAGCGGTCATTGAGTTGCTTTAGACAAACCGCATTGAAAACTACATACCTTGAAAGTGGGAAAACAAAGGATAAAGCTTCCCTGCGGGGAGTTGCTTTGTTTTTAAGATGAACTGACATAAAACACCATGGAGAAGCAAGGTAGTAAGACCAATTTGTAATTACAAAAGCCAGAATCAATCTGTGTTCTCACATGATTGTATCTGTGGCATTGTTCCCAAACTTGGTGTAGTTGCTATCTTAAAGATTGTTTTCATGGCATCTACAGCATTCCTTTACCGATATTCTCAATGTTTAACTTATCCACTAGCAACCAGGTTTAGCTTCTACCTATAGGCGGTTACTGTGGGCAAAATCTCCACATCCCACAGTCCACACCAGCAAAAAAGCTAATTTTCTCGAAGAGGGAAGGGCGAAAGAAGGTTAATCTGTCTTTGATACTCCTAGGGCTAGAAGCACGTGGGATTATTGCTTCCTGTCCTGTTGGCTTCTTGCCTGTCGGGCAGACGGGGCAGACACGGCGACTAAAAGCCAATGGGCTTTTGTGCTTTGATTTTTGTAATCTGTTCCCACATCAAATAGGTATCCTATATAGTGAAGCCCATTCAAATCATCACTTTCTGCTACATCTCCCAGAAATACGCGACTTGTGCAATTCTCGTTAAATTTTACTATTCCCCAATTAAACCCTGGGTTTTCAGCCTACCTAAGGCATTTTCTGCACACCGTTTTTTAGCCTCCTTTTTACCACGAGCTTTTCCTTCTCCGTAAAGCTGCTCACCAACAAAAACCTGGGCCAGATATTCTGGAGCATGATCCTGCCCGCCGACGCGTTCGGTGGTATAATGGGGAAGCATAGAGTCAAAATTTGCCTGCACCCATTCTTGGAAGCGGTTTCTGGAATCTACATTAGAGCGGACTTGCAGAATTTCTTCAGGGACAGATTTAAATAAATCTAAAATAATCGGGCGAATTTTCTCAACATTGCCATCGCAATCTAAATAATACGCTCCAACAACTGATTCAAAAGTGCTACTTAATAAATTGGGACTTTTAAATCCTCCATCCTGAATCGCTCCTTTTCCCAAGCGCATTAACGAGTCTAAACCAACTTCAATGGCAAATTTAGCGAGTTGCTTTTCATCCACTAGTGCGGATCTTCGGCGAGTCATTTCATCTTCTGCCATCTCTCGATAGCGAGTATCGAGATAGAGATACTCCCCACTGAGAAAGGTTAGCAAAGCATCCCCTAAAAACTCTAAGCGCTCATTATGCTTTTCGCCAGGATTTTCGTTGACATAGGAACGGTGAGTTAACGCCTGACGTAAAAGTTTTTCGTTCTTCAATTTTAACAATTCATGCATTTCGTTTTTGTCTGTGAACTCTTGTGACCCATTTAGTTAGATTGTTTGTTGACGGTTTTGCATACCTCCTGGGGAATATTTTTAGTATATTTAGGTATTTATTAGCCAAAAAAAATGATTTGTCATTGAAAAACTCAGGCTGGCTAGAGATAAAGCGTTGTAACTCGCATTTTTTGGCGATAATATGGGGATAATTACCTTACCAGCTTGTAACACCACATTTGGTGTCAATTTTTTTATGGAAATACAATTAATTAACATTGGTTTCGGGAACATCGTGTCTGCCAACCGAGTAGTTGCCATCGTTAGTCCGGAGTCTGCTCCAATTAAACGCATCATTACCGATGCCAGGGACAGAGGTCAACTAGTGGATGCAACTTACGGTCGTCGAACCAGGGCTGTAATTATCACGGATTCTAGTCACGTGATTCTTTCGGCAATTCAGCCGGAAACAGTAGCGAATCGATTTGTGATTTCTCGAGATCATCATAGTGTAGATAACTGATTTCATGTAGGTGAATAACTCTACACCTATTTGCACCATATCCGCAGTACCATATTAATTACAGACTTTTTCTGTCACTCGTGCTACAAATTCGTTGATCAAAAGTTTCTCTGCTCACAAAAACACACTTAATGATGCATAAATAGTTTCTCTCTTGAGTCATACCAAATAAGTTTCGTTACCCCCACAAGTTAAGATTCAGACGAGTTACTGCAGGAGTTGAATTTAATTGAGGTGTGATATCTTGAGGAGAGTCGTAAAAATACTTACTCAATATTACTAATATTGGCTGTAGTAAGACAGGTCTAATTAAGTAGACATAAAATAATAAGAGCAACGTACATTCCACATAAATGCGCGGTGAGATCGTTAATAATTAATTCATAGTTTGAAGGGATGAAGCAAGTTTTACCTATCCAGAGTGGTTCTAAAACCAAAGAAAACGCCTTTCTAGGCAGGCTAATTGTTTTAACTGGCCCCAGTGGGGTTGGTAAAGGCACTTTACTGCAAGCCCTCTTAAAACGTCACCCAGAAGTTTACTATTCTGTTTCCGCGACCACTCGTTCCCCACGTCCAGGAGAAATTAATGGTAAGAATTATTACTTTATTAGCCGCACTAAGTTTGAACAATTAGTTTCCGAAGGTGAATTCTTGGAGTGGGCAGAATTTGCTGGTAATTATTACGGTACTCCTCGCGAAGCTGTGCTAAACCAAGTTCAATCTGGGAAATTGGTGGTACTGGAAATTGAACTGAAAGGAGCAAGACAAATCCGCGCTTCCTTACCCGGCACTCTGAGTATTTTTGTTTTACCACCTTCTGTCAAGGAGTTAGAGAGGCGGATACGTGGTCGCGCCCAAGATTCGGATGAGGCGATCGCAGTTCGTCTGCGCCAGGCGGAAGAAGAAATTCAAGCCGCAGGAGAGTTTGATGTTCAAATCGTGAATGACGATTTAGAAAATGCTCTCCATGACATAGAAGCCACGTTATTTAATTGAACCCAATATCTGAGAAAATGATACTGTAGGGTGACTTGAAAAATCCGATCTTAATCTTCCTGATCAACTTTTTTTTGAGAATTAATCAAGAACTAATCAGCTTAAGAAAAAATGTCAGTGAATACTCTTGCAAATGTTGAGAAACATCCGGGTAATAGATAGCTTAAAAGCCAGGATTTGTCACCCTTCTTGATAATTTTTCACAAAAAATTAGGACATCAGGCATGGCTAATGCTAAAACATAACTAATTATTAGCAATTACCAATGCCCAATGTCTGATTATGAAAAAATCAAATTAACCCAATAGACCTTGAATAAGTGCCAAATTGCTAGTTAAAAAATAAGCGACTACTGCACCGCCAATTCCACCAATTAAGAAAGAACTAGCAAAATTATTCCAGCTTTCTTTCGAGTTAAAAGCATCGACGGGTGGGTTAGGAACAGTGACGCTCTTGAGTGCTTTAGCAGGGTTGGTGTTGGCATATAGAGATAGACAGGCTGTGAGAATCACAACCAAGCCAATAGCTCCCAGTAAACCAGCCAAGTTAGCGTTAGGTGCATCACGCAGAGGACCCAATTTCGCGAAAGGCCCAAATAGCAAGTAACCATGAGCCATACCCACTTCTAAACCACGTCTGGAAGGATTGAGACCTGGACGATAGGCAGGTAAGTTATTAATGAACCACTTCACCAACGGAGAAGAATTAATTGGTGTTTCCAGGTTTCCTTGCTGAGGATCACGTCCTGCGGGAGCAACTACCTCCCGATTTCTGGGATCGCTGGGGCGATTTTTCGATGAATTTACTGCTTGCGCCATGTTGTGTATTCGCCTTTAAATTAGAATGATGGCATTGTTATATTATTAATAATAATTGTGGCTAAATATGTTTTTTTGATCCTTAGTTTAAAAAAATTAATTTATTTGCTTTTTTCAAGCTAAGATAATCGCCAGATTATCTTAGCCTATTTTTCCTACAAATTCCAGTGATACCTGAGGCTGATTAGGTCGAGTAATGACACCACAGAAGATTAGTCACAAAACCCCACCTTCAACTTATGGTAGTGGGTGAAAAAGTAAGTCAGGAAAAAAGCGGTTAAATTCAATTAAAATTCCGGCTGTAATGGTTAGCCAGATAGTAGCTGCTACTGGAGCAGTTGAAAGAAAAGTGATGAAGTAGGAGGATTGGTCGCCTTTGTCTGCCATGAATTTAGTCTCCAAAACACATAAATTGACTGAGCAATAATTAACGGGGAGAAACAGTGATTTCTGAATCTTTGGCGGTTAATTCCCCTGAAAGGAGTTCTTTAATTGCTGCTACAGGCCAAGCAAAGCCTGTGCCGATAATGGGTAGTGCTAAACCCATATCAATTTGGATTTCCTTGGATTCCGTATCTGATAACTTTTTGATGGCTTGGAGGTAAGCACGGCCTACCCAGCCAATCCAACCAGCAATATACAAAAACAGAATACTGGGAATGAGGAAGTCACCAGCCCTATCAAGGCGACCATCAACAATCAAGTGAGGGTAGCCTTCTGGTCCACACAGTGCCTGAGAATAACGCTCAAAGCGCTTTCTGCCTGATTCAGGATCGGCGGTGGTGTTCCGGGCATTTTTTGCTAGCTCTTGAAATGCGGGAGAGTCTTTACAAGGTACCAGGTTAGCCCCAAGCGCTTGGGCAGGGGGAGCAAAATTGGACCAAAGACAAATCGCTAAAATCAAAGCAAACAATCGTCTCATGAGTTGTTTCCTTTTATTACAAAACAAAAAGTTCTTGTACAAAACGAAGCGGCTTGTACAGTTGTTTATTTGCATAACTAGCAAGTCATCATACTCTTGGGCGGGAACAGAGTAAAGTTTAAGTAAATAAAAGTTAAAGCTTCTCCCACAAATCTTTACTTAACATAACCTGACAATGGCAACTGTTTTAGCAATAGAAACGAGCTGCGATGAAACTGCCGTCGCAATTGTGAACAATCGTCACGTTTATAGCAGTGTTGTAGCTTCCCAAATTCTAGTTCATAGTCAATACGGCGGGGTAGTACCAGAGGTGGCATCCCGTCAACATCTAGAAACAATCAATCAGGGTATTGCTCAGGCTCTAGAGCAAGCCCAACTAGACTGGGATCAAGTAGATGGCATTGCGGCTACCTGCGCTCCTGGACTGGTAGGAGCACTCTTGGTAGGGTTGACTGCTGCTAAAACTTTAGCAATGTTACATAACAAGCCATTCTTGGGAGTGCATCACCTCGAAGGCCATATTTACGCAACTTATTTGAGTGAGCCTAGTTTAGATCCCCCATTTCTTAGCTTACTCGTTTCTGGTGGACATACAAGCTTGATTTACGTTAAGGATTGTGGTATTTACGAAACCCTGGGCGAGACTCGTGATGATGCTGCTGGTGAAGCTTTTGATAAAGTAGCACGGTTATTACAACTGGGTTATCCTGGTGGGCCTCTGATTGATAAATTAGCACAAACGGGTAATCCCTACGCCTTTACTTTGCCAGAAGGTAAAGTTTCTTTACCAAGTGGGGGATATCATCCCTATGACAGTAGTTTTAGTGGGTTAAAGACGGCGGTACTGCGATTAGTTCAGCAATTAGAGAAAGATGGTAAACAGTTACCAGTCAGTGACTTAGCAGCTAGTTTTCAGGAAACCGTAGCGCGATCGCTGACCAAAAGAGCGATCGCCTGCGCCCTCGACTATAATCTCAATACCATTGCCGTTGGTGGAGGGGTAGCAGCTAACAGCAGCCTCAGAAAAACCTTACAGTTAGCCGCCGCCGAGTATAACCTGCGTGTTTTGTTCCCACCCCTGAAATATTGTACCGATAACGCGGCTATGATTGCCTCAGCTGCTTCTCATCACCTATCTCTTGGTCATACATCAGCCTTGACCTTAGGTGTTCAGTCCAGATTACCACTCACCCAGGTGATGAACTTGTATATTAGATAGCCACGGATACAATCCCACGTACTTCAATCCGTGGGTTGATCCGGTCAAAGATTGTTTACTATTGACCGAATATGATCAGCAACTACATCCGGCTGTTCTAACATTGCCAAATGACCACAATTAGGAATTTCAATCACATTGTCCCCGGTATATTTAAAAAGCCAATGAAAACTAGCTAAATGACGAACGTACTTAGGTTCCATCACTTTGTCATCAGTACCAGCCAAAAAATAAACTGGCTGCTGCAACTGAGATACTAGCTGAGGCAAACGGTTAACTTCTTCCTCTGTGGTGAAATCTAGTAATGATCCTAGAGCAGCTTCCGGGTCAGCCATGACAAAATCAACCACGCGCTGACGCGCCCAATAACGATCTAAAGGACGAGCCACACTAGCTCTAGTAAATAACAAATCAATTAAAGGGATATGAGACAGCCACCGGGGGCGGACTTGCAAAAATCTTTGACCTGCTGAACGAAACTGCTCAAAGGCTTCTTTCAGGTAAATACCACCCCCGGCATTGATACATATAACACCCTTAACACATTCAGGCATTTGAGCAGCCGCCCACAGGGCTATTGTGCCTCCTAAGGAATGCCCAATTAGCCAAGCATTAGTAATATTCATCTGTTCTAGAAGGGCTGCTAAATCTTGAGCATAAACAGCTGGCGTATAAATAGAATCAAGGCGTAAACTCGACTCATCAATTGAGTTAGAAGTCAAGTTTACAGTTTGTATCTGACTAAAATCTGATTCTGGCTGAGATTTTGATTCACCAAAACCTCGCAAATCATAAGACAGACACTGCAAGCCAGTGGACAGGCGAGAAATTACAGGTTGCCAATACCCACGGCTATTGAGCCAACCGTGGATAAACACTAAAGTATAGGGACAGGAAGTGGGAGCCGTGAGCTCGTATGCGTGTGGAACGCCCAAGATTTCAATGGTTGCCATACCTAATATCGTACCCCTAACAAGGGGTGCGATTGACGTACAATCCCCTATCAATAACTGGGTATTATGGGTTTAAAGAACAATTACAGGTACAACCTGTCTGACCTGGTTTTAACCGCAGGATAAAGCCTGATGCAGAATATGTTTTCTTGGGATGAGTAGATTGTGGTAACAACTTTATCCATTTTAGCATTGAATCGCTGAACAACTGCTGCTAGTTGGGGATATGGGCGGCATCAATGTCCGCGGTGGTTCACTACTGATAATGATGTACCAATGTGCCATCCCTAATTCCCCATCTTCAATAATTCACCGGAAATTCTCGACTTTTTGGGAAATTACTCCCGGGTGGCAAAACAAAATGCTAAACTGATAAATGATTGGTGTGAAACACGCCATAAAAAGCTATGACCATCAAAAATCCCGGTAACATCTAAAGAAATTTAAGTGAGAGGGATATTTAGGCTTTTAGCTTCCGAAAACGTGAATCAACACTCCTGTGAAAGTGGAAACCAATTAAGTTATACTACCCGAACCACGTCGGCATGGGTTTTTGGAAAACTTGGTTTAATAGTCCTGATTCTGTAGCGACAACTAAAACTAACTCTTTAGAAGCACGTACAAGGTCTGTTGCGAGCGAATCTAGCCCCAATGGCGAGAGCGTTGCTGATCAGAAAGAGACTCGCATTGTTTTTAGTACGGATCGAAATATTGACCTGTATGAGCTCGAGGAACTTTGCGATGCGGTTGGTTGGTCGCGTCGTCCTTTAAGAAAAGTAAAAAAAGCCATTGAGCATAGTTTTCTCGTAGCCTCCATGTGGCAAGTACGAGGAAACCACAAACGGCTAATTGGTTTCGCTCGTGCTACCTCTGACCATGCTTTTAATGCGACTATTTGGGATGTGGTAGTTCACCCCGACTTTCAAGGGAAAGGACTGGGTAAGGCTCTGATGAAATACGTACTCAAAAAGCTCAGAAGTGAAGAAATCAGCAATGTTACTCTGTTTGCTGATCCTCATGTTCTAGATTTTTATCGGGGTATGGGCTTCATATCAGACCCAGAAGGCATTAAAGGTATGTTCTGGTATCCGCAGTAATGTCAAAAAGATAAAATTGGTTAGCCAAAATCAGTTAAACCTGCTATATTAATTTAATATTGGTGTGGCGGTGGTAAATAATTATTTGGGGCGCAGTCCCCAATGTTTAACTGTTTAGGCTATAATACAACTAGCCTGTATGTTGGATAGTTTTGATTACCACCAGCATAGAGACTAATTGATCCGGGATGTAGCGCAGCTTGGTAGCGCGCCTGCTTTGGGAGCAGGATGTCGCAGGTTCAAATCCTGTCATCCCGATTTAAATTTATTTGAGTAGACGCAGATTATCTCAAGTCTGACTTGAAAAATCTGGATCAAAGCGGGTGAGGCTGGAACTATTCATGATCTGAGTTCGTCATCTAGGTTTAATAAAGCCAGTTCTATGGCCTTGAGAATTTCAGATATGGGGGAATATCCCGGGAAAATTGACAAAAACATCATGGGGTCGCCCATTACCAGAGAAGTTATTCTGGTTAGGGGAATGGCGCTTTTTGAGAATTACTTGTTAGCATTGAACCGCCAAAACAAATTTTCCAAATTTTCCGCCGGATGAGAATATCACTTAAACTAGTGAGTCTAGTCCTCATCCTTTGTATTTGTCTTATTTAACTATTGATGTGAGGATATCTTATGAAAGCATTAGTTCGCTGGGGCGCAACATTGGGCTTGCTGGGAAGCACCTTGCTGGGATCGGTTTTTGTGGGCAATTTGTCTGTGCTGGCTTTGTCAGAAGAGAAAATAAAAGAAAAATTAGATGCTATTCCTGTATATCTCATTACTAATAATCAAGGTTTACCACTGAGTCGTCCGCTATCAGATAATCAGACAACCGGCGCATCAGTAACAGGTGTTTATATGAGCCGGGAGGAAGCTCAAAGTTTTATTAAGGAACTGCAGAATGTCCCCGGTAAAGATCCGAAAATCCAAAAAATGGTGAACAGCCTACAAGTAACAGCAGTGCCTCTGGGTGTTATTTATCAAGAATTGCAACAAAGTAAAAATCAGTCAGAACGCCTTCTATTTGCCTTTAAACCTGTAGATCGAGAAGTTCAGGGGGCAATGGAATTATTGCGTCAAAGTGGTCAAAAAGTAACCCAGTTTACCAGCGTGCCGATTTTTGCTGTGAGATTTTCACCAAATCAGGGTTATGTGCCTATTCAATTCAAATCTGACAATGAAGAATTTATTCCTTTGTTTTTAAGCAAACGAGATGCCCAAGGCTTATTAAATCAAGTGAGACAGCAGTTTCCCCAAGCGGATATTCAGGTCATAGATATAGACGGGGTAATTAAAACTTTACAGGATAAAGATGATCCCTGGCTTAACCAAGTTGTTCTCGTACCATCCCAAGAATCTCGAGAATATATCAACACTTTGCCCAGAGAGGGCAGAAATAATTCAGGGACAGCTAGACCCCAGCAACGTTAAGGAATGACAGACAAATATGATCGGGTAGTTTCCGGTTTACGGCTTTGGGAGTGGCGTAACAGAGCGATCGCCCAAGCCGTCGCTCATGACATTTCCCCAGCCGAAGTAGATTGGTTACTTCTAGAAGTAGGGGATTTAGACCGCTTGGCGCTGCGGTTAGAATCTTTTAAACAGAGGGCTGACATTCCCATGTCCTTACCTTTAGAAAATTTAGAGCAGTTATGGCAAAGGCGATTAAATGAACACCTACCAGTACAGTATATTGCCGGAGTAACCCCTTGGCGAAATTTTAAAATCGCCGTGTCAAATGCAGTTTTGATTCCCAGACCGGAAACTGAGTGTTTAATTGATCTAGCCGTGGCTGCGGCTCAGAACAGTGACCCAGCCCCATTGCTCAGTTCCGGACATTGGGCAGACTTAGGTACTGGTAGCGGTGCGATCGCCTTAGGTTTAGCAGATGCTTTACCAAAAGCAACAATTCATGCAGTGGATTACAGCCCGGAAGCATTAAAAATTGCCCTGTCAAATGCTTGTAATTTAGGTTTTGACCACCGGATTAAATTTTATCAGGGTTGTTGGTGGGAGCCGCTAACAGCCCTCAAAGGACAGTTTAGCGGTATGGTATCCAACCCACCTTATATTCCCACTACTACCGTGGCTACCTTGCAACCAGAAGTAGTCAACCATGAACCACATCTAGCTTTAGATGGTGGTACTGATGGCTTAGATTGTATTCGCCAGTTAATAGAAATCTCTCCGGACTATTTGCGCCCTGGTGGTGTATGGCTGATTGAGATGATGGCGGGACAAGCGGATACTGTACACAGACTTTTACAGCAACAAGGTAGCTACTCTAATATTCAAATTCACGCCGACTTAGCAGGTATTGAAAGATTTGCGGTAGCTTCTATAAGTACCCAGTCGTGAAATATAGCAACCGCCAAGGTAATTTAAGCATAAACTATAAGTAGTCCCTTTTCATGTGAAGCGATCGCTTGCTACAGGTATATGCCCAAGCCGTACAGTTACGACCTTCGTCAAAAAGTAATCCAAGCGATTGAACTCGATGGCTTGAAGAAAACTCAAGCCAGTCAAATGTTTAATATTAGTCGCAACACCATCACCCTATGGTTGAAGCGAAAAACCGAAACGGGGGACTTCCAAGCCTTGCCTAATCAGCGTCCTGGGAATGGTCACAAAATTACCGATTGGGAAAAATTTCGTGAGTTTGCTTCCGTACATGGCGATAAAACCCAAGTAGAGATGGCCTCACTTTGGCCTGAAGAAATTAGCGATCGCACAATCTCAAGAGCTTTGAAAAAAATTGGTTTTACGCGAAAAAAAAGACTTATGGCTACCGTGAGCGCGATGAGGTCAAACGACAGGCTTTCGTAACGCAGTTGTCTGAGTTACCTGTGGAGAAGATTGTATACCTCGATGAGTCAGGAATGGACAACCGAGACCAGTATGATTACGGTTGGAACTCAAAAGGACAGCGCTTCCATGCACTTAAATCAGGTCGTCGTGAAGGTCGGGTGAACATAATTGCCGCGCTGTGTAACCATAAGCTGATAGCTCCTTTCACTGTTGAGGGTGCGTGTAATCGAATAGTATTTGAGACTTGGCTTGAAGCTTGTTTGCTTCCCACACTCAAACCAGGACAGGTTGTGGTGATGGATAATGCCACATTTCATAAAGGTGGGCGCATTCAACAACTGATTCAGTACGCAGGGTGTGAAGTGCTGTACCTACCACCTTATTCTCCAGACCTGAATCAGATTGAAAAATGTTGGTCTTGGTTAAAAAGTCGAATCCGCAAAAAACTTGAGCGGTTTGATTCTTTACGAGATGCCATTGAGGATGTCTTGCTTTTTGCGTCCTAACCTCCTTGGCGGTTGCTATAATTGTTAATTCAAGCGTCTTCAACCTGACAAATGACTCAAGTTTCTTTAGTTGACTTAATAGCGGGCGCACGTGCTGGCTTATTAGTCAGTTTTCCCACAGATACAGTACCCGCACTGGCGACTTTACCAGAGCAAGCACCATTGATTTTTGAAGCGAAACGGCGCAGTCAAGATAAACCTTTGATTTTGATGGGAGCTAGTGCGGAGGATTTATGGCCTTATGTTCAAGGTAATGAAAATGAGTGGAAAATTTGGCAAGAGGTCGCAAGTAGATATTGGCCGGGAGGATTAACATTGGTATTACCAGCTAGCGATCGCCTGCCAAAACAGATGAATCCTCATGACCCTAATACAATTGGTATTCGAGTCCCTAATAGTGCGATCGCTCAAACCATTTTGGCACAAACAGGACCCCTTGCCACCACTAGCGCTAATTTTTCAGGTCAACCACCCTTACAGGGGTTAGCAGAAATAGCTGATCAGTTCCCGCAAGTTCTCACTCTGGAATCGACTCAAGGTCGTGCGGAAGTTTCTGGAATTGGTGTACCTTCCACTGTGTGTAAATGGACTGGTAATAATTGGCAGATCCTACGTCAAGGTACAGTTAAATTAACTTTTGAGAATAATTGTTAAATGATCAATTGGAGTAACTGGATATATTTAGGTGTGGGAATATTACTGGGTGGGGTAGTTCGGGAACTATTGAGTCGGTTATCGACAGTCAGATCCCCACAGCAGGCGCAAATTTCCCCAGCACAGATCAAGCAAACAGAGCTAGCTTACCAAATGGCGCGGGACATGAGCCTGTTTAAAGGGGGATTTTTAGCACGGACTACCCATGAATTGCGATCGCCCCTAAATGGTTTAATTGGCTTACATCAGTTAATTTTGTCAGATTTGTGTGAAAATCCACAGGAGGAGCGAGAATTTATTGCTCAAGCCCACGAAAGAGCGCTGAAACTATTACATCTGATTGATGAAATTCTAAATATAGCCAGAACAGAACACGGTACTAATAAATTAGATATTCAACCCCACTGTTTAGCTAAAATTTTACAGGAAGTTAATAATTTAACTTATATGGTGGCAGCAAATCGCAATTTATCCTTGCGTGTTGTGCTTCCAGACCCAGAAATTTATGTTTTGGCAGATTACCGGTGGCTCCGCCAAATATTGGTCAATTTAGTAGACACTGCGATTAATCAAATGGAATTTGGTAGTATCTGTCTTTCTAGTAGTTTCTGTGCTGCTAATAATACCCTGGAGATTTTCCTGGATGTTCCAAGCCATGCTGTTACTACAAGTGAGTCCATAGAACTGATGAAATTAGGAGTCGATAGTGCTGACAATGATCAAGATCATACAGTTCTTTCCCCTGGAATGAAGATATTATTAAACCAGAATCTCTTGGAGATGATGGGAGGAAAATTAGAAATTGTTTCTTGTCCAAGCACTCCACAAACAAATCAAGAATTAACTAGGTTACAAATTTCTATCCCCCGAGTGATTCCTGAAGCTGAACTTCAGTGATCGGGAGAGTTTCAATATTTGGTTGATGATATAGTACCATAGTTGTGCTGACATTAGACTGAAAACCAATTTTTTGGTAAAATTCCTGTTGATGAGTAGTCATTAGGTATACTCGCTCAACTCTTCTGAGCCGGGGATGACTTAAAACGGTTTCTACCAACTTACGCCCCAGACCAGTACCGCGATAATCTGGGTGAATCACCACATCCCAGATAGTAGCACGATAGATACCATCAGAAGTCGCCCTGGCAAAGCCAATCAGCTGCTCTCCATCGCAAATGGTAATTACTGGCTCGCTATTAGCGATCGCTATACTTAGGTCTTCTATACTACGTCCTTTTGCCCAAAAAGCTGTAAGATTAAATAGTTCTTGAAGTTGGTAAAGGTTGATTTCTGACTGGCGATATTCCCTAAATTGAATTTGAGGATAGTTCATGTTTTGCACCCCAAGGCAGTATCATTATTTGGATGAACTCATATTGTCCTAGAAAGTTTCCGATACGTATATCTATATGCAACTATTTTCAAGTTTAATTATCATTATTTAATGACAAATCCACTTCCACAGAGGATGAGTTGGTCCTTGCTGTCTGATTTTCAGAACTTGTTTTTCTAGGCGTTGTTTTTCCCGTTCTGGTAATCCCAGGAGGATATTTCGGCCTTGCCAAACTAAATTAGAAATAGTAGTACCGATACAAACAGCTAAACCAAGGCTAGATAGTGGATGATAAAACAGTGCGTATCTTAGAGAAACCCAGGTAAAGTACTGTTGTAGTATAACTATTTCTGACCGTAAATCCCATAGGGCAAAAGGTACAATGGTCACCCACAAACAGCCCACAAAAAACCATCTCCAGTATACAGTTACCTGATGCAGCTTTTGGACTTGTTGCTTAAATGATGAGTTAATACCATTGCCATTTTTGCTATTTATTGATGATTCTTTGAATTGCTCCATGAAATAATAAACAACCAATTCCAAATTAATCAAAGGCTTGTTGCTGGGGGAATCAGGAATTATGTACAGGCGAGTTGGGATTTATTATGGTTCAAATAAGAATCATGAACCGGTGATAAACAACGAATTTTAATACGTTGACTTTGGTTTTTTTTAAGTTAATATACACTCAAATAACCCAAATCACCAATATGTATCTCCCAGCGCCTGGTATTTCCTTAACCTCATTCTAACTTTCCGGGGAGTTAGTAGATGTATCAATTGCCTCAGTACTGACTAAAATAGGATATTTCTCTGTGCGTTCTCGCCACCAAGCCAACAGAGTACTAGCAATAAAAATACTCGAATAAGCCCCCATGGCAAAGCCAATAATTAATGCTAGAGCAAAGTGTCTGAGTGTTTCTCCGCCAAAGACAAAGATGGCGATTAGTGTTAGCAAGGTTGTTAAAGTAGTATTAATTGATCTTCCTAATGTTTGGTTGACAGCATCATCCACAACCTCTGCAATTGGCTGCTGGGGATTGACCTTAATAGTTTCGCGGATGCGATCATAAATCACCACTGTATCATTAACTGAGAAACCGATAATGGTCAGTACTGCTACAATAAACAGACTATCTACTTCTATTCCTAGCACTAACCCGAAAATTGAAAATACCCCTAAAGTAGTCAAAACATCGTGAAACAGCCCCACAATGGCAAATAAGGCGTAGTCCAACTGGAAGCGGAAGCTCAAGTAAAGAATAATACCCACAAAAGAAACAATTAGGGCAATCATCCCAGACCTAAACAATTCTGCTCCCAAGGTAGGGCCAACAGTGTCAATTTGGTTTTGTTGCGGGTCAAAGTTACCAATTTTCTCACTTAAAGCAGTTTGTAAATTGGTGCGCTGATCAACATCTAAGTCTTTGGTGCGAATTGATATACCATTATCACCAACTATTTGGATGCTGCTATCACCCAAACCTTGGGCTTGTGCTACTTCCCGAACTGTGGTTATATCTATTGGTTGATCGCAGTTACCCGGTTGTATACAATCACGTTCCAACTGTAAGCGCGTACCACCGATGAAATCTAAACCGGGGCGTAGAGGGGCGCGAATTTGGGGATTTTGCCACGAAATCGCCATTGAGATCAAGCTAATGAGAACAAAAACGCTAGAAATACTCCACCATAGCGATCGCCATTTATTAATATGCAATTTCATTTAGCCACCTCTGGCTTATTCAAGGCTGGTAGGTTAGGACAGAAAAGTTCACGCCTATTCTTCACAGACGGAAGGGTAATTGCTAAAAACATCAGTGTCCGGCTACAAGTGATTGCCGTAAACATACTTACCCCCACACCCAAGGCTAGGGTAAGAGCAAAGCCTCTGACCAATCCTGAACCAAACCAAAACAAAGCACCACAAGCAATCCATGTGGTAACATTGCTGTCTAAAATACTCGAAAATGCCCGGTAAAAACCAGATTCTACAGAACGATACAAAGATTTACCAGCTCGCAATTCTTCTCGTGTACGCTCAAAGATTAGCACATTGGCATCAACTGCCATGCCAACACTAAGGATAAAACCAGCGATTCCCGGTAAAGTCAGGGTAACCCCCAACAGTGCAAAACTCGCCCATGTCAGGAGAGAGTAGATGACTAATGATACATCGGCAATTAGTCCGGGTAAGCGATAGTAAACTATCATAAATATTAATACTAAAATCAAACCGCCAATGGCGGCATAAATGCTGCTTTGAATACTGTCTTTACCCAATGTAGCGCCTACAGTCCTTCTTTCGGCAATTTCCACAGGGACAGGTAAAGCACCGCCACGCAACTGTACCCCCAAGTCGTTGGCTTGTTGGGGGGTAAATTGACCTGTAATCACAGCAGAACCGCCTGTGATTCCTGTACCAGCAAATTCTACCCCCACTACAGGGGCGCTGATTAATTCATTATCTAAAAAAATCCCAATGCTCCGCCCAGTACCAGCTAGGTTTTTGGTAAGATTGGCGAACAATTCACCACCCTTAGTATCAAAGCGAAGGGCAACATTCCAATTACTACCTTGAGTTGGTTCACCATAGGCATCTTGGAGATATTTACCATCAAGCGGTGGTTCCGTGCTTTGAAATAATTCTGCGATCGCTTGATTATTTTTGGCTAATTCTTCTTGATTATTAATAATTGCGGCCTCATCGCCGCGGTTTCTTAACTCCTCTTGCTTGGCTCTGAGTTCACTTCTGGAGGCTTGAAAAGCAAAAAGTTGAGTTTCTGTACCGGGCTTTTGTTCTCGGAATTCTAACTGCGCCGTCCCACCTAGCACTCGTTCTGCTTGTTCTGGATCATTCACCCCTGGCAATTGTACCAGGATTTTGTCTGTACCTACAGTTTGAATTACTGGCTCAGAAACTCCCAGGCCATTAACTCGACCTTCCACAACTTTCTGCACCCCAGCCAAATCTCGTTCAGTAATTTCTTCCTTTGGGGGTGCTGGTTTCACCTGAATGGTTAACTGTGAACCGCCCCGTAAGTCTAACCCCAAAGGTACTGGAATTGTGGCTATGACCGCAATAGCAGCCATAAGCAGCACAAAAATTAAAGCTAATAGCGATCGCTGTCTTTGCATACCATAACTCGCAACTGACAAAGGCTATGATAGCGTTCTTTGAACGAGTTTTGAATGGGGAGGTGGGGGAGGTGGGGGATAGGAGGTAGATTTTTCCTCTTCCCCCAGTCTTCGGTTCCTAAACTCGCATAGCGACCATTTTCTCCACAGCTTCCACGATTTGTTCTGGTTGCACAATTGTTAACCGTTCCAGAGTACCGTTGTAAGGTGTCGGTATATCTTGGGAAGAAAGCCGCAGTACCGGCGCATCCAATTCATCAAACAAGCGGTCATTGATGGAGGCGGTTAATTCTGCTGCAATCCCTCCAGTTCTCATACACTCTTCCACGATAATGACTCGATGGGTTTTGCGTATGGATGCCCCAATAGTATCAAAATCCAAAGGCTTGAGTGATATCAGGTCTATCACTTCTGGATCATAACCTTGTTTTTCTAAAGTTTTCACGGCTTGCAATACATGATGGCGCATTCGTGAGTAAGTCAGTATTGTGACATCTTTCCCACGACGCACAACTTCTGCTTTATCCAGAGGTAGTAAATATTCTTCTTCTGGTAAATCTTCTTTTAAGTTGTAAAGTAGAACGTGTTCAAAGAACAACACTGGGTTATCGTCACGAATAGCCGATTTTAGTAGTCCTTTAGCGTTATAGGGTGTGGAACAAGTAACAATTTTTAAGCCCGGAACCGCTTGGAAGTAAGCCTCTAGGCGTTGAGAATGTTCCGCCCCCAGCTGTCTACCTACACCCCCTGGTCCGCGAATTACCATAGGGATTTTAAAGTTACCACCGGAAGTGTACCGTAACATTCCAGCGTTGTTGGATATCTGGTTAAAGGCTAGGAGCAAAAAGCCCATATTCATGCCTTCTATTATCGGTCTTAACCCAGTCATAGCTGCGCCCACGGCCATACCAGTAAAACTGTTTTCGGCGATGGGAGTATCAAGAATGCGTAATTCGCCATACTTTTTGTATAAGTCTTTAGTGACTTTGTAGGAACCGCCGTAATGTCCTACATCCTCCCCAAGAACGAATACACTCGAATCACGCGCCATTTCTTCATCAATGGCTTCCCGCAGAGCGTTAAAAAATAGTGTTTCTGCCATTTAGACCTTATAGTCAGACTATTGTTTTAGAATCTTATCGTGCCACCGTAGCAAATATCGTGAGCGATCGCACTAGATTAGAGATTGATTTTGTGGACAAAATTAATGTGGGCTTTCATACCCAATTGCCAAAAGAATTATCCCTTGTTATGGCAATTTTCCCCAGCTAGAAACAACCTAACTATTGCATTGGTAGCCAAGGGAAGTATTTCCTTGATTTAGGCGCTATGATGTATTATTTGTTATTTACTGCCTGTAATTGAGAAGTTTCTAACCGAGTCATCCATTTTTCTAAATAGACACGATTAGCAATTTGTTCAGATGTATCTTCAGTCTCCATAGGATAAGGCATCAGTCCTAAAATTGCTGCTGTAGTTACACAAAACATGGATTTTTGGAAGCTCATACAAATTTGGACTCGCAAATCATCTTCACCTCGAAGAGTGTGACGGTAAATTCTGTGTAAATAATCCGGGAGATAATGACGCATATCCTGCATCAACAAAGTTGGAGGAATACCAGAACCACCTATAGGTAAAGGATCGGCATATAGTGCACCATACTGAAATCGAGCTTGATCCAGGGGAATTTGATATGCTTGGGCATTGTATGACACTGTGCCATGAAAGGGAGTACCCCGAAAGAATACTGCTTCTACATAGGGTATGGCTGTATCTGCGAGGAAGGTTAAACCCACAGATTTAGGAATGATGTCATAAACTTCCCCTCGAATTTTGACTGCGTAAGTGATGGGCTTTAAAGCATCTGCAACTAGACCCGCCTTAATATGGTCTACAACTTGGGGGATGGTTTGAATTTGTCCTTCGTCGTAGCGGTCTGATAAATTGAGGAAAATATCCGCCATTACCCGCCAAAATTGACCCAATCCAGTGTAGTAAGCTGACAGGCGCAACATTTCCGTGAGAAAATCCGGAAATAGTTGGTTAACGCCCATGATTATCGGATTATTAGGGAATTTTGCTTGAATAACTGCTTGCGCTCTTTGTTCAAACTCCGGTGTATCTAAATATTCATCTAGCCCACCTCCACCATGCCACATCATGGCTTTCATACAATATTCGGCATATTCAAAGTTAATTCTGTCATGCCACCAATGGCGAATTAGTTTTGCCAGGGAAATTTCCCCGTTAAAGTATTTAAAAAAGGGAAAAAATACTAAAAATTGATGATCAGCAATATAAATCAGGTTTTGTGAATAGGCATCTAAAACTACACCGTAGCTTTTGAGTATGCCCACCACTTCCATAACATTATCTGGACTATCAGGAAGTAATGCACCTCCGGTGAGTAGTCTTTCAATGTACTCAGATAAGGGATGTGAGACAGCTTTTTGTTTCATGTTCTCCAGAAGTTACAGAATCTAGTTGCTTGTTGAGTTATTTAAAGACACCGCAGTTACTAGATTATTTGCGGAGGTTACCATGGCTGTGATTGTCGGTTCACTCCAGCGTACTAACCAAGTGGGTTGAATGCCTAAAATTACAATTAATACTGCTAGAATTACTGCGGGCATGCGATCGCTCCAAAATACACGGGGTAAGTTGGTGACTTGGGAGGACAATCGCCCGAAAAAGGCGCGATTCATCAAAATTAAGAAGTAAACGGCAGTTAAGCCCGTACCAATCATAGATAAAAGGGTTTGTACTGGAAAAACGGCAAAACTGCCCCGAAAAACGATAAATTCGGAAATAAACCCCACCATTCCCGGTACCCCAGCACTGGCCATGACACCTAAAACCATTAAGCTACCAATGAGAGGTAAACCTCGTTCTGGGTTGAGCAGTCCTTTAATCACATTTAAATCTCGGCTACCAGCTTTTTGATAAACAACACCCACTAGCAAAAACAGCAGCGCCGAAATTAACCCGTGGCTGATCATTTGCATCACAGCCCCCAAGGTGCTCAAAGGTGTAGCCGCTGATGCAGCTAATAGGATGTAGCCCATGTGTCCAATGGAACTGTAGGCTACCATTTTTTTCATATCCGTTTGGGCGATGGCGCAACAGGAGCCAAATAGTACACTGACTACAGCCCAAGTTGCCAACCATGGGGCTAAATAAGTCCAAGCTCCTGGTAACAAGTTCATGCCAAAACGCAGTAAGCCATAGGTTCCTAACTTCAACAATACTCCCGCTAACAGCACAGAGATGGGTGTAGAAGCTTCTACGTGGGCATCTGGTAGCCATGTGTGAAAGGGTACTAAGGGAATTTTAATTCCAAAGCCGACTAAAATTCCGGCTAGCAGTATTAGCTGTGTTCCTAAGGGTAAAGTTGTTGTTTTCAAACCCAAGAGTGCAAAACTATCAGAACCACTCAGCCACACCATACCCAAAAAACTTGCCAAAATTAATATCCCGGAAATGGCAGTATAAATGAGAAATTTTGTAGCGGCGTAACCCCGTCTAGCACCTCCCCAAATGGCAATTAACAGATATAGCGGTATTAGTTCCAGTTCATAAAAGAGGAAAAATAATAGTAAGTCTTGTGCTAAAAATGCTCCTATAACGCCGGCATTTAACAGCAATATCAAAGAGTAATAAAATCTCGGACGCTGAAGGGATTCATTACTGCTATATATAGCAATACAAGTTAACAGTCCATTTAACACCAGCAATGGTAAGGATAAACCATCTACCCCTAAATTATAATTCAAGCCTAAAGATTCTATCCAGGGGATAAACTCAGTAAACTGTTGACTGGCTTGGGCGGGAGTGAATTTTACTGCCAGTAGAACTGTCCACAGGAAGATGATCATGGCGAAGAGGAAAGCCACTTGACGGGAAAGTTTGCCACTGATGTTGCCGGGCCAGAAACCGATTAAAGCCGCGGCTAATAATGGCAGTACAATTAGTACACTCAGCATAAGTATAACTATGTATGGTTAGAGGGGATGTAAAAAGTCTGTTGCCCTGTTAAAAGGGTAATTTATCTAGTAGACCTAATGACCAGCTAATGAAAAAACCCAGGACGCTGATCACCACAAGGATAGTTAACATATATCCCTGGGATTGACCAGAAATACTGTATTTTAAACCTTGTCCACCTAGAATTGTGGCAAATCCTACCAAGTTTACAAAACCATCAACTAGATAGCGATCGCTCCAATCGGAAAATTTTGATAGCAGGGCGACTAAATTAACTATGGTCAGTTTATAAATTCTATCGATGTAAAAATCATAACCCAACAGGTCTTGTACAAATCTCCAGACCAGGATTCTGGATCTTGACCATGCTTTATGCAGAGACATTGTACAGCCTATAGCTACCCCAACCACCGTAGAAGAAACCAAAATTAATAATATGTACCAATCGACACTTTCCCAATTGGGCAGCAGATACCATTGCTGTAGCATTAGAGGTAAGAGTAAATTCACCACAGTTAGTGCCACCATGGGTAATGCCATTTGCCAGCCAACTTCAGGGGTGCGGCGGGTTTTTTGTTGTGGTTTGCCCCAAAATATTAATCTGAATACTCTGGTTAAGTTCAAAGCTGTCAAGCCGTTGACTAATACTAAAATAGCAATTACCCAAGGAGTAGCATGAACTAAGCCATCAGCCCATGCCAGCATTGCCCAGAAGCTTCCCAGTGGTAGCAGTGTTACCATACCAGCAGAACCTACAATAAAAGCTGTGGTTGTGGCTGGCATCCTTGACCATAATCCACCCATTTCTGTTAAGTCTTGGGTGCTGGTAGTGTAGATGACTGAACCAGAACTCATGAATAATAGAGCTTTGGCGATCGCATGAGTTAATAGCAGCATTAAGGCCACACCTCCTTGCTCTAACCCCACTGCCAAAAATACTAAGCCCATGTATGCACTAGTGGAATGAGATAAGGCTCGCTTAATGTCTGTTTGGGCTATTGACACTAATGTTGCACCCATTGCTGTCAATGCACCAATCACAACTAAGGTATTTAAGGCGATGGGGGATAAAGTTAATATTGGCTGAAGTTTATACAACACATAAGCACCACCTGCTACAACTAATGAATTACGCATTACCGAAGCGGGGTTAGGTCCTTCCATGGCTTCATCTAACCACAGATGTAAGGGAAATTGAGCACATTTACCAGCAGGTCCGGCAATTAATCCCAAACACAACAAAGTGGAAGTAACAGGACTTAAATCAGCTGTTTGTGCCCACTCATACAAATCAGAGAAGTTCAAACTACCACATACAGTCGAAAGGCTGACCACCCCCATTAGTAACAGCAAGTCTCCCACCCGCTTAGTTAAAAAGGCATCTCGCGCTGCTGTGACTACTAGTGGTTGAGCATACCAAAATCCCACCAATAGATAGGTAGAAAGGGTGAGCACTTCTAAAACAGCGTAGCTCAGAAATAAGGAATCACTGATGGCTAAACCGGTTAGTGCCATTTCAAAGAATCCGATTAATGCAAAGAACCGTGCTAAAGACCAGTCCTTTTCCATGTATCCTAGGGCATAAATTTGTGCTAACAGACTTAATCCGCTAATTAATACCATCGCCCCAATGCTAGTTGGGGAAAGTTCCAAGGCAAAAGATAAGTTGAAGTCTGCTACTTTTAACCAGTTAATTACCAAAATTTCTGGTTCTTTATCCCAAATATGCTTAAATACCAACAGACTATGAAGAAAACCGACAATAGTCGTCAATATGTTGAAATATGCCGCAGGTCTTGGACCTGTACGCCGAATGATTCCCATCCCCCACGGCAAAGTTACTAGTGCGCCAAGTAAGCTGTAGAATGGCACCCACCAACTTGTTGAAAATAGAAACTGATTCATTGAGATTTTCCTGGACGACTCTGCCTTGATTTTTTATGCAATATCCTTCAAACAATCTTTGACTAAAAAATATAGTTATTGGATGATATCTATGGTTTTTTTAACTATTTGTTCCCTAAACTTTAAATGAGTATTTTTCATTTAGGTTATCTTATTTCGGTATATTTCAGTATAATTTGACATATTTAAAAGCATTAACTTCTATTAAATCGTGGGTGAGCATGGATTTATATTTTTACTTGCACCAACAAATAAAATTATCCGATATATTAAAAAAATTTATGTGTTTTTCCAAAAACATTACTTCTCCTCTGAATGTGGCAAAACTTATAGACAGGAAAACATACGGCGATTGATATCCCCTCTCAAGACTCGACTCGCCGCGGCTATGAATGTCCTTTTGTAAATGTAATAAAGAAATTATAAAGCATAAGTGGGTACTCTAGGAATTCATCAACTTCCATTGGTATGAATCAGCGATAAAGTTTTGTTAAGTTTTTTAAAACTATTTTATCATAAACTATTATACTAATTTATATTGCCAGGGAGACCAAGCTTTCCTATGCTTAATTTAGAAATGTTTTTATGGCTGAAGATGCAGCCATGAGGTTAAACATTTCAAAACACAGTACTGATTGGATAAAATTTTTAGGAGTTCTGCGATGCCAATTGCAGTTGGAATGATTGAGACTAAGGGTTTTCCGGCAGTAGTAGAAGCTGCTGATGCCATGGTGAAGGCCGCTCGTGTTACCTTGGTAGGCTATGAGAAAATTGGTAGTGCTAGGGTAACCGTGATTGTCAGGGGTGACGTGTCGGAGGTACAAGCCTCTGTGGCCGCGGGCATAGATGCAGCCAGAAGAGTTAATGGTGGTGAAGTATTATCCACTCACATCATTGCTCGTCCCCACGAAAACCTAGAATATGTTTTGCCGATACGTTACACCGAAGCTGTAGAACAGTTCCGGACTTAAAAACTGATTTTTAGCAAGCAAGTAATTAACAGTGTCGCTCTGTGTGTTGCGGCAATTTTTCCCAGGGGTACAAACTTTAATTCAGGATAAGAACGAATGTCAATCGCAGTAGGAATGGTAGAAACGCTTGGGTTTCCGGCAGTAGTAGAGGCTGCTGATGCGATGGTGAAAGCCGCGCGTGTTACTTTGGTAGGCTATGAAAAAATCGGCAGCGGTCGAGTTACAGTCATTGTTCGGGGTGACGTTTCGGAAGTACAAGCTTCAGTGGGTGCTGGAGTAGAATCAGTTAAACGAGTCCATGGCGGAGAAGTGTTATCTACTCATATCATTGCTCGTCCCCATGAAAACTTGGAATACGTGCTACCAATTCGGTACACCGAAGACGTAGAACAATTCCGGGAAAATGTCAACGCAATTCGTCCTTTCGGTAGAAGACCGTAATCTGTAATGCAAGTTGCCAAAGTCCGTGGCACAGTAGTGGGCACGCAAAAAGACCCAAGTCTTCGCGGCGTCAAACTACTGTTGTTGCAATTAGTAGATGAAGAGGGAAATCTACTGCATAAATACGAAGTAGCAGCAGATACCGTAGGCGCGGGAGTAGATGAGTGGGTGCTTGTCGCTCGTGGCAGTGCCGCTCGTCAAATTCCAGGGAATGAAAAGCGTCCCTTAGATGCAGCAGTAGTGGCGATCATTGATACCATTCACTTGGAAGGTCGTCTCATGTACAGCAAAAAAGAGCAGTATCGATAGTCTTTGAATGATCAAAGACTAAGAAAGAAAAGCTTAATTGAGGAGGAATCTCGTAATGGTAGTCCGCAGCACGGCGGCCCCCCCAACCCCGTGGTCGAGGAATTTAGCCGAGCCAAAAATCCATGAAAGCACATTTGTACATCCGGCTGCCAATATTATTGGAGATGTGCGAATAGGTGCTAATGTCATCATTGCTCCAGGAACCTCGATTAGAGCGGATGAAGGTACACCTTTTTTTATTGGCGAAAATACTAATATTCAAGATGGTGTAGTAATTCATGGACTGGAGCAAGGCCGAGTGATTGGTGATGACCAAAATCAATACTCGGTATGGGTAGGAGAAAATGTTTCTATTACCCACATGTCCCTAATTCATGGTCCGGCTTATGTAGGAGATAATTCCTTCATTGGTTTTCGTTCCACAGTATTTAACGCCAGAGTAGGTGCTGGTTGCATCGTCATGATGCACGCTTTAATTCAAGATGTAGAAATTCCCCCGGGTAAGTATGTACCTTCGGGAGCGATAATTACTAATCAGCAGCAAGCTGACCGGTTGCCAGATGCTGAAGTTCAGGATCAGCAGTTCGCTCATCATGTCGTCGGGATAAACCAGTCATTAAGAACTGGATATCGGTGTGCTGCGGATACTAAGTGTATTGCACCCATACGGGATGAGATTGCTAAATCTTATACAAATACTGGTATTACTGTTTTAGAGCTAGAAAGGAGTAGTGAAGTGTCGAGCAATAGCTTGGGTGCAGAAATCATAGAACAGGTGCGTTATCTTTTAGATCAAGGATATAAAATTGGCACGGAACACGTAGATCAAAGACGGTTCCGCACTGGTTGTTGGCAAAGTTGCGCCCCAATAGAACCGGGAACTATAGGGCAAGCGATCGCCGCCTTAGAAAGTTGTTTGAGAGATCATAGCGGCGAATATGTCCGGATGTTTGGCATTGACCATAGTAAACGACGCGTCTTAGAAACCATTATTCAACGTCCCGATGGTATAGTCACCTCCATTAGTCCTAGCCGCTTCCAAATACCTGCTAATGGTAACGGTCGCTATAATAGTAATGGTAATGGCAATGGTCGCGTTGCCAGCAATAGCGTACTAAGTAGCGAAACCATAGAGCAAGTACGTAACTTGCTGTCAGGTGGTTACAAAATCGGTACAGAACATGTAGATGAGCGGCGTTTCCGGACTGGTTCCTGGCAGAGTTGCCAACCCATTGAATCAACTTCCACCAATGAAGTGTTAGCCGCATTAGAAGAATGTATAGAATCCCATCAAGGCGAATATGTACGCCTGATTGGTATTGATGCCAAAGCTAAACGGCGGGTTTTAGAAAGCATTATCCAAAGACCAAGCGATCCAGTTGTGCCATCCGGTAACAAGAAATCCTTTAGCGGCGGTGGTGCGGCGACTGCTACTACCACCAGTACCAGGTTGAGTTCTGAAGTAGTAGATCAAATCCGGCAGATTTTGGCGGGTGGATATAAAGTTAGTGCTGAACACGTAGACCAAAGACGCTTCCGTACTGGTTCATGGACTAGCTGTGGTCAAATTGAAGCCAAATCTGACAGAGGGGTGATTGAGGCTTTAGAAGGATACCTCGCTGAATATCCAGGAGAATACGTGCGCTTAGTTGGTATCGACACCAAAGCCAAACGCCGAGTCCTGGAAACTATCATCCAACGTCCCTAAAAGTGCTGAGTTAAGAGTGCTGTTACCATCCCTGGGCGTAGCCATTGCTGAGTAAAATTTTTATTCATTACTACTCGCATAAAGCTATTCCCAACCTTATAGAATTGATTCAGCACTTAGCACTATGCTCTCTCCGGCTTCCGAGGTAAAAATTTCCATGTCTGTGCCGCCACTGCACCTGAGCAACAAGTTCGAGTCTTATATAAGTGGCGAGGTGACTATTCATCCCAGCGCAGTCCTGGCACCTGGAGTTATACTTCAAGCTGCGGCCAACAGCAAGATGATCATCGGACCAGGGGTGTGTATTGGTATGGGGTCAATTCTCCAAGTTAGCGAAGGCACCCTAGAGGTAGAAGCAGGAGCCAACTTGGGAGCCGGTTTTTTGATGGTTGGTCAAGGCAAAATTGGCGCAAATGCTTGTGTTGGTTCAGCAACCACAGTTTTTAACTGTTCTATCGAGCCAGGAACAGTCATTCCGCCAGGCTCAATTTTAGGAGACACCAGTCGGCAAATTGAGGATACACAACAACCGGAATCAGCCCCTAACAATGGTGCTGATAACACTAGTAAACAACAGCCAGAAGCGGAAAATAGTTTAGAGCCGGATGAGGAGACAGTCATGTCCTCAACTAATATCTCAGCATCGGCTTACTGGAAATTCAAATACCAGTCTCCTTCCTCTTCGGTGTCTTCGCCTACATCTGAAAGCCAGCCCGCATCTGTAGAAGAAAACGCTGACGCCAATAAATCCATACCCCAGGAACCAAAATCAAGTCAGCCTCCCACTGAATCACCCCATAATTTCGGGAACCAAATTTATGGACAAGGAAGTATAAATAGGTTATTAGTCACATTATTTCCCCATCGGCAGAGCTTAAATAACCCCATCTGTGACGATCAGTCTGAGTAAGTGTTAATTGTAAGTTGTCAGTTTCATGAGCAATCTGGAAAGTTCACATGGAAACATCTAACCAACACTCTATTAGCACAATTCAGAAATCCCGCCGACGAGATAGTCTGAAAAATACTGCTTTGGGTTTAGTCTCTACTAGCAGCTTTCCCGCCATAGTGGGAACAGCAGATATGATGCTCAAATCCGCTGGTGTTCACCTAGTGGGGTATGAAAAAATTGGTAGTGGGCAGTGTACCGCTATTGTCAGAGGTGGAATTGCCGATGTGCGTCTGGCTGTAGAAGCTGGTGTTCAAACTGCTCAACAGTTTGGTCAATTGGTTTCTAGCTTGGTGATTCCTCGGCCCTATCCTAACCTCGATATAGTACTGCCCATCACCAGCCGCCTGAGTCAATGGATGGACGAAGGTAATCAAAGCAGTTTAAGTAACTTAGCCATTGGTTTAGTTGAGACCCGGGGATTTCCGGCCATGGTCGGTGCTTGTGATGCCATGCTCAAGTCCGCTGATGTTCATTTAGCAGCTTATGAGAAAATTGGTGCTGGCTTGTGCACAGCCATCATTCGTGGCACTGTTGCTAATGTAGCAGTGGCGGTAGAGGCTGGAATGTTTGAAGCAGAAAGGATTGGCGAATTAAACGCAGTCATGGTCATTCCTCGACCACTAGATGAAATGGAGAAAACCTTACCTTTAGCAAGCTGCTGGGTTGAACACCGCGAACCATTGAATATGCCGGTCAATGTCCAAGAACAGGTGGCGGAAATAGAAGTCTTACAGTTGCCTGATTTATCCCAAATCCCTGCCAAAATTCCCCAAGAAGTTGCCGAAGAAATATGGAAAGATGAATGTTAAAATTATGTAATAATTTTAACAATTCATCTTCGCCTGGAAGGCATCTTACGCTTTGTTTGTTGCCTTGATAATAACTTGTGATTACCATAAAGAAAATAACTTTCTTTGAATAAGACTAATAGATTTTTATCTATAGAAAAATTCAGAACTTCGTATGAGTGGTTCGGTCTCATTGGCAAGTATTCAGTGATACTAGATTTATAGATTGAATTTCTATTAGAGGAGAATCACCCTTGAAGCAGGCAACACTGCACCAGTTGAAGGTGTTCGAGGCAGCGGCAAGGCACAGTAGCTTTACTCGTGCGGCTGAGGAATTATTTCTGACTCAACCTACCGTGTCTATGCAAATTAAACAACTTACAAAATCGGTAGGGTTGCCCTTATTTGAGCAGGTGGGAAAACGTCTATTCTTGACACAAGCAGGGAGGGAATTATTTACCACTTGTCGGCAGATTTTTGAAACCATGGCCAAGTTTGAAATGACTGTGGCGGATTTAAAAGGTCTCAAACAAGGGCAATTACGCTTGGCAGTGATTACAACGGCTAAGTATTTTATTCCCCGTTTATTAGGTCCATTTTGTCAACTTTATCCCGGAATTGAGATTTCCTTACAAGTAACGAACCATGAACGCATTTTAGAACGGATGCTTAATAACATGGATGACTTGTATATCTTAAGTCAAGTCCCGGAAAATCTTGATGTTAACTATGAGCCATTCTTGGACAATCCCTTAGTAGTATTTGCACCTGTTAATCATCCCTTGGCAAAAGAGAAAAATATCCCCATCAAAAGGTTAACAAATGAACCGTTTATTATGCGGGAACCAGGTTCAGGAACTCGCCGAGCCGTGCAGAAACTGTTTGATCAACATGGTGTGAAGGTAAAAGTCAAACTGGAATTGGGCAGCAACGAGGCGATTAAACAAGCCATTGCGGGGGGGTTAGGAATTTCTGTGTTATCTCGCCATACCTTAATGCCAGACTCTTCTGAGTTCGCTATTTTGGATATAGAACATTTCCCTATCAAGCGAACTTGGTTCATAGGCTATCCATCTGGTAAGCAATTATCGATTGTTGCTCGTACTTATTATGAGTATTTACTAGAAGCTACCAAAAAGTTTGTCGAGGAAACTGGTTATTGTACTAATAGTCCAGCTGATGAAGTTTAAATTTCCTGTATCTATTCATACTATTGATTGGGGCTACAAGTCGCGAACATACAAATCACAAGGGTAGGATGTTCCCAACAGGGAAGGCTACCTGCGTGGGTTTAAAAGCCTGAATTCTCGCAGTTGTCAGCCCAGGGAGACTACCCTAGGGGGAGTGTCAAAATTTTATAAGTTTTGCTTGCGTATTTGCCTACAGTTATAAAAACCAAATATGAGCCAGAATAATAGCAAACATGAGGTTAGTAGCAGAATTGGTATGGGGCCAAACCTAGCAATTAAAGGGGGTGCTGCGGCAGTAAATAAACCACCACCAACAATGGGTTCAAATAGTAATTGTTTGTAAGCAAAACTTTCAAAAGCGCCAGATTGGTTATCTGGGTCTACCATTCGCAATAGTAATAATCCGGTGGAAGTGACACCCATAGATTGTCCCATGTCCCCAATACCACGTTCAAACCAATAAACAGGTAGTAGATGGGGTGCTAAAAATATAAAAGCACAAACATTCCAAGCAATACCGGTTATTGATAACAATAGGAAGGGAATAAGATTATCTCCGAGTACAGATAGGGAGATACTGGCCAGTGCTGTGACAACTGTAATATCTAAGGCCAGTCCGCCAATATTTTCCATGAGGGGGCGACTAATTAAGTAGGTGCGCCTGATACGGACAAGAATATACTGGACAATAATTCCGCCAATTAGAGCGATGGGGAATAATGGCACATAGGACATTAATAATAGTCCACCTCTGCCCCAGGTAATTGATTCAATCGTGCGCAATCCCTCTAAAATTAACCAACCGATCGCGATCGCTAATCCCACAAACCCGAAATTGAGTGATAATGGATCAATGAGTAGGTCTCGCACTAAATTCTCACGGGCAATTGTGATACTGGCTTCTTCTTCTGGTGGATGAGTTTGGGCATTTTCCGGCTTAATTGAGACTTCCCGATCAACTTGAATACGTCCTGTTTTCCGTCCCCAATTGATCAAAATTGTCCCGACAATTACCCCAGAAACCAATCCTACCGTTGCCAAAGCTAAAGATAAATCAGCACCAGCAGTAAAACTCAATTCTGTAAAAGTTTCCGCCATCCCCGCTGATGTTCCGTGTCCCCCTTCAAAGGCGACTTCAATTAAACAGCCGACTATAGGAGGTAAACCAAATATTGGTGTTAATACGGTTATTGCAAGTAAGATTCCTACTACATATTGACCCCAGGCAAGGGTCTGACCAAAGGCGACCTGTGGGGAGGCTTTACGCCAAAATTCCTGCAAACTAGGGACATACTGACCGAGAAACAGAGTAGCAAAAACAATGTTAATAAAAACACTGGGTGATTGTGACCATACTGCCTGGATATTTGGGGAAAATAGACCTTGAGCCAGGGGAGATTCGGGATTTATTCCCTGGAAAATGGCACCCAAAGCACTTTTACCCAGGAGTAAAGCAATAATACCAGCAATTACTGAGCTAGGTAAATATAGCGATCGCAATATGGTTAAATGCTGTCTCACCAATCGCCCCATTAAGATTAATATAGCGATGAAAATATAAGCCCAGAATACATCTATGAGTTTGAACATGGCAGTTTGTAGCAATTACCTTAAGCAGCTTGGGATAATTACATTATCAAGTATCTTTTGATTCTCTATTACTCTTGGGATTTTGGCAATACTTACAGGGGATTTCAATAAAGTGATTTACAGCAGATCATATTCAACGATGTGAGTCCACACAAAGCGCTATATTGATCTGAGGTAACTATATCGTTCAAGGTCGTAACTAAGCTTTCGTCAATAGAAAGCACCACAGTTGATTAAGCAGCACAATTAAGGAAAAAGCACAAGTTAATTTTTATTTATGCAGATATTTCAGGCTGCTAGTTGTTGCTGGGGGTCAAATAAAAACTAAACAATATCACCGCAACTCAAGGATCAAGAAATAATCGAGGCTGCGGAATTAAACTACTACCCCTGCACTGATGAATTAGAGTGGAATCACAGGAAATAATGGTTAAGAAACATCTGGCTGAATTAGTACAAGAAGAAGGAGAGAAATTGACCCCAATGGAAAATCAATCTGTAATTGAAGTGAAAGCCGAGAAAGTCACAGAAGAGACTGGTGTCAAAACAGAGGAATTACCCCAGACGAAACCTGAGCTAACTCCTATGACTATTCCTAGTAAAAATGATTTGGAAATTGCTGTCCAAAAGTTAAAACAAACTCTGGAAGAATATCAAAATAAAGAAAAAATTCTCCAACAGCAAATTGTAGATTTACAATCGGCTTTGTATGAAAAGCAAGTATTAACAGAAAAGCTGACAAAGGAACTACACGAGGCTAAACAAACCGCGCTACAGCTTGCAGAAGCTAATTCTCAACTTATTGCAGAAAGCAATTCTACAGTCCAAGTCAAACATAAAAATTCTCCCACCCCAGCAAAACAAGAAAAGTCCGCAATTCAAGTAAAAGAGAAATATAACCCAGCTAACTACATAAAATCACGTCGGATTCCTGAACATCTAATAGAACGTAAAAAACCAGATGACAATTTTGCCGAGAATACTTGGTTATATGACTAGGTTGGTAATTAGTAATTCGTAATTGGTGATGTTAGCCTGTAGTAGGCTATGGAAAATGGACGAATATTTTTGCAGTTTTCCAGTTAATTACAAAACTCTAAAATGTGCTGGGCGGTGATTTGTGGCTGTTCTAGGTGTGGGACATGACCGGAGTCTTTGACCCAAATTAGTTTGCTATTGGGAATTGCTTGATTGAATTTTTTGGCATCGGCAGTACCCAAAATTTGATCGGCATCACCCCATAAAATTAAAGTTGGTGTCACAATGTCTAAAAGTTGCTGCAATTTAAAAGCACTGTAACCTCCGCTTTTGGTGAAAGCTATTAAGGCTTGACTCCAATTAGGCATTTCTAGGTGTAATGCGGCACATATTTGAGCATCAAGTGACGCGAGTTGCTGATTTTTGTAGGCAGCGCGGGAAATACGATCGCGTATATTAGGATTACGCAAAAAATTAGCTGCTAAAGAGTCCAAGGGGGGAAACATCAATTTGCTCAAGGGTGACCCCCCTTTTAAACCAGCGCTGTCTAATAAAACCAGTTTGTGAACTAATTCTGGGTAGGTCAAGGTAAAATCAATAGCGGCTGCACCCCCCATAGAAGCACCGACTAAAATCACAGGTTGGTTAATTAAGGTTTTCCAGAAATAATACAGATGAGTTTTGATGGCCAGGGGACTAAATTGTACATCGGGAATTCTGTCTGTGAACCCAAAGCCTAATAAATCCACTGCCCAGGTTTCATTATCCCTTGCCAGCAGTGGTAAAAGGCGACGGAATTCTAACAAAGAACTGTCGAAGCCGTGAATTAATAAAATAGGCGTGCTATCACTACCTTGTTGAACATAGGTTGTGGTAATTGGTTGATTAGTGAGAGGAGTAGCGATCGATTGACTGGTAATACTTTTAGCCAAAGCGATGGATGTGGGTTCAGTTAGTCGCTCAACTGTGGGAGGCAAGAAATTAGGGAACATAATTTTTTAGTTTACAGTAGGGTGAAGAGAAAATTTTCGCAAATGTCAAAGTTGGTACGAAACCCTCGTACAATTAATATCACTTGATTTTTTAGACTCAGGAGCTAATGCCATGCCCTTGGCGGTTGGCGTCATTGAAACCTTGGGCTTTCCTGCTGTATTAGCAGCAGCAGATGCCATGGTTAAATCTGCCGCAGTTACAATTGTGTATTATGGTCAAGCTGAAAGCGCTCGCTTGTTAGTCGCTGTTCGGGGACAGGTTGCGGAAGTTAGAAGGGCTGTAGAAGCAGGAATACTAGCCGGAGAACAAGCTTATGGTGGTCAAGTAATTACCCATTATATTGTTCCCAACCCCCCGGAAAATGTGGAGACCATTTTACCCATCCACTTCACCCAAAAATCTGAACCATTCCGGATGTAATAGGTAAATTCTTCAGGACATACATTTGTCGCCCCACATACTTTAATTCATACAGGAGATTACTAATGTCACTACAGGCCGTTGGCGCACTCGAAACGAAAGGTTTTCCTGCTGTACTAGCAGCAGCTGATGCGATGGTGAAAGCTGGTCGCGTCACCCTTGTTGGTTATATCAGAGTAGGTAGCGCTCGTTTTACAGTCAACATTCGCGGAGATGTTTCCGAGGTCAAAACTGCTATGGCTGCTGGTGTGGAAGCTGCGGAAAACGTTTATGGTGGTACTCTTGAATCCTGGGTGATTATTCCCCGTCCTCATGAAAACGTGGAAGCTGTTCTACCAATCGCCTATACGGATCAGGTTCAACAGTATCGGGATTCTGTGGAGAACCCCATTGTGCGCTCATCTATTTAAGATGTTTTGTTAAGATGTTTTGAACCCCTTTGTCTTGTTTCTAGGGGAGATTCACCAAAATTTAACTAAATCTTTAATAAACACATTTTAACTAAAAGTTAAAATGTGTTTATTTTTAGCCTGTGTTGGGATATGTAACCACCCAAAACTAGAATTTTCCTCCATTGTGCATAAAGTTAGTCAATCCAGACCTAATCACAACAGAACATCTCAGATGTCTTGATGTCAAAGTATCTAGGGAAATCGATCAGCTCTATTCCTTGACTAAAAAGCACCCCTTCTAGGGTAGCGAGTTTATGAGCACATCCCTTGCACTTATATTCATGGTCGGTGCTTACTTACGTAAATTCTCGTGATCAAATCGGGGGGGTTATAATGCCAACTTTAATACATTTTCTTGAGGAGCACCAGGTAAAGGCGGGGAAAAAACTAGCTGATTATTGGGGTGAACGTGTGGCTGTGGAGTGTCCAGAACAAAGTATAGCTAACAGACAAAGTATTATTCTTTGGCTTTTGGGAAGTGACCTCAAATTATGGGAGCAGTTGAATCCTCAACAACTCAATAGTGCTCAACAGGGGATTGAATATCGCTGGAGAATTTTACATCAACACTACTTGGGCTACGGGACAGAAGTGGCCTATCATCACCTACTGATTCGTTTATCAGGTTTGGTCACATTACGCAATAAGATTCAGACTTGGGTTTCTTTGAGTGGCGATCGCCAGCGTACTGTGATCGATGTATTACAAGAAGTCTTACAAGACTTACTGCAAAATGATCGATATATGCATCAGCAAATCGCTGATATTGCTGAATTTACCATCAATAAACGGCTGGCGGATACTCTCTTATTTGCTAGTATAGAAGAGTATTGTATGCGCCCAATACGTAATCAACCCTTACTCCTATACAGATTTGTCAACTACCAGCGGCGAATTCAGCGCGGTGGTTTAACCCAGGTGCCAAATACTGAATTTGTGAAAATGGTTTCGGTACAAAACCTTTCAGATAACAGTGATAATTTTTTGACACTGGCAGATCATCGAGCGATCGCCGAATATCAAAAAACACAAGAACTAGAAGAACAACAGGTACTCCGGCGGCAGGTAAAAAAAGAATTTGCACAGTACCTACAACAGACCCTAGGAGAAGAGGCGGTAGAGTGGCTGAATTTATATCTGCAAGGACTATCTCAGGATGACATCGCCAAAAAGCTCAATCAGCCCCCCAAGGAAATTTATCGACTACGAGAAAAAATTAGCTACCATGCTGTGCGCATTTTTGCTCTCAAAGTTAATCCAGAACTGGTTGATAACTGGTTGGCAATATCCCCCCAAGAAAATAATTTGGGACTAAGTGAAAACCAATGGCAGCGACTACATGAAATTTTAACTCCTGTGAAGCAACAGATCCTAGGCCTGCGTAAGGCAGGGAACTCTATAGAAGCAACAGCCAAACAGTTAAACCTCCACCAGCATCAAGTCATAGCCGAGTGGAGAAAACTTTATCTTGCAGCCCAATCTTTAAGAAATCAGAATATGAGCTGTCCCGGAGTATAGGGCAAAGATGGGGAATTGTGCGAATCTGTCTAAATGTGGGAAACTACCTATTGAGTAACATCCATGGACTCCTGACCATGGGGAGTGTCAATCAGTCTTAAGTCCAGAGTTATTAACTATTGACTATTGAGCATGAACTCTTGACTATTAACTATTAAGTGAGGATTTATAACTCTTTTTACATATGATTAAAGCAACAGCAGCTCATATCGAGATTGGGATCCAGGAAAAACTGCCGACAATTCATTACCTTGTGGCAATGTCTCAACCAGAAACTCACCTGTTTGAGGTCACATTGCAGGTAAATAACCATTCATCGCAAATTCTTGACTTGAAAATGCCAGTATGGACACCAGGCTCATACTTGGTGCGAGAATACGCGAAAAATCTCCAAGATTTTACCGCTTTTACCGGGGATAAGCCGTTAAATTGGCGAAAAATTAGTAAAAACCACTGGCAGGTGAATACAAGTGGTGTTTCACACTTAAGTGTGCGTTACCGAATCTTTGCTAATGAGCTATCGGTACGGACGAATCATTTAGATAGCACTCACGCCTATTTCAATGGTGCCGCACTCTTTTTGAGACTCCCTGGTTGGGAAAGTCTACCAATTCAGATTACTATTGTACCACCACAGCCAGACTGGCGGGTAACTACTTCTTTAGCAGCAGTGGGAGGGCAAAGCCATACTTTCTGCGCTACAGATTTTGATACCCTTGTGGATAGCCCCTTTGAAATTGGTACCCACCAATCATATTACTTTGAGGTTTTGGACAAGCCCCATGAACTGGCTATCTGGGGAGAAGGCAATTTACCATCAGAACGGGTAATTGCTGATATTAAACAAATTATCCAGGTAGAAGCTCAGATGTTTGGGGGTTTACCCTATGACAGATATATTTTTCTCTTGCATTTATTCGCCCAAGCTTATGGAGGATTGGAGCATAAAAACTGTTGTTCATTAATTTACCAGCGTTTCGGGTTTCGCAATCAGGAGAATTACGAGCGGTTTGTGCAACTAGTGGCACATGAATTTTTTCACCTGTGGAATGTCAAGCGGATTCGCCCCAAAGGGTTAGAAGTGTTTGATTATGAGCAGGAGAACTATACAACTTGTTTATGGTTCTGTGAAGGAACTACAAGTTACTACGACTTACTAATCCCTTTGCGAGCTGGCATTTATAATGCTAAGTCTTATTTAAATCATTTGAGTAAGGAAATTACTAGATTTCTCACAACCCCAGGGCGCAAGGTGCAAACACTAGCGGAGTCCAGTTTTGATGCTTGGATTAAACTTTATCGTCCAGATGCTAATAGCAGCAATTCCCAAATCTCCTACTATCTCAAGGGGGAAATGGTTTCTTTGTTGCTAGACTTGTTAATTAGAGCGCGACATAACAATAAGCGATCGCTTGATGATGTGATGTTCCAAATGTGGCGGAAATTTGGAGAACCGGAAATTGGCTACACCCCGGAAGAGTTACAGGAGGTAATTGAATCGGTAGCGGATATGGACTTGTCCAATTTCTTTGAATCCTACATTAATAGCACTGATGAGTTACCTTTTAATCATTACCTCCAACCTTTCGGTTTACATCTGGTAGCGGAACGGGAAGAAGCACCTTATTTAGGTATCAAGGTGAAAACCGAACATGGCCGGGAAGTAATTAAATCTGTAGAAGTGGGTTCACCAGCACAACTAGCGGGAATTGATCCGGGTGATGAGTTGTTGGCCATTGGGGGTGTGCGGTTAACTGCTAGTCAACTTAATGAGCGCCTGCAAGAGTACCAACCACAGGATAGTATTGAATTAACAGTTTTCCACCAAGATGAATTACGTACCCATTCTGTTATCCTGGGTACACCACGCCCTGGTAAATTTGAGATTTTGCCAGTAGCTAATCCCGATAGCTTACAAAAAGAGAATGGTGCAGGATGGTTAGGAGTACCGATAGTTAATCTTGGTTGATAGGAGTTTGGGAGGCTATTTTTGCCTTTCAACCCTGATTCTCTAGTTGTTGCAGCTACAAACAACACATCTTTGTAGTTCTTGAGTTACGCAAATATAAATTATACAATTTACACTTAGGAGGATAGCGATCGCCTTCTAGGTGTATGAGCACTATACTAAATAATTTTTCTTAGTCTACCCATGGGGGTTTTGCTCAAATTATACCAGTTGATGCTACCAATAATCAGGCTTTTTCATCGGTGCTTTACAGATTGATGGCTAGTGGCTACCCTAGGGTAATCGATAAATTGCCATTATTATTGATTACCGGTAATTCATGTTTGAGCTTATGCGTATCTTTTCAACCCGAAAACTCTGCTTTACATTAGGTTTTGGTGCTTTCCTAGTCATAAGTACAGCTACTAGTACTTTATTCAATCACTCAAACAGTGAACCGGGGATTTCAGAACATGATAATAAAAATTATTTTTTAACTAAATCACAGATTTCCCTAGCTCAAATTTGGCAAAATCCTGTTATTATTCCCCAAATATCTGATTTAAACATTATCTCCCCAAATATCTCTACATCTACAATATCTCAAGGGGGAATACGTGTAAGTTATCCTGTGGTTGACGAGTGGCAAAGGTTCAAGTTTAGTATTCAAGGTAGCCAGGTTTTCAGTCCTGCTAAACTACCCACATCTAATATCAATTTTCAACAACGAGATTTATTAACCGTTCTAGTTAACACCAGAAATTATTTTGAAGACAATGCAGACAAAGACCCAAATATTTTTCGCCGGGGTCTGCTTGCTACTCAGGGAGTGAGTATACAGGATATTGTCAGAACTTTAGATTTTATGATTGCTGTATTAAGGGAGGATATCGCCAACAATCGCATTACCAGGTTAAAAAATCCTGATTTTATTAATGATAATTTTCGGGTGATTAAATGGACTCCCTATAATCCTAGTGACCAGGGACAGAAGCAAGTAAGAATTACCAAGTATGCTGTTTTTGAGCATAGTGGTTCACGTACTAAAACCTCTACTTATAATGTGGCAATTTATAGTTTAAAAGATGACCAAATTGCTGATAAATTCTACACTAGATATACAAAACAGGATGTTTTATCAGGTATTTATGAGCCGGGTGGTAAAGAATATGGTAGAGTTCAACCCCTGGCTTATTTGACCCGGAATGGGTTAGAAGAAGCTTTAATGCAAGGAACAATCCTGATTAATTTTACCGATGGTACTCAAGGATTTTTCAATGTGGATAGAAATAATGGTATTTCCTATGTCCGGGGATTAAGAGCCACAGCACAACAGCGTTACTGGTACTTTAGAGAAGTAGATGGTATTAAAGGTTACGGACATAATATAAATGCGAAAATTTCTATCAAGCCAGGAGTAACTTTTGCTGGGGATGTTCTGAATATAGGCTTAGGTAGAATAGTCGTAATTGAAGATACTAGAGGCGGTCGGCAACATTTACAAATGGGCGTGATTTCTGATACTGGCGGAGCATTTTTACCTAATCTTTATCAACTAGACTTTTTAGCGGGAACCTTTAAGAATCGCCAACAGTTCACCCAGCATATTAGACAACTACCTGAGTATGCCACAGCATACTTTTTAGTGAAAAAGTGATAGCTGTTACTTGCAGGGTGAGGGTTTGAGGTTATTGGATTGCGGTAGTTGCGCACTAAGTAGACAGGTTCCGCCGGAAAGTCTCTACTAGGCTACAGCTAGGTAAATACAGCATATTTCATCTGAGTAGGTACAAGGGCGGGCATTTTGCCATAGGTGTCAAGTTAAGAAAAATGGCTTGGTGTCAAGAGGGTAAAACTCATGCTTAAACTGAATATAAGGGTGTAGAGAAGAAGCATGAGTAAACCCAGGAAAAAGGCAGGAAATCCAGACTTTCGACATTATTCAAATGGGATTGCATCATACAAACCCCTGTCGCCATCCCATACGTCAAGTATCTGTATTATGGGGCAAGACTTGGTATCACTACTTAACGAATGTTCTAGACCCACAACAACTTTCGGCACAGGAAGTTTGTGATTTATATCGCCGACGCTGGCGCATTGAAGACGCATTTTTATTGACCAAGAGGTTGTTAGGTTTGTCTTATTTGTGGGTAGGTGGGACTAATGGTGTCCAGATGCAAATCTATGCTACCTGGATTTTTTCCGCCGTTCTCAATGACTTGTCTGCGGATGTAGCGATCGCTTTACAGCAACCTTTAGATCGTATCTCTGTGGAAATGGTATTCCGCAGTTTGTATTTTTTTAACCGCGCACTTTTACTTAACCCGGAGTTACAACTTATTCCTTGGCTTGTGGAACATTATCGTTCTATGGGTCTGCTCAAAGCCGTTCGTCAACGACACCGACGAACGGCTGCTAGGTCACTTGACATCTGGGTTGATGCCTTAACTTGACACCTATGGTATCTGGCCCGCTATTCTTATTTTCTGCTAGGTAGTCACTTTGTGGGCTTGTATTTACACAGTGGGAGATATCAACCAGTGGGAGATATCAACCACTGTTGAAGCGCCCGGGTGAGAAAACGGTCGCTAATTTTACTCACCTGCTGGTAATTTGGGCTTGACGAGTCCCGTCTTCCCCATAGGTTAATAACACCCTCATATAACTATCCGGCTTGTAGGACATTCGTTCTGGCCATTCAATGGCCACGATTCCCGGTATCACCTCCACACCTTCCCAATAAGTTTCTAGGTTCAAAGCCACAACCTCTGAGGGTTCTAGGCGATATAAATCTAAATGGTATAGAGGGATACGCCCTTGGGTATACTCATTAATCAGGGTAAAAGTAGGACTAACAATTGATTCAGTAATGCCTAAACCTTGACCAATTCCCTGCACTAGGGTAGTTTTACCACTACCTAAATCACCTTCTAATAAAATTACAGTCCCAGGAGTGAGGTTTTGACCAAGTGTGATGCCTAAGCTGAGAGTTGCCTGTGCATCTGTAAGTACAATATTCCCAGACGGGTCAAAATGGGATATTTTTTCTGGTTCCATTTTGAATTCACTTGCCATGATGATTTCCACTGTACCACCGTAATAACACTCGTGCTAGTTTCTGGGGATTGTGACGCACGTAACCAGTCTCATCTTCATGTAAGACATTAGCCAGAACAATTCGCCGCCCTAATAGGGTGACATTTTCTCTATCCAAGAATACTGGATGGGAATTTTGTTGAGCATAACGGATGAGTGATGCTGGAGAGGGAGATTTTTTGTGTACTAAAACTGCATCAAACAGTTGTCTGTTTCCGCAGGCTGTATCAATAGCTTGAATATGGTCACCAACGGTATATCCCTGGGTTTCTCCCGGTTGAGTCATGATATTGCAAATGTAGATGCGAGGGGCTGCAGATTTGGCGATCGCATCAGCGATTTCTGGTATAAGTAAATTA
Source organism: Anabaenopsis elenkinii CCIBt3563 (assembly GCF_015245355.1). Lineage (GTDB taxonomy): Bacteria > Cyanobacteriota > Cyanobacteriia > Cyanobacteriales > Nostocaceae > Anabaenopsis > Anabaenopsis elenkinii. Next base: position 3,655,517 of record NZ_CP063311.1, on the reverse strand, counting down.
GGAATGATACTAGTATACAAACTGCCAGGGCCTATAATAATATAGTCAGCATCCTTAATGGCCTTAATCGCTGCGGGTAAAGCTGGCGGATGTGGGGGAATACACCCAATTTTGACAATTTTACCTCCAGCTTCAGGAATACTAGATTCTCCCTCAACGCGACGGCCATCCTCTAATTCTGCCCAGAGAGTAACATTACTCAGGGTAGCTGGTAGCACTTGTCCTTGTACTGCTAGGACTTGAGAACTAGCTGCTACCGCCTGTTCTAAATCCCCAGTAATATCGCTCATAGCAGTTAAAAATAAATTGCCAAAACTATGGCCTGTCAACCCATCCCCAGCCTTAAAACGATATTGAAATAATTCTGTTAATAACTTTTCTTCATTTGCCAGTGCGGCCAAACAATTACGAATATCTCCGGGAGGTAAAACACCAAATTCCTGACGTAACCGCCCCGAAGACCCACCATCATCAGCTACAGTTACAATAGCGGTAATATTGGCGCTGTAGGTTTTCAATCCCCGTAACAAAGTGGAAAGTCCCGTACCACCACCAATTACGACAATTTTTGGACCCCGGTATAATCGGCGATGTGCCATCAGAACGTCAATTAATTCTTCTTCGCTATCTGGTCGTAGCACCTGAGTAATTGAGCCTACAGTCCGAGTCTGACCCCAAACTAGCAAAAGTAAACCAGCCAGTAACACCAACGGTCCACTAATATAATGGGGTAAAATCTCAGCAATTACTGCCAAAAAACTCCTCAGCAACTCTATAGCCCAAAAAATTGGGGTTAGCTTCACCGATATTGCTAACCCCAAAATTGCCAGAAGTACACCGCCCAGACTGATGAGTAACCAACGTTTTATGGCTAGTCCAGGGGATAACCACTTGAACCACTGGTTGAGACGGTAGGAGTTGAGGCCGCGAGACTGCTTTTGCAGGGCTTTAAGAAGCCGATTGAGAAAACCAATTGACATACCTGATTCAGACCAGTGCTACAAAATAAATGATTAACAGGAAATTTACCCTACTTGGTCTTAACATCAAATGTGAAATTTAAACTTGATTCAGGATTTTAGATTAGCAGCAAGTGGTCAAACTTGCCAGTGTGACTTTTGGAATTGAATTTCATGGAAAAACGTATTTTAGGATTAGATCCGGGATTAGCAATTTTGGGCTTCGGGCTAATTAGTTGCACCCAGAATACCGCTAAAATCACCGATAAATCGGTAAAAATCGTAGATTTCGGAGTCATCCAGACCTCTGCTAACATGGAGATGGGACAGCGCCTGTGTACGTTATTTGACGATTTACACACCGTGATTCAGGAATTACAGCCGGATTTAGTGGCGGTAGAAAAATTATTTTTCTATCGGATGTCGAGTACAATTCTTGTGGCACAGGCTAGAGGTGTGCTTTTGTTAGCTTTAGCACAGCATCAGCTGACCTATGTGGAATTTACTCCCGCCCAAATTAAACAAGCCCTAACAGGTTATGGTAATGCCGATAAGTCTGAAGTGCAAGATGCCGTGGCGCGGGAGTTAGATTTAGATGAGATCCCCCGACCAGATGATGCTGCTGATGCTTTGGCTGTGGCTTTAACGGCTTGGTTTCAATCTTGACAGTCCCCAACCTGAAGATGTAGTGATTCTACATTCATCTATTTAATTTTTTTATATTTTTATGTAGATTTTTGTGTTAATTTACTTAACTTACCCCATCAGCAAATTCAGTTAATATTAAGGATGTTTGACCATTGACTTGCTAATTGTCACTGCTAAAAGTACTAGTGTTATTTTTATTTTATTAAATAGCGTTTAGCTTCCCTCGCTCCCATGTTGACCCATCACCGCAAAACTGTATGTTTATCAATTATTTCCACAGATCTACCACTCAGGTCTGTGATTGAGACTGCGGGTACACTGTATCAAAAAGATACTGATAAATTCCATTTAGTATTGACAGTACCGCCCCTAATTACCTGTGAAGTGGCCAGTTCTTTAGGTTCACAAGACATCTATCACGGAAATCACAAGCAAGCTCAAACTCCCAGAAGTCCGCGAGTTTTGTGGCTGGAAATTTCCCCCTACCGGGTAATTATGACTATGCAAGGTAATGAGCAAGTTAGTTACCGCCATTTTTGGGAACAAGGGGTTTATGGAGTGAGCCGTTATTGGTTACCTACAGAGTCTTTGCAGCCTCAAACTCCCATGCGTTTACGAAATTTTACGAAAATCCTCTCACTGAAGGGAAATCATTTACCTGAGTATTTGCGGCTGGAATATGAATTATGGGCTGAAAAAGTCCAATTGGGAACTTACATCTTAAATCTAGAAATTGAGCATTGAACCGGGGAAAAATTGGCTTCATCCCCCATTCCAGTTACCCAAAATAGATGGGTTCATTTCCAGGTTTCCATTTAATATTGCAGCCAATACTAGGCTTTTGTTCTATTGTAACGGGTTGACCGGCCAACACCGCAGCGATCGCACTGCGTAAATCCGCACCTGTCACCGGTTGGTTATTACTAGGACGGCTATGATCTAGTTGTCCCCGATAAGCGAGTTGACGTTGGGCGTTAAATAGGAAGAAATCTGGTGTACAAGCTGCTGTATAAGCTTTTGCAGTCTCCTGGGTCTGGTCGTAACACAAAGGAAACTTAAAATCAAGTTCTATAGCCATTGCTTTCAAAGACTCTGGCCCATCATCTGGGTATTTTTGCGCATCATTAGCACTGATGGCAAGGATACCTAAATCACTGTTGAAATAGTCTTTTCCTAGCTGGGCTAATTCGGTTTTAATATGTTTGACAAATGGGCAATGCTGACAAATAAACATGATTAATAATGCTTTTTGATCAGCAAATGTATTTAGGGAAATTGTTTTTCCAGATACCACTTCTGGTAGATGAAAATCTGGTGCTTGTGTGCCTAATGGCAACATTGTGGAAGCAGTTAAAACCATAGTTCACCCTGATAATGTCATTTGACAACGGCTCTTGCTGGTGCGTTACTGTCAAAATACCATGGAACTCTCCAAAAAATTAAAGACGTTCACTATAAACGTCTTAATCATATTTTAAATATTAAATTGTCAAGATTAGTTTTTACAGGCTCGCCAATAGGCCGAAGATACCATGTCCTGTGAATACTTCTAATGCTATGAGGGAGACAAAACCAATCATTGCTAAACGACCGTTGAGTAATTCGGCGTAGGGAGTAAACCCGGTGCGATCGCCTTGCTCATCTACATAAACCTTTGGCTCAATGGCAAAGTTGTTCATCAGACCTTGTTCGTCAACAATGCTTGTGTTGCTACGCATGTGGTTTTTCCTGTTTTTTCTATCTTATGTAAATAATTGTAACAGGTAAATTAATTTTTGTAAAGTATCTAGATCAAGTTTTAGTTGGCTTCCCTAGTGGATGAAAGAGCTATGATAATGAATCGGGTTGACAGAAATTTCACGAACAGGCTGCAATTTATCAATGGATCGATTTCGAGTAGAGGTTATTGCCAAAACACCAAATCCTCAGCAGGTGATTTACGCTGCGATGCACCAAGATTATAGTGATGGCTTGGTGTATGATCAGCGTGACTCCTGGCCTACAGAGTCAAAATGTGGCGAAATTATTCTCAAGCGACTGTTAGCGGGGGAGAGGGGACATTATGGACCCCTGGAGCATCCCCAAATTGTTTTCAACTGTGGTTATTTTCCCCATAGTGTGATGCAGCAGGCTCGTACTCATAGAATTTCTGTATCCTTTGATGTCCAGTCTTTTAGATATACTGGTAAGCAATTTATTGATGTAGTCGAGGGTAGGAAAGATATTGAAGATGTTTTTTACCTGCGTCCAGTTGGTTATTACTCCGATAGAAATGGTAAAAAATATTACTATTCTCCCGAACAACGCACAGCGGATTTAGCATGGTGTCTGGAAGCTGCGAAGCGTTATAAAGCTGATTTTGAAGGGGGAATGTCTGAGGAACACGCTAGAGGTAAGGTACCTTTTGATTATCGCCAGCATTTTGTGGTCAGTTTCAATTTACGCTCCTTCATGCACTTTTGTGATATGAGATATAAAAAGGATGCTCAATTGGAAATTCAAAAGTTGTGTGAACTGATGTGGCCTCATTTTGTAGAATGGACACCGGCGATCGCACAATGGTATGAAAAGCAGCGTCAAGGTAAGGCTCGATTAGCACCTTGAATTTTGTCAAGGTATAGTTTAATCCACGCTATCGCCAAGTTTTTTGATCTGAGTTACACTTTTCTAAAAGTGCTGCGGGGAAGTTTTGCAGTGCTTCCCCAACCATGATATTTTTATCAGCTTTGAGCTTTTCCCCGGTAATGCGATCTTGCCACATCAAGGACGCAACTGGTGGTAATTGAATATAGGTATTATCCCAGACTGATAGGCCCAGGGGATATTCACCTGGTTGAATTACACTGGTAAGAAAGCGGGGTGCAATGGTAATGATTTGATCATCACCATGGGTTCTGGCAAAAGCAATGATATGGTCTGAAAATTTTCCCCCAGTTTCTAAGGGAATATAACTACCCTCTTGAAAAACTCTGATGTTTTCTCTTCTGGCTTTTAAGGCTTGGGTAATGAGAAATAATTTTATCCTACCATCTTCTTTAGTTGCTAACAATTTATCTATCAAGTTTAAAATATCCGTCTGGATTTCTTGTTGAATGAATTTGAGATGATCCTGGCGAATCGCAAAATCAACTTGACGACGATTATCCGGGTCTACCATACTCAAATCCCAAAGTTCAGTTCCTTGGTAAAAGTCTGGAACTCCCGGGGAGGTGATTTTTATTAATGTCTGGGATAAAGAGTTAAAAATACCATAGTAGGCGACCTTTTGCTGAAAGGGTAGAAATTTCTGCCAAAATTTATTTTCTGGTGACAATTTTAACACTTCTGCCACAAATTTAGTTAAAGCGTTTTCATAGGTTTGATTCGGTCGCAGCCATGCTGTGTAAAGTTTAGCTTCTCTAGCAGCTTTGAGTACATAGTCTTGAATACGTTGATTAAAGTTGCTATACTCACGTTCAAAAAATGGCAATGCCCCTATGAGCATCTGATACAATTGATATTCGTCATTAGTATCTGGTATGGATAAAGTTTTATTTATACTGGTTTTGTGAACACGGTTGATTTCACAAAATCCATAAACTTGTTTTTGCCATTCTCCGGGTATTTCTGATAAAACATTTAATCTGGCGCGAACATCTTCACCTCTTTTAGTATCATGGGTAGAGGTAGTATTCATGGAATTTAGCCAACGAGTTTGGCGCTGTTGGTTAAAGTCATGGAAATCGGTAATAGTGAAACCAAATTTAGCAGGGTTTCCACCAACTTCGTTTAAGGAAATAAACCGGTTATAAACATATAATGCAGTGTCTTCAACGCCTTTAGCCATTAACGGACCGGTATACTGTTGTAGTCGCATGACGAAATACAGCCATTGCTCTTGGTCTTCAGGTGTGAGAGAATTTTCATATTCCAGTAACAGGACTTTTTCAATGAAAGTTAATTCATGGTGTAATAGAGGTAGATTTGATTTAGCTTGTTGAATTACTGCTGTGATATATTGGCGGTCTGCAGCTAAAATATGACTTTGATGGGTATAAGTTCGATAAATGGGAAATAAAGTGAGGATTTGGGCGATCGCTCGTTTTAAACCATTAATGGTAAAATCATTACCGTAACGATATTTACTGGCTATTTTCTTAAAAATATAAGTTAAATTATCAACATCTCCAGCTAAATTTGTTTCTAAAATTAAGTGTTTTTTATCAACAGTCAATTGCTCATAGGGGGTTGTAAAACCTGTTACATTGCAATAAGTTTTGGTCAAAGCTTGTGCGCTTACATGTTGACAAAAAATACCATTCAGATAATTTAAGAAATCATAACCCGTAGTCCCCTGAATTGACCAGTTGTGAGGTAAATCTTCTCCTGCTTGCAAAATCTTTTCGACGATGATGTATGTATCCCCTACTTTTGATTGCAGTCTCTGTAAATACTCAGTTGGGTTATAAAGACCATCAATATGGTCAACTCGTAAACCAGTGATTTGATTTTCTTTCACCAAGTTAGTAATTAAACTGTGGGTGTGTTCAAATACCTGAAAATCTTCACTTTTAACAGAAATTAACTCGTTAATAGTGAAAAACCTCCTGTAATTAATCTCTTCTGCGCCCACCTTCCAAAAAGCGAGGCGGAAAAATTGTTCAGAGAGTAAACTATCTAAAAGATTAAAGCTTTCTGGGTTACCGGGTTGACCATTAAAAAAATTGATATTTTTATCAATAAATCCTTGAAAATCTCTATTATCTGTATAAAGTTCCCATAATAATCCTTTGACAAAATCAATTTGGTCTTGTCTTTCCTTTGGTGTGACATCAGCAGGTATATGTTTGACTATATAAAGAATGCCTAGTAGTCTGACAAATATGGGGTTATTTCTCCCTAAAACTTGAGATAATTTAGCTATATTTTGATCAAGAAATGTAGCGTAAGATTCCAGTTTCAGGGGGAAGCTTAAATCATAATAATTAATACTCAAGCCATTTTGATCATATTTAACGTGAATTTCCCCATTTTCCAAAGAATCACCATAAAAGTTACCAAGTAAAGGTGCTAAAAGTTGTTGTTGATTCTCACCAAATCCATTAACTATGGGAGAATTCCACGAAATATCAAAATAGTTTGCATAAACCGAATTACTACCATTTTCTAGAACATTCATCAGATATTGATTTTGGCTATCATAAGCCATATGGTTAGGAACAATATCTTGTAACCATCCCATATTATGCTGTTTTAGTTCTGCAACTAAAGCCGCAAAATCTGCTGGTGTTCCTAACTCTGGGTTTAATTGATTAGGGTCAACTATATCATAGCCGTGATTACTACCCCTTCTGGCTTTAAATATTGGTGATGCGTATAGGTCAGAAATACCTAAATCATCCAGGTACTTGATAATTTTTTGAGCGGAATTAAAATTAAATGCAGAATTGAATTGAATGCGATAAGTTGCTGTAGGTATGCGCATAGGAAAGCTAACTCCTTTTGAGGTGACCCAAGAATTAACTCTTTACTGTTTGTGTCAGGGTGTTGATTTTTGATAAACTACAAAACTTTGCTGAGGTAGGGTTAGTTCCTGCTGTAATTTAACTTGATCCGGTAACTGTGAACCCCTACCTAACCACTTGGTTGCAGCAGAGTCTAAAACTTTAACCCAATTATTACTTGTAAAATTTTGGGTAAAACTAACTTGATAATTATGAAAATTCATGGCGCAAAATATCTGGTTATTTTCACTAGATTTACACCATAAAATTAGCTTTTTATCTTCATGAAATGCTATTTCTAAATTTTCTCTAGCGCTTTGTAATAAAGAGATATTTTCGCGGCGTATCTCAATCAGCTTTTGGTAAAATGATAATAAAATTTGATGCTGACCTGCTTGGCGTTTTTCCCAATTCAGCTTACAGAGATTAAAGGTATTATTTGACTCTGGGGGTGGAGGTTCTCCTTGAGCATAAAAACCCGAAAACTCCTGTTTACGTCCTTGTTTAACTGCTTGAATTAAATGGGGGTCTGAGTGACTAATAAAGTATATAAATGGAGATTGTTCGCCATATTCTTCCCCCATAAATAACAGAGGAATATAGGGAGAAAGTAAAACTATACCAGCAGCTAATTTTAAGGAGTCAAAATCTACCAGTTGCGATAATCTTTCACCTAAAACTCTGTTACCTATCTGGTCATGATTTTGGCTATAAACTATAAATTGAGATGGAGGTCGATCGCTGGGGTTATTTCCGTGATAACGTTGGCGATAATGGGAATATTGCCAGTCATAAACAAAACTATCTTGGTAGGCTTTTACTAGATGTTCACACAGACCAAAATCCTCATAGTATCCTGTGCGATCGCCTGTCAACAAACTATATAATGAATGATGGAAATCATCACTCCATTGAGCATCAATACCATAACCACCCAACTCAGGTGGGCGAATAATACGCGGATCATTTAAATCACTTTCAGCAATTAAATAAAGTTTCCGTCCCTGTTGCGCAGAAAGCACAGCTACATTTTCAGCCAGTTCAGCTAAAAAGTGTTTTGCACCCAAATCATAAATAGCGTGAATAGCATCTAAGCGTAAAGCGTCAATATGAAATTCAGTTAACCAATATATGGCATTTTGAAGAAAAAATTGCCGCACATTATAACTATATGCATGATCAAAATTAATCGCACTACCCCAAGGAGTGCGATAAGTTTCTGTGAGATAAGGTGCGAAGCGACTTGTATAATTACCCTCTGGGCCAAAGTGGTTATAAACCACATCTAAAATTACAGCTATTCCCTGCTGATGACAAGCATCAACTAATTGTTTTAACTGATCAGGGGAACCATAGGAATTATGTACGGCAAAGGGATAAACACCATCATAACCCCAATTGCGTTCTCCGGGAAATTGGGCTACAGGCATAAGTTCAATAGCATTTATTCCCAACTCTCGTAAATCTGGGAGTCGGGGAATAATCGCCCTAAAGGTTCCCTCCGGGGTGAAAGTACCAACATGCAACTCATAGATAATCATGGTTTCCAATGGAACACCAGACCAACTGTGATCACTCCAACCAAAACTATGATTTATAACTTGGGAAGGTCCATGTACATCTAAAGGCTGAAAATGTGATGCTGGGTCAGGTCGAGATTCACTATTATTTAATAGATATAAATATTGTGTTCCTGGAGTGATATCTCTCCCAGTAAATTGCCAATATTCCCCTAACTGCTGCATAGGGAGTAAACGCCCCTGGGGGGAGATAATTTCCAGTGAGACTGTTGCTAAATTTGGTCCCCAAACGGTAAATTTACAAACACCATCACCTAAATAATCAGTGCCAATTTTCATAACACCGCCAGAGAATGATTGTGATTTTACTTTACCTCAGCAATGATGCTTTTTATTCCATCACTGGGGGTAAGCATGATGTAATCAGGGAGATATTAAGAGGTAGATTTTAGTAAATTGTTTAAGTATGGTAGATGACCAAGCAATCTTAAATTAATCATGTTTGGATCTGATCTTGTGATTTAAATTCATAGTTGTGAGAGTCAATATTGGTGAACAATGTCATTCTCCTAGGCTGAGGATAATCATAATTAGAAATATCTATCTTAAGGTTGTGATAAAAATGTCAATATTTTCTATAGGATTGGTACGAGTATTTTTAAAATCAAGCTATGCAGTAGCTATAAAGACGAAATGAAGTAATTAAAGGCAATAACGCTAAATCATACATCCTCTGGTGGAGAAAGGAATATGCCGCGACCGATTAGAAATTCAGTCATTGTAATTACAGGTGCATCAACCGGTATTGGACGGGCGACAGCTCTAGAATTTGCCAAAAAACGGGGAACATTACTGTTAGCAGCAAGGAATCAAACAGCATTGGAAGAAGTAGCCCAAGAATGTCAACACTTGGGTGGAACGGCTCTAGCCATACCCACTGATGTTAGTAATGAGTCGGAAGTTCAGGAATTAACCCAGCGGGCGATCGCATCTTTTGGGAGAATTGATGTATGGGTAAATAATGCCGCTGTTAGTTTATTCGCCCGATTTGAAGAAGCACCCCCGGAAGTATTTCGCCAGGTAATTGAAACCAATCTATTTGGTTATATTTACGCTGCGCGGGCTGTGTTACCGTACTTCCGAGAACAAGGTAGCGGTAACCTGATCAATGTTTCCTCAGTAGTGGGGGTAACGGGTCAGCCATACACCAGCCCTTACACCATCAGTAAATATGCGATTCGTGGTCTTTCCGACTCTCTGCGGATGGAATTGTATTTAGATAATGCCAAAGACATTCATGTTTGTACAGTACTACCAGGTTCTATAGATACACCAATTTTTCAACACGCAGCCAATTACACCGGTCGCCAAACTAAGGCCATGACCCCGGTATACCCAGCTAAACAGGTAGCTGATGCCATTGTCGAGTTAGTGAATAAACCACAGCGAGAAATTGTCGTTGGTCAAGCTGTATACTTGCACATTTTGCAGAAAACCTTAGCCCCAGACCTATATGAACCGATGATGGCAAAGCAAGTTGATCAGGATCACTTTCAGGATCACAAACCAGCCCATATTACTGATGGTAACGTATTCCAGCCCATGGGAGATTATACAGGTATCAGTGGCAATTGGCGAGGTACGGGCGGCATCACATCCCAAGATGTCTGGGATATGGCCAGGGAGACAGCACAGAAAATTGGTTTACCGCTGCCCTAAAACAGTACATGAGTTGACGGGTAATACCGTCAGCGCTCATCTGTGGTTCGTCAAATCTGCGCCCAAATTATATGAGTCCAAAGCCAGGGAGGCTACAAAGTCAATATACCATCATTGATGGTTTAGCAATGCACGCATGGGTATCATCTCAGCCACCAGATGCTCCCGTCGTGATTTTGGTGCATGGGTTGGTGGTTTCTGGTAGTTACATGATACCCACAGCTGAGTTACTAGCACCTGATTACCGCGTCTATGTACCCGACTTTCCCGGTGAACTACCTACACTGAACTAGCGGTACAGTGTAGGCTTCCCAATTCATTGGGAACCGCCTGAGCCTTCGTAGATTTTTTACGTCCCGAAGACTTTGGTCTTATATTGTTGTTGGTAGTTGACATACTCACCGAGCTTCAAGATCGGTGAGTATGTCAATAGTCATTCCGGCTCTCTACGCCAAGTTTGGGAAACAGTTTATCCCTCAACACAAACCTGCTTTGATTAACCAAACATGGTCAAACTAATAACGATGATGTTGTGATTTTGACACTCCCCACGGCTAGATCCCGGGGGATTCTAGTTTCACGTTATCGCGATCGCTTTCCCGTACAATGGCAGTAATTTTGTCACAATATTTATCAAAGCTGTATCCAAAAGCTATGTTACTATCTCTACCATGACTGCACCAACACAGCTATGGTAAAAGAATTAGCGATTCGTACCTGCGGATTAACTAAGCAATTTGACCAACATATTGTTGTCAACAATGTTGACTTAGAAATCCCAGAGGGTGAAGTATATGGATTAATTGGCCCCAATGGTTCCGGGAAAACAACTCTCATCCGGATGTTGGTGACTGCTGAACAACCAACCACGGGGGAAATTTATCTTTATGGTCATCCCCTAGAATTTGACAAGAGTAACTCAACTATCAAGCGTCGTATTGGCTACTTACCCGATAACTATCCCCTATATGAAGATTTAACAGTCTGGGATTACTTAGACTATTTTGCCCGGTTGTATCATTTGCGGGAACCACATCGTACGCAACGCTTACACGCAGTTTTAGAACTTATCCAACTGGAGAATAAACGTCAAGCCCTAATTTCTACCCTATCCCGGGGGATGAAGCAGCGCTTAGGTTTGGCGCGGGCGATTATTCACGAACCAATTTTACTCATTTTAGATGAGCCAGTTTCTGGACTTGATCCTATTGCTAGGATGCAGTTTCGCGACATCATTACAGCTTTGCAAGCTGCGGGAATGACTATTTTAATTTCTTCCCATATTCTCAGTGATTTAGCGGAACTATGCACTAGTATAGGCATTATGGAATTGGGTTGTTTAGTAGAAACCGCTTCCCTGGAAGAAATCTACAAACGATTTTCTCAACAACACATTATCTTATCAACCCCTGGAGGTTTAGAGTTAATCGAGCAGGAATTACAAAACTGTTCCTTGGTGCAAAGTTGGCAAAAAATACCCGGTGAAAACAGTCTCAAGGTCAGTTTTAGCGGTACACCAAAAGATGGTGCTGATTTATTGCGTTCTCTGATTCTATCGGGTTGTTCTATCAGTAACTTTCACAGCACACAAGAAGATTTAGAAAGTATTTTTTTAAAATTAGGGCACAAACAAGCATCCTAATAAGTCAATAATTATCTGTGTATATCTGTTCAGGGAGTAGGCTCATGATGCGCAATATGATCTCTGGCTTAGGTGAATTAAACCCTCAATTCTTACGAGAAATTAAGGGACGTTTAAAAACTCCCAACGTTTTATTAGCATTATTTATCAGTTTTCTGGTTCAGTTGATGCTGTTTATTTACTACCAAGCTGAACTACCAACAAAGGAAACTATCTATTATTCCCTTCCACGTTATTGTCAAGGTGAATGGATAAATTCAGAATTTAAATGTGCTGTTGATCAGTATGGTAAGGTAATTATTAATTGGCGAGCATGGCATGATCATGTTTTCTCTTCTCTGAGTCTAATCATCGTTTTTGCTCTTGTGTTGGTCGGAGTTTACTTACTCATCGATGATTTAGCCAGGGAAGCTAGGCGAGATACCCTCGGTTTTATACGTCTAGCTCCCCAATCACCTCAAAGTATTATTGTGGGTAAAATACTTGGGGTTCCCATCAATTTATATATTGCCATTTTATTCGCAATCCCTTGGCATTTGTGGTTAGGTTTAAATGCTCAAATATCCTTAGAACAGATCCTAATTTTTTATGGCATTTCCCTGGTCTTTACCATTTTCTACTATAGCGGTGCATTACTATTTGGTTTAATAGCTTCTTGGTTAGGTGGGGTTCAAAGTTGGGTAGGAACTGGTTTACTTATAGCTATTTTTCTATTCTATAAAGTTATAGATAGCAGGGATTTTATACCATATACACTGATGACATTGCAGCTAATTATGCCGCAATATTTTATTCCTAACTCTTCTGGTGATTTCAGCTTTACTAATTTTCATTGGTTCGGTATATCACTAGGAAATAATTTTGCCATGACTATCAGCTTTAGTTTATTAATTTCCATAATTGGCACTTACTTTTTATGGCAATCTCTCAAGCGTTGCTATAGTTTATGCCATACTACCATGTTAAGTAAACAGCAGAGTTATCTATTAACTAGTAGTTTTACTATCCTAACTGTAGGATCCGCTGGTTGGCAGGACTTGACATATCTTAATAAAGATATTGAAATTTTAATGTTAATGTTTGCCAATTTCTGGCTATTTTTATATCTGATTGCTGCATTAACACACCATCGCCAAACAATTCAAGATTGGGCGAGATATCAGCACGTTTATAGTCATAATTATCCTGGAAAGCACAAATTAATCAAAGATTTAATTTGGGGTGAAAAAAGTCCCAATATATTGGCGATCGCCATCAATGCTCTAATTTATGTCATCGGTAGCAGTATATTCATTTTAGCCTTATCAGAGCCTATATTGTATAAGTTAAATATTTTTCTTGCCTTAACTTTTGCATTTACTGTAATAATAATTCATGCAGCCTTAGCACAATTACTTTTATTAATGAAAAATGGGCAGCGGTTGTTATGGACTAATGTGATTTTAGCTGCTGTGATGATAGTACCAGTGGTTTTGCTGACAATGCTTTTTCCGGACTCTGCTCACACTTCACTATTGTTTTCTGTGTTCGCACCACCACTGCTAATTATATCCTCAGAAACTGCTGGCATAACTAAGGCGATAGCAATTATGGGACATATAGCTATTTTCGGGCTATTACTCTGGCAAATTAATCGCCAGTTAAAAACATTAGGGGAGTCAGCAACAAAAGCATTATTAAAATCAAGTTAACAACTAAGAAATCAAAACAATCCCCAAGTCAGGCGTAATCACTATGAATTATTCCCCAACTACAAGTTTTTTTCTGGCCAATTCTTGATCAGAATAGGATTTCCCGACTAATTCATAGTATACAGCTTGGGTTTCTTGATTAACCCGTGCTGCTTGGAAATACTGTAAATTTTCTTGAGCGCGACATTTCCACCTCTGTAGGTCTACAGGTTCCCTGAGTAGTTGTGTCAAAACTTCAGCCAAGGTTCGACTATCTTCGGGTGGAACTAAAATACCAGCTTGTCCGTTATCTAAGGTTTCTGGGATACCATCTACATTACTGGCGATAATTGCACAACCCGCTTCCCTAGCTTCTGTGAGCACTAAACCAAATGATTCACAGTGAGAAGCTAAAACAAAAATATCTGTTGCTAGCATATAGCGTTGCGGTTCAGGCTGGAAACCTGTAAAGTGTATGCGATCGCTATAAGGTGTATTTCTAACCATAGCCTCAAGCATGGGGCGATCTGGCCCATCTCCCACTAAATATAGATGTGCATGGGCAAATTCTGCCGCAATGGTGATAAAAGCTGTAATTAACTCAGCAATTCCTTTGCGGTAATACATCCCCGCCACAGTGGTAATTGCTGGACGCTGTAGGGGTAGTGGTTGGTAATCTTGAATACGACGATGTCGGGGACTGTTTAATGTCCCGTTGGCTACCACTCGCACCTTTGCTTGTGGTATACCACGCCGCACCATAGAGTTAGATACTGCATGACTAACTGCAATTACCCGCTCTGCTAATCCCATGACTATGGAACTACGCTGAAACTCATTATGTACTGTAGCAATTAAAGCATAATTACATATGCCTTTGAATATTCCTGCTAGTATAACCCCTGTCATCATATGTGCATGAACAATATCTGGCTGAAACTCTCGCACAATCTGTCGATAACCCCAAGCAGCTTTGAGAATATTTAGAGGTTCCCTAGACTGATTTAATTGCCAGTGTTTAACAGTATACAATGCTAATAATTCCTCATATTCTCCACCATCTGAGACTACAGCAACGGTATGACCATCTTCACTTTGTAAACAAGCTAAGTCTACCGCCACATTGACAATTCCATTACCAATGTTCTGCACATGATTAATAATATGTAAGATCCGCATTTAAGTTGTGTCCTCAGCAGTTATTCAACCTTAAAAAAGATTTCAAGTGTTTAACAGTATACAATGCTAATAATTCCTCATATTCTCCACCATCTGAGACTACAGCAACGGTATGACCATCTTCACTTTGTAAACAAGCTAAGTCTACCGCCACATTGACAATTCCATTACCAATGTTCTGCACATGATTAATAATATGTAAGATCCGCATTTAAGTTGTGTCCTCAGCAGTTATTCAACCTTAAAAAAGATTTCATAAGCAGCCCGAAAAACGTTTAATCAAGTAGATGGTAAGTAAATGCGGTAAAAAATAGTCAAAGTCTTGATGTTAAATCACTGGTATGATAATTTTCATAAGTTGTGTGTTTCCTTGTCTGATTTTGCCTGAAAAACTTTATCTAAATTTTACTACTTGTAAAGCCAATAAATTTAGTTTTTTATACGAAAAAATAAAATTAATCTTTTGGCAATGTTTGATTAACCAGGGAGTCACAAACAAAAAAAACGGGTGACTAGAGTAAGTCCAGAAACCCATTTAGATGATTTGAATATCAATAAATGTGGTAGTATTTAAAGCCTAAAGCGATAAATAATCACTTTAGCTTTGGCATTTTCTTCTAGAAATAGGAGATACTCACCATTATTTCGCCGCATAGCACGAAGCCCATAGGGGATATCAATCCAACCACTTTCCGATGCAACTTCTGGGCCTGGTGTTAAGTTTTTCACGAAAGCCCCAGTTTTGGCATTATATATATATACTTTTGCCGTTTTCACCGTCACAGCAAAAACATAGTCCCCGGCTACACTCATAGCTGCGGTAGAAACTTCACGTTTACCGGTATTATCGTGGGGAACTACTATCCGCCAACGGGGTGTTCTATTTCCCCGACTCCAATTATCAAAACGTACAATCTCAGAACCCACAACTTTAGTGTCATCTCCAACAGCTGGATGATCTACGGTAAAGCCTGATAAATACATGGTATCGGTTTCCGGTAAATACTCAATCCGCCGCAAATCGGTAAACATACTCGGGGTTGCTTCCTTTGACATGGAAGCGTAGGTATAGATGGGATTACCATGGTTATCTAGTCCCTGTAAAGGATAGTGTCGGATACCCTCTTTAGTTCGTACAGTTTTCCACACATCCCCTCGACTATCTACCCACCATCCCCCAATGTAAGGATAATCTTTGGTGGTGTCGTATTCACTGGGATCAAACTTACCGTTATTGTTGCGATCTCGCCAAATCCATTCTCCCTCTTCCGGTTGATGGGGAGGCCAATTTCCTGGGATTGATTTTCCCCCACCCCCACGAGTTCCGACAAACATTCCCGACGGAATCGAGATTTTACCATCTGTATCGGGATTGAGGCGGTAAATTTGCAGAAAACTTTCATACATATCAGTCAGGAAAATAAAAGGTTTCCCTTGGATACGACGCACCCAGGTAGCATCTGGGGAAGTATGTAACCGTGGATCTTGGGGATATTTGAAAGGATTTAAGGTGTAGGCTTTATAAGTCCATTGCTTACCCACAGGTTGACTATAATCCATCAAGAATTCTTCTTGTTTGGTAAATAAACGTACTCCATCACTGGTGGGGTCAGCATCAGCATTATCAACAAACATCAATCCCATTAACTGCCATAATAATTTTCCTGATGATGAAAACTTGCGTAAATCTGTACCTGAGTTGTTAAACCCATTACTATTTACATAGATATTACCTGCAAAATCTGTACCGACTCCCGTCAAACCGTACAGTTTTAAATCTTGGATTTCACCAGGAACACCCCCATAAACTCCCCCCGGAGTACCCAAGGTACTGACCAGAACAGGTTGATCTTTAAGTTGGTAAATCAGCACCTGCTGACGAGGGCCATTTTCTGCTACCAAAATTCTGTTTTGCAAATCAACTGCGATCGCACTGGGTTCTACAATATTGCTTATTTCCTGGGGTAACTGCTTTCCTTCCCGGGAATAATGGACAATTTTAGCCGGATTACTCCCATGTTTGGTTTGAATAATCCAGAGGTTACCCTGTCTATCAACAGCTATCCGCCCCGGACTCGCAACCCTAAAGCTGCGTATTTCCTGCATGGTGTCTGTATTATACACACGCAGACGGTTAGTAGCAGCATCACTAACATATAATTCATTTCCCCTCGTTGCTAATCCGGTAACTGGACTTTGGTTACTGATAATTAACATACTCTTATCCCAACCACGTCCTTGAGCAAAGGGTGCGGATTTCCCAGATAAGTGGTAGCGTCTGACACAATGCCAACTTGTCCCTTCTGGGGGATAGTCTTGATCTTTCCTATTCACAAAATCTTGGCGCATGCCAATATAAACATACTGATCATTTGCTGTCACAGCCTGTCCTCCGTGACGACCCCAACCGTGAAGATCCGCCAATCTCCCAATCACATCACCATCTTTATATATTCCCGCTTCTCTACCTGCTTCATCCCACAGACTATTAGTATAAACTGTACCATTTGGTGCAACATACATGGACTGAATATAATTTTGTACCCATTTTTCTCCACCACCAAAGGTATTACCAATCCAAGAGGTTTGATATGTCGGTTGAGGGGTTCTGCTATTGACCTCATGATTGGAAAATCCAAGGGAAGTAAAAATTATTACTCCAGCTATAATCGATACAAGATTAACAAATTTAAATCTCTGGAAGTAGTGATTAACCTTTTGGTATAGTTGGGTGAATTTGTGCATATTTTCTTCAGGTATTCAGCGATATTCTAGTAAATTACGATTTCTATATAGAGAATTTATATTAAATTCACTTATTAACAATAATCTCTGTTCTGAGATATCATGAATTTATACATATTTACTTTGATTTTTGTCTGCTACACATTTATTTCATAACAAATTATGGGAGTGAAAACTTGAATATTCATCGAAAATTTACCAAAAAAATACAGAAATTTTATATAAAAACATCAAATAAATGCTTCATGCAATATCTCTAAGGACTCCACATTTAAAACACCTGTTGATACAGCAACATCAATAGTTCACAAAATATCCTTTTCTTAAAGTCTCTATAGAGTAGCAGGTGAGAATGACTGATTCTCTAGATAATTGCAGGAGATAAGTACTAGCAATATCAACTGATGAACGACTAACTTAAAAAACAAGTACTTGAGCTTGGTCAGTAAGTGGTTGTAATGAATTTGAATATAACCGTAGTGGGATAATTCGTGCTTAGGGTTGAGGCTTAATCACACTATACTATCACTACATATGATGTTTAATTTTAATCATTGACTGATGATTATAAACATAGGTACGCTGAATACATAATAGGAGCTAAGTAGGTGGAAGGTAAAAAACAAAATTTTAATTCAACACCTGCATCTATTCTCACTCTGGGAACAGGCTGGTTTCCTCAAACTCCCGGTGGATTGGAACGGTACATTTATGAACTGACTCATACATTAGCAGCCAATCAAGACAAAATAGAACTTTGCGGAGTAGGTTTACCAGAAAATCAACTCAATTTACCGATAAAGTTGACTAATTTGGGTAATCCAAATCAGGGAATCTTGCAACGCCTAGCAACTATTCGGAATAACTTTAAAACAACGCGAGTCAGTAAAGCAGATGCTATTAATCTCCATTTTGCCCTATATAGCTTTCCTATTTTGGATCTTTTACCCAAAGGCGTACCCATAACTTTTAACTTTCATGGTCCCTGGGCTTCTGAAAGTCAGGAGGAAACAGTTAGTAATAAATTCAGTTTTTTTGTCAAACGATGGCTGATAGAACAAGCAACTTATAACCGTTGCGATCGCTTTATTGTTCTCAGTCAAGCTTTTGCCAATATTTTACATAGAGAATATGAAGTTAAATCGAATAAAATCCATGTGATTCCCGGTGGGGTTAATATTAATAAATTCCAACCCAATTTACTGCCAATAGCCGCTCGTCAACAACTCCACTGGCCGGAAAATCGCCCGATTCTATTTACATCCCGACGTTTGATTCATCGCACAGGTGTAGATAAATTGTTAGCAGCTATGACAATAATTCAACCAAAAATACCTGATGTTTGGTTGGCGATCGCCGGTCGAGGTCATCTGCAAAATTCTCTTAAAAAACAAGTTAAAGAGCTAGGCTTAGAAAACAATGTCGAATTTTTAGGTTTTTTGCCAGATGAACAGTTACCTGTAGCCTACCAAGCAGCGAACTTAACTGTTATACCTAGCCAATCTTTTGAAGGATTTGGATTAGCAATTGTGGAATCTTTAGCCTGTGGTACACCAGTGATGTGTACACCAGTCGGGGGTATGCCAGAAATTTTACAACCATTCGCGCCAGAGTTAATTACCAGTTCTCACACAGTTTCAGCTATTGCAGAAAAATTAGAGGAGATATTACTAGGAAAAATATCAACCCCTTCACGTGAAGATTGTTTTGAATATGCTGTGGCTAACTTCAATTGGGAAAAAATTGCTCAACAAGTGCGTGAAATTATCTTGGACTAATCGGTCTCTACCGTAATCATTGCAACTGGGATTTCATCCCTAATTACCATTATCCACTTAATCACAATTCCTGAAATACTACACCGGAGATATCATTTAGATGGTTGTGAATCATATACTGGCTAACCAATACTATATTTATATTAATAAAGGTCAAAAACCAATTCCTTGGGATATATACCAGACCAATCCACCAGTTAAATTTGGCTCGGCTGACTATGTTTGTAAAGTATTTCAAGCTATAGAAGAAAATTCTA
Organism: Anabaenopsis elenkinii CCIBt3563; assembly: GCF_015245355.1. Classification (GTDB taxonomy): domain Bacteria; phylum Cyanobacteriota; class Cyanobacteriia; order Cyanobacteriales; family Nostocaceae; genus Anabaenopsis; species Anabaenopsis elenkinii. The sequence continues at coordinate 3,635,917 of NZ_CP063311.1, read as the reverse complement.
CTCTCAGTGGTCTAGTATTTTACGTCACCTGGGATGCAATGGATGAAATCCCATCCTATGGTAAGAATGTCGTTGTTTTGATCATCGGAGACGAATGGTATCGTATACCAAAATATTTTCATAAGGTGAAGGCTGTATTTAAGTGTATAGGTACTCGCCCCATTTTAGGATGTAATCCTATACTTCAGCCTTCTTGGCTGAACTTGCTGACATTAATTCAATTTATTAGAATTTTATTAGTCTGCTTACCCGGGTTAGTCAATTATCAATTTCAGAAATTGAAAAGTTGGTTGTTAGGTAAAGGTGAAATAACTCCAATTTATGATATTCCTCTAGGATATAATAATTCTAAAGATTTACCTATTAAGCCTCCACAAGAACGTTTGTATGATACTTACTTTTCTGGTAGTATTGTCCACGTAAATTATCCCATTTGGTGTTTTAAGCGTTGGCTAGGAACTCCCAAAACTTTAGCTAGAAAACTGATGATATCAAAGGTCAGAAAATTCCAACGCCAAAACCACAATTTTAGAGTTGAATTAGGTATTACGGCTGGCTTTCATGATCGAACTAGCGAAGATGAGCGCAGCTACAGTGAAATTATGATGGATACAAAAATATGTCTTGTTCCTAGAGGTACATCTTTGGAAACAACTCGCTTATTTGAAGGTATGAAATATGGTTGTGTCTTAGTCACAGAAGCTTTACCTTCTCGCTGGTATTTGGATGGAGCACCCGTAATTCAAGTTAAAGATTCTCGAAATTGGGAAAAAGTTTTAAAACAACTATTAAACAATCCACAACTCATGGCAGAAATGCACCAAAAATCCCTAAATTGGTGGATGAATAAGTGTTCAGAAACTGTTGTAGCAACATACGTGGTCGAAAAGTTAAATGGTTCGATAGAAGTGAAAAATTTGGCTGTAGATGTAGTTCCTAGATCCAATTTCTCTATGTCTTTAAATACCCATTGAAATTCAAATCAGCTTGAGGTAGTATCACAGGAATATTGCCTCAAGTATGATACCTCAGCCATATACAGCAGTTTTCAAGTCAAGAAAGTACACACCTTAATATCATAAATCTTGTGGGGTGGGCATCCTGCCCGCCTTTTTGTAGCTAACTCCGATGAACAGGGGCTGTATTTATTTTCTATATCAACTGTAATTGCCGAATCAGTAATAATATATTCCTATGAAAATTTTATTTTTAGACCAAAGTGGTAAACCTGGTGGTGCTGAACTTTGTTTAATAGATATTGCTAAACCCTATAGAGAACAAGCCTTAGTCGGCTTGTTCGCAGATGGCCCTTTTACAAACTTACTTGAGCAGCATCATATCCCGGTAAAAGTTTTCGCCACTCAAGGAATACCAGTTCATAAACAAAGCAATTTTCTGGAAGCTGTGGGGAGTTTCAGACAGCTTGTACCACTATTAGCTAAGGTGGTACAAACAGCAAGGAAATATGATCTCATCTACGCCAATACACAAAAAGCCTTAGTTATTGGCGCACTGGCTAGCTTTTTAGCCCGTCGTCCCTTGGTTTATCATTTACACGATATTCTTTCCCCAGAACATTTTAGTCCAACCAACCTGCGGATTGCTGTTACGTTAGCAAATAGTTTTGCTTCATTAGTAATTGCTAATTCCCAAGCTAGTCAAAGGGCATTTATCCAAGCAGGAGGAAACTCAAAACTCACGGCAATTGTTTATAATGGTTTTGAGTCTCAAAATTATCAAAGCTCTCCATCTGTAGTTAAAGAATTACGGCAACAGTTAGGACTAGAAGGAAAATTTATAGTTGGACACTTCAGCCGGCTTGCACCTTGGAAGGGTCAACATATTTTAATCGCCGCTTTGTCTCAATGTCCGCCAGAAGTGTCAGTAATTTTAGTAGGTGATGCTCTGTTTGGTGAACAAGATTATGTCCAAGAATTGCATACACAAGTCACAAGGTTAGGACTAGAAAACCGGGTCAAATTCTTAGGATTTCGTGGGGATGTTCCCCAGCTAATGACTGCTTGTGACTTGGTAGCACATACATCCATAGCCCCAGAACCCTTTGGGAGGGTGATTGTTGAGGCTATGTTATGCGGTAAGCCTGTGGTAGCAGCAAAAGCTGGGGGGGCGATGGAATTAATAGAACATGGCGTTAACGGTTTTCTCGTCACACCAGGTGTACCAGAAGAATTAGCACAAATAATTAATACCTGTCTTCAAGATCCACAAATCACTGTCAGTATAGCCAGTTACTCTAGGGAGATTGCCTGTCAACGGTTTGACATCAAAGCTATTAATCAGGAAATAGCTCAACTATTGTCCCACAGGGTGGGACAATCGGTATAAGCTTGTGTCGCTCCCGTAGTTTGTACGTGATTTTACTATGCCACCTCTTGCATTTTTGACGAGATATTTATTTCTGGGAATGGTCGCGACAGTTGTTCGGATGGTGGCGCTACAGCTTGCTCTAAAACTTGCACTTCGATATTCACACTGACTAAATAACTACCAGTTTCATTACCAACAGCTTCAGCTATTAATTCACTAATATCTGGACGTTTCGCTGTCAGTGGGTCACGTAAAATACACCTGTCCCATTCGTGTTGGGCAGTCGGATTGAGGTTGAGAATATAATGCTTGATCATTGGAACTAACCCTTAAATCCATCTGGCAGAAGTCCGTCGCTGCAAACCTTTGCTCTTCGTTAGGCAATATTCGCGCTATGACCCATTATAGTACAAATGTTCTAAACTGTCTCAGATAAATTGTGAGCAACAAAAAATACTATTAGGCACAGTTGAATTACAGAGTGAACAGATACCTGAACGAGTATCTGTGAATCACTCAGATTTGCCATTAATTTTTGAGTGCAGCAATTGACCTTCATTGAGCCAAATACCTTGTTGAGGGACAGGAATTGAGAATCCGGCTTGATCAAAGGCGATTTTTAAGCGCCGGCGAAACTCCCTTCCCACCTCCCACTGTTTAAGTGGTAGTGTCTTAATCCAAACACGAATCATTAAACCGCGATCGCCAAAGTTATCTATTCCTAGAACTTGAGGCATTTCCAGTATTTGACGTTTCCACAGAGGATCTTGATTCATCTCCCAGCCTACCTGTTTAATCAACTCCATAGCATCATCAATGTTATTTTCATAGGCAACTGGAATAGTTAAATCGGCTCGTGACCAACGGCTAGAAAGATTCGCAACCACTTTAATTTCACTATTGGGAATCGTAATTAAACGCCCTTCGGCGTCCCGCAGCTGAGTAATCCGCAGATTGAGATTTTCTACTAACCCTCCTACATCCCCCACAGCAATCACATCGCCCAAAGCATACTGGTCTTCAAAAATGATCAGAAAACCATTAATAGCATCTTTAATTAAGCTTTGGGAGGCTAGAGACACAGCCACACCAATTAAACCCGCACCTGCTAGTAAAGGAACAATATCTATACCCAAGGACAGCAGAGATAGTAAGATGCCGACCACTAACCAAATTCCAGTAATAATGCTTTTAGTCACACCGGAAAATGTAGAAACTCGCAGTTCCATCCGTCTGGAAGCTTCTGTATTTAATAAAACACCACTGCTGATCAAAGTCGAGGTGAAGCGGTCAATCAGCGCATAGGTGAACCGGGTGGCGACATAAACTCCTACTATGATCACAACCAATGCTATGGGAATTTGAGCAGCTGTAATAATGCCTACCTGAAAGACTCTTGTATAAGGAAATAGACCCAATATGAACAGAAATCCACCAGACCAAATCCCGGTTTGAGTTAATTGAAACAGTCTGGTTTTAACCTCTTGAATATCTCGATCTTGCTGTTGATGTAGTTGGGTCGTCAACTGTTGAGCATTATCTGCTATGGGTAGGATGGGGTGTTGTGAATGCTCTTGTAAACGGCGTTGAAGGTAATAAACTCCCCCACTCAACGCAATCATTAACACTCCCACCCCAGCCGCAACCTTACCTTGATTGATTAAAATTTCAGTGGTGCGCTCTTTGTCTGCTCGTCGTAACGCTTTTTTTAACTGTTCGGTAATTTGAACTGCTGATACAGATGCTTCTTCTCTTCGCAGTCTGGCATCTTCCATCGTCACCGTCATCAGGTATTGACCATTGACATAAATTACTAGTGAGTTATTCAGTGTCCCGGTTTCAATGTTAATATTTCGTTCAGAGGAACTTAGGTAATTTTGGCGAATTTGATTGAGATTTTGTTGTATATTCCGGGAACGCTCCGGAAAATTCGTTCTGGTTCCTGCTATTTGAAATACTGGGTAGCCATCTAGATAAATCCAGCCAGACACAATTCTATTATCTGCATCACTACCGGTTGTACTGGGAGATTGTAGAAAAGGCAAAATGGGGAGTTGAGCGGAGGCTCTTGGTATAGAAACAACAGCGATCGCCATTGAACTGGCAATTGTCACTATCATACCTCTACCCAACATTCTTTTGCATGATACCCCCTTTCTAGGTGTGAGAGATGCTGGATGAGATACCTTGTTACCTGATTTGTACTTGTCAGCACTGCAGGTATTACTAAGGCGACCTTCCCCTAAAAGTGCCTGTTTATGCTCAAAATAACCAAAATTTGACCATAGGACTTGCTTGGCGATCTCCAAAAATTGAAAGCGCACTCAAATACCTCCCTAAAGTAACAGATGATCTTAATCCACTCCTCACAAAAATTAGGGATGAGGTTAACCTGAAAACCATGCAATGTCAACCTAGAACAAAGTACAATTAACAAGCTTGGTGGTAAATACAAGCCAAAATCATCAGCTGTACAATACCCTAGTAAGGTACGTGATTTTTACGTAACTTTTTTGATTTTTCTGAGGAAATTTTTAATGACTGCAACTTCTCCCCGACTAAAGCACGAGGTTAAAGACCTCGCCCTAGCTCCCTTGGGAAGACAGCGTATTGACTGGGCTGGCCGGGAAATGCCAGTATTAAAGCAGATACGCGATCGCTTTGAGCAAGAAAAGCCCTTTGCTGGTTTACGCCTTGTAGCTTGCGCCCACGTTACCACAGAAACAGCACATTTAGCGATCGCCCTCAAAGCTGGTGGTGCTGATGCAGTTTTAATCGCCAGTAACCCCTTATCAACTCAAGATGACGTAGCAGCTTGCTTAGTCACTGATTACGAAATTCCAGTATTTGCCATTAAAGGCGAAGACGCAGCCACCTATAACCGCCATGTGCAAATCGCCTTAGATCATCGCCCCAACATTATTATTGATGACGGTAGTGATGTAGTTGCCGATTTAGTGCAACACCGTCAACACCAAATTGCCGATTTAATTGGGACAACCGAAGAAACCACCACCGGAATCGTGCGGTTACGCGCCATGTTCAACGATGGCGTTCTCACATTCCCCGCCATGAATGTTAACGACGCTGACACCAAGCACTTCTTTGATAATCGTTATGGTACAGGTCAGTCAACCCTAGATGGCATTATCCGGGCGACAAATATCTTATTAGCTGGTAAAACCATCGTAGTCGCTGGTTATGGCTGGTGTGGTAAAGGTACTGCTTTACGGGCCCGTGGTTTAGGCGCTAACGTCATTGTTACCGAAATTGACCCCATCAAAGCCATTGAAGCGGTTATGGATGGTTTCCGGGTATTACCCATGTCGGAAGCAGCGCCCCAAGGCGATTTATTTATTACTGTCACCGGTAATAAACACGTGGTTCGAGGCGAACATTTCGATATCATGAAAGATGGTGCGATCGTTTGTAACTCCGGTCACTTTGATATTGAAATTGACCTTAAATATTTAGCCGGTCAAGCCAAAGAAATTAAAACAGTCCGTCCCTTCACCCAACAGTACATACTCAAGAGTCGTAAATCTGTAATTGTCTTAGGTGAAGGTCGTTTAGTTAACCTCGCCGCTGCGGAAGGACACCCCAGCGCCGTTATGGACATGAGTTTTGCTAACCAAGCCTTAGCTTGTGAATACCTGGTGAAGAATCAAGGTAAATTAGAGCCTGGGTTACACTCTATTCCTGTAGAAGTTGATCAAGAAATTGCTCGTTTGAAGTTGCAAGCTATGGGTATTTACATTGATAGCTTAACTCCTGGGCAAGTTGAGTATATCAATTCTTGGCAGTCTGGAACCTAATCTTAATTAACTAGTTGATTTTTGGGGGATGGGCGTTTTGCTCCTCCCTTTTTTTTCGCACCCAGGAAGAAAAGAAGATATGAGTTACTGATACCTTGTTGATTAATTGACAAGGCCAAATATTTATGAGGTGCTTATATTACTAGCACAAACAAGATCCTTAAATTTTCTGTGGGTATCACAATCGAGCATTTCCAATTGTTTGACAAGATTTAAACTCTTAGTGGTTTTAGCAATTTCTAGTAAAGATTCGTCGATGTGATAGTTCTTGTGTTCAATCAGCCAGGTGAGGATATCAAGGAGATACCAGACAGACTGCGACCCTCCGTAGACAGCAGGGGGAGGGTCTGAAATGCTTTTTGATAGTAACTTTTGAATATTTTGTCGAGAGCATCCCAAAAGCTTCGCTACATCTGTTACACCAACAAAATTGGGTGATGCCTCCACAATCTCCGCTTGTGGAATAGCCTTTCTGACATCATTTATGGCGCTAGAAATTGCATCATAGGCCGATGGTGCTTCACGAATAAAATCAAGAGCGATAAAACCCTTTGTCCCAGTGCCAATAATAGCATCATCACAGCCCGATTCATAAAGGGCATCGACAAACATACCAGTATCAGTCATAGGATTTGGGACTTTGAATTTCAGAGTAAATTCATATTCTCTCATCTAAGTATTACCCTCTCCTAACAAGTAATCATTTCTTTTCTTGTTGATAAATACACTTGTCCACTACTCGACGAATCTGCTTTGCATGGTTAGTGGGATTTCTAGGGGTACTCCAAATACTAGTAATGCAAAATTCCCCACATCTACATTCAGAATCTTTGTAAGGGCAATAGATTTTACCCCAAGCATGAGAGCCTCCTTCTTCAACTTTCCAGCCTTGCTCAACAGCATAATTCAACGCCGCTCGTATCTCTTTATGGGGGTGTTTATTTGCCATTACTTAATAGAATATTAATTTAAAAAGAGTGAATTGTCAACTGACAACTTACTCCGTCCATTTTACAAAAAACCACAGCATATAAACCAACCAAAACTACGCTGGACAACCCAACGCTTTGGTAACAGAACAAAGCCTTTAGTATTAACCGGACGACGTATAACCTCCAAAACCCAGTGATACGCATCCATCACCCATCTCATAAAGCCTTCACCTTGATACCCAGCATCAACCCAAATCAGCACCAATATTATACCGTTTGCCATTTTGGGAAGTCATTTGGCAACATCCGCCATGGACAACCCGCACAGAGAACATAAAATATGGCACTAATCACACCGCGTAGGTCAACCCGACGGGGACGACACCCCAAATTTATTGGGGGTATCAGCACTGATAGCAATTCCCACTGTTCATCGGTCAAGTCTGTTGGGTATGATTTAGACATGGCTCAAGTAACTCTGTCGCGTTTTTATCTACTGACAGAATATCGTTACTTGAGCTTTTCTTGACTTTCCAAACATCCTCTTAGACCATCAGATTTTCCCCCTCACTTCTGTCAGCAGTCCGTAGTATTGATCTTTATGAATTTCTCAGCGACATGATTCCACAACCCAAACCCGGTGGTCGCAAGGGTGAAGTCGATATGTGGTCTGTATTGATTTCGGTGGTTGAGCGAAGTCGAAACCACGATCCCCCCAATAATCTCTAAAATCTCTTGGGGTTCTCTTAACCTCACTTCCTCGCCCTTATTATTGTTCCCTTCGACTTCGCTCAGGGAACATATTGATTTCGGTTTCGCTCCTACTATCGAATATTATTTTACCCCACCCTCACCCTCCCCTTGTAAGGGGAGGGGACTGCATTTAAGGAATTAAAGAGGGTGAAGATGTGATGAAAATTACGGCTGAAAACTTACCAAACAACCTCTAAGTCCTCAAGGCGATCGCTCTAGCTATGTGAGGAAATATGACCAAGGAAAACCGACATCTTCAGAAATCACAAATAAACCAGGTGTTTCACCCAGTTACTGCATGGGGAAAACACGGTTATTTGGCAATTTGGCACACATCCCGGTTTTGAAAGTGGTATCTTTTTATTGTGCAAGGGGTGTAGCAGGAGTGGTCGAGATTAATCAATCTGGGCTGCTCCTGCAATTTTATTGATAGTATTAACCACGAGTCAAAAGTTCTAAATTATGACCATCCAGGTCATAGAAGTAAAAACCACGACCTCCCATTCTATGGTTAATTTCACCTTTGTGTTCATGCATGGGGTCACTACTGTATTCAATTCCTATTTCTTTGATACGTGTAAAGATGCTATCAAATTCTTCATCACTGACATGAAAAGCATAATGGTGAGAGTCAAAGTTCTCTCTGTCAGCAAAATCTAAGGTTAACTGGTCATTGATACGCACAGCTGCAAAATGACCAACGGGAGTATCAAGTTTTAGTCCAAAAATTCCTGCAAAAAACTGTGCCGATTTCTCCTTATCGTGTGCAGGTACTATAGTATGGTTTAAGGTAATTGTCATATCACACCTTCGTTGTTTTCGGAGATTACTCAGGGTAGCATCCGTATAAATGGCAAAATCACCACAGATAAATATCATCTTGATATCCATGGAATTCGCCAGAACATTGCTTGACTATGGGTGTAGTTTCTCTATTTTAGCTATCAACTCCCTATGGCTGAGAAAAGTCAATACATCTCAATTCTAATCAAACTCTGCCATCCCCTGCATTCTCAGCCTGAAAGTTTCAAGGTACTAAAGCTAACACCCCCACAGGAGAACCCGAACCATCCCGCAACCTCAACACACCAATCATTAAAGTACTACCCTTTGGTGGTAAGTGCTGCAAATTTGTGAGATTTTCCAAAATAATCCTCTGCTGTGCCAATACCAGACGGTTAATATTAAAACTGTCATCTTGTCCAGGGTCTACCCCATGGGTATCAGTTCCTAAACCAGCAATTTGTCTTTGTTCTAACAGAAACTCAGTTGCATCATAGCTAAAACCGGGAAAGTGCATCTTTCCTTGAGGATCTTGGTTCAAAAATGCCTTTTTATCTAACCATTTATTGTCCCAGCCAGTATGAAGCAATACTAAACTACCAGTAGGAATTTCACCATTTTTTTTCTCCCAAGCTAAAACATCAGCAACAGTCAAGGCGTAATCAGGATTTAACTTTGCAGCTGCGCAGATGTGGATAACTACCGCAGGTAACACTAGGGACTCACCTGGGTATTGGTCAATTCCCGCACTATGAGGATAAAAACTTTTGGGTGCATTAATGTGAGTAGCACTGTGTTCTCCTATGGTCAACCGTCGTAGGTAATAGCCATCCTCTGGGATGTTGGCGACGGTGGTAAATTCCACTGGGGGATCACCTAGCCATTGGGGAATATCTATGTCAATTATATGACTTAGATGTATTACCTGTGAGTAAGTTATAGTCTTTTGATTTTGTTTCATATATGAAATTGACTTCTCCCTTGGTTGAAACACAAGGGATTCTAAACTGATGTTGCTACGCGGTCTGAAGACACGCTACGCAACGTTTACGATATGATTTATTTAACCTAATAAACAAGTCATATCGTTGTGGCACAGTCAAAGATGCCCTACCCACCTCGGCTAAACATAAACCTAGCTGTGTGGTTACTTTTCTTAAAATATTTGCTGCAGCTTGAGCATCTGCGGAGGTTAATAATCCTTTAGCAGATTGGTATAATCCACGCTTGACCCTTTTCCCTGACGGTTTCCATCCTGCGGGTTTTTCACCATGCTTGTAGAGGCTATCGTCATCCAGGTAAGACGCTTTTGATGTATACGCTTCTTCCGTTAATGTCACAATAATTCCATATTCATTAGCCAATTCCTTTAATCTTTGAATCAATCTCCCTGTGGGGATGGGGACAAAATTTTGATTATTTACCTTACCTAAATTAGCATTAACTTTTTGTCCTTGATTCCATCCAATAACTATATTTCCTATCTGGTCATTCAGACATCTGTTAACAATGAATCTAGCTGCTTTGTTAATGGCATCTCGCATCTGGTTATTGCGTTTGCGTTGAATGCGGTCAAGGTTAGCATCCCAATAAAAATCAGACTTACCTTGCTTATATTTGGCAACTAAACGGCAATAACCTTGATTCATTGATTTTAGTTTCTTACCATCAATGATTAAACTTTTCCCAAGAGTAGAAACACCTGTTAACCAATTAGTCCCTCCGTGGTCGAATCCCCATGCTTGGGAGTAATCAAGATGTGGGTTGTTTTCAATTGGTTGCTTACCATCATCAATTACCCAGTCAATCCAGAAAAGACCATAATAAGGACGAACTGTTACTTCCTTTACCCAATCGGAATCAATAAAATCAGGCAAGGTTAGCTTGATATCTGTGATTAATTCTGGTTTGGTTTCTTTGCTTATTGATGGCTTGAAATAACCATCTTTAAAAGTAAGTGCTTGCCTTGGGAATGTTACTGCGGCTAATCCTCCTTTTTTACGATACTTAGGTAATGAGGGTCTATCAAGCTCCCCGTTGTAATAAGCTTTAACCAATCGGTTGTAACTGGTTATTGCTTCACCAACTAGTTTTAAGGTTTGTTGTGCTGCTTGTGCGGCTAAACCTTTGTAATGGGGATTATCTTTAAGAGTTTTATCTAATTCCGGGTAAGTTGTTTGGCAATAATAAGTTTTCCATCCACTACGCAATTCGTCGCCAGACCAATAAGTTGTAAAAGCATTATCCATGCTTTCCAGTCGTGCGTAATGACTTTGACGAGTATAGTAAATCGCACAATTTATTAAGCTATTCGAGTGTTGGCATTGGTCAACCCAAAAAGCTTTTTCTTCATCAGTGAATTTAGCTCTGATTGGAATTGTTCTGTACAATCTTTACTCACCTCCTGTTTAGGATTATAGTTGAAACAACAATTAAAGTCAACAACACACAATGGCTAAATTATCAAAAGAAGATTATGAGTACAGACGAACCGAAAACTCTGTATCATCAATCAACTACCACTTTGTTTTTGTACCAAAGCTTAGAAGACCAGTATTAATTAAAGATGTTGCTACACGATTACAAGAAATTATTTTTGACTTAGTTACTGAACATGGATGGAAATTAATTGCACTTGAAGTTCAACCAGACCTCACTTTTTTATTAATGCGCCGACCCATGAATCCCCAGCAGATATCGCTAGATGGGTTAAAGGTAGGGCATCAAATTACTTAAGAAAAGAATTTCCACAATTAAAAAAGCTACCTTCTTTGTGGACACCGACCTACTTTGTTGCGACAACTGGACAAGTAAGCACTGAGGTAGTTAAAAAATATATTGAAACCCAGCGTGGGAAATGAGCAAACACAAAGGATAAATCCCCTTGAGTCGGGTTTCATCACCCTCGCTGAAGCGGAGGGGTTCTCACCCTCCCACTATATTTTCGATAGATGATGGTTTCTTAACTCGCAACAAAGTAGTATAGTCTTGACAGTTAGGTTTTTACTCTAAGTTTTAATAGGAGACTTTAATTAATGTCCACTGATACAGTTGCTTATGTTGAAGGTAGTGAATTTGATACTCTTTTAGGTAGTGAAAAAGTTGTTGTCGTTGATTTCACTGCTACTTGGTGCGGTCCTTGTCGTCTTGTTGCTCCCTTAATGGAACAACTCGCTGAGGAATATCAGGGTCGCCTTCAGGTGGTGAAGGTAGATGTTGACAATAACAAGCCAATTTTCAAAAGGTTTGGTCTGCGTAGCATTCCAGCAGTTTTAATCTTTAAGGATGGTGAGTTAGCAGAAACTATTGTGGGAGTTTCTCCTTATGAAGAGTTTACTGCTGCTGTTAACAAGTTGCTTTAGCTGGTTGATGGTTGAAATTTACTGGTAAATTACAAGACAAACACTTGATTGATTTTAGGTCGAAGCCAGTATTTAAAATAACCTAAATTATCCATAGAATCAATGCTATTATAGCAACTTCATTGATTTTATTTTAATTGCTAATTTCTGATTCTCGACTTTTTCATAGGTCGGGATTTTTATTTTTCATGTTTTCACGATAGTCTATCAATTAGATTGCAACAGCCAAAAAAATAGCAATCTAATTAGATAAGTAGTAAATGAGAATAATATATATTTTTTGGCGTTCAAAATGGGTTTGATATCTGCCAACGATCTCTGAACAATAAAGATATTATGTCTGGAATAAACTCCAAATCCATAAAATTACGGTTTTGTCTATCTTGGTCATTTAAAAATCATATCAAGATCCCATGCCCCCTTTAATGGTACTCTAAGGGTAGCAAATTTGTGATGGAATTATTGAGCTTTGAGTAGCCAAAATTTTGGAATTATGTCAGGGGCTAACTATTGATTATTTTTGGATCAAGATTGCACCTAAGAACAGGTTTTCAAAACACATAATCAAAACTAATCCTATTTTAGTATTCAACTTATGTCACTTGTGAATAAAATTCATTTCCGGAATCTCCGTGGCGATTTGTTTGGCGGATTAACTGCTGCAATTGTTGCATTACCCCTAGCATTAGCTTTTGGTGTTTCATCGGGTGCTGGCGCGATCGCCGGTCTCTATGGTGCTATTTTTGTGGGTTTTTTCGCGGCTCTTTTTGGTGGTACACCCTCCCAAGTTTCCGGTCCTACGGGTCCTATGACCGTGGTTATGGCAACGGTTTTTACAATTATGATTGCTAGAAACCCTGATACTGGACTAGCCATGTCCTTTACAGTAGTAATGTTAGGGGGTTTGTTTCAAATTCTCTTTGGGGTGATGCGCCTGGGACAATACATCACTCTCATGCCTTATACCGTAATTTCGGGTTTCATGTCTGGGATTGGGATAATTATTATCCTCCTGCAAGTTGGTCCGTTCTTGGGTTACGAAAGCACAGGAGGAGTGTGGGGTGTCTTGGGACAATTACCGGTTTATTTTAGCGATCCTAAACTACCAGCTGTAGGTCTAGGTTTACTGGCCTTAATCATTGTATTTACCGCACCACCTAAGCTTAACCGCATTCTCCCAGCCCCTTTACTGGCCTTAATAGTAGGGACATTAGTATCAGTAGTCTGGCTGAAAAATAATCCTGATATTATCCGTATTGGTTCGATTCCCACAGGATTACCCACCCCACAAATGCCCGTATTTTCCCTGGATAATATCAAGGATATGCTAGTTTATGGGCTAATGCTGGGTGTTTTGGGTTCCATTGACTCATTATTGACCTCCCTGGTGGCAGATAATATTACCCGTACCCAGCATGACTCTGACAAGGAATTGATTGGTCAAGGGATTGGTAATTTGATCTCTGGGCTATTTGGGGGTTTACCCGGTGCAGGAGCCACTATGCGGACAGTGACTAATGTGCAAGCAGGGGGACATACTGCTTTATCAGGAATATTTCATGCTGTAACACTGCTGATTATTACTTTATGGGCAGGTCCTTTAACTAAGGATATTCCCCAGGCATTACTGGCAGGAATTTTACTCAAAGTTGGTATTGATATCATTGACTGGGGATTTATCAAACGAGTGCATCGAATTTCCTTAAAAACAACGGGTTTGATGTATCTGGTAATGATACTGACGGTATTTGTTGATTTAATTACTGCAGTTGCTGTTGGGGTTTTTATAGCCAACTTGTTAACGGTGAAGAATTTAACAGATTTACAAAGCGATCGCGTTAAGGCCAGTACACAACCCACCAATGAACTGAGGCTGAATCCGGAGGAAAAGCAATTATTAAGCCGAGCCCAAGGCCGCATATTACTGTTTCAGTTGGGGGGAGCGATGAGTTTTGGCGCGGCAAAAGTCATTTCCCGACGCATGAGTATTATTAAGGATTATACAGTTCTCCTTTTAGATATGAGTGATGTGCCATTATTAGGAGTCACAGCTGCACTGGCTATTGAAAGCATGGTAGAAGACGCCGCTGCTAAACATCGTCATGTATTTCTGGTGGGAGCCAGTGGACGTACCCAAAGTCGGATTAAGAAGTTGGAGTTAGAACGTTTTCCCCTGGTTTACCAAGTAGAAAATCGTTTCCAAGCTCTGCAATCTGCCTTAGACTTGATTCCGTCAGCTACACTTGCTCAATCTGGCTCTAATGAAACACACAACAATAATTAAAACCTTTTGGACTAGATATCTTGACCTTACTCCCGCCAGACTTGTGAGGTAGACTGAGGAGTAAGGTTATACGGTTGATTAAACCAGGGAACTCACAAATTTCTCTAACCTGTCCATTCCTTTTTCAATCGTGTCCATATCCGTGGCGTAAGACAAACGAATGTTTTGATCAGCACCAAAGGCAATACCAGGAATGACAGCTACTTGCTGTGTTTCTAAGAGGGCGTTAGAGAATTCCAGGGAGTTAAGACCTGTTTTACTGATATCAGGAAACAAGTAAAAAGCACCATCTGGTTTACTACAACTCAATGCAGGAATAGCGTTGAGTCGATCCAACATTACCTGTCGCCGCTGGGCGAAGGCTTGGCGCATTGATTCTACACAGTCTTGAGAGCTTTCTAAAGCTGCGATCGCTCCATATTGAGCAAAAGTACACACATTAGATGTACTATGTCCTTGAATAGAAATAGCAGATCGAATAATCTCCACAGGTCCTGCTAAATAACCCAGTCGCCAACCAGTCATAGAATAAGCTTTAGCAAACCCGTTACTGATCAACGTGCGATCAAAGATGGCTTTCCCCAGGGAACCAATGCTGATATGTTCTGCGCCGTCGTAGAGAATCTTTTCGTAAATCTCATCCGACACTACATAAATATCTGCATCCACTACCACTTGGGCCAGTGCTTTAATCTCATCTGGGGTGTAGACCATCCCAGTCGGATTAGATGGAGAGTTAAGAATAAATAACTTAGTTTTGGGTGTAATTGCTTGACGTAGTTGTTCTGGGGTAACTTTATAATCAGTCGTTGCATCTGTGGTCAGAATTACTGACTTCCCACCAGCCAAGGTTACCATTTCTGGATAACTTAGCCAATAGGGGGAACCGAATATTACCTCATCCCCCGGATCGATTAGGGCTAACATCAGGTTAAATAAAGAATGTTTGCCGCCGTTGGTGACAATCACATTCTCTGACTGATAATTGAGACCGTTGTCGGTTTTCAGCTTCTGGGCGATCGCTTCCCTTAACTTTGGTTCTCCAGCTGCTGGGCCATACTTGGTTTTACCTGAATCCAAAGCTTTCGCTGCTGCGGCTTTGATGTGGGCTGGAGTGTCAAAATCCGGCTCTCCAGCGCTAAAACTACAAACGTCTATTCCCTCAGCCTTCATGGCCTTAGCTTTAGCTGCGATAGCTAAGGTTAGAGAAGGGGTCACCTTACTTACTCGTGCTGCCAGCTTCATGCTTAATTTATTTGGCAATTCTCTCACTTATCTAAGGATATCTTAGAATATTTGCCAGTAGTTGTATTTTTATAATTCCTCAGCAAGTTGATAGCTAAGTTTATGAGTTAAATCTCCACTTAGCACTTTTTCATCTTCTCATGGAAAAACCACAGATAAACCGATATGTATTCCTCTTGGGAAAGCATTCCATCTTTGAGAATGCCTTTACAATGAGGTTTATCTGTGATTACAAGTAATAATTAGGATTCTTGCCATAATTCTATTTTAGATTTTTACCCTAGCAAGTCATATACCGAAAGACGCAAATCCCAGCTTTGTCGAACCAGAATCTGAAATAATAAAAATATAGTTCCCAGAGCAACAGCCCGAGAACCATGGTAGCCCATACTTTTTTTGCTAACTAACGCTCTTGACATACTCACCGATCTTGAAGTATGGCTTACGCCACGCTACGCTATCGGTGATTCTTGACAGTTCACAGTAACTAGCTGCCGAAGCAGTCTTATAGTCACTCCCTGTCCATTTAAAGTCGTGCCGATGCCCCATGCCGACTATTGGGTTTTAGCTTTTTGTTGTTTTTTAGGCAAGTTTTTTGCCAAGAATCAAGAAAAGCCCTCGTAGAACAACGGGGTTTTAAACCCATTTTTTTGATAAATACATAAGTTAAGATTGTTTTTCAACCAAGGCTTATCAACCAATGTACTCCAGATAAATTTCCCGTACATTTGTTCAAAAATTCCTGAATCCAACTCTATAACAAGACCTTGGTTCTCGGCTTTGTGTTTTAGACTTTCGAGAACAGGATTTTTTGAGACCTGGTTTTAACGAGAGCATTAATGAAAGAAAGTTAGCAAATCACTAGCTAGTTATTAGCCCTTCAATGTTGATTATATCTGACCGCTAAAGGCAGGCTTTACTTTGCGGTCAATCCTTTCCCCCAAGTCTTCAGCAATTGTTAAAGTAACTGGTTTACACCGCTTGACATTCACAAGTATTCCCTGTGCTCCTTCAACCTCCAAATCTTCTACATAGCCCTTGAGTGCCACTTTAGCATCAGCAGCACTCAAAAATGGACCGAAGTAGTAGGTACACCGGGGCTTGTGCGTCACAATTTCCACCCACCAGGCTAGACCCATGTTGTGGAACGTATTAGTTAATGATTCCTTCAGGTGATTCCAAATTGTTTGCATAGTTGTAGCTGATTTATCAATGTGGTACTGAATATTAAAGGAAAGGATATGGTACTATTGTTTATTTTACATTTCTTTATACTCTGTTACTGTCTTTTTGTGAACTACCTCAACTGGGCTGACCTTATAGTCGGGGCTTTCCATTT
The DNA here is from genome assembly GCF_015245355.1 of Anabaenopsis elenkinii CCIBt3563. Lineage (GTDB taxonomy): Bacteria > Cyanobacteriota > Cyanobacteriia > Cyanobacteriales > Nostocaceae > Anabaenopsis > Anabaenopsis elenkinii. Next base: position 3,619,076 of record NZ_CP063311.1, on the reverse strand, counting down.
CACAGAGAAATTAAGAGCAGCAATAGGTCGCTTTTGGCCTAATTGTTTTTCATATTTGGTTAAGTATTTTGAACTGCGGATATTTTCCTTTACCTTCAAAAAAGTTTTGATATGGACGACTCAGGTTCAGTCCTACAGATTGCAAGACATCGGGGTAACTCTGTTTGAGCCACTTAGTTTGTTCCTCCTGTTTCAGTATGGACAGTCAAGAATTTAGAGCAGATGTAGACAAGCCTTTGCGAGTTACTTTATGGGTTCCCAGACATTTATCTCACCCATAATTCCACCACCAACGGGTACAAGTGAACTCTTACTGCTTGTCTTCTCATCTATCTAAAATCTAAAACTCTCCAAATATCGACTTTTTAGTATTCTACATATATTGTAGTAAAAGTCCATAGGAGGAGAGGCGATTGGTGACTATTGAAATACCTCAGTCTCTCATCAACCGCCGGTTGAATCAGTCCCATCTGTTTGAGTGATCACCCGGCTTTTATCCCCATCTAAAATTCCTATAGGTGGGAACTTACGGCTGTTTTTTTTTCCAAGGGTTTTTGTAATTTATCTAGGTACAAAGTGTTTAATGACCGTTGCCGATAGATTTCGTACAGTGCCATACCAGCGGCCACTGAGGCGTTAAGACTAGGAGTTTTGCCTAAGAGGGGGATGGAAACCAAGACATCACACGATCGCTGTGTGAGCATACTCAGCCCTTCGCCTTCCGAGCCAATAACTAGAACTATAGGACCAGTAAATTTAACTGTATGCAGGGGTTCGCTGGCTGTGCTAGCAGTGCCATAAATCCAAAATCCCGCGTCTTTCAATTCTTCTAAGGCACGACTGAGGTTAACTACTCTGGCTACAGAAAAGTTTTCTAAAGCACCTGCTGCCACTTTGACCACAGTAGAAGTAATTCCTGATGCCCTTCTTTGGGGGATCACCAAACCCTGAGCGCCTATGGCTTCAGCCGTGCGAATAATTGCTCCCAAATTATGGGGATCAGTAATTCCCTCAGCCACCACAATTACAGGATCACTCACAGATTTTGCTTGTGCAATTAAATCAGGTAACTCAATATATTCGTGGGGGGCTACTTGGGCCGCAATACCTTGGTGATTGGCCCTATCGGTGATTTGGTCTAAGCGTCTTGGCTCTACTTCATCAATGACTGTGCCATTTTCCTTGGCTTGCAAGAGTAAATGATGAAAGCGGGGGTCGTAACGTAAACGAGTAGTAATCCAGATGCGGTTCAGTTCCCGTTCACTTTCCAAAGCCGTCAAAACTGGATGGCGACCGTAGATGAGATCATTATCTTCTGGTAATTTTGCTACCGGGGATGAATGGACATTAGTAGGATGTTGGCTTGTGCCTCTGGAGACAGGTTTGTTATCTCTGTCACTCACACGGGGACTACGAATAGAATTAGGAATAACACGCTTACCCTTAAATTTTATGGGTTTGGCGCGATTCCCTTCGCTAGGAGTCTGGATTTTCCTGGGTTTATTAGTCATAGGAGTTTTGGGTATAGTTTATGGGTGGAATATCGGGCTTCTTTGAATTTACTCAACCCCAAGTGGTGAGTATCCTATCTTGAGACTGAGCCCCTCACTATTTCTCTAGATGGAGTTTTTGCAACAATTCGGTTAAACGGGGGAAATCAGTGAGATAAAGGTAGCCAATTAAGGTTTCTAAACTTGTTGCTTGTTGATAAATTTGGGGTTCAACACGCTTAGGGCGTCCTCCAGCCGCATTACGGCCTCGACGGACGATTTCTAATTCGGCTGGACTCAAATGGGGAGTTAGCGATCGCAAATGTAGCGCTTGTGTTTCAGCTCTTACTTGTGCTACTACCAAAGAATGGTAGGTTTTAGTCTGTTGCATTGGCAACAGATAGAACATCCTAACATACAATTCGTAAATTGCATCACCTATATAGGCTAACGCCAAAGGCGACATTTGTTGTATTTGTGACCGAGAAATTTGCAGAGGTAATGTCCCTGTGGTAGCCAACAGTGCTTGGTGCCAAGACGAATTCGGCGCGGCGGTTTCATTTTTCCCTTGTAATAGCTCTTTTTCCTGTGACGTCACAAATTCATCATTCCTCAACGGGCTATAGTTAGCAGCCATCTTCACAGAGCTTTCATAGATTAGTGATTTCTCCAGCCATCCAACAGACTGTCAAAGACTACCAAATAATTGTAACCTTTTTGATTAATACTTGATTTTGGGACATTAAAGTATTTTATCAAACTGTTGGGCTATTTTAGCCATCTCCAAGTCAGAGGTTGTTTTATAACTTTTTAGGGAACACACCGAACACACCGAAGCAACAAAATCAAGTCCAATTCCCTTCACAAGGGAAAGGTGAGGGTGCAGTAAAACAATATTTGAGACATTAATCATCATTTTTAAAACATTCTCTCAGAAGACTACCCCTGATCAGCTTCCACCAGCCACTAATTGTTAAACCTCTCTCGCCAGGAGAGAGGTTCTTTTTCGGCTATGGCTGGCGCCATGCTACCCTATCGATAAATCACCCCCACTTATCTTGAGGTAAGTGTAGGCTGGGAGTTTCATCAACAGACGCTTTTCTACCTTGTGATTTTTTGGTTTACTCCGCCTCAAATCGACCAAAATGGCTGACGCCACGCTCCCCTATCGGCATTTCCTCAGCCCATATGAAGCGATCAACAAGATTACTTGATGTTTCCTAAAGCCGCATCAACTGAAGTTTGCAGGGCTAGAAACTTTTCTAAGCGCACCAGCTTGACCGTTTGAGTTACTCGGGCATTTGTCACAATCTGCAAAGTACCGCCGGCGGTTTGAGCTTGTTTAGCTAGTTGCACCAGAGCGCCCAAACCCGAGCTATCAACAAAGTCAATTTGTGAGAGATCCAGAATAATGTGCTTTGGACCATCATCAATTTTATTGCTTAGTACCTTGCGAAACGTCGGCTCAGAAAATGCGTCTAATAAACCTGTGAGGCGGAATAGCTGACAGTTATCCCGGACTTCGCGAGTACCTCTCAGGCTCACGGTTAGATTAAGTGGTTCAGCAATAATTCCCTCCTCATGGTTAAAGTGAACGCTCAAGTATAGATGGTTTTAGCGCAAGTTGTCCACAACTTGCCCAGATAGGGAAACTAAGGGGATGGGTAGATACTCCATTAATAACTTCTCTGGTGATTCCGCTCTACTAAACTTCCACAGAACTCACCTAAAACTCCTCAATTACCTTCCTGCTTCACTTTGAGGGCGAAGGGAGTTAGTTAATCCACAGGCTTTAGGATTGGACTTAGCTACCCAGACCCGGAAATTTTGAGAGTTTTAGGCGGGGTTATTGTCTGAGATTTTCAAGTCATTAATACCCCTTGTCCAGGGTTTATTGCTTAATTTTGGGCAAAATTAAGCAAAAGTTTGGTGAGAGTGGTTAACCCCTTATACCCCATCTCACTTCTTACTTTACCTCACTTGTTCTAGATGAACTTGCTCTTTTGCATAGCTTGGACAAATTCCTGAAATAGGTAGTCACCATCATGAGGTCCAGGACTAGCCTCTGGGTGATACTGAACGGAGAATATAGGCAGAGACTGATGACGTAAGCCGGCAACAGTGCCATCATTGAGATTTAGGTGGCTGACTTCCACAACTCCGGCGGGTAATGAATCGGGGTCAATAGCAAAACTGTGGTTTTGGCTGGTAATTTCTATCTTCTGCTGTAGTCCGGCGGGCTGATTTAAACCACGATGACCAAATTTGAGTTTATAAGTTTCTGCCCCCAGAGCATGACCTATAATCTGGTGTCCCATACAAATGCCAAATATCGGTTTTTGACTTTCCAGCAATGCCTTGGCGGTTGTAATCCCTTGTGTGACCGCCGCTGGGTCACCAGGACCATTGGAAAGAAATATGCCATCTGGGTTGTATTTGAGGATTTCCTCCACTGGTGTATCTAAAGGAACAACTATTACTCGGCAACCGTAACTTGCTAGGCGACGCAAAATATTACGTTTTATACCAAAGTCCAGGGCAACAACAGTCAAAGGTTCTGTGTTATTGACTACATATTCTGAATTGAACTCCCAAGCGGGAATTGTCTTGTCTGTCCATTCATATACTTTGGGGGTAGTAACTTGACGCGCCAAATTTAAACCAGCCATGCTAGGTGCTGCTAGTACCTGCTCTAACAATTCCACTTCATCCAGAGATGTAGAAATACCACCATTCATAGCTCCTACTGTGCGAATTTTGCGAGTGAGGGCACGAGTATCAATACCGTAGATACCAGGTATTTGATGGTGAGTGAGGTAATCGGGTAAGGATTGGGTTGACCGCCAGTTGCTGGGGCGATGACAAATATTGCGGGCGATCGCCCCAGCACACAGAGGACGGTCCGATTCCTCATCTTCCATATTGATCCCAGTATTTCCTAACTCAGGATAGGTAAAAATGACTATTTGACCGCAGTAACTGGGGTCGGTCAGGACTTCTTGATATCCAGTCATACCGGTGTTAAATACCACTTCCCCGATTTTGGTTCCCGTTGCACCAAAAGACCAACCGCGATAAGTAGTTCCATCGGCTAAGACAAGTAGAGCAGGTATTGTGTCAGACAGGGGCATAGGTGATTAAGACAAAAAATAATGTAAGTTTCACGCCATAAAGGCGTAACCCAGGTTTCTCACCTGGTAATTCTTTGATCCACAGCCACAGCGTCAAAGCTTGACTTTGGGGATAGTGGAACAGTGATCCTCTGTGGACATTTGTTAATAGTAAGCAGTATTTTGTCCCTAGTGCAGCTACTACTGCAAATATTAATTATCTCATGTCCCAACCGCCAACCCCAATACCCTTGTAGCCAAAATTAGCATTTATCGCCCCCCAAACAGCAGTATTTATTACCCCCATCAAAGAAGGTATGGGTAGAAAAGCAATTATTTAAGTCACTAATCAGGCTCAAAAGTTAATCCTGTAGAAACTCAACTAGCTGTTCTAATTTTTGCCAAGCAGCACCACTCTTAAGAATTTCTCTAGACACATTCACTCCTTGGGCATGGTCTAACCAAGGAATTACACCCGCCACTTGCAGGGCTAGGGAAGCATTTAATGCCACAGCGTCCTGTTGAGCCACAGTTCCCTTACCTTGTAATACTGCTTTCAAAATCACTGCATTTTCTTGCACATCCCCACCCCGCAGATCACTCAGACCCGCCGCAGTTACATTTACTTCTTGGGGATTGAGAGTAGTTAATTGAACTTTACCTTCAGATAAAACCGCCAAGTCCGTTATATCTCCTAAGCCAGCCTCATCCAGTTTTTCTCTCCCATACAGGACAATTGCTTTTTGTTTACCTAAGTTATGTAATGCTTGGGCAACAGTTATTAAAAGCTTGGGAGTAAATAGCCCCACTACTTGCCCCGTGGGATATAAGGGATTGACTAATGGCCCGAGTAAATTAAATACGGTTCTGACTTTGAGAGTCCGTCGTAAACCAGCAACGGCTTTGAGGGCTGGATGCCACCCAGGGGCAAACAAGAAAGTGATTCCCACCTCTTTTACTGCCCCCTGCACCTTTTCACTAGGAGCACTCAGATTTACCCCCAATGCTTCCAACACATCCGCACTACCAGTCAGACTGGAGGCGGAGCGATTGCCATGTTTAGCAACGGGTACACCATAGGCAGCAGCTACAAAAGCCACTGCTGTAGAAATATTAAAGGTTGATGAACCGTCGCCGCCAGTACCACAGGTATCTATGAGGTTTATCATCCCTTGAGTAGATTCTCTGTTATTACCCTGTTTTGATTGAGACTGTAACACTTGAGCCATACCAGTCAACTCTTCGGCGGAAATACCTTTAAAGTTCAGCGCCGTTAAAATTGCCCCTGATAATTCGGGGGGGACAGCTTCAGTTAACCACCCTTGCATCAACTCAGCAGCTTGAGTGCGTGACAATGATTCAGTGTCCATTAATTGTTGTAGCAGCAGATGCCAGTTAGCAGGGGATTCTTGAGTCGGGATTGGGGAACTTGCCATAGGATTACTAGTTGAGGATATGGGAGCTATCCTACCGAAAAATGGCAACCCAGCAGCCAATCATCAGCTATGGAGGTCAAAAACCTGACTGTGGTTGAGGGGGGTTTGTTGGCTATGGTGGACAGAGATAACGCATTATTTGCGCTAAAATTAGTTAAGAAAAGGTTATCAACTCCACAAATTTTAGTTAAACTTAAATATTTTTCGGCTTTTACTTGTAGAATTTAATCCTGAAGTGCAGAATTTATAGGAGCAATATTGTATACTTCACACAGCCTTAAAGTCGGGGATCAGGTTTTAATCCTCAGTCCAGCTTACGTAATGGGTAAAGTTGGCGTGGTTTGTGGCATGGAGTCAAGTTATGACACTCAAGCCCACACCCGTTGGATTATCCAAATTGCATCAGAAAATATGGTGGTGTCACTCACCCGGGATGAGTTTCAGGCACTTAGCCCGGGGGTTCAATAATTCAGGGTATACTCGGGGGTTCTAGCTTGTTACTAATCTTGAGTTCTTTTTTGCTACGTTTCAACTGTTTCCAAAGAGCTTTAATTTGTTTATAAGCTTGTTCGGGTGTCAGTTTCCCAGATGTCTCTAAATTGGAGATGTAGCCGACTCTTTGAGCAAATTCTTGCAGATTGGCGTTAAATATTAAATTTTTTGGCTCAAATTGACCATAGTATGGGCTACGAGGGTAAATAAAATTCTTTTTATCGTTCTGATTAGGCTCTGCCATCAGTTGACCCCCTTATAAATTAAGTTTGATGAATCATTAACTAATGTGCTCCATTCAACTGGAGAACAGTAGAGACAAAAATACTCGGTTCTCTAGCACCATGAGAAAATAATATTTCTACAAGAGGTGTTCCGGATAATTAAGAGCTAGGGCTACTATAATTTGCTGTGATGTTAATTCACTTACCGGAGCGGGTTTCATATCCCTGTAGTCTAGCAATTGCACTAAAATGAGGTAGGCGATCGCCAACACCAGGGAAATAGCACCTGTAATAACTGCAACTATTTTTGACCTGTTCATCAGTATTTACTCCGGAAAATTTGGGAATGATCAAACTTTACTTTTAGTATAGAAACTTAGTATGACATCAAATATTTCAAAATTGATATATACCACCAATTGGAAATTGGCTAACCTCAACCTATAAATATGGATAAACAACCAATACAAGTAATTGGAGGTGGACTAGCTGGGACAGAAGCAGCTTGGCAAATAGCCCAAGCAGGCGTACCGGTAATACTCCATGAAATGCGCCCAAAACGCTTTAGTCCAGCCCATCATACCGAAGATGTGGCAGAGTTAGTATGTAGTAATTCCTTTGGGGCTATGGCGAGCGATCGCGCCACAGGACTCCTACACGCCGAACTACGTCAACTCAATTCCATAGTCATCTCCAAAGCCGATGAACACGCCGTCCCTGCTGGGGGAGCCCTTGCGGTAGATAGGGGGAAATTTAGCCAAGACCTAACCGCCACCCTATGTCAACATCCCTTAATTGAATTTCGCCGGGGTGAGGTAACAGCCATTCCCGAAGGAATCGTAGTTTTAGCTACAGGTCCCTTAACCAGTCCCGACTTGGCCGCCGATTTACACCGGTTCACGGGGATGGAATACCTCAGCTTTTTCGATGCTGCTAGCCCCATTATTGTGGGAGAGTCCATAAATCATGATATCGCTTTTATGGCATCCCGCTATGACAAAGGGGAAGCAGCTTACCTCAACTGTCCCATGAATAAACAGCAGTATCTGCATTTTTGGTCAGAACTGCGCCAAGCAGAACAAACGGAATTAAAAGACTTTGAACGGGAAACAGCCAAGTTTTTTGAAGCTTGTTTACCCATTGAAGAACAAGCCCTACGGGGAGAAGACACCATGCGCTATGGTCCACTCAAACCCGTGGGACTCTCGGATAGTCGCACAGGGGAACGTCCCTACGCCGTGGTACAGCTACGCCAGGAAGATAAAGCGGGTCAACTGTGGAACATGGTAGGCTTTCAAACTAACCTGCGCTGGGGTGAACAAAAACGAGTTTTCCGCTTGATTCCTGGGTTAGAAAATGCCGAATTTGTACGGTTGGGAGTCATGCACCGGAATACTTTTATTAATGCCCCCCAGTTAATCCACTCCACCTTACAATTTAAGCAGCGTCCTACTTTATTCGCGGCGGGACAGTTGATTGGTACTGAAGGTTATACCGCAGCAGCTGCTGATGGTTGGTTAGCGGGAACTAATGCTGCGCGGTTGGCTTTGGGTCAGGAACTATTAGCAGCACCACCCACTACTATGATGGGGGCGTTATTAGAATTTATTAGTTCAGCATCACCGAAGCACTTTCAACCAATCCCACCTAATTTTGGGATTTTGCCGGATTTGGGTATCAAAATTAAAAGTAAGCCGGAGCGTTATGGGCGTTATCGCGATCGCTCTTTGGCTGATTTAGCCAGCTGGAAAAATCAGTTTTAAATTTTTCTCCCTCACTAAGGGAGGGTTCCTGATTTTTCCAGTACATGGGTAGATTACTGAGTATTCTTTAATTCTGTTTACCACCCTACCAATTATTTTTTAACCTGTGCTACAATGGGAGAAAATTAGGGCGCGTGGCTCAGTGGATAGAGCAACAGATTCCGGTTCTGTGGGTCGGGGGTTCAAATCCCTCCGCGCTCGTTGTGTTAATTCCCAAATAATTTGACTGGGTTAACCTAATGTCCTTGATCAACCACTGTACCCAGTAGTTACAAACATTGGTCTAACTTGCTTTCTTTATATTACCCGTTCCCCATTCCCCAATTATTTACCTGTGGTAGTAAATGATATTATTGTCATCAGCACAGGACAATTGGCTTTTTTTGGTATAATTTCATAGGTAAAAAGCTTCAGCGTTTCTAAAACCAGGTAGAGCGCTGATTCCCTTGTGGTGATTTATGAACAATTACAAAAGTCATTCCATACCCTGCTTCACCAAATCATGATAGCCTAAATCAGAGTTAATGACCCTGATGTTTGTGCCCTTAATCTCAAACCCCAGGGAGGAGATAAATAAAAATGCTTACCTTTGATCAACTCTGGGAACTTCTCACGACTCAAGATGAAAGTGTAGAAATCGAAGCAAAAAAAGGCTCAGGAGTTGGTAAGAGTTGCTTAACTACAATCAGTGCATTTGCTAATGAACCTGGGTTAAGAGGTGGATATTTGATTTTGGGAGTCAAAGCACCAGAAGATAGTGATAGCAATCAGTATGAAATCGAAGGATTGGAAGATCCTGATAAGATCCAGAGAGATTTAACCAGCTACTGCACCCAACAATTTAATATTATTATCCGTCCCCAAATCCACTTGGCTACTAAAGAAGGCAAAACTGTCTTAATTGCATATATTCCTGAAGCTCAACCCACAGAAAAGCCTGTATATATTGTGAGTACAGGTCTACCAAAGGGAGCATATAGGCGTATTTCTTCCACAGACCAACGTTGTACTGATGTAGATATCAAACGTCTTTATCAAGAAAATAGTTTTTCTAGCTACGATACAACTCCCATTTTAGAAGCAACCCTAGAAGATTTAGAACCTCAAGCTATTAACGCTTATAGACAAGCGCGAGGGAAAATTAAACCTAATGCTCCTGAATTGAACTATTTAGATCAAGATTTACTTTATTCTCTTAATGTCATCGTTAAACATCAAAATCAATACTGTCCAACAATTGCGGGATTAATCTTGTTTGGAAATGCGATCGCTCTGAGGCGTTATTGTCCCCTGCATCGTGTAGATTATATTTTAATTGAAGGTACAGAATGGATTACTGATTATCAGAATAGATATCAGACTCTTGAAATCCGTGAACCATTACTCTTAGCTATTCCTAGACTGGTAACAAATGTTCTCAATGACTTACCCACAAGATTTGGACTAGCTGAGGATAGTATTCAACGCAGTGAAATTCCTCTCATTCCCCGTAAAGTTATTAGAGAAGCAATAGTTAATGCTGTCATGCACCGAGACTATAGCCAACGTAGTCCTATCCAGATTATTAAGTATTCTAACCGCTTGGAAATCCGCAATCCTGGTTACTCTTTGAAAACTCTTGACCGAGAAACTTTAGGAGAACCAGGTTCTGTGATTCGTAATGAAGCGATCGCCGCAGTGCTTCATGAAACAGGATTTGCTGAAACTAAAGGATCGGGGATTCGAGTCATATTGGAAGCTATGCTAGAAGCTAACTTGAGCCTACCATCTTTTGAATCTAATCGTAACTTAGACAAATTTAATCTTACTCTTTTTTCTCATAATCTTTTTGATACAGAAGCCTTACAATGGTTATCACAATTCAAAATCCATAATCTGACTGATGAAGAAGCGAAAATATTAGTTGTCTTGAGAGAAAAAGGAATAATTAATAATGCCGTTTCTCGTTTAATCAATGGTGTAGATACCCTGAAGGCTAGTCAAAACTTAAAAAGATTGAGGGATATTGGTTTAATTCAATCACATGGAAAAAGTTCAGCGACTTATTACACCCTTAACCCTGAGTTTCAGTCTAAAGAACAATCTCAGGTAGATAACTTTAATCAAGACAGTAGTACAGTAGAGGGCGAAACCTTATCAAGACAGTCCTCAACCCCTTATCAAGACAGTAGTACAGTAGAGGGGGAAACCTTATCAAGACAGTCCTTAACCCCTTATCAAGACAGTACTCAATTGACACCAGAACAACTTACACTTGAATTATTCACTGATACACAAAAAACATCTTTACAAGAGAAAATAGAGAAGATTGGTAGTCGCACCAAGCAGGAGGAAATTAAACATATCATCCTTGAATTGTGTAAAATACAACCTTACTCCTCTAATGAATTAGCCTCTTTATTAAACCGAGAGCGAAAATACCTGCTACATAAACATTTAAAACCTTTAATTGATGAGGGATCGCTGGAATATACCAATCCTGAAAAACCAAATGACCCTCATCAAACTTATCGCACTGTTAAAAAATAAACCATATCTTCATCCCCATCATACCTAAACTTGAGTTGTAAAAGGCGATCGCTGTTAAATAATCTTTTGTGATTTTCTCAATTCGCCAAACTACACAGTAATAATCACTACAGACATCCTATCTGATATTTTAAAACTAGGACTAATTTGTAAGATGAGGGGTCAATACTAGGACTTACGCATTGACAGAATCAACCAAATATCATATGTGAGTTTCGGGCATTTTAACGTGATTTGTTGATTATTTTTGAGCGATCGCGAAGCGCTGCTGCAAGCAGTTCGCTACTGATCGGAAGTTAATCGTCAGAAGCCTGAAAAGTGAGTTACAGGAAGTTTGAGGAAATTACAGTAAAGATTGTGGGTGTGGATTAATAACTCCGCCGCCAAATCTTGATGGTACCATTCCCACTCCCAGAAGCTAAGGTGCGACCATCCGGGCTGAAGGCTACAGACAAAACCGGACTTGAATGTCCCGTGAGAGTGGCGATTGACCTCCCGGTGGCGACATCCCACAGTTTGATGGTTCGATCCCAACTCCCAGAAGCTAAGGTGCGACCATCTGGGCTGAAGGCTACTGACTCAACCTCACTTGAATGTCCCGTGAGAGTGGCGATTGACCTACCTGTGGCGACATCCCACAGTTTGATGGTACCATTCCCACTCCCAGAAGCTAAGGTGCGACCATCCGGGCTATAAACATAGCGTAAATATCCGGTGATGAGGGTGGCGATTTTCGCTTGGGTGGCGACATCCCACAGTTTGGTGGTACCATCCGAACTCCCAGAAGCTAAGGTTTTACCATCTGGGCTGAAGGCTACTGAATAAACGTAATCTGAATGTCCGGTGAGGGTGGCGATTGACCTCCCCGTGGCGACATCCCACAGTTTGATGGTGTCATCCAAACTCCCAGAAGCTAAGGTGCGACCATCCGGGCTGAAGGCTACTGAATTAACCCGATCTGAATGTCCCGTGAGTGTGTCGATTGACCGCCGAGTGGCGACATCCCACAGTTCGATGGTCTTATCATAACTCCCAGAAGCTAAGGTTTTACCATCGGGGCTGAAGGCTACTGAACAAACCCTATCTGAATGTCCGGTGAGGGTGGCGATTGACCTCCCGGTGGCGACATCCCACAGTTTGATGGTGTCATCCAAACTCCCAGAAGCTAAGGTGCGACCATCCGGGCTATAAACATAGCGTAAATATCCGGTGAGGGTGGCGATTGACCGCCGGGTGGCGACATCCCACAGTTTGATGGTGTTATACCTACTCCCAGATAAGGTGCGACCATCCGGGCTGAAGGCTACTGAAGTAACATACTCTGAATGTCCGGTGAGGGTGGCGATTTCTCGCCATGAAGATAGTTCATAAGCTTTTAAAGCCTCAATGACCTGAATAGACTTATTATCTTTAGATCGCAGGAGATTATAAGCCGCATCCTTGACATCATCTGATTCATCTGTAGTTAAAGCTTCGAGAAGTAATTTAACCCCATCGTCCCCATAGTTCAAGGCTTGGGATATGGCATTTATCCTCACATTGGGGTCAGGGTTCTTATATCTCTGCTGCGCCCCTTGGATTCCCCCTAAGACCAGGGCATTTTCTGGAGCGTTACCAGTACCACCTAGTACTAGATCAAATTTCCCTGGTTGTGGCTCGTTCATCTTAGGTTACCACTGGTAGTTAATTTAGTCTTGGGGACATTATATAATGACGTGTTACCCAATACTTGTTAAGCGATTCATGAGAAAATAGGTAGAGGGTGTAAGAGGATGTTTTAAAAGGTATGATTAGTGTATCAACTATTGTTTCACCCCACCCTAACCCTCCCCTTGTAAGGGGAGGGAACTGGATTTTTATGTGCTTAGTTTAATAAATTGTCTCCTGGCGCGGCTCCCCCGCTCCCTATTTGTCCCAGTTGCGTAAGTCCTGATATAAATATTATGTCTAATTAAAAACCTAATAACCTAACAACTAATTCCCCCGATTCATACAAATGAATAACCCAATAATCAACCCTCATCAACAACTAATTCAGCGATTAGACTTAATGCTTCGCGCCCGCTATCCACTGCTGTATATAGTGGGGGTCGAAGAAGGACCAATAGAACAAGTCCTGCAACAACTGACGCAACTATCCCAGACACCACGACAACTATTATTATGGGATATAGTCACCGGTTGGGATGACAATGGTAATGATAAAAATTCAGTCATGGGTGCATTAGCAAGAATAGCCAAAGCACCCGAAAATACCACCACAATATTTGTATTGCGAGACATACATTTTATCCTCAAAAACCCCGACACCGAAAAAAATGCTCCCGTAATTCGTGCCATCAAAAACCTGACACGACAACTCAAACGCACCCGCCAAACCCTCATCCTCACCAGTCATATATTAACGGCTTTTGGTAGTTTAGTAAATGGAAATCGGCGCGATTTTACCACAGAAGATATTTTACTAGCGATATCAGAAACAGTCCCCTTAGCGGCCATAGCTAAGGAGCAAATCGCCAACTTAAAACGCTGGGCTGCGGAAGCAGGAGCAAGAACAGCTTCTATAGATATGCAATTAATGGAAGAATTAAAAACCTATTCTCAGCAACAAGGTTTAGGTTTCTTAGAAGTCGATTAACAGGAGTAAATATATATGTCTCATTTTACCACAATCAAAGTCCAAATCAAACAAGGGGAAATTCTGCATCAAGTATTGCAAGAATTAGGCTATGAAGTGGAACAAAACACCAAAGTCAGGGGCTATATTGGTAATACTACTCAAGCCGAATATGTAATCCGTCAAAAGAATGGTTATGATTTAGGCTTTCGTAAACAGGGAGAAAATTATGAATTAGTCGCAGATTTTTGGGGTGCAAAAATTAATCAAGAGGAGTTTGTAAATAATATTACCCAAAAATATGCCCATAAAACCTTAATGGAAACCATTCAAACCGAGGGTTTTAACATCGAGGAAGAAGAAGTATTAGAAGATGGTACTGTGCGCGTTATAGTAGGTAGATGGGTTTAGTTCTTTTTCCATAACCTTTAAAAATCTTGGCACAATTCAGCCTCGAAATAAATTCCTAATCTCATAGCCAAGGTGGATGAATGGGATAGAAGTGGATGTGTTACATGGTAGCTTTTAAAAGAGAGGACTTTAGTCCTCTGTGGGAGACGCTACGCGAACACTACGAACTTTAATTACAAAAGGGAAGAAGCATTATGGCGGAATATCAAAAGATTGAATATCGCATTGGTAAAGATGGCAAGATTGTAGAAAAGGTTTTAAATGTAACTGGTTCTAGTTGTGTGGAAACCACAAAAAGTTTAGAACAATCTTTGGGAGAAATAGAATCTCAGAAACTCTTACCGGAATATTATGAAGGAGATGAATTAATTACCACATCTGAAAATCAATCTTTGCAACAATGGTGATTAATTTTCTCTCAACCAAATGATTTCATCTGTCAAACCTTTTCTATTTTTTAAATAAACACAATAATATGTTAGAACAGTTGAATCATCTTGCTTTTGGTGTAATTCTGGTATTAGCTATTTATCTGATTTTCTGGTTTTTGTTTGTAGGAGAAAATCAACCTCATATCACTCAACCTGTAGCTTCTCCCAACACAGATAAACAAATCCAAGATTTAGAAATTCAATGTCAGCGAATCCGAGAGGAATTAAAACAACAATCTCAACAATTACGCAGTGATTTTCAAGCTGAAACTTTTACCCAACTGCAAACGTTACTCAGCAACTATCCGACAGTTAAGAAAATGGCTTTAGCTAATCCTGATTTACCTGCGAAAAATATAGTTTCTCTATTTACATCTTTAGATAATCTAATTTCTAGCTGGGGTTATACTTCCATTGGGGAAACTTGGGAACAGGTGAATTATCATCCTCAATTACATCAAGCTGATAGTGATGATATTGCAGAAGGTGAATTAGTCTATATTCGTTTTATTGGTTATCAAGATGGTGATAAAATTCTCTATCCAGCTAGGGTGAGTCGCACTCTTCCCGGTGGATATAATCACAATTAAATTATACAATATTTTCGGGTGAATATCTTGCCCGCACCTGCATTACACAACCCACATTTTAATATTATTTATCGGTTTTGTTGGGTTGCACTGCCTTTAACCCAAGCTACTATGAATGAATTATGACGACTGTTGCTATCGATTTTGGTACAAGTAATACTGTTGTTAGTATTTTAGAGTCTGATACTCAACTACCTAAAACTTTACGTTTCCCTAATTTATCAAGTTTATTTGTTGGTGTTTCTGCTGAGGGTGAGAGGTTAGAAATTCCAGTTATTCCTAGTCTACTCTATATTAAATCAGATCATCAGGTCATATTGGGTGCTGGTGTCCGTAGTCAAAGGTTGGGACTTTCTCAAAGTTACCCTCCTGAACGTTTGTTTAAAAAGTTTAAACGTGATTTGGCTGGAGACTATCAACCACCAGCACGACATATTGAGGGGATAAATTATGATTCTCTTGGTGTATCTGAGTTATTTATTCAGAGGATTTGGACGGAAATTAAAAAACAAAATATTCAGCCAAGTCATTTAATTTTTACGGTTCCTGTTGGTGCTTTTGAACGTTATTTAGATTGGTTTAGAAGTTTAGGTGAAAAGTTAAATGTTCCTCAAGTCTCAGTTATAGATGAATCTACTGCTGCGGCTTTGGGATATGCTGTTAAACATCCCGGTGCTTTAATTTTAGTGGTAGATTTTGGCGGGGGAACTCTGGATTTAAGTTTAGTCCGAACTGTGGCTAATGCTAGTGAAAATTTACGCGCTGAGGTTTTAGCTAAATCTGAAGCTTATACAGGTGGGGAAGATATTGATGTTTGGATAGTTGAAGATTATTTACGTTCTCAAAATTTAACAACTGAACAAGTTGGGAAAATTAGTTATCAAAATTTGTTAGAAATTGCCGAAAGGTTGAAAATTCAATTATCCAGAAATGAATCTGTAGCCGAAAGCTGGTTTGATGATGAATCTTTTATGTCTTATGAGTTAAAAATTACTCGTAAAAAGTTGGAGGAAATTTTAGAATATCGACAATTTTTACAACAGTTACGCGATGCGTTAGATGAGGTTTTAGGTTTTGCCCTGAGAAAGGGTTTTGCTAAAAATGATATTGAGCAAGTTTTGTTAGTAGGAGGAAGTTGTTTAATTCCCGCAGTTCAACAAATTATTATATCATATTTTGGTAAGAATAAGGTCAAGCTTAATAAGCCCTTTGATGCGGTGTGTCATGGTGCTTTAGCGGTGAGGCAATTTACAGAAATTGATGATTTTCTGCGTCACAGTTACGCGATTCGTTTATGGGATGCTTACAGTAAAAGTTATACTTATCATTGCTTATTTGCACAAGGTACAAAATATCCTTGTGAGTCTGATGGATGGTTAAATTTACAAGTTGCAAATCATGGACAAAGGGAGATTTGTTTAGATATTGGTGAGTTAGGCGCTATGGCGCAAACAGAAATTGCTTTTGATGCCTCTGGAAGAATGACTAGCAGTAATCTCCAATACCAAGAATGTTATCGTTCTTTAGATAGTCAGCATCAACAGGTTTGTGTGGCTAAACTTAATCCTCCCGGAGAAGCAAGAGTTGATCGGATATCTGTGTTATTTTACGTCGATTCTCGGCGGATTTTGTTAGCTACTGTGAAGGATTTGTTGACGGGAGAAATATTGGTTGATAGAGGAGAAATTTATAAGTTGCGGTAATATGGCAATCCGGAATCAATAGTATTGGAAAGTGAGTTACAGGAAGTTTGAGGAAATTACAGTAAAGATTGTGGATGTGGATTAATAACGCCTTTGCCACAGTTTGATGGTGTTATCATTACTCCCAGAAGCTAAGGTGCGACCATCCGGGCTGAAGGCTACTGAACGAACCCAATCTGAATGTCCGGTGAGTGTGGCGATTGACCGCCGGGTGGCGACATCCCACAGTTTGATGGTTTTATCTTCACTACCAGAAACCAAGGTTTTACCATCCGGGCTGAAGGCTACTGACCAAACCCAATCTGAATATCCGGTGAGGGTGGCGATTTCCGCTTGAGTGGCGACATCCCACAGTTTGATGGTTTTACTCCCAGAAGCTAAGGTGCGACCATCTGGGCTGAAGGCTACTGACAAAACCGAACCTGAATGTCCGGTGAGAGTGGCGATTTCCCGCCGGGTGGCGACATCCCACAGTTTGATGGTTTTATCGGAACTCCCAGAAGCTAAGGTGCGACCATCTGGGCTGAAGGCTACTGAAAGAACGTAATCTGAATGTCCTGTGAGGGTGGCGATTTCTTGCCTTGTGGCGACATCCCACAGTTTGATGGTGTAATCCCGACTCCCAGAAGCTAAGGTGCGACCATCGGGGCTGAAGGCTACTGAATTAACCTCGTATGAATGTCCGGTGAGAGTGGCGATTTCTCGACGGGTGGCGACATCCCACAGTTTGATGGTTTTATAACTCCCAGAAGCTAAGGTTTGACCATCCGGGCTGAAGGCTACTGACTCAACGTAATGTGAATGTCCGGTGAGGGTGGTGATTTCCGCTTGGGTGGCGACATCCCACAGTTTGATGGTTTGATCGGAACTCCCAGAAGCTAAGGTGCGACCATCCGGGCTGAAGGCTACTGAATAAACGTAATGTGAATGTCCGGTGAGGGTGGCGATTTCTCGCCATGAAAATAGTTCATAAGCTTTTAAAGCATCAATGACCTGAATAGACTTATTGTCTCTAGAGGACAGAAGATTATAAGCCGCATCCTTGACATCATCTGATTCATCTGTATTTAAAGCTTGGAGAAGTAATTTAACCCCATCGTCCCCATAGTTCAAGGCTTGAGATATGGCATTTATCCTCACATTGGGGTCAGGGTTCTTATACCTCTGCTGCGCCCCTTGGATTCCCCCTAAGACCAGGGCATTTTCTGGAGCGTTACCAGTACCACCTAGTACTAGATCAAATTTCCCTGGTTGTGGCTCGTTCATCTTAGGTTACCACTGGTAGTTAATTTAGTCTTGGGGACATTATATAATGACGTGTTACCCAATACTTGTCAGGTGTAAAGGTAATTGTCAAGCATTTAGGACTTACGCAACTAGCACAGGCGATCGCGAAGCGCTGCTTGCATCTGTGTGTAGCAATCGCAAAATGAAAGGACATTGGTATTATATAAGTGATGTCAAGGACACGGGGGGATGCCTAGTGTAGTTGATAGTAGAAAGGTATGAATAAAACCAGATTCAGATAGCGATTCATGAGAAAATAGGTAGAGGGTGTAAGAGGATGTTTTAAAAGGTATGATTAGTGTATCAACTATTGTTTCACCCCACACTAACCCTCCCATTGTAAGGGGAGGGAACTGGATTTTATTGTTTTTTGTGCGTTCCCCATTCCCTATTCCCTATCCCCCATTCCCTGCTCCCTGCTCCCTCCTCCCTATTCCCTGTTCCCTGTTCCCTGTTCCCTAATATAAAAATTACCTGTTTAACACTTTCCAAACATCCTTTAAGAGAGAATGTTGGTGATGAGCATGAGATTTACAAAGCTTAATTACTGCCAATACTTATTAAGCAGTCAAATTAATTACACGATTACCAATTTAGCAGAGCATTTAGAGCAGATTAGCCATGATGCAATTAATTATTATTTGAAGAGAGAAAAGCTAACACCCCGGTTACTATGGGAAAATGTGAAAGACATAATTGAGGGAGATGCCAATGGTTACATAATATTTGATGATAGCGTTTTAGACAAAAGATATTCTCAAGAAATAGAGATGGTGAGGAGACAATATAGTGGGAATGAACATGGGGTAGTCAAAGGAATTGGTGTGGTTAGTTGTGTATATGTGAATCCTCAAGTTAAAAGATTTTGGGTAGTAGATTATCGAATTTTTAATCCTGATGTGGATGGTAAAACCAAGATAGACCATGTGAAAGATATGCTGTCAAACCTGGTGTATCAAAAGCTTTTACCGTTTGATACGGTTTTGATGGACACGTGGTATGCGGTAAACAGTTTAATGCTTTATATTGATAGTCTAGAGAAAGTTTATTATTGCCCTTTAAAAAATAATCGGTTATTTGATGATAGATTGGGTAAAGAAAAATATAAACGAATTGAATTATTAGAATGGAGCGAAGAAGAATTAGAATGTGGTAAAATCATAAAAATTAAAGGATTTCCCGCCCAGAAAAAAGTGAAATTATTCCGGGTTGCTGTTTCTAATAACAGAACGGATTATGTCGCCACCAACGATTTATCTCAAAGTTCCACGAATGTTGTACAAGAAGTGTGTAAAATTCGGTGGAAAATTGAGGAGTTTCACAGAGAGATTAAACAACTAACAGGCATTGAATCTTGTCAATGTCGTCAAGCTAGGCTTCAAAGAAATCATATTGCTTGTGCAATGTTGGTTTGGATTAGATTAAAGAATTTAGCCTATCAAACTGGACAAACTGTTTATCAAATCAAGCATAATTTGCTGTCTAATTATTTAATACAGCAACTCAAACGCCCAAGTATTTCTATGTACTTGGTTTAATTTAAATTGTCGCGTGGCGCGGCTACCCCCTCTCCCTGTTTGTGCCAGTTGCGTAAGTCCTGTAATATTCAAAATTTAATCAATCGTTTCTTGAGTGCAAGTCAAATAATTAGAATTTACCCAACCTTGCAACCCCTCAACTTTTTTATTCGGTCCTTTAAACACAGTTACATAAGCCCAGATGCCTTGTTGTTTGTGTAACAAAACTTCATTGCCATTATTTAGACCTGCTCTGGATTTACCGTTGGGAGTAAACCGCAGTGCTAATTGTCCAGTTTTGATATTGACCACATCACACCAGGTAACTACTTTTGCATCAACTTTAGGTAGGTTTTCTGCAATTGCTACCATTTTTTCACGTAATATTCGTTTATTGTTGTGAACAATGGTTAGGTACATACCCTCATCAGAATCTTCCTTCCAGGAAACCGAGTAATAATAATCCCCGTTTACCCATGTAGTACCCCGATAACCCTGATCACGCCAGTTTGTACCGTCTTCTAATCGGATACATCGGTTTTTTTGGTCACAGCCAACATAGACTCTGGTGGTTTCAGTGTCGAATATGTTAATCGTGAATTTTCCCGCACGGTAGGTATCAGCTTTAGCTTGTAAGTTGGTGCTGACAATACAAGCGGTGGTTATCGCTGCGGTTAATAATAATCGTTTTAAGTTCATGTTTTCCTTTAAGAATTTGGGGGTGTATTGGAAATGGCGATCGCCTAAATAATCAGTATAATAAAATCAATAATTTATCTTGATTATTTAAGTAATTCAGTTGTTTGTAAATATTCAATAACAGATGTTTTATCAAATTCACAATCACAACCGGCACTCATTTTTATTACACCCTTACCGGGAACATTAAAAATTCCATAAGCACCATAACCACCTTGAGCATCTACAATTGTTTCCATTCAAAGGATAAAACCATCAAACTGTGGGATGTAGCCACCCGTCAGGAAATCAGTACCCTCACCGGACATTCAAATGCGGTTATTTCAGTAGCCTTCAGCCCAGATGGTCGCACCTTAGCCTCTGGGAGTTGGGATGAAACCATCAAGATTTGGCAAAGGCATTAATTAACCTATACAGATTCTGAACTATAGGGGATAATCACCCCGGCGGGATATTTACAGCACCTTGCACCGAATCAGAAGTACAGATATAAATGATAAAACTTTTGTGGGGTGGGCATCTTGCCATAGGTGTCAAGTTAAGGCATCAACCCAGATGTCAAGTGACCTAGCAGCCGTTCGTCGGTGTCGTTGACGAACGGCTTTGAGCAGACCCATAGAACGATAATGTTCTACAAGCCAAGGAATAAGTTGTAACTCCGGGTTAAGTAAAAGTGCGCGGTCAAAAAAATACAAACTGCGGAATACCATTTCCACAGAGATACGATCTAAAGGTTACTGTAAAGCGATCGCTACATCCGCAGACAAGTCATTGAGAACGGCGGAAAAAATCCAGGTAGCATAGATTTGCATCTGGACACCATTAGTCCCACCTACCCACAAATAAGACAAACCTAACAACCTCTTGGTCAATAAAAATGCGTCTTCAATGCGCCAGCGTCGGCGATATAAATCACAAACTTCCTGTGCCGAAAGTTGTTGTGGGTCTAGAACATTCGTTAAGTAGTGATACCAAGTCTTGCCCCATAATACAGATACTTGACGCATGGGATGGCGACAGGGGTTTGTATGATGCAATCCCATTTGAATAATGTCGAAAGTCTGGATTTCCTGCCTTTTTCCTGGGTTTACTCATGCTTCTTCTCTACACCCTTATATTCAGTTTAAGCATGAGTTTTACCCTCTTGACACTAAGCCATTTTTCTTAACTTGACACCTATGGCAAAATTCCCGCACCACAATAGGTTAACCAAACTGGATCTTTTTGAGCTGACGTTATCTAAAACCTACTCAAATCTACTTTGAAAAAGTAGATTTGAGATAGTTTACTTCCGTACTTTACCCGGGAAGTGTCGGAACTACCTTTCTCCACAGGCTTTGAGATTGGGTGTAAATCACCCTACTATTAGGTGTTTTAGGCTCGATTATTACCTAAAAAATGAATAGACGTAACATATTTGACCGTTAAAGTCTATATCTTTTCCGGTAAATGAGTAGATTTGATGAGATTTTTTGATTGTGTTCAAAACCCCATAGAAATCTAAGAGTTGGTTTTTTAGATGTAGGATTCAGGATTTTTTCATTTTGCATCTAAAGTTGCCAATCTCAAACTAAAACCCAAAAATGTGTATCCATTGATGCCGATACTCTTTGGCGTAGAGTCTATTACAAGAGAGGGAGCATTTTCTACTCGTCCTATCTACCACTACCACGCTCATCAGCAAAATTGACAGTTATGATTTTTGTCTTCATGATCCCAAAATCAATTAAATATTCCTGAACATCTGAACTGGTTATAATTGACATATACTAGCTTTTTACTGCAGTTAACTAGGATTACCTATTCTCGCCAAATGATATGGCAATAGATGAATACTAACTAACTCAAACCATCCAACAAGATTGCTTTTATCAGCAATATCCGTGAAGTTGCCAGCAGTTTTTAATACTTACACTCTTTTTTTATCTGCCGCCACTACTGTTATTCCTATTGCTTCATTGTTTTAATTATCCCGATAAATAGTGATTAAGTTTGTGTTATAGGATGCTGATTCATCTGGTCTTGCTCCGATTTGCTCCCTACTCTTAAGTTGGTCAGCAAAGTTAAGGAAGAAAATCAAAAATAATCAGAAATATCAGAATTAAGTTTTGATACGGTTCAATTAAATGAATACAAAATTCTTATATGTATCAAACATAGTTTTGAAAAAAATTGCCCGTTTACTTAACCCTACTTATTGAATACGTTGTTTAAATCCAAAATCCGGATAGTTTCAATACAAAACTCATATTTAAAAATTAAATCCTGAACTTCTCTTCCTCAGTAGTATTCCCCGGTGAAATTGGGGATATACAGACCAACAGTGACTGACGGTAAATGAATGAGATTAATTTATTTAAATGATTTTTATTAGAAGTTATACTTATAAATTTATGTAGCTCAGAATAGGTATAAACATCAGATTATATATTGACATATAGCATTTCCCATGATCGTGATTTACAAAGTTTTTTAGTTTTAGGGAAAATGGAATAGGGAACAGGGAACAAACTGGTGTGTACTTCATTAGCCTCAAAAAGGCTTTAAAGCAACTTTTAAGTAAGTAGCTCCTACACAGTTAGGTTTTCTAATAGCTACTTACTTCATCAAAACTACTATTAACTACATAAAGCTTAAAGCCCGTCCCCGTACTTGTGTATTTACTTTGCCTTGGTCATAAACAATTTCACCACCGACAATAGTGGTTACAGGCCATCCTGTGAGATTCCAGCCCTCAAAAGGACTCCAACCACACTTAGTTAAGAGTTCCTCCCGGCGGACGGGATGATAGGTGTTTAAATCTACTAGAACTAAATCAGCATCGTAACCAGGAGTGATCGCCCCCTTATTGGGGATACCATAGGCCACCGCTACGGCGTGAGACATCCAATTAACCACTTGAGACACAGTACAGCGACCTTCCTGAGCCGCAGTTAACATCACTGGGAGAGAAGTTTCTACCCCCGGCATTCCAGAGGGGGTATTGGGGTATTCTTGAGCCTTTTCTGCCAAGGTGTGGGGGGCGTGGTCTGTAGCAATAAAATCAATCACACCGTCTCGCAGAGCCTGCCACAGTACCTCATTATCGTGGGGCGATCGCAAGGGTGGATTCATCTGGGCTAAAGTGCCAATTGTTGCATAAGCACTAGTATTCAATACCAAATGCTGTGGTGTTACCTCTGCTGTCACCCAACTAGGTTTATCCTGACGTAGTAACTCAGCTTCCTCCGCCGTGGACATATGGAGGATATGCAGACGACGTTGATATTTGCGAGAAAGTTTTAATGCTAATTGAGTGGCTAAAAGTGCCGCTTGATTATCTTGAATCTGAGAGTGAACCGCCGGATCATGAATACCGGCAAATTCCTGACGACGTTGGTTAATTCTCGCTTGGTCTTCCGCATGAACAGCAATTAAGCGATCGCCTCGAGCAAATATAGCATCTAAAGCCTCTTCTTGATCCATGAGTAACTGACCATGCATCGACCCCATAAAAACTTTAATTCCTGGTGTCGGCGTTGCCAAAAGTAAATCTGGCAGATTCTCAGGGGTAGCGCCAATGAAAAAGCCATAATTAACCACGCACTTACTGGCTGCACGCTGCAACTTATCATCTAAAGCTTGCTGAGTGGTAGTCAGAGGCCGGGTGTTGGGCATTTCCAAAAAGGAAGTTACACCACCTTTGGCACAGGCACAACTGGCTGTAAACAAGTCTTCCTTATATTCTAGACCCGGTTCACGGAAATGCACCTGGGGGTCAATGACTCCCGGCAACAAAGTTAACCCTTGAGCGTCAATTTCTGTAGTTGCTGCAGCGGTGGAAATCTGGGGCGCAACTTCAACTATTTGGCGATCGCGCGTTAGCACATCTCCCACCATTGACTCACCATTGGGGAGAATAATATTAGCGCCGTGAATTAGTAAACTTTGTGGAGATGACATGATGATGTTAACAGGATGTGGATAGGTACTCGTGCTTTGAGGTTAAACTTGATTACCCTTGTTGCGATTTATTTTTACATATCCTGAATAGCTTTGGCATCCAAGAGCACAAAAAGTTAATTCTTAATTACTCAACCCCTCTATGATCAATGCTAACTTCAAGTCGGAAAACAGAATTTACTCGTTAAGATTGAAGAATATCTTCTCCCCCAAGGAGTTAATTACTGTACCCCTCCCAAATTTTCAGTAATTTCATGAGAAATCAAGTGTCTGATAACAAATCCGCTCAACAATCCGATAATTCTTGGCTTGCCGAACTAGCTAGAACAGTTGTACTAAGCATTGTGCTAGCTCTAAGCATTCGTACTTTTGTAGCTGAAGCTCGTTGGATTCCTTCGGGTTCTATGGAGCCTACACTCAATGGTACTCCCGACCAATGGAAAGCAGACAAGATAATTGTCGATAAGTTGAAGTATAGGTTTTCTCAACCACAGCGGGGAGATATTGTAGTCTTTTCTCCCACAAAAACACTACAAGAAGAAGAATATAACGATGCCTTTATTAAACGTATAGTAGCCCTACCTGAAGAAAAGGTAGAACTCAAAGATGGGCAAGTGTATATTAATAATCAACCCTTAGAGGAAATTAACTACCTGTCCCCTACCCAGCGTACAGAAATTGATGTTTGTATGTCAGCTTCTCAGCAAGCATACTTAGCACAACCGCAAACCATACCCCCTGACTCCTACTTAGTTTTAGGTGATAATCGCAATAGTAGCTATGACAGCCGCTGCTGGGGTGTTGTCCCCCGGGAGAATATTATCGGTCGTGCCGTCCTTCGCTTTTGGCCTCTCAATAATATAGGGGGACTGAATTAGCCAATAATTAGCCAATAATTAGCCAATATTGTCCACTTAGAGTCAATTATACCACTCCCTGGGAATGCAGCCCAATCACTTGGGTTGATTTTTTTCGGTACTAATGACTAGTATCAAATATTAACTAGTCGTCATATCCTCGTTTTCAGTCCACCCATAGGCCTGCGACGTTAATCACCAGGGGTGTCGTCAAACCCGCAACTCATCTGATGGCTTCCCTTGGCTGAAAAATCAAATAGTCGCAGCCAAATATCTGACTATAGAGGGTTGACAGACCATTGACAACAATGAGACTCTAACTACTAAGAACTCAAGATCAGAAAATCAAGACTTTTTTATATATTCGAGACTACTATTTTTAGTTTCATAAAAGCATAATAGAAATGTGACTGATTTGTTAGCCCCTTTACAATCCTTGAAAGCAGGAAACTGGTTCAAACTGATATGCGGAGCCAGCTACCAACATCTGCCGGCCGTGAGAAGTTTAACATTAGCCTATACCTTGGCAGGTGCTGACTGTATAGATGTGGCTGCTGACCCTGCTGTGATCGCTGCAGCCCAGGAAGGGTTACAAGTAGCCAAGAGTTTAGTCAAGGATGCAAAACAGAGGGGTTATGGCTATCAGGGCAACATACCTTTTTTGATGGTGAGCTTGAACGATGGCGAAGATCCCCATTTTCGTAAAGCCGAGTTTAACTCTAGTGAGTGTCCCGCAGATTGTCCTAGACCCTGTGAAACTATTTGCCCAGCACAAGCCATTGTCTTCAACAGTAGCAGTGAATTTTCGGGGGTGGAATGGGAAAAATGTTACGGATGCGGTCGTTGCATACCGATTTGCCCATATAGTAAAATTTATACTAAATCTTATATATCCAGTGGGACAGCGATCGCACCATTAGTGATTTCCAGGGTAGTAGATGCCTTAGAAATTCATACAAAAGTCGGAAATTTGGCAGAATTTCAGCAATTATGGCAAACAATTTCACCATGGGCAGACCAACTCCAGGTAGTAGCCATTAGCTGTCCAGATGGAGAGGGAATAATTGACTACCTCCGAAAAATTACTGAAATAATCACACCATTATCTGGTTCCTTAATTTGGCAAACAGACGGCCGCCCTATGAGTGGTGATATTGGGGATGGCACCACCTTAGCAACGGTGAAATTAGGGCAAAAAGTTTTGACAGCTAACTTACCGGGGTATGTCCAATTAGCAGGTGGCACTAATAGCTACACAGTTGCTAAGTTAAAAGCAATGGGGCTATTGAAATCTCTCAACAGTGCTCATGTTTCTGGCATCGCTTACGGTAGCTACGCCCGTGTGCTGCTGTCACCAGTTCTCGAACAGTTAGAGAATCAGGAGGTGAGTCAAACCAGTGTTAAGGCCAAACCGCGCCTAGAAGAAGAACCCGAATTACTCTGGCGAGCAGTCAAGCTTGCCCATTCCCTAGTTTCCCAGATCAAGTCACAGCAGGAGCTATAATTCCTGGTTCACTTCCGCTGCCCTGAGTGTAAACGTTATCTCTCAAAAGGTCACCATAGAAAGCATGACGATTAAAGAAGACCTTCAAAAGTTATTAGACATTTTACCCCACGACCTGCAGAAAGTTCTAGAGAGTCATCCCCAACGAGATAATTTAGTAGAAGTGGTCTTGGATCTTGGTCGTTGTCCAGAGGCTCGCTTTCCTCATCAAGCTGAGTATCTGAGCGAAACACCGGTGACTCAAGCACAAATAGACCATTGTATTGAGCAAGTGGGAATTTTTAGCGGGGATAATCGAGCCGGAATTGAACTCACCTTACATCGCATCAGCGCTATTCGTAACCGCAGTGGTAAAATTATTGGCTTGACTTGTCGTGTAGGTCGGGCAGTATTCGGCACCATTGGCATGATCCGCGACTTAGTGGAAACTGGTAAATCAATTCTGATGCTTGGGCGTCCAGGTGTGGGTAAAACCACAGCCTTAAGAGAAATTGCCCGGGTTTTAGCAGATGATTTCCGTAAAAGAGTAGTGATTATAGACACATCTAATGAAATCGCCGGTGATGGTGATGTACCTCACCCTGCTATTGGTCGCGCTCGTAGAATGCAGGTAGCACAACCAGAACTACAGCATCAGGTGATGATTGAGGCAGTGGAAAACCATATGCCAGAAG
Organism: Anabaenopsis elenkinii CCIBt3563; assembly: GCF_015245355.1. Classification (GTDB taxonomy): domain Bacteria; phylum Cyanobacteriota; class Cyanobacteriia; order Cyanobacteriales; family Nostocaceae; genus Anabaenopsis; species Anabaenopsis elenkinii. Next base: position 3,591,800 of record NZ_CP063311.1, on the reverse strand, counting down.
TGATCGTCATTGATGAAATTGGTACGGAATTAGAAGCTTTAGCCGCTCGTACCATTGCGGAACGGGGTGTACAGTTGGTAGGGACAGCCCACGGTAATCAAATTGCTAACCTGATTAAAAACCCCACCCTTTCTGATTTAGTTGGGGGTATTCAGGCTGTGACCTTAGGGGATGACGAGGCTAGAAGGCGGGGTAGTCAAAAGACTGTTCTGGAGCGCAAAGCTCCACCGACTTTTGAAATTGCTGTAGAAATGTTAGAACGGCAGCGTTGGGTAATACATGAAAGTGTAGCTGATACTGTAGATACCCTCCTGAGAGGTCGTCAGCCTAGCCCACAAACTAGAACCGTAGATGACCAGGGGAAGGTCTCCATTACACGGCAGTTATCCCTGGTTAAAGGTCTGGGTGGGGAGTTTCCCAGCACGGAGGAATCTTTGCCACCAGTTCGACCAACTAATGGCTGGCGTTCATCAGGACAAATGGTAGCATTGCCTCCCCTGTCTTTAGAGCGGGAGCGGGTAACTGGAGCTACTGAGTTTGACCGGTTGCTCGATGAGTCTTTCAACTATTCTGAGAGTTTTGATGTCAAGACCAGTAGATACACTGGCCCCAATGGTGAAGATTTACCACTACACATTTATCCCTATGGTGTCAGTCGTCACCAACTAGAACAGGTGATTGGTGTATTAAATTTGCCAGTGATTTTGACTAAAGACATTGACACGGCTGATGCAATTTTAGCACTGCGATCGCACGTGAAAAACCAAGCCAAACTCAGGCAAATGGCTAAAGCCCGCCATGTGCCAATTCATATGATTAAGGCTAGTACAATTCCCCAGATTACCCGCGGCTTGCGGCGGTTGCTGAACATGGAAGACCCAGAAATCACTGATGATCAAGAGCTACAACTGTTTTTACACAGTGGCACTGATGATGAGGTGGACGCCCTAGAAGAAGCTAGACTGGCTGTGGAACAGATTGTCATTCCCAAAGGACAGCCTGTAGAGTTATTACCCCGTTCTTCTAAAGTACGAAAAATGCAGCATGAATTGGTAGAACATTATCGACTCAAGTCTGATAGTTTTGGGGAAGAGCCAAATCGCCGCTTACGGATTTATCCAGCTTAATTCAAAACTGGGGATGGGGAAAATTACCCTACTTTCCTCATCCCCTATTAACCCTCTTTTGTCACTCTAGGCAGAGGAAAAGTGGAAATACGGGATATTGCAGTTTTGAAAAATTGAAGGAGTTAGATTATTGACAAGCATTTGAAGTTGAAAAAAACTGTCAGATAATTGTCGTTATTTGCCAATATCTAATTTCTGATTTTTTCCCACATATTATCTCTCTAATCACAAGTGTTGAATTTCGTTACAAAACTTTACATATTCAAGTATAGTAGTCTTATCAAGGGTAAAAATGTCAGCAATTCATAATATTTTCCATCCAATGAACATAACTGATTTGTTGACACATACAAGCCTGAAGATAGCGGAATTTATCTAACATCTTTTCACCCCATTCTTTCGGAACAGATACAAGTTGTAAAATTAGATAAGCAATGAGACTAGCATAGATTTGTATAGCAATACCATTAACATTTTTGCTAATTAATCGATTTTTGGCAACGGTCTGAGGATGTCTTTGACAATCTTGGGAAATGAATTTATAATCATTATCAATTAATTCATTTTAATTCTTCGCCCAAAATTTACCATATTTTGGGCTATTTTTATCACCTCTTTCTTAACATTCAACACTTGTGACTTATAATCATTTTCTAAGAACCATAACAGGATATGAGTATCTAACAAAAAACTCATTAGTCTTCACCATAAAAAGCAGCAATCACCTCTTCCAAAGTATCATCAAAATCCTCAGAAATCTTAACTTGTCCTTGCCAAAAACCTGGAACTCTTGGTTCTAAGACTTCTTCACCATTCATCGCCATTGAGCCATGATTTAAACCCGCTTTTTCAACTGTAGAGTCTTCTGGCTCAAGAGGTAAAACTTTTGCCCAAGGAACGCCCTGACGAGTTAGAGTAATTTCCACATGATTTTGAATATCTGATAATAAATCAAGTAAATTTTCAGATAAGTAAGCAATATCAAAAGTTTTTTCTGACATTTTTATTTGTGTCCTACTCACTATAAGTATTATATAGCAATCCCGGTTGACAATCTCGTTTCTTAGAGGATGTCTGAAAAGTAAGAAAGCCCACGTAACGGTATCCTGTCAGTAGAAAAAATACTTAAGTATGACAGCGTTACGAGAGCTATATTCTTTGACATCCCAGGGGGATTCTGTTAAAAAATGGTGTAATCCTTGATGATTATCAAGCCCTACAATTTTTGATATTTCGGGTAGGTACTTAAAAGCTTCAAAGCTTCTAACTTCTGGAAATAGGTTTTGATACAATTGGCAGTATTCGTCCACAAATTTTGCTGTAGGCGCGCTTCGGCGAGGCTCAACCATACTCTCTGTCTGCTGTTTTTGCGATCGCGCTTGATTATACTTTGGCGAGAGTGATAAAAGGGGGTTAAACTAGACTGACTTTAGCTCGATAAAGTAGCTTGTGTCCCTGGATATAGCCCGTGTAACGTACTTTCACTGTTGCGCCTGGTTCTGCTGTCCCTTCTATTAATTCGTGCATTTGGGGATTATATGCTACCTCTGCTCCCACAGGGGCGATCGCCTCTATTCCCCACTGCTGTAACAGTCTTTCTAAGGGTTTCTGCACCAAAGGCACAATTTTAATTGCAGCTAACTGGGGATTTTCCTCAGCTTTTTGCGCCACTGTGGGCCATTGTAATAATAAAGATTCCAGCAGTTGTAAACTGGACTGCTGGAACTCCTGTATTAACATTTCTCGCTGTTGTTCTAATTGCTGTTGCGATCGCTGGTACTCTGTTTTTAATGCTTCTATCTCCGTTTGGCTCCGGGGTAGGTCATCCTGAGTAGTCACCGGTGAAAAAGTCTCTATTAATTCACCCAATGAAATCTTCAGAACTTGGGATAACTTCAGCAGCACATCCACCCGCATCTGTGTTAATTTCCCTTGTCGCAGTCGTAAAATTTGCCGTTCTGAAACCCCAGCATCACGACTTAATGCTTTAAAACTAGGAATATTTACACGCTGCATCAAATTTTGCAGCTTTTGGGTGTGATTGCTCATTGGTTAAGCTGTGACATATTTAACTTATCGAAAAAATGGGTTTAAAACCCCGTTGTTCTACGACGGCTTTTCTTGATTCTTGGAAAAAAACTTGCCTAAAAAACAACAAAAAGCTAAAATCCAATAGTCGGCATGGGGCATCGGCACGACTTTAAATGGACAGGGAGTGACTATAAGACTGCTTCGGCAGCGAGTTACTGTGAACTGTCAAGAATCACCGACCTTGAAGGTCGGTGAATATGTCAATCTTCCAGTAAACTTCTCAACATCCAAGCGGTTTTTTCATGAACTTGCATCCGTTGAGTTAATAAGTCGGCGGTGGGTTCGTCGTTCACCTCTTCCAGTACAGGAAAAATAGAGCGTGCGGTTCTGACTACTGCTTCTTGTCCTTCCACCAGCAAGCTAATCATTTCCTTAGCTTTAGGAACTCCCGCAGTTTCCGCAATTGAACTGAGTTTAGCATATTCGCTGTAAGTTCCCGGTGCTGGGTATCCCAAAGCTCTAATCCTTTCTGCAATTAAATCTACTGCTAAAGCCAGTTCTGTATACTGTGTCTCAAACATCAAATGTAAGGTTTGGAACATTGGACCTGTAACGTTCCAATGAAAGTTATGGGTTTTGAGATACAGTGTATAAGTGTCAGCCAATAAACGAGATAACCCCTCGGCAATTTTCGCTCTACTGGCGTCGTCAATACCGATATTGACATTTTTAGCTGTTGCTTGAGATGACATATTTTTCTCCTCTTTACTTATATGTTTTACAAAGCTAACATCTATCCCATTATGCTAAGTGCATCTTGAGCACCCCAGGTGTAGCTTTACGGACTCTGGCCTTGATTGTTACTTTACCTAAGCGCTGACAAGCTTCATAACGGTGACAACCGGAAAAGCCATAATACTGTCCCTCCACTTCTAGGACATCGATGGGTTCTTGTTGTCCGATCGCTGCAATAGACTCCATTAAGGCTTGGACTTTATCAGGGTCGTTGACACGGGGTAAAGGGCGTTTGATTTGATTTAAGGGGATTTCTTCAACTCTCATCATCCTTCTTTCCTCTCCTGCCTTAATCATAGTCGTTATGACTTTGATTTACAATTAAGTTGAGTAAAAAATTGTAAATGTATATTAAATAACTACTTACCGTAAAGTATGCGATCGCCTTGACAAAATTTAAAAGAACGGGTGTTAAGTCATGCGATCGGATAAAATCCAGGATACACGAGTATATTTTCGTCAATAGTCTGTTTTTTGCTGTATAATAGTTCTAAATCACATATTAAAGTGATTTACCATAGTAGTCATATAAATCACTTGCGGTAACAAGTATTGATTTCCGTTGTTGATCCTGCGACGGTGTATTTCACGGTTAGCTTTAACCCAGATGTCCATCCTGACAACTGCTTTATCTTGAGTCGAATAAGCGAGAATATACCCGCAAGTGATATTTTTTTATTATCTACTACAGACAAAGTGCCAAAAAAATCCCACTTATTTCTCCAGCGTAGTCCTGAGTTGTTGCGAGAAAAATTTTACTCTCTCAAACAACCAGTAGAGATAGCTGACCTTTTAGAAATTTCTTATTCTCGTCTGATTTATCATATATATCTGGTTACACCTGAAGAGCGTTATAAAAGCTTTGGTATACCTAAAAAGTCTGGTGGTATCCGTCAAATAACAACTCCCATAACTGCGCTGAAAATTATCCAAAGCAAACTGAATCAAGTTTTACAAGCAGTTTATGACATCAAACCATCAGTACATGGCTTTGTCATGGGCAAAAATATTGTTACCAATGCTCAAGCTCATGTCAAAAAACGCTATGTTCTCAATATTGATTTAAAAGATTTTTTCCCTAGTATTAATTTTGGTCGGGTGCGGGGTATGTTCATGGCTACCCCCTACGGATTACATCCAGAAGTCGCTACAGTGTTAGCTCAAATTTGCTGTCATAACAATCACTTACCTCAAGGTGCGCCAACCTCACCAATCATTAGTAATATGATTTGTGGCAAGATGGATAGTCAATTACAGAGGTTGGCTAAAGATTGTAAAGCAACTTATACCAGATATGCCGATGATATTACTTTCTCAACAACTTTATCTCAATTCCCTAGAGATTTGGCATATATAACTAATGATGAAGATGGAGAAAAATTAGTTATTGGCAATAGTCTATTAAACATCATTAATACCAATGGGTTTGAAATCAATCAAAGTAAAGTCAGATTACAAACCAGGGGAAATCATCAAGAAGTTACAGGGTTAACAACCAATGTTTTTCCTAACGTTGACCGTACTTACGTGCGTCAAGTTCGCGCTATGCTCCACGCTTGGGCTAAGTTTGGACTTGAAGCTGCGGAGAAAGAATATTTATCTAAATATGAATTTAAAAATAGATTACCCCAGAAGGCAAAACCAACTTTTAAGCAAGTCCTGCGGGGGAAAATAGAGTTCATTGGAGTAGTCAAAGGTAAGGATGATACTATCTATAATAAATTCATTACTCAGTATAATATTCTGAAAAAGTGGTAAAGTAATATACTCCAAAAAAGGTTATTATTAATTGATGGACACAAAAGCTTTAAACATATTAAACGAAATTAACTTGAATTTGAGAAGTATTTCCTCATATATAGAAAAAATATCTAAGCAAGAAATTAAGCTAGATTCAAATAAAATCTATCTAATAGATTACTCAACTTATGATTGGCTAAAGGGATCAGAAAAAGAGGAAATCAGACAATCACTTGAGGAATATAATCAACAGTTATGTCATCACATCATAAGTGATGATTTTGTCCAATATTGCCGCACAATTTACTTGCAAATAGAAATTTTACTTAATCTTTATGATCAAAGCCAAAATAGTAAATTCAAGAAACTAAAATCTATTTTTGTAAGTTTAAGGGTCGGAAAAGAAAAGTTTAATTATTATAATGACAAAGAATATAATATAATTACTCATATCATGGATATCAGAGATATTGCTAGTCATCCAGATACTAATGGAAAATCAATACCAGAAAGGGTTGAATATAAAGGTAAATCCATAGAAGTAAAACTTGAAAATCTAAAAAATGAGGTTTCCAAAAATGACATAAAAAGTATATTTAATGAATTTGTAAACATAGCTAGAGATAAAAATCCGGATATTAAACATAAAGGTCAATACGCGTATATTACAATGTATGAATTGAAGCCTAAATATTTAATACATGACTCAATTATAGAGTATATTAACAATCAAAAAGATATATTTCGATACAAGTTAGGTGATAATTTCAAAGCGATTGCATGTAGTCCCCAGCCTGAGAATAAACTAAAGAAATTTTTTGAAGAAAAAAACTATCAAGATGTCCGAGAAACTTTAGATTGGTTTGTTAAGGAAATAGGTAATTTATGTTAACCAGCAAGTGCAAGATAAATAATTATTAATTGTTTGATAACAGAAATGTTTAATTTAGATACAACACCTTACATATTTATTGAAAAAAAGTTATAAAATGCGTAAAATATTCAATATAAGATCATATACTCGAACCAATGAACATAACTGATTTTTTGAAACATAGATGATTGGAAATAACGCAATTTATCTAATATGTATATCCCTATTGTTTTGATATATCAAGAAATTTGGATCAAAATTAGTCAGCCAAATATCACCCCGTCTAGGGACAGAAGAACTAATAATCAATCAAGTCTCCTGTCTGTAATTCTTGCCATTCTTGATTGTGCTGGTAGTGCATTAACATTAATTCGGCTTGTTCCGCTAATATACGTCGCCTTTCTTCTAAGGGTAACTTCATAAACTCACGACGGTTAATATGAGTGATTTTTCTAGGTATGATTGTCTCTTGCTGGCTCTTATTGCTATCTATAGTCAACTTTGAAACTTCCATAAATTCACAGGATTTCCTAACTTATATTCATTGTATCTTAAGATATAATGATTTGCTATACCCGGACAAATACCATAATAATTTTAACATACTCATGATGTAAACAGGCAGCAATGAGAATATTTTTATCACTCTGGTTTTCGGTAAGTTTTAGATCATAATTAATGAAATAATTACCACTGTTTATTGATAAAAGAATAAATTAAGTTATCATATTACTCAATTAGTAACTCTCAAATGATTTTTTATTTATAGCTCAATGCAAAAAAGCCTAATATATAATTAATTATTGTTAATACTTACCAACTACTCACCATCTCTTGATTATGAACCAAGCCAAAACGGGAATACTGGAAAAATTTGTCAACACAGTTATGGGGGTCAAACCTGGTAAACAAAACCCCCCAACACCTCAACAGCGACCACACAAGAACTAGATATCAACGCAGTTTTAGTTTATAAACTAGGGACTATCCTACAAATAGCAGTGATGATTCTTGTGTTGCTGGGAATGGAAAAATTAATCATATTCATTGATCATAATTCCGGTTTCCCCAGTTGGGTTAGCACTGCATTAACCGCATTATTTTTTGCCGTCTTAAGTATCCGTTCCCGGATTTTTTCCCTTTTAGATAATACTCGTTCTCGTACCACCTATGACCAAGTAATTAGACCCAGATGGTCTCCGCCACCTTTAGCATTTCCCATCGTTTGGATGATCATAGCAGTTTTACGGGTAATTTCCTCTGTATTAGTTTGGCAAACAATGAATCACCAATTTTTGGTATTACCTTTAATTCTGTTTGTGGTACATCTAGCTCTAGGGGATACTTGGAATACAATTTTTACCGTAGAACGGAGATTAGGCGCTGCTGTTCCGGTAGTGATTTTAGGTCCTTGGTTGTCTGCGCTAGTGGTGACAGCAATTTATTGGGAAACTAATCCTTTAGCAGGGATGATTTTATCATTTTCCTGTGTTTGGTTAACTGTAGCTGCTGTACTAGTGTGGAGAATTTGGCAATTAAACGGCTCAGAGCCATTGTATCCCTTAAAGCTTGCATCTGGGGAGAAATAAATAATGAAAATTTACCTGGGAAAACAAGGGAGAATCTCACTTTATTTTTGAGTAGTGGATTCAAGATACCTGAAAACAGGTAGGGAAAAATTATTCTCTACCTCTTATTTGAAGAATTTAAAATATTTGATAATTTCCTTTATAATGACTGTGAAATTATGTTGTAGTATTCGCCTCAAAAATATTACTTTTTATCACATCCAAATTTAATTCTTGACCATTTTTATTTTTAACCTGATGATTTTTATGAGGTGGTAAAAGTTGCTCTCCTTTATATTCTAGTAATTCTAAAACCCGTCTCAAACCAATTTTTAAATATTCTTCCTGTAGTTCAATACTGATAGATTTTCTCCATAACCGTTTAGCTACCGCAGCAGTTGTAAAAGTACCAGCAAAGGGATCAAGTATTAAACTTCCCTCATGACTACTTGCTAAAATAATTCTTTCTAGTAATGACTCCGGTTTTTGTGAAGGATGGTTTTCATATTCCGCCATGCGATATCTCACACGGGGAAAATACCAAGCATTACCGGGGACTTTTTCCGTATTATAAGGAGTAGGTACAGATTTTCTGTAATCGATTAATTTACGTTGTGCGCCTGTTTTGGCGGCAATTTTAATATTATCACTATTAAAAATATAATTGTTTTTATTTTTGACGCAATGAAGAATGGGTTCATACATTGAACCAAAGTATTTTGTAGCTTGTACTCCGGAGCTATCATAATGCCATATGATGCGACTGAGAATAGTTAACTTTTTTCTCAGGTAAATGTCAAAATAAGGCATTGCTTGGGTGCTGGTCATGAGATAAATTGTCCCATTTGGTTTGAGAATGCGAATACACTGATCAAGCCATTGATATGACCAATTTAAATATTCTGTTTCTGATTCCCATTTATCATGGAAATTGCTAAATTGCTTACCTATGTTATAGGGAGGATCAATAAAAATTAAATCTACGGAATCTGTAGGAATATATTTTGATAAGGTGCTGATAGTATCACCATGAAAAATGGTATGTTGTTGATTTTGGTAGCGCTCAATCATAATTATCCTTGACAACTTTACCATGTTTACATAAACATAAAAGCAATGAAAGAATATATGGAGGTGATCACATCGGATCAATCCATACTTCAATATCACAACTAATAGTATCAAAACATAAAATCATGGTTAGGCGATACTTAATTTTGTTTTTTGGTACTTCAAATCCGCAATTCCTCAAGCATTTTCCAAGGATTCCCCTTTCAGATAACGTTCCAGTGCATCCGTCACCAACTTATTGAGATTCACCCCCCGTTGTTGAGCAAATAAAGCCGCTTGACGATGAAGTTGGCTACCTACACGCACATTAAAACTACCCTTAAACGGCTTCTCAGGCTCAATCCCTTTTTCTGCACACAGAGCCAAATAATCATCAATTGCTTCCTCAAAACTAGCCCTGAGACTAGCCACATCTTCCCCTTCAAAACTGATTAAACTGCGGATATGTTCCACCTGTCCGTAGAAGATTTTATCATCATCACTATAGTGAATCGACCCGAAATAATCCTTGTATTGCATCATGTTATTCATAGCAATTCTTCCCCTTGGAGAATCTTGATAATCTGTTCAATCTGATATCGTTTGAGAATATTTTGAGGATGCGGTTCATGTAAAGTAATAATCACTCCCCCATCATTGAGAAAACGCCGCCGAGAACCTCCCGTTTTTCCCGTCGTGCTGACCTCCTCAAACCCAAACCCCGAAAGCAAAGTAACTAACTCCTCCCAGGTGAAATCCTTGGGAATACTAAGAAACCGCTTAATTAATTTCTCCCTGCGGGTCATGATAAGTCCCGACTGCTTACTTCCATTATCTGTCCTGAGAAAAATTGTGCAACTAGAATTAGTTACATTATTCCATATACCTGATCCGAGATTAGTTGAAGATGATGACTAGTGCTTCACAAAAAAAACGGTAGAGAACGGAAATTCCCCACCGCTGATTTCAGTTTGATAATTTCTAACTAGGAATCAACACCCTGAGTTAATAACTCGCGGCGCTGTTCAGCACTAACTTGAACGTTACCACTCTCGTCAACATCAACTAAGGCTGTATCACCATCCTTAATGCGACCAGAGAGAATTTCTTCAGCTAGGCTATCTTCTAACAAGCGCATGATAGCTCGACGTAATGGCCTAGCGCCGTAGCTGGGACTGTAACCCTCTTGAATCAGTCTGTCCTTAAAGCGATCGCTCACCTCTAAAGTGATACCCTTTTCAGTCAGACGACCAAATACTTCCTTGAGCATGATTTCGGCGATTTCCGTCACCTCAGCCTTACTCAATTGACGGAAGACGATAATTTCATCCAGACGGTTGAGGAATTCAGGACGGAAGTACTGCTTGAGTTCTTCATTCACCAGAGAGCGAATGCGGTTGTATTGAGTCTCTGTCGCATCATCAGCGAATTCAAAGCCGATACCGCCGCCGCCTTTTTCAATTACCTTAGAACCTATGTTAGAAGTCAGGATTAACAAAGTGTTCTTAAAGTCCACCGTGCGACCTTTCGCATCCGTTAACCGACCGTCTTCCAGAATTTGCAGCAGCATATTGAAGACATCGGGGTGAGCTTTTTCGATTTCGTCGAATAGCACCACAGTATAGGGTCGGCGACGCACAGCTTCAGTTAACTGACCGCCTTCGTTGTAACCAACATAACCAGGAGGCGAACCAATCAACTTACTAACGGTGTGGCGTTCCATGTATTCCGACATATCCAGGCGAATCATTGCTTCTTCAGAACCGAAGAAGTAAGAAGCCAAGGACTTAGCCAACTCAGTTTTACCTACCCCAGTTGGACCGGAGAAGACAAAACTAGCGATGGGTCGATTAGGATTCTTCAAACCGACACGAGCGCGGCGAATGGCGCGGGAAACTGCTTTGACTGCATCTTCTTGACCGATTAAGCGCTGATGTAAGGTATCTTCCATATGCAGCAGCTTCTCGGATTCCGATTCCGTCAGCTTATTTACTGGTACCCCAGTCCAGGAAGCCACGATGTGAGCAATGTCTTCTTCAGTGACTACAGGTTCCTCACCTTGGTTGCTACCAGCACTAGTTTTTCCTTGGGCGATAGAGCGAATTTCCGCTTTAATCTCCATTTCCCGATCGCGCAGTTCCCCGGCTTTGTCAAAGTCTTGGGAGCGCACAGCGTCGTCTTTTTCTTTTAAGATTTGACGTAGTTCTTTGTCTAACTCTTTAGCTGCGGGTGGCAATTGGGAGTTAATCAAACGTACCCTAGAACCAGCCTCATCAATTAAATCAATCGCCTTATCTGGTAGATAGCGATCGCTAATGTAACGGTCTGATAATTTAGCCGCCGCCACCAAAGCCTCATCAGAGATTTTCAGCTTGTGGTGTTGCTCATACCGTTCCCGCAACCCGTGCAAGATTTCAATAGTTTCATCTACAGAGGGTTCACCCACCATCACTGGTTGGAAGCGTCGCTCTAGAGCCGCATCTCGTTCAATGTGCTTACGGTACTCATCTAAAGTAGTAGCCCCAATACACTGCAACTCACCCCTAGCCAAAGCCGGTTTGAGGATATTAGCTGCATCAATAGCTCCTTCTGCAGCACCAGCACCGATGAGAGTGTGTACCTCATCAATTACCAGGATGACATTACCCGCCGAGCGGATTTCATCCATAATTTTCTTGAGCCGTTCTTCAAACTCCCCGCGGTACTTAGTCCCTGCTACTAGCAAACCTATATCCAGGGTTACAACACGCTTATCTTCCAGGATGTCGGGAACATCCTTATTAGCAATGCGCGATGCTAGACCTTCGGCGATCGCTGTTTTCCCTACCCCTGGTTCACCGATTAATACTGGATTATTTTTAGTGCGCCGACCCAAAATTTGGATTACCCGCTCAATTTCCTTAGCCCGTCCTACAACTGGGTCTAGCTTGTTGTCCGTCGCCATTTGGGTTAAGTTCGACCCAAACTCATCCAAGGTGGGAGTTTTGGTGCGTCCCGATGGCCCAGTGGCTGAAACCTCTGCTGTTTCTCCCAGCATTCGGATCACTTGGGTTCGTACCTTCGACAGATCTACCCCTAGGTTTTCTAGCACCCTGGCTGCTACACCTTCCCCTTCCCGGATCAGGCCCAACAGCAGATGCTCGGTGCCAATGTAGTTATGCCCTAATTGGCGCGCTTCTTCCAAGGATAGCTCTAGTACACGCTTTGCCCGTGGCGTAAACGGAATTTCCACGGCCACAAAGCCCGAACCCCGGCCTATGATTTTTTCTACCTCAATCCGGGCATCTTTGAGATTGACACCCATTGATTTCAACACTTTGGCTGCAACTCCCGTACCTTCCCCAATCAGACCCAGGAGGATCTGTTCGGTTCCGACGAAATTGTGACCTAAGCGGCGGGCCTCTTCTTGGGCCAGCATGATTACCTTAATGGCTTTTTCTGTGAAGCGTTCAAACATGGCATTTTTCCCATCACCTGCGTCGTGCCGGTATGCTGATTTTAGCACAGGCTCTGCTTTTGGATGCCTGTATAAAGATTATAGGCCACTAAAAAAATTCGCCCCACATCATGGCGTAATTGTGACTTTTTTATTAGTTTTTTTTATGGCTGCTATACTTATGGGCTTGATTCTACTAGTGTTTCCGTGCTTCACAACTATCCAGCAGGACACCTTTATATCTAATCAATTCCAAATACATATTTATAACATACCTATTAGCCTCTAGTCAAGAATATCCTTTAACAATAAATTTTTTAAAATTAAAAAAAATTATTGATTGAATCTTTTAATAAGATATGGGGGCACAAACCCGAATTTTTTCTCCCTAATGTGGTTAGGATCGCGGTTTACCGCGGGATCATCACCAAACAGTTAAAGCATTTGCCAAAATGACTTCCTCAAGCCATGGACTACAGTAGTATGCCAATTCTCCAAAGTCTGTGCAAATTGCGGAGATTGTAAATCTGACAACCACAGCAGGAGAGCATCCTCACCATTATCCTGGTAATAACCCCGCCGCCGTCCGGCTATTTTAAAGCCAAATTTTTCATACAACGATATAGCCGCCAAATTAGAAGCGCGAACTTCCAAGGTAGCTCGCTCCAAACCGCGATCGCTTGCGGTTTGAAGTAGAGAATATAGTAAAGCCTGTCCCAAACCTTGACGGTGATATTGGGGATGAATTGCCAAGATTGTAATGTGTGCTTCCTCTAAAATTGCCCAAAAGCACCCCATTCCTAACAGTTTTGACCCATAAACGGGGGAAAATAAACCCAATAATTCGCTGTTAGGACTGTCTAACTCTCGTTGATAACCCTCCATAGTCCACAGACCGCCAAAACAGGCTTGATCTAGTTCCAGGATGGGAGTTAGATCCTCTAAAGTCAGGGATTTCAGTCTTAAGTCCAATAAGATCACCTTGATGGGGAATGAGTAAATATCAACACTTAAAATTTAAACATCCTTATTGATAGGAAAAAAGCGCCTTCAGACAATAGTCAATTCAAGCTAGGCATATCTCCTGTTTCCATCCTAATTTTGGTTAAACTGAAAAGCGGGATCTTCACAAACCCCACCCAAAAAAATTCAACTTTGAGTAGCGACAACTTATAAAAACTATGGTATCCACTCACCCCACTGGCCTTCAACACGCTGGTAGTCAATATTTACCTCAAAATCAAGGATGTGAAAATATAAATATTTCCCCGAATCAGGAGATTTTGCCTGTTACCGCCAAAATTAATAGTCAGGACATCCTAGAAATTGGCGGGTGTGATGTCAAAACTCTGGTGGAGCAGTTTGGTTCACCTTTGTATATTTTAGATGAAGAAACCCTGCGTTTAGCTTGTCAGCAATATCGCGATACATTTAAACAATATTACCAGGGGGAATCTCAGGTATTATATGCATCTAAAGCCTGGAACTGTTTAGCTATTTGCGCGATCGTCGCATCAGAAGGATTAGGTATAGATGTAGTTTCCGGTGGCGAATTGTATACAGCCATAACTGCCGGTGTAACACCTGATAAACTCTACCTCCACGGCAATAATAAATCCCATGAAGAACTGCTTTTAGCTAGAGAATCTGGTGCCACCATTGTCGTCGATAACTGGCAAGAACTGCATACCTTGGTGAAGATGGCAGAACAAGCACCGGGGACATCTACCCCCATCCGGGTAATGTTGCGGTTAACCCCAGGAATTGAATGTCATACCCACGAATACATTCGCACGGGACATTTAGATAGTAAATTTGGCTTTGACCCCAATGATTTGGACGAAGTATTTACCTTTGTCAGTCAGCAACCTTCCCTAAACTGCGTCGGGTTACACGCTCATATTGGTTCCCAAATCTTTGAACGCCAACCCCATCGAGATTTGGCTGCGGTCATGGTGCAGTGGTTAAAGAAGGCAGCAAATTATGGTTTAAGCCTCACAGAGTTAAATGTTGGTGGTGGTTTAGGAATTAGATACACTGAATCTGATGATCCCCCCAGTATTACAGAATGGGTGAAGGCCATTTGTGAAGTTATACAAGCAGCTTGTACTGCCGAAAATCTCCCTTTGCCAAAATTGTTGTGTGAACCAGGGCGATCGCTCATTGCCACAGCCTGCATCACAGCCTATACTATGGGATCATCGAAAGTTGTACCCGACATTCGTACCTACGTTACAGTTGACGGTGGTATGTCTGATAATCCCCGACCCATTACTTACCAGTCAGTTTATCGAGCAGTAGTCGCTAACAAGATGTCTGCTCCCCTTACCCAAACAGTGACAATAGCTGGTAAGCATTGTGAATCAGGGGACATTCTGATTAAAAATGCCCAACTGCCAAAAACTCAACCAGGGGATATACTCGTAATTATGGGGACTGGTGCGTACAATTACAGTATGTCATCAAACTATAATCGCTTACCCCGCCCGGCTGCTGTTGTAGTAGCCAATGGCGAAGCAAATTTAATTTTGCGCCGCGAAAGTTATCAGGACTTGATTCGACAAGATTGTCTACCAGACAGGCTCAACCTACAGAACTAATCAGGGTTTTGTATAGTCACTAGCTAGGAGAATATCACTAATAGCTAATGACTCAACACTTGCTGTTCCCTCAAAGGTTAACCTTTGGGGCATGAACATAACAGCAAAATGACGGAATATTGAGGGAGAACAAACAGTAATCCAGATGTCATGAGAGATTGGTGGAAGCAATGGCTGACAAACCTGGGATGGTCGCAGTCCTTGCTGCTTGGGGCTCTGGATATCTTGTTGGTGTTAGCGCTGACCTACATGATACTAGTTATTATTAGTGAGCGCCGAACACTGTGGATGGTGCGGGGTTTTATTATCTTAATGCTAGCTTCAGCACTCAGTGGCAGAATGGGTTTCCCGCTGCTCAATTTTGTTCTAGAAAAGTTAGTCATTGGCTGCGCTGTAGCCATGGCTGTGGCTCTCCAGTCTGAATTTCGCCGATTTTTGGAGCAGGTGGGACGGGGTGAATTTCACCAGTTATTTAAACCATCCAGTTTAACAATCCCTAACTCTGATAGTGTAATTGATGAGATTGTAGATGCGGTCAAAGAACTTTCAAAAAACCGCATAGGGGCTTTGCTGATTTTGGAAACCACAGGTCCAATTCACGAGCGGGATTTTTCTGTTCCTGGAGTGAAGCTCAACGCTGATGTTTCTAAGGAACTTATACAGACGATCTTTCAGCCAAAAACTTTACTGCACGATGGGGCAACCTTGATCCGTGGCTCGCGTATTGTATCATCTGGTATAATTCTACCACTTTCGGGACGCACAGCCTCGCGCCAGTTGGGAACACGCCACCGGGCAGCTATGGGGATCACTGAGCGGGTAGAAAATTGTATCTGTGTGGTTGTATCAGAAGAAACGGGTTCTATTTCCTTAGCGGAACGAGGAACTCTCAATAGACCCCTGACGATTAGGACACTCAAAGAGTCTTTAGAGGCTCGATTATCAACCACTGTAGACCGGGAAGCTGTTGCTCCTACTCTATTAGGTTGGGGTCGTCAGATGGGTAGTAAAGCAATAGTAATAATTTCAGGTTTACTTCGATTACCATCGACCGCTTCTCGAAACAAAAAATGACAGCACAACAAACTAAACTGCAATTTTTACCTTCTGACTTAAAACGGGAACTGCTACCAAAGCACGTTGCAGTGATTATGGATGGCAATGGTCGATGGGCTAAACGTCAAGGTCTACCCAGAATTATGGGACATAAGTGCGGAGTGGATGCGCTCAAGGATTTGCTGCGCTGTTGCAAAGACTGGGGGATACAGGCACTAACTGCTTATGCTTTCTCTACCGAAAACTGGAAAAGACCCCAGGAAGAGGTAGATTTTTTGATGACTTTGTTTCAAAGGGTTCTCCGCCAAGAACTGTTGGAAATGGTAGAGGAAAATGTACAAATCCAGTTTGTGGGTAATTTGGATGCTCTACCTCCATCGCTGCAAGCTGAAATCTCCCGATCAATGGCAGAAACTCGTAATAATAACGGCATTCGGTTTACTGTAGCTACTAATTATGGGGGAAGGCAGGAAATTTTACAAGCCTGCCGGGCGATCGCCCAAAAGGTACAGCAAGGTGTCCTTAAACCTGATGAAATTGATGAACAATTGTTTGAGGGTCACCTGTACACCGCTGGAATTACTGACCCTGACTTATTAATCCGTACTAGTGGCGAAATGCGACTTTCCAATTTCCTCCTCTGGCAAATGGCCTATGGGGAAATATATATCACTGATGCTCTTTGGCCAGATTTCGACCGGAGTGAGTTTCACCGCGCCTTGTCTGCCTACCAGCAACGAGATCGGAGATTTGGCAAGGTCTAAGTTCAGGGGCTGAGTCACTGAAGTTTTTCATCACCAACCCCAGACCCATAGAGAAAATATAGGACAAATATCAGTAATCACCATATTCTTGATGGGGATTTTGGTGATTGTCTTGCTATTTCATCGTAATATCTGTATTATTTATGACTAATATCAAAATACTGTAACTTGATAGATTAAGTAGGAGATCGGGAGAGTGGGATAAAATACTACCTCACCCCCTGACTCACAGAAATTTAGGAGTCTCAGACCGGTATGTGGGTGCATAATTGGAATCGATGGCAAAGGCAGCCTTTAAAAAGATTTATTTCGCTATTTTTAATAGTAGTATGTTTAACTAGTGCGATCGCCGCCTGCGCCCCTGGTAATAATGGTAACACCGGCAGAAAAGAACTAACTCTAGTGAGTTACGCTGTTACCCGTGCGGCGTACAAAAAAATTATCCCCTTATTTGCTAAATACTGGCGAGAAAAAACCGGAGAAATAGTCACCTTTGGCCAGAGCTACGGCGGGTCAGGCTCCCAAACCCGTGCCGTCATTGACGGTTTAGAGGCAGATATTGTCGCCTTAGCACTATCAGCAGACACTGAGCAACTCCAGAAAGCCGGGCTAATTAAACCAGGTTGGGAGAAAAAGACACCCAACGGCGACGGTATAGCCTATCGTTCCGTAGGGGTTATAGTGACCCGGGAAGGCAACCCTAAAAACATTAAAGACTGGGATGATTTAGCCCGGGATGACGTCAGTGTAATTACTGCTAACCCCAAAACCTCTGGTGGTGCTCGTTGGAATTACATCGCTTTGTGGGGAAGGGTGACCCAAACAGGCGGCACTGAAGAACAAGCCCAAGACTTTGTGACTAAGGTTTATGCTAACGTACCCGTTCTACCCAGAGATGCACGTGAAGCTACTGATGCATTTTTCGCCCAGAAACAGGGAGATGTATTGATCAACTATGAGAACGAAGTCATATTAGCCAAACAACAAGGACAAAACTTACCCTACGTAATTCCCGACATTAATATCTCCATTGATAATCCCGTTGCCGTAGTTGATAGCTATGTTGATCAGCGAGGTAACCGGGAAGTAGCAGAAGCCTTTGTACAGTTTCTCTTTACCCCCGCAGCCCAGCGGGAATTTGCCAAAGTAGGCTTCCGACCTGTAGTACCAGAAGTAGTCGCAGAATTTGCCGATACTTATCCCCCAATCTCAAACCTGTTCACCATCCAGGATTTTGGTGGTTGGAGCCAAGTCAGCCCCAAATTCTTTGCTGATGGTGCAATCTTTGACGATATTCAAGCCAACATTGCCCGACCTTAGCTGAAGTTTGATCCTCAAGCCATGACAGTTTCCCAAACACAGTCTACCTTCCCCCTCCAAAATTTGCTCAAGGGGTTTTCTTTACCCTGGGGGATCACTATTACCTATCTCTCCATTGTCCTGCTCTTACCTGTAGCCGCCTTAATTCTGCGGGCCGCAACCCTCTCCCCAGCAGAATTTTGGCGGCTAGCTACCGCTCCGGTGGCTCTGTCAACCTACGCCATCACCTTTGGCACTGCCTTGTTAGCCGCCGCTATTAACTGCGTAGCTGGTACCGCTACCGCCTGGGTATTGGTGCGTTACGAATTCCCCTGTAAACGGGTTTTAGATGCCGTCATTGACCTACCCTTTGCCCTACCCACAGCAGTGGCAGGTATTACCCTAGCTACTGTTTACAGTGAGCAGGGCTGGATTGGCTCATTACTCTCCCCCTTGGGCATCAGAGTCTCCTTTACCCGCTTGGGGGTAGCGGTAGCCATGGTATTTATTTCTGTGCCTTTTGTGGTTCGTAGCGTTCAGCCCGTACTGCAAGAGCTAGATTATACCATCGAAGAAGCTGCCTGGTCTCTGGGGGCTTCCCAGTGGGAAACTTGTTGGCGGGTCGTGCTACCACCACTTATACCTGCTATCCTCACGGGTACAACCCAAGCTTTTGCTAGGGCAGTGGGAGAATATGGCTCAGTGGTTTTGATTGCCGCTAATATTCCCTATCAAGACCTAATTGCCCCTATTTTAGTATTCCAGCGCCTGGAACAAAACGACATAGCCGGGGCTACTGCGATCGGTACAGTATTACTGCTAATTTCCCTGGTACTGTTGCTCATGGTCAACTTACTGCAAGCTTGGAGGCAAAGTTATGACGGTTAAACCCAAATCTAGCCAGTCTTTACCAAGAGGGGTCAACTCCCAGAAGGATAGACAGTGGGGTAAGTTTGCTTTGATTGCCGCTGTCGTCACTTATTTAGCGCTGGTCTTGCTTTTGCCCACTCTGTATGTATTTATTGGCGCTTTTAGCCGGGGTATTGCCCCATTCTTCGCCACTCTCATCGACCCAGACTTTACTCAAGCGTTGCGCCTGACAGCCATGGCTGTGGCGGTAGCTGTACCACTAAATGTAATTTTTGGTCTGTGTGCAGCTTGGGTGATTGCCCGCCGGCGGTTTCCAGGTCGCACTTTGTTACTCAGTATTATTGACTTACCTTTTTCAATTTCCCCCATTGTGACAGGTTTAATGCTGGTTTCCCTCTATGGACGCAGTGGGCTACTTGCACCTGTGCTACAGTTTCTGGACATCAAGATTATCTTTTCGTTTCCCGGTATTGCTCTGGCAACTATGATGGGGGGTATGCCTTTTGTGGCCCGTGAAGTCATTCCTATCTTGGAAGAAGTGGGAACTCAAGAAGAAGAAGCAGCCAAAACTTTGGGGGCTGGTGAATGGCAGACTTTCTGGCGGGTAACATTACCTTCTATTCGTTGGGGATTATTTTATGGTATTATTCTCACAACGGCTCGCGCTATGGGAGAATATGGTGCTATTGCTGTGGTCTCTAGTAATTTAATTGGCCGTACCCAAACTTTAACTCTATATGTAGAAGGGGCTTACCGTAATTACGATTCCCAAAGTGCTTTTGCAGCTTCCGTTGTTTTGGCTGGACTTGCTGGTGCAACGCTGGTAATTAAGGAGCTGTTTGAGCGTCGTATCCGCATAAAAGATCAAGAAGACATGAATCCATCTTAGCCCAGTAATTTGACTTTGCAGCGGTGGGAACTGTATAAATTATTATAACCATGATTTCAATTAATAACAGTCAACATTTACAACTCAAACCTCTAGAAATTCCATGGCGTCTGCTTTTGGGTCCAGGTCCATCCAATGCCCATCCATCCGTGCTGGCAGCTATCAATAACTCACTGGTTGGCCATCTTGACCCGGCTTTTCTGGAACTTATGGATGAGATTCAATCTCTACTCCGCTACGTATGGCAGACAGAAAACCACCACACCATAGCAGTTAGTGGTACGGGTTCAGCGGCAATGGAGGCCTCCATCGCTAATGCTACAGCACCGGGTGATGTAGTGTTGATAGGTGTAGCTGGTTACTTCGGTCATCGTCTGGTGGATATGGCTGGGCGATATGGTGCGGATGTGCGCACTATTACCAAGCCTTGGGGGCAAGTTTTCAGTCTTGATGAAATCCGCATGGCCGTGGAACACCATCGTCCGGCAATTCTGGCCTTGGTTCACGCTGAAACATCTACAGGCGCACGTCAACCTTTAGAAGGAGTGGCTGAGGTATGCCGTGAATTTGGGACTTTGCTCTTAGTAGATACGGTCACCAGTTTGGGTGGTGTGCCTATATTTTTGGATGCCTGGGGAGTGGACTTAGCTTATAGTTGTAGTCAGAAAGGATTGGGTTGTTCTCCGGGTGCTTCACCTTTTACTATGAGTTCTCGTGCAGTGGAGAAATTGCAGCAACGCTCTACAAAGGTGAAAAACTGGTATTTAGATATGTCATTATTGAGTAAATATTGGGGGAATGAACGCACCTATCACCACACAGCACCTATGAGTCTCTATTATGGCTTACGGGAAGCATTGCGTTTATTGGCGGAGGAAGGATTAGCTAATTGTTGGCAGCGTCATCAAAAAAATGCAGAGTACCTCTGGGAAGGATTGGAGGATTTAGGGTTAACTATGCACGTTGAGAGGCAGTATCGTTTACCAACTTTAACTACTGTGCGTATTCCTACGGGAGTGGATGGTAAAGATATCGCTCGGCAGTTACTCAATGAACATAATATTGAGATTGGCCTTGGTCTAGGTGAACTAGCCGGTCAAGTTTGGCGGGTGGGACTGATGGGTTTTAACAGTCGTCTAGAAAGCGTTGACCGGCTTTTAGAGGCATTACGGCAAGTTTTGCCAAGATATTAGGGAGTGAATAACCCTAGAGAATAAGTAATAATCGTTACTGCAATTTTACTAGTTATTTGCTGCCATCAACTCAACTGCATCTTTGCCATCCCAATCTTGTAAGTAAACTTTTACTATTTCTTCTTTGGCGGTAGGTAGTTGCTTACCAATAAAATCTGGGTGAATTGGTACTTCTCGATGACCCCTGTCTACTAAAACAGCCAAGCGGATGACTTCCGGTCTACCATACTCAGTCACGGCATTCAAAGCGGCGCGAACTGTGCGACCTTTAAAAATTACGTCATCGACTAACACCACTGTCTTCCCTGTGAGGTCAAAAGGGATGTTGCTTTTCGCTGGAGTCCTTAACCCAATTTTATCAAGATCATCTCGGTAGAATGTAATATCTAATGCTCCCACTGCCACGCTGACACCCTCTAGTGTCTCAATCTGACGTGCCAATAATTCTGCCAAGAGCGCCCCTCTAGTATAAATACCAAGGAGCACCAGTTGGGATAAATCACGGGACTTTTCCACAATCTGAGACGCTAGGCGAGTTAATGTACGACGGAGGTCTTCTGATGAAAGAATTTCCACTACTTTGGCAGACATAGTTTAGGGAATGGGTAGAGAGGCCATTAATCACTCATGTACAAGGCTATGGGAAAAAATCTTCCCATGGTCTATTTTATTCATATTAGTTAAGTATATTAGCAATTAGGAGTATAGCGATCGCTACACATAACCATAACAAGAAACAATATCGAGTCAGCAATAAGGCATTGTGAATTACCCTTGGGGTAATGGGATGAATAGCATCTCCTAACAGGGGTTTTTCTTTAGGTACTCCCCCATACCAATTGGTACCGCCCATTTGCACACCCAAAATAGCAGCATAAGCACACTCGCTCCAGCCTGAGTTAGGACTGGGATCTTTAACCGCATCCCGGCAACATATTCGCCAAACATATAAGGGTTGACCTGAGAATAGAGCCAAAGTAATCACCGTCAAGCGACAAGGTAGCCAAGTTAAGTAATCCTCCAGCCTGGCACTAAACCACCCTATATAAGTATAAGGTGGTTGGCGATAACCTACCATGGAATCAAGGGTACTACTAGCTTTGTATGCCAAAGCCAGAGGAATTAAACCCACACCCGGCACACAAGCACCCACAAGCGCATAAAAAAGTGGAGCCATAACCCCATCTGTAGCATTTTCTGTGACCGTTTCTAACACAGCACGCAAAATTTCTGGTTCACACAGATGTTGTGAATCTCTACCCACATAATTACTTAAAACATGACGGGCTGATTCTAAATCTCCTGCTGTTAATGGTTTTAAAACCTCCTGTGCCGCTCTCCGAAGACTTTTCAAAGCAAAACAACTAGCTAAAATAATGCTTTCTAAGACATTTCCCCATAATGGATGGAGCCATTTGGTAGTTTGAATTATTAGCCAACCCAAACAGCTGCTACCAATTATTAAGGTCATGGCTAAGATAATTCCAGCTATCCGTTGAGTGAGAGAATTCTCACAGATATAGATCAAAAATTTAGTCAGGCGAGAAATTACCCACCCCATAACTTGGACTGGATGAGGCCAACCCCAAGGATCACCAATCCAGTAATCTAATAGTGCAGCAACCAGTAAAATAACAGATGATGTGATCATGTATGAAAGCGAATCACCAATTACTAAACCACAAAACTAGCTTCTTCCCCAAGAGAAGCTTGCCAACTACGCGCATCATAATAAAGATCCGCCAGAGTAATACTGTATAAAGCCTCTTTAAGCTTTTGGTTGAGTCTTTGCCAAAGAGTGAATGTTACCCAATCTTCAGTGTCCGCCGCCGTTGGGGTTTGATGTGGTAAACGAGTCATATTTTCACCAACGGACTCTAAAATTTGACCTATAGAAATTTCTGCTGGCTTTAATGCTAGTTGGTATCCACCAATGCTACCCCGAATTGATTTCACTAATCCAGCCCGACGCATTTCTATTAGTAACTTCTCAAGGTAAGGCGCGGGGATATCTTGGCGAAGTGCGATCGCTCTGACTGATGCTGGCCCATAACCGGGCTGTAAACTTAAATCTAGCAATGCCTTGACACTGTAATGTCCTTTGGTGGTTAGTTTCATAGGAGCAAGTTTTATTTATTTATTTATTTATTTATCTATTTTGTTGTCACCACTGACCAGGGAATAATTCCTAATGTTAACGATTAAATGATCATTTTTATTTATCATCTTTTGTGATCCTGATCAAGAGATTTAAGTAAATAACTTTTGAGCCTAGCTTTAGGAAACTTAAATAAATATGATCTACTAGTCCTCACAAACTAGATATAGTTAGGAGCATTCCAAAGAATAGATTTCCTTGACAAAGTTGATAATTGTGCAACAATTTCATTTATGAGTGTAATATACTTAGCAAAGCTGAGAGAAAAACTCAAGGATTCTGTTCCTACTAGCTCCATGCCAGCTAAAATAAATTCGACTCAACTACTCCAACCATTCATTTTTCATCTAAGTTGATGCCTAAACTGAAAAAAATAGAACCCCTAATGGGTGAAGAACTGCTCAAAAAAGTTAAAGAGCTAGAAAGCCTGAGCAAAGAAGAAAAAGCCAAGCAGTGCGGCTACTATACCGTTACCAAAAATGGTATAGAGCGTGTGAATATGATGAAATTTTTGAATGCCCTCATTGATGCCGAAGGCATTGAGTTAGACAGTTCACCCAGTACGAATGGACGTGGCGGGCGGAGTGCTAGCTATAGAATTAGCGTGCAATCAAATGGTAATTTACTTATAGGTTCAGCTTATACAAAACAGATGAATCTCAAACCAGGAGATGAGTTTCTCATCACACTAGGGAAAAAACATATTCGTCTGAAACAGCTAGATGCAGATGCTCCCGAAAACATGGAAGCCATAGAAATTACAGCCTAATCAATAGTCAGTTGTCAGTTTTTGATTTTTCTACTGACCACTGACCATTAGACAACGGCTAATGATTGACTCTGAGCGGAGATGAAAGGCTGTCGCGTTATTTATAAGGTGGTTGCAATTCACCTCTGGTTAAGTATGGAACTATAACTGGAGTCCTCTTGCTCCATTAAGATAGAGCTAGTAAATAGACTAAACGGGGGAGGGTAGATGAATATACACACCTTTGATAAGAATTATATTAGTTGCCCAATTTGTCAAAGAAATTCTCAGCAAAGAACAGCCCAGTCTCATGTGGGTTTGTTTAGCTGTCCTTATTGTCAGCAAAGGCTAGTAGTCTGTCCGAGTGGCCATTATGTCCGTGATCCGTTTATACTTAAGCAAATAATGCTCTGCTCGTCTCTACGTCGTCAAAGTAGTCCTTTAGCTAGAATTACACGAGATTTTATTCTCGACAAGCGTCCTGTGTTAGGCTTGGCTGTTGGTCTGGCTATTTTCTTGACGATGATCACTATGACGCAGCAAAATACTAGCTATGAACAGCAATTCCCTACCACGCAGAAAATTACAGAACAAGATTAATTAATTATCCGATTACCAAGCCCAGTAGTTTGATTTCATTAAGAGCAGTAGAGAGATATAACTTCCCCAAAGTAGAATTTTTAGGAATTCCCCATTACCTCGTTCTGCTAAAATAGCCGCTAAAGTCATGGTCAAAGCCACAGCTGCAAAAATCAGCTGTAAGTCTGTTTTATCGACTGTCGCAGCACTGAAGTAAATACTAGCAGCAGAAGCTACTACAGCCAGCATTGACAAACCCGTTACCCAAAGACGCGGATAAGATGATGCTACAGGTAAATTTTCTATCTCTGCTAACTCAGCGCCAAAAGCTAAGGCCAAGCTAGGGTAAATGGTTAATAAATATTCAGGTAGTTTTATACTCATCAGGGATATGAGCAGTAAATAGACTATACTCCATACCAGTAAGAGTTTTGCCCAGCTAAGGTTAAGATTTACCGCAATTAAACGAGCAGTTTGGGGCAAAAAAATTAACCATGGCCATGTCCAGTTGAGAATTTCCATCACATAGTACCACGGTGGGGCATCATGTCTCTCAATGGCCGTGTTAATGGGGCTTAATGATTGATTCACCAGGCCAACAGCAGCAAAACTGTAACCATAGTGCAAGAGTTGCATGGTATACCAAGTAGCTACGGGTAACATACCAATGCTCAGGCCTATCCAGAAGTAGGAACTGGTGAGCAATCTTGGTGTATCCCAAAATAGAAAGACCAGCGCGATTACACCTAGAAATATACCTAATAGCCCCTGAGTCAAACAAATCAATCCCAGTGCAATCCCAATACCAAGACAGTAACGTAAATCCCGGCGCGATCGCAACAGACACCAAATCATGATGATGAAAAAGGTTACCACTGCCCCATCTAAAATAGCCAATCTGCCATGACGCACTACGGGCAGCATTGTGAGATAAATCAAGGCGCTATAAATAGCTACCCAACGTTGACGAAATATCTCCCGACTCAAATAATACAGCCACGGCACAGAAAGTGCTGTCAAAATTGAGCTAGGTAAGCGTGTAGTCCATTCATTCACGCCTCCTACAGAATAAGCCCAAGCAACCAGCAAATGTATCAAAGGTGGTTTATTATGATACGGCTCACCTAATAGGGTTGGGTAAAGCCATCTCATGGAACCCGGAGGCGCAGTCCAAATTTCCCTGGCAACCTGAGCCACAGTAGCTTCATCCCCAGGTCGCAACGGTAATCCTCCTAGATTAATACTAAACAGTAAGACTGCGGCGAACAGTAATACCATTAGCCATGCCCAATCAATCCATTGATTAACCGCGCGATGCTGTTTTTCTAGATGGTCTGAAACAAAACTTCCTTCTTGCATATTCTGTGATCATAATTTTACTTACTGCTTTGATTACACACCAGACCTGAATATATCTCTCATGTTATCCCTCAACCCAGAAATGTTGAATGTCAATAATTCTTAAATTTCTAGGTTACCTCAATTTTTACTCAGCATAAATAATTTTATCGAGAAATTTAGTTGCATATCCTTTAACTTATTTAACAATAATTATCTACTAAGAATGATACAAATAGTAGCAAGATAAATATCCTAACTATCTGTTGAGGAAAGCGTCAATGAGTTTACCTTTGATCTTAGATATAACAATTGGTTTAATTTTTATCTATCTAATTTTCAGCTTATTAGCCTCGGAAATTCAGGAACTTATCACTACGCTTTTACAATGGCGTGCATTACACCTAAAAAAAGCCATCGAAATTCTTGTAGCAGGTGATGCAGAACATTCAGATAATGATAGTGTCATTCACTTTGTGAATGAATTATATAACCATCCCTTGATTAAAAGTGTTAATCAAGAATCAAAAGGAATTTTGACAAATTTCCCTCGGCAGTTGATGTGGTTATTATCATCTATTCTGCGACAACTTACCCTATCTGGAGGAAAAAAAAAGAAAAGTTGTTTTGGATATGTACAGTACCAAAAAGGCAATATCAAAGATCACAATAGCCTAGCAAATAGTATAAAGCATAGCGCCCCGTCGTATATTACAGCGGAGACTTTTGCTACAAGTTTCATACAAACATTAGGTATGCCAGAACTAGTTAATAAATTGACTGAATCAAGACTTATCAATTTTAAATATCAACAGTTACATGAGATACAAAATATCTTACTGAAGTTTCACACACAAGTAAATAGTATAGATGACCACATAACGCAATTTTCCGTTAATATCTACCAAGAATTTACAGAAATCGTTGAAAACAGCTTTACCGAAATTATTGAGGATTTCCACCAAGAAAAAGCTGACTTGGTAATTACCATAAATCGCATGGCACAAACTTTAGATAAATACATATTTATTTTTGAGCAAGATATGCCAGAGGATTTTTTTGCTCGGAAAGCCTTGCAAAAACTTAAATTTATCCGAGCGTATATATTTAACGACATCGAAAACACTATTGCCATCAAAGGGTTAAGACCTAATATTAATGAAGTTGTACAGTTAATCAACAGAGGTAGTAAGGTTAACCAAGCATTACTCAATGAATTGCAAACCCAAAATAGTCAACCTGATCAAACATTTGACAATTTGAGGGAAAAACTGCCGCCATCTGTAATTAACCATATGGCTACCTTAGCAAAGCGTGCCGAAACAAAAGCTCAAAATACACAGTCAGCAATTGATATATTTCAGCAAGAACTAGAAGAGACATTTAATCAATCAATGGAGCGAGCGGCTGGAGTATACAAACGAAACGCCAAAGGAGTATCACTTTTAATTGGTTTGCTCATGGCAGTGATTGCCAATGCAGATGTATTTAATATTGTCAATAGACTATCAAAAGATTCTGCTACTAGGATTGCTATTGTCAATAATTCTGGGCAAGTAGTGCAGAATAATCATGTTAACTCATCCGTAGATTTAGCGTCCGTGAAAAAACTAACTCAAGATGTATTAGCAGAAATTACCTTACCTATTGGTTGGACTGCTACTAATTTAAAAGAGCAAATTGATTGGTATCCCAGTAAAAAGGGTAATTTTTCGCTGTGGAAATTATTAACTATGATTTTCGGCTGGTTTGTGAGTGGAATTGCGATTTCCATGGGTGCACCCTTTTGGTTTCAGGTACTGGGAAAAGTTGTAAATGTGCGAAATACAGGTAAACCAAATCTATCTGCTGCTAAAAAATAAAAATTAAGCGTAACTCCCAGTCTTGATCGTGGCGAATAATCTCAATTTGTTTGATAAATTCTCGAAAGTAAAACCTTCTTTCTGCTTCTGACAAATCTAACCAGAATTGGGGAATGGAAACAGCTTGAGCAACAGAAAACAAGTTGACTGGGGGAAGTGTGGCTAGTTTTGCTTGCAGTTGGGAAATTTCTGTGCGCAGTGTGTAAGCTCTTAATTTAGCTGTTTCATCATCCAAAATCCCCGTTTCCACTAAAGCTGGTAACTGTTGGAGTACTTCTTGCTGATTTGCGATCACTTGTCCTAAACTATTCTTAATCTTGTCCAACTGGGGAAAATCCATTGCGGCGACAGCCAGAGGTAAGTCACGGCAAATAATTTTAATAGTATGTTCTAATACCTGCTGGTAGGCAATCCCTCGACATTTAGGGCGTCGAGTACAGCTAATGGGACGTAGATAAAGATACTCCTGATCTTGGTCGCGTCGGGTAACACGGGTAATTGTTGTATGTGACTGACACTTACTGCAAATAACCAACCCAGCTAAAGAACGGGGTGCGCTAGCAGTTCGAGATGGTAAACGACTGTTGCGGCGTAAAATTCGGTCAACCTGAGCTGCTTCTTCCCTAGAAATGATGGGGATATGGGTATCGGGAATAATGTGATCATGGTGATAAGTTGTATCACCGCGATAAACGGGATTAGTTAGCCAGCGTCTCCCGGTAGTAACAGAGATTTTCTTACCATATTTTTTGGCTAAATACCGAACTGCACCCCGTAGGGAACCGTAAAGTAAAAAATATTCAAAAAAATCCTTAACTACAGTTGCTGTACTGCGGTCAATAATATATTTTTCCTTACTACGACGATAACCATAGGGGGCTTTACCCGGAGGAGGTGAGGCTTGGAGACGATTAGATGCGTGTCCTTGGCGGATACGACGGCTGTGCTGCTGAGTTTGGATTTCCTGAAGCAATTGCCACAAATTAGAGTTTACACCGGAATTTTGGGAGGTGTAGGGTTGTTCCGTAGCAATAATTATTATTCCCATTGCTTCGAGTTCATGCAAGCGATCGCTCACTTCCTCCAAAGTATTCCCCAATTCCTCCAAACGACGGATGAGTAGATAATCTGCTGGTTCAGCTTCACAGTCTATGATTAATTGTTGTAACTCAGACCTGCAACCCAGATCGTGATAAGTGAAATCAACCTCCCACCCCCAATCATGAGGATGAGGAGAAGACTCTAAAAGAGGGTCACTGTAAGCATAAGCAATAATTTTCATTGCTGACTCAGTTCGATGATATTCCCATCCGGATCTTGAGTGAACAAGGCTGCGCGACCGGAAGCACTAAACTGAACTGGATAATTGTGATGGAGTAATTCTTGTTTAGCAGCATCCAAATCAGCCACACAAAAAGCTATATGAGGATTGCGTCCCCATTTTTGATTAGGGTTATCGGTAGGGACAGTATTTGCAACTATTAGATGAAGTTGATAGTTACCCACTTGATACCATGCACCAGGATACTTGAGGGAACGCTCGATTTTGGACAACCCTAATATTGTGCCATAAAAATTTTCCGCTTTTTTTAAGTCGGTCACAAGAATTGCCGTATGGAGAGGTTGGATAATCTGCATTGTCTATCTGCTCATCAACTAATAATCAAGTTTGGAGTCACAACTTTAGTCCCTCTATTATCTATGATGGGGGATTTGGTTTATAGGCAGGACGGGTGAAGCAAGAATATCCCTCACCTGAATGGGGGGATTGTCAAATCAGCAACGATGTGGTATGTTACTACTTTGTTGCAATTGTTAGCCTATTGCTAAATTTATTTAGGGATAAATCTAACAAAAAGTTTGTTTGATTGATACTCCTGGGGGAGTATCAAGTAAGATCATAGTTGGTAATTGAGCATATTTTTAATAGCTGACGCGGCGTAGCTATACCTGTTGCTAAAAATCTTTGCTTTCCAGGACAAACTATTTATTATTATGAGGGCCAGACATCATCGCCCAATTAATACTACTGAGCACTTTGCTATGGCAACACAGGCTATATTGCAATTAACCGATAATAATTAGGAAAAACACCTGTGTTTCCTCTCTATGATGAAAACCCCACGCGAACCACTCCGTATTTAACTTACGGGTTGATTGGTGTGAATATTCTGGTATTTCTCCATGAAGTTAGTCTTTCTAGTCAAGAGTTAGAGCAATTCTTCCAAATGTACGCCGTCATCCCACAAGAGTTAACCACCAACTTTGCCCAAGAGTGGACAACTCTATTCACATCACAATTTTTACACGGTGGTTGGTGGCATCTGATATCAAATATGGTGTTTCTGTGGGTCTTTGGTAACAATGTTGAAGACCGGATGGGACATTTAAAGTATCTAATTTTCTATTTGTCCTGCGGCGCTTTAGCAGCCTTGTGTCAGTGGTTTATTAGTATGAATTCTAGCATTCCTTCTTTAGGCGCTAGTGGTGCGATCGCCGGGGTTTTAGGTGCATATGTGATCCGGTTTCCGCAATCGAGAATTTTAACATTAGCATTTTTGGGTTTTTTTGTCACCACGATCAGGATACCGGCCATTATTCTCATAGGGATTTTTGTGATCCAGAATGTGATATCTGGTCTGGCCAGTTTGCAAGCCGCTGCTAATATGAGTGTGGAAACCGGCGGAGTTGCTTACTGGGCGCACATTGGTGGCTTTGCTTTTGGGATTATTCTGGCTCCGTTATTCGGGTTATTTCAACATGACTAGCATCGGCGCTAGTTGACACCCCACCCCTAATCCCTCCCTGTTTACTTTCAGGGTAGATAAAGCATAACTGTGGCGGACTGGGGTTGGGATTTATTTGAATACAATTAGAATTAATATTTTGTTGTTAACCCATAATGAATTTAGTCTGGCAAAGATTTACTTTATCTTATTTACCAATCAAAGAATATCTGGAAACCAGCTACTTACGCCGCTGTTTGGTGGGGTTGTTGCACTCTTGGCGCCAAAGTAGCATTTTGATGCAGTGGGGAGATGGGATGGCAGTAGCTTTACTTAGTTTGCTGTATGCACTAGCTCCTTTTGTATCCAGTAGCTTAATAGGAGTGTTGTTATTAGCTTGTGTGGGATTTTGGTTGTTGTTGACTTTATCTGATGAATCCGCATCAGCAAATACGCCCTTATTTACCCCCATACATCTGCTGGTGTTACTTTACTGGGGAATTGCCGTAGTCTCCACAGCATTATCACCAGTCAAACAAGCAGCATTTAAAGATTTGGTAGTATTGACACTTTATCTATTGCTTTTTGCCCTTTGCGCTAGGGTGTTGCGATCGCCTCGTTTGCGGTCTTGGATAATTATCCTGTATTTACATATATCTTTAATAGTGAGTATATACGGGTTGCGGCAGTGGTTTTTTGGAGCTCGATCACTAGCAACTTGGGTAGATCCAGAATCTCCCCTAGCTCAGACAACCAGGGTTTATAGTTATTTAGGTAACCCCAACTTATTGGCTGGATATCTTGTACCAGCAGTAGTTTTCAGCCTGGTAGCAATTTTTGCTTGGGATAGCTGGGTCAAGAAAGCCTTAGCATTAACTATGTTGACAGCTAATGCTGCTTGTTTAGTTCTGACTTTTAGTCGTGGCGGCTGGATTGGTCTAGTAGTAGGTGTATTGACTGCCATAGCCTTGCTAGTTTATTGGTGGAGTGTGGAAATGCCTCCTTTTTGGCGTACTTGGTCACTACCGATGATTCTGGGAGGTATGATTGGGTTGCTGTTGCTAGCAGTGATATTTGTCGAACCAATCCGCCAGAGAGTTTTGAGTATTTTTGCGGGTCGCCAAGATAGCAGTAATAATTTCCGCAGAAATGTTTGGGATGCTGTCTTTGAGATGATTCGGGCGCGCCCTATAATTGGGATTGGCCCTGGTCACAATTCTTTTAATCAAATTTATCCACTCTACCAACGCCCTCGTTATACGGCTTTAAGTGCTTATTCAGTTTTTTTAGAAGTAGCTGTAGAAACTGGTTTTGCGGGTTTAGGCTCTTTCTTATGGTTGATAATTGTGACATTTAATCACGGATTTTTACAAGTACGACGATTGCGGCAATCTAGAAGTGTAGAGGGAATTTGGTTGATAGGAGCATTGGCTACCGTAACGGGGATGCTGGCTCACGGGACTGTAGATACTATTTGGTTTCGTCCTGAAGTCAATACCCTTTGGTGGTTAATGGTGGCTATAATTGCTAGCTACTGGACACCCATCGCTCAACACCATAGTCAAAAGGTGATTTCAACTCACGGAGAAACACCAACAAACTAAAGGCCATTGAACAGCAAAATCCAGGAGCGATTTGTGACCGCTCCTGAAGGTCAAATTTATTTGTATGGTAAGCTTTAAAAGCTTAGTCTCTATATGTTGTAGTACCAGGAGCAGTCGGTTCACGATAAGCAGTAGGTTCTCCACTACTTTTTCTACCAGCTAAACCAGCTAAACCAAATAGACCAATTAATCCTAACCAACCCCAATTGAAATCTTGGCGATCATAAACTGTAGTTCTTGGTGTAGTCTCGACTCTCGGATCAGTAACCTGAGCCTTTACAGGTAGACTTAAAGGCAACATTGCCATACTCAAAGTGAGAAAGCCAGCACCAACTGCTTTGGTCAAATTAGGTGTCATGGTGAAAATCTCTCATCCGTTCCAACTTTATTCACCAGTGTACCGATTTCCATAACTTACCCAATCAATCCGTAGCCATAAACTCGGCCTTCTCTAAACTCACACTGAGGATATATAGAGAGGTCATATAAAGCCTAATAATTTTTCATCGCCCGTTGCATATCACGTTGATCTTGGCGTTTTTTCAGGGATTCACGTTTGTCATGGACTTTTTTACCTTTACCAAGGCCTATACTCACTTTTACCCACCCTCGTTTCATGTACATTTTTAATGGTACTAGTGTTAAACCCTGCTGTTCCACTTTACCAATTAACTTACGAATTTCCTGCCGATGTAGTAACAGCTTGCGAGTGCGACGAGGCTCATGATTAAAATATTGACCACTAGCGGTATAAGGAGAGATATGGACGTTGATTAGCCATGCTTCACCATCACGAATCAACGCATAACCATCTTTGAGGTTCACCCTACCAGCGCGAATAGATTTAACTTCTGTTCCTGTCAACTCAATTCCTGCTTCAAAGGTTTCTAGGATTTCATACAAATAATGGGCTTGACGATTGTCACTAATAACTTTGTAGCTTTCGCTCTTTTGGCTCATTGAAAAACTTTTTTGTACTTAAATGTGGTGGCAAAATGTTTGGATTGGCTATTAATGTGATATTTATATCAACTTTATGCCATATTCTTTGAATTTAACTTTTTCCAATTATCAATTAAAAGTTAGAGAGGAGTAAATATTAATTTACACTATAGCGATTATTCTCTGTAGCTGGTCGCTTTATTGTTAAGAGTTAAAAAGCTACGTGCAACTTCTGAGCATTCACAATCGAACTGTGTTGCAATTTGGCAATATTGACTCAGTATTGAAAATTTTCCTCATAAATCGAAAATAACAGACTCAACAGTCGGTAATCGTGTCATACTATGAAACATAAGAATACTATTTCTGGTGGCGTTCACTGATGTACCTCGGATAAATCCATTAATCTGAGTTATAAAATTATAGGGGTGTATTGTCCATGCCCTTGACTATTCTTGTTGTGGATGACGACCTGGGCACTCGTCTATCCGTTAGTGATTATCTGGAACTGTCGGGTTACTCCGTGGTGACGGCGAATGACGGTCAAGAGGCTTTGGCAATGGTAGATAATTACCATCCTGATTTGATCGTTACTGATATTATTATGCCACGAATAAACGGCTATGAACTGGTGCGTCGGGTACGGCGGCAACCAACATTCCGGTTATTACCTGTAATTTTATTAACAGAACGGACTAAAACCCAGGAAAGAATTCTTGGCTACCAGTCTGGCTGCGATTTGTACTTACCCAAGCCTTTTGAACTCGAGGAGTTAGCCGCAGCAATTCGTAATCTTTTGGAGCGATCGCAAATTATTCAATCTGAGTACCGCCGGTCTTATACAGAGAATTTAGGCAGTTTAACACCTCCCAAGGAGGTGACAATGACAAATTCCCTAAGGGCGGGTATTCGGGAATCCCATCAGTTCCTATCCTTGACACCCAGAGAACAAGAAGTTTTGGAACTGTTGACCCATGGTTTATCTAATGTTGATATAGGAGGTCAACTACATTTGAGTCCGAGAACTGTAGAAAAGTATGTTAGCAGTTTATTAAGAAAAACTGACAGCAGCAACAGAGCGGAGCTAGTGCGCTTTGCTATTACCCATGGCTTGGTTGAATAGATTTAGCTTTCTAGTTGCTGACTATTAATATATGTGAGTAGGCCTTCACAAGCATCCACAAGTAAATCAATCACTTGATGAAAGCCTTCCACTCCACCATAGTAAGGGTCTGGAACTTCCTTGAGGGTATGGCGAGAGCAGAACTTACACATTAAGTAAACTTTATGGTCATACTCCCCTGTGGAATCAACAGCCAGGATATTTTCATAGTTATCTTGATCCATTGCCAAGATCATATCAAATTCCTGAAAGTCTGATTTTTGAAACTGCCGTGCATGACCACGCAGTTGAATTCCTAACTTTGCACTAGCAGCTGCACTCATGCGTCGATCAGGCGGACTACCAATGTGATAACTAGATGTACCAGCAGAGTCGCAGACAATGCGATCGCTCAAGCCGGCCTGGTGAATGAGATGATTCATAATATTTTCTGCCGATGGGGAGCGACAGATATTACCCAGGCAAACAAACAGCAGCTTATAAGGCATAAAAATTCTACTCATCAACCCTCAAGGCTGAAAATCTACAGTCATTAGTTTAATGGTTTTTGAGTGTAGAGACGCCATGTATTGCGTCTCTACCAACTAAAGATTAAAAATTAGGCAGTTCCAGACCACTGGTCAAGGCTTCCATTTGTTCCCGCATTGTTGCGGTGGACTTGTTATATGCATCTTTCATGGCGGCTGTCACCAGGTCAGAAAGTAATTCCGCACCTTGTGCTAGGGCATCTGGGGCAATTTCCACCCGTCTGGGTTCTTGGTTACCACTGACAATCACCTTAACGAGTCCACCACCGGACTCTCCCTGAATCTCCATTTGCTCCAATTGTTCTTGAAGCAGCTTGGCGCCTTCTTGAACTTGCTGCGCCTTTTTGAAAGCGTCAGCGAGTTCTTTCATTTTTCCTAAGCCACCAAAACCGAATCCTTGTCCTTTTCCTGTCATAACTAATTGTCCCAGCGTGGGTTGAATATTAAACCAAATTTAATTATAGATGGGGTCGGTAGCTTACCTGTTTGATTACTGATGATCAATTTTTAGGATTGGGTATCGGGAACTATTGATATGATTCCCCAGTAATCCCTAGTTTTCTAACCAGCCATCTGAAACTCACCAATCATTTTTACTTCTGGCTCTAAGCAAATTGACCAATGTTGTTGTACTTGCTCCTGGATATGACGAATCAGACAGAAAATATCGTTTGCCTTAGCCCCGCCACGATTGACGATGAAATTAGCGTGCAATAGTGCTACTTGCGCTCCGCCAATTTGGTGGCCTTTTAAACCTGTTTGTTCGATTAACCACCCGGCCGCATAGGGTTTAGGATTGCGGAACACACTGCCGCAGCTAGGGAAATTGTAAGGCTGGGTATTTAGTCGATGTTTTTTATGTTCCTTTGTTACTTGCAAAACTCGTGCTGGATCAGTATCTGGTTGGAGTTGGAAGGTGGCTTGGGTAACAATGCATTGCCCTGGTTTGTCTGTAAAAGATTCATGACCTTGCAGTGAAGAAGTCCGATAGCCGTAACCGATCTGGTCAGGGGTCAGAGTTTCTAAGGTACCGTCTGGTAAAAGTACCTGGGCATTGACTAATATATCTGCAATACAGCTATGATGAGCTCCAGCATTCATGACCACAGCACCCCCAACAGTGCCGGGAATACCAACAGCCCACTCTAAACCTTGCCAACCTGATTTTGCTGCCTCCCATGCCAAGTTGGGAATTGATTCTCCTGCCGCCACAGTTAATTGACCTGTTTGGGAATCAAAGTAACTATGGCGTAGATGACGAGTAGAAATTACTAGACCCGGTAAACCGCGATCGCTCACCAATAGGTTAGAACCAGCACCTAGTATTGTTACGTTCCAACCCTGTTCTTTTGCGTACTCAATACTAGACTGTAGTGCTTCTAAATTACGAGGAGCAACGTACCATTCAGCCGTTCCCCCTACTCTATAAGAAGTAAGTCCAGATAAGCAAACCTGTGATTTAATCGCACAATCAGTGCTTTTTAAGTAAATTATTTGACTATCTTTCAAATCTTCTATTTCCTGCTTCTGTGTACTTGAATCAGATACTGTGCTGACATTTCCAGATGCCTGGGAGATTTTCATGTTTAGATATATTAGTGAAATTTTTACATTTATATACCGTAAAAATACAGTAATATCATCATGGGGAGAGAAGAACACCTCGGCGTCAATCAGTTTCCACCGTAATTGTTCTTACTCATTTAGGATGTGGCTGTAGCGGGTTCACAAAGTGTAGTAATTACTTCAGGGATCACCTGATTTAAATTTCCAGCACCTAGAAATAGTGCCAAATCTCCGGGAAGCAGCGTGTGTACCAAGAATTTACTCATTAACGGTAAATTAGGTTGATAAAGCACCTGTGGATGCTGTTTGGCTATTGCTACTGCAAGTTGTTCGCCACTAATTTGCCCTAAATTGAGTTCCCCCGCACTGTAAATATCTGTGACCACAACTAAATCAGCATGAGCGAAAGACTCAGCAAATTCTTCTAAAAAGGCGAGTGTCCGACTGTAGCGATGGGGTTGGAAAACAGCAACTACTCTTTGTCCTGGTCTGGACTGGAGACGTGCCGCAGCAAGAGTCGCCCGAATTTCACTGGGGTGATGGGCATAGTCATCAATGAAGGTGATACCGCCAACTTCGCCGCGCAACTCAAAGCGTCTTCTGGCTCCTTCAAAACTAGCAATACTCTTGGCAATTGTTCCGAACTCTAAACCCAAGGCTCGACCTACAGCTACTGCCGACAGGGAATTGCTGAGATTATGCCGACCGAGCAACCGCAATTTCAATACCCCCAAGGGTTTGCCTTTCTCCCAAACCAGGGCCGTGGTACCATCAGCGCGATAGTCAATGTTTGTAGCAATATAATCCGCATCTATTTCTGGGTTGAGGCTGTAGGTAATTGTCGGTTGGAAACGATTCCGTACTGTATCACAATCAATACACCCTATCAGGGTTTTACAACCAGAGGCAAATTTTTGGAAGATGCTAACTACTTCTTCTAATGTTTCATAGTGGTCAGGATGGTCAAGTTCAATATTAGTAATAATGCCAATTTCAGGAGTGTGTTTCACCAGAGAACCATCAGATTCATCTGCTTCAGCTACCAAGTACTTACTTTCTCCCAATCGTGCATTTCCTTCCCAAGCATCCACTTCACCACCGACTATAATTGTGGGATCTAAACCAGCTTGTAAAAGCATATAGCCAATCATGCTACTGGTAGTAGTTTTACCGTGGGTTCCTGCGACGGCAATACTGTAGTAATCCGCAATCAAGGCTGCTAGTACATCTGAACGATGTAAAATTGGACATCCTAATTCCAGTGCGGCTTTGTATTCCAAATTGTTGGCATTAATTGCTGTTGAACAAACAACTTGAGGTAATGTTGAGTTACTACCAGCGGGTAATATTTCTTGTGAGTTTAATATTACTTGATTAGCCGATTCACCAGAGCGAAAGAATTCGAGATTACTTGCTTCTTGTCTACCAAAAATATGTGTTCCAATAGACTCCAGCTTGTAAGTAATATGACTTTGACGAAGATCAGAACCTGAGACTGGCATTTGACGCTTGGCCAGAATGTATGCCAGGGCAGACATACCGATGCCACCAATTCCAATGAAATGAAATGGCCGTCCACTAAAATCTACATAATTATTCATTGATGAGTCCTCTAACACCACACCATAATCACAAATGACACGCGTATCATACCAGGAATTTCATTTTTACAGTAACTGCCGTTGCATTTTGTTTATACCTGATATTGAGATTATTTTCCTCTGTTTTTTTGCTGATTGAGAATGATTTTACCTTCCTTCAATGTCTTAGCTATTTCGGAACTGTTATTAAGATTATTCTGACAGTTGATGCCCCATCGGGACAGAAAATATTGTATTTCAAAATACCTTTTAAGTAGTTTTTCAGTTATATTAGCTACACTTACAAATTATTAATAGTGAAAATAGTTTGAAATTGAGAAATTTGCCATCAAACTTCTCCAATGCCCTTGAGCAGGATAGTATATTTGTATTAATATCTCCGGTTATGGAATCAAGTTTAGGCATGACCGAATGCAGCACATTGGCATCTTTGGCGGCACATTTGACCCAGTTCATTGGGGACACTTACTGCTAGCCCAAGCAACTTTATCTCAAGTACCCCTGGAAAAGGTAATTTGGGTACCATCACTAAACCCTCCCCATAAAAAAGCGGCTTTGTTTAAAAACCGGGCGGAAATGTTGGAATTAGCCACAAGAGAAAACCCAGGATTTAGCGTTTCCTCCATCGAATCAAAACGCTCTGGTACTTCCTATGCAATCAATACCTTCATGGACCTATCTTGTGGTTATGCAAACACTTACTGGTACTGGATTACGGGTTTGGATACATTTCAAACTTTACCCCGTTGGTATCGTGGAAGGGAACTAGCACAAATGTGTCATTGGTTAATCGCCCCCCGACTGCTAGATGGTCGGAC
Source organism: Anabaenopsis elenkinii CCIBt3563 (assembly GCF_015245355.1). Taxonomy (GTDB): domain Bacteria; phylum Cyanobacteriota; class Cyanobacteriia; order Cyanobacteriales; family Nostocaceae; genus Anabaenopsis; species Anabaenopsis elenkinii. The sequence continues at coordinate 3,552,916 of NZ_CP063311.1, read as the reverse complement.
AATAGCTCAGAGCGAGTTGATCTGCAAGGAAGTGGAACAACAGCTCACACAGCAGTCGCTAACCATTCGCTGGGAATTATTGAAGATACCTTTAATAGGAATTTCCTCAAGTCTGATTCGGAAATTTTGCAGGGAAAGCCAATCCATTCGTTATTTAGTCCCGGAATCCGTCAGATACTACATTAACACTCACAACCTCTACTCAGATAAATCTGAATAAAATATGTGTTTTTTTGATCGATCTGAAAATTTATGGTTATTAATACTCCCCCCTTTGCGATATGATTGGGGTCAAAGATATCAATTTATAGGCATAAATACAGAGGGTAAGACACTGTGATTAGAGTCGCAATCAATGGTTTTGGGCGCATCGGACGTAACTTTGCACGGTGCTGGGTAGGTAGAGAAAATAGCAACATTGAGCTTGTTGCTGTCAATGACACATCAGACCCTAGAACTAATGCTCATCTGCTCAAGTACGACTCCATGCTTGGGAAGTTAAAGAATGTTGACATTACGGCGGATGATAACTCTATTACCGTGAATGGTAAGACGATTAAATGTGTATCCGATCGCAACCCCGATAATTTGCCTTGGAAAGAGTGGGAAATTGATCTGATTATCGAATCGACAGGCGTATTTACCAGCCGAGAAGGAGCGCAAAGGCACATTAATGCTGGGGCGAAAAAAGTTCTGATTACGGCTCCTGGTAAAAATGAGGATGGTACTTTTGTTATGGGCGTGAATGATCACGACTATGACCACAACCAGCACAATATCATTAGTAATGCCAGCTGTACTACCAACTGCTTGGCTCCCATAGCCAAAGTATTAAACGACAAATTTGGGATCATCAAAGGCACGATGACCACCACCCACAGCTACACTGGCGACCAGCGTTTGCTAGATGCTTCCCACCGGGATTTAAGACGGGCGCGGGCTGCAGCTATTAACATTGTTCCCACCTCCACTGGTGCGGCAAAAGCAGTAGCACTAGTAATCCCAGATCTCAAAGGTAAACTTAATGGTGTGGCTTTACGGGTACCAACTCCTAACGTCTCAATGGTAGATTTCGTAGTTCAAGTTGAGAAGCGTACTATTACTGAAGAAGTGAATCAAGCTCTCAAAGAGGCTTCTGAAGGTCCACTCAAAGGCATTTTGGACTACAGCGAACTACAATTGGTCTCTTCGGATTATCAAGGTACTGATGCTTCTTCGATTGTCGATGCCAACCTGACTTTAGTCATGGGTAATGACATGGTGAAAGTCATGGCTTGGTATGACAATGAGTGGGGTTACAGCCAAAGAGTTCTGGATTTAGCAGAACTGGTAGCCCAAAAGTGGGTTTAGTCATTAATCATTAGTGATGAACTTGAAGTAATCTGTGACTCAAGCAAGAGCAACAGATGTTGCAATAGGAAAGAAACGATAAATAACTAGTTTTGTGTTGTCTGCTGTTGGACAGCCAGTGGAAGTTAAATAGATGCTTGTGGAGGTCAGTCTGGTGGGGTTTTCAAGACAAAGATAACTGGAAGCCAGACAAAGCTGTAGAGCAAGAATCTCCTGTTACAACCAAAGGCACGTCGGTGAGAGTGTCAATGGGGAAAATGTTGAAATCCGCGGAAAATTTGTAATTTTTCGCGTTTTTTTTGCTTTTTATCTTGTAGGAATACTTGGGAACCTGTAGTAATAGTTCCGACTATAGCGGCACTCTCACCGAGTGTGGTCACCAATTGATTAGCAATAACTTCTGGTAGGCACAGTACTAATTGAAAATCTTCACCACCGTAAAGGGCATATTCTAGAGCTTGTTCTGGTGTCAGCCAATGCTGAAAACTCTCTGGTAAGGGGATTTGGCTGCTTTCTATGATGGCGCCAACACCACTGGCGCGGCAAATTTGTAAAATAGCATCTGCCAAGCCGTCGCTGCTGTCCATACCGGCAATGGGGAGATGGGAAGATGGAGAATAGGAGGCGATAATTTGCCAGAGTATGGGTAAAATATCTAATCTGGGTTGGGGGCGTTGGTGTGCTGTGGTTAGCGTCCTTTGTTCTACATCAGTGAGGTTGTGCCTCAATTCCGGATGCAACAGCAATTGTAAGCCAGCGTGGGATGCTCCATGAACACCAGTGACGACGATGGCGTCACCCACTTGGGCTGCACAACGTCGGATAATTCTTTGGGGATGAACTTGACCAAAAGCGGTAATAGCTAAACTAGTGACAGGCGATCGCACGATGTCACCGCCGACAATTACGGTATTATATTTATGGAGGCAGTCTGTAATTCCTTGATATAAGCGCTCAACCCAACTGACCATCACCTCGGCGGGTAGGGCCAAACCGATGGTAATGCCCATGGGAATAGCCCCCATAGCTGCCAAATCGGATAAATTAGCAGCTACAGCCCGCCAACCTGCATCTTCTGGGGATGTGGTGACATCACTAAAATGCACACCATCCACTAGCACATCTGTTGTGACTACTAAAAATTGTTCTGGTGAGGTGAAGAGGACGGCGGCATCATCCCCAATCATTCCTGGGGGGCAGAAACCCTGCAATTTCTCTAAAAGACCTTGTTCGCCAATATCTTTAACTGTGGTCATTGTTCAAATAAAAGAGGAGTATATTTAAAAACTCCTCATATAGTATATACACTAAAAAGCAGTACCTTTCTAAGCGCCTGAAGGCTGAACCAAGTTTTCTATGCCTTGAATCACAGTTGCTGATTCAATTTTGTCACCTTGTTTGAGCTTATCCAAAATTTCTTTACCATCAATGAGATAGCCAAAAACGGCATAGCGACCGTCTAAGAGGTTGCGTCCGGCAGGAGTGAGTTCTGGCTCAAATAAAAAGAAGAAAAATTGAGAAGAACCTCCATTTACTTCAGCTTCTGGGCGGGCCATTGCCAAGGCCCCAAAGGAAGAAAAAGGCAGAACTGGCATATCAAGATAACGTCCAGCTTCTTCAAGAGTAATACCATAAGTGGGTTCTTTGTCGCCCTCTACCAATATTTCTAAAGGAATAGCACGGTATTGGCCAGTTTTCGGATCAATGAAACCTTCTTCTTTTCCTGCTGGATCTCCGGTTTGCAGGACGTAAGACTCTTCTGAACGGGTAAACTGTAAACTGTCATAAAAACCTCGTTGTACTAAATCGACAAAATTACCAGCTGTGACGGGGGCGCTATAACCATCTACCACCACGGTTAAGTCACCTTTGTTAGTTTTAAAAGCCACTGTAGCCCGACCTTTGAGTTGTGGGAGGTTACTATACTCAGCAGGTACTTCAAAGGGGAATCCTGTCACCATTGACTCTTCTAACTGGGTGACTAGATCGAGGAGTTGGTTTCTACCTTCTAGAATTTGTTGTTTATCTTTAACTTGTACCGCTGCTTGGAGTGAATCTACCCCAGATTTTAATTGGTTAATCCAAGTTTCGGCTTGAGGTTGGCGTTCTTCAGGAATGCTTGCTAGGATTTGGTCAGGTCTATCGAGAATCCGTGATGCTGTTTTCAGGTCGCTAGAGATAGCACCCCACCGCCGATTTGCCCGCAGCTGGGTAGAGATATCCTCTAAACTCCCTTGCAGTCGCCGGACCGGTTTATTGTCTATTGGGAGTGCATACCTTAATAAAGCTTTACCTTCAGTAATAGCGTTCCCAGATGGTAGGGCGGCGTGACTAGGAGGAGTCCAGGTAGCTGTATTTACGCCTAAAAATATTGTCAGCAACAATATTCCCATTAGGCTGTTCTTCAGCCAGGATTTTAATATGTTCAACATGATGGAATAAATCAAATGCAACATAACATTGTTGACTGGGCTTAACCCATCAATCATCTTCCCACAGTACGAGTGCTGATTAATGGCGGAATTCAGGATCAGGGCTAAAATTATCTACTTCTGCTGAGTCTCCTGTGTGGGGTTTACCAGCTGCTTGTTTGTGGAAATCAACAAGACTGACTTGACTAATTAGTTGATGATTAATTACTAATTACGACTCTTGAAGGGTACAATAAATGCCGATTGTCTTCCAAAACTTAAAGCTTCATGATCTCTAGTAACGACTTTCGACCCGGTGTATCAATTGTCTTAGATGGGTCTGTATGGCGAGTAGTAGAATTTCTCCACGTTAAACCAGGCAAAGGTTCTGCCTTTGTACGTACAACTCTCAAGAGTGTCCAAACTGGCAAGGTGCTAGAAAGAACATTCCGCGCTGGGGAAACTGTACCACAAGCCAATTTGGAAAAAAGCACGATGCAGCATACCTATAAAGAGGGCGATGAGTTCGTCTTTATGGATATGGAAACCTACGAAGAAAGCAGATTGAGCGCATCACAAATAGGCGATCGCGTCAAGTACCTCAAGGAAGGTATGGAAGTTAATGTTGTTCGTTGGGGTGATCAAGTTCTAGAAGTGGAATTACCCAACTCTGTGGTCTTGGAAATTGTCCAAACAGACCCAGGGATCAAAGGCGATACAGCTACAGGTGGAACTAAACCAGCTACCCTGGAAACAGGAGCAACTATCATGGTGCCATTGTTTGTTGCTCAAGGTGAGCGTATCAAAATTGATACTCGTGAAGATAAATATTTAGGCAGGGAATAAGTTAAGTTTGTGACCACCAAGCAATTTTGATTTCAGTCCCTATATTTAGGGATTAAATCCCTGCCACACTGATAATTTTGACTTACGGTTAGGTAGAGGTAATAAAAACTGTGCCATTGGAATTTAATGAAATCCGCCAACTACTGGCAACTATCGCCCAAACAGACATTACAGAAGTAAAACTTAAAAGCGATGACTTTGAACTAACAGTACGTAAATCGGAGCGCGAGAAACTTACCGAATCGCCAAATCAGATCATTGAGGTCGGAACAGGTCGTATTGTGGATAATACTGCCACTGCTTCTAGTATGCAGTTGCCAGCAAATCCCCCATCACTGATTGATAAGAGACTAGTAGAAGTTCCTTCCCCCATGGTAGGAACCTTTTATAGTGCTCCAGCACCTGGTGAAGCCCCTTTTGTGAAGGTGGGCGATCGCGTCCGTAGCGGTCAAACAGTCTGTATCATTGAGGCTATGAAGCTGATGAATGAAATCGAGGCAGAAGTATCTGGACAAGTCATGGAGATTCTGCTGCAAAATGGCGAACCGGTGGAATATGGCCAAATTTTGATGCGAATTAACCCCGACTAGGTATTAATTTATCAAGATATCACGCAAGAGTAATTTTGGGTGTGTTAGACTTAAGTCCTAACACACCATACCCAAATCCAAACTTTTAGACCTGTGTGTACACCGTAGACCTTTTCAGGAGGGGATTAAAGCGGATAGTTTCGCTCAAAGCTTTCACGAGTCAACGGTTGCAACACTTCCACACCCTCGCCACCTAAAAACTCTAACTGTTCTCCCTCTACCTCAATGTATACTTTCGCGTTTGGATCTAGTGTTGTGGCTGTATAAATAACTTGTCCAATGCGACCGACCATGGATGTGCTACCGCCTCCTTTGGTAAAATCTTCAGACAAATTAACGTGAACCTCACCATTATCGATTTTCAGCCCCAGCAACTTGGTTTCTGGGGGGATAGTCGTAGAATCTGTCCCTTCTGTAGGTCCGGCCAATAAAGCTTGAAAGGCTGTTTCTAAAACTTGGTTGGGTTGTGTAGCGGCTATTTCCACCGGTTGGGGAACCAAATCCAAACCTGTATCCCTTGGTTTAAGCCAGTAAACATGAGGTGTTTGCCCTTGCACAGGCTCCCTTGGCGTAATAGTGTGAGATGGTATGTTTGGTGTAGTAGGCGGCTGATTAGAAGCAAGCCACGCTACACCACCACCCACCAATACAACTGCTGCTGAGACTGCTGCAATTACACCAGGAGAAATACGTTTAGATCCTTGTTGGTTGTTCATATTTAAAGGGTTCCTGACAGAAGACTGAGATAGTTTGGTTGACAAGAGCAGCCTGATAAAAGACGATATCGATGAATGGGAGTTTCGTGAAATCTCAAGAGGGCTTAATTTGTGTAAATTCTATTGACTTGATATTTTGCTAGTTTGAAGACAATTTCGGAACGGAAATTGAAAATCACCTGGTTGAGGATATTTCAGCAAGTCATCTTGCACCTCTAGTAACTTTATCTCATCTTTAATTTTAGCTTCACCTTCATCTTCACAGACCTCACTGATGCGTCAACTCCGCCAGGTGGCTTTCGTCCGTAGCTGACAGACCACCCCCATTCTCAAGCCGGGGGTGGGCTTACCGTTTGATATTGCTCATAGATACAATGACACCCAAGATATTTACTTCAGCAAGGAGGTGTATTATACTGCTAACCCCTGATTAACCCACTGTTGCAGAGTATTAACTACCTCTTCAATAGCTATTTCTTGAGTTTCATGATTGGCGCGTTTGACTACTTCTACTTTACCATTGTTAATAGCCCGACCAGTAACTATTCTGTAGGGTATACCAATTAAATCGGCATCTTTAAATTTGACTCCAGCCCGTTCATCCCGGTCATCAAGTAATGTTTCTACACCTGCTTTGTTAAGTTCAGTGTACAGTTTTTCCGCCACCTCCACTTGTTGAGGATCTTTAATGTTAGGAATTGTGACGATTGCATGATAAGGTGCGATCGCTACTGGCCAAATAATCCCATCCTGATCATAAGATTGTTCCACAGCCGATTGTGCTAGTCGTGACACACCCACACCATAGCAGCCCATAAATAGGGGGTTTTCTTCCCCGTCTTCATTTGTATAGGTTGCACCCATAGCTTGGGAGTATTTAGTACCCAATTGGAAAATATGCCCTACTTCAATCCCTCTAGCGGTTTGGAGAATTTGGCTAGGGTCATGAACAGCGCGATCGCCTGGTCTTGCCTTACGTATATCTACAACTAAATTAGGTAGTAAAAACTGCTCTCCCCAATTAGCACCAACAACATGATAGCCTGATTGATTAGCACCTGTGATAAAGTTTTTTAAATCAACGGCTGTTTTGTCAACTAACCTGACAAATTGAGAATATAAATGTTTACGAGTAGCAATATACTCATCTCCCAGATCAGGGGCAATATAACCTAAAGGTAAAGATTTAGCCGCCCATGTTTGCTGCATTTGGGCATCAGGTACATCCAAGCCAATAATAGCCTTAGCGCTATAATCAGCAGCCAGTTTAGTCAACTCATTGTGTAACTTCACCTCATTAACTTCTTGGTCACCCCGAATACTCACCAAAAATAATACAGTTACACCATTGTCATAAACAGCTTGGTAAAGGACATTTTTCACAACTTGGGTAGGAGAACATTGGAGGAGTTGACATACTTGCTCAATAGTTTGTGTACCTGGTGTTTCCCGTTTCTCATAGCTTGTAAAGGGTGAAATTTCCGCATCAATGGCTAAAGAAACCGCTTTTTCCACATTAGCGGCATATTTACCATCTGAAGTATAAAGAACCTCATCCTCTCCCGCTGCCGCCAATACCATAAATTCCGTAGAACCAGAACCGCCAATAGCCCCGGAATCAGCTTCTACAGCCCGGAATGCTAAACCAGAACGGCGGAGCATATTGCTATAGGCCTGATACATATCTTGGTAGGTTTCCTTGAGACTGACCTCATCCACATGGAAAGAGTAGCCATCTTTCATAATAAATTCCCGACCCCGCATCAACCCAAACCGGGGGCGAATCTCATCGCGGAATTTAGTTTGAATTTGATATAAATGTAAAGGTAATTGACGATAAGAGCGAATCATATCACGAGCAATAGTAGTAATTACCTCTTCATGAGTTGGCCCTAATCCTAACTGTTGTTCACGGCGGTCAACCAGGGAAAACATAATCCCCTCAGCCTTAGTATAAGTATCCCAGCGCCCTGACTCTTGCCATAACTCAGCCGGTTGCAACTGGGGTAACAGACATTCTTGTGCGCCAGTGGCGTTCATTTCTTCCCGGACAATTTGGGAAATCTTCTGTAATACCCGCCACATCAAGGGCAAATAAGTATAAATACCACTACCAATGCGACGAATATAACCTGCCCGCAATAATAATTTATGGCTAGGAATCTCAGCATCAGCCGGATCATCCCTGAGTGTGACAAATAACATTTTTGACAGTCGCATTATTATTTTCCTTTTGAAAAGTTGCTAGTGTTTAAAATTAATTAAATCTCAAGTTAACCACAAACATATAGCAGATTGCACCGAGATTAGGCACTATAGGCATCTTCAAACTTTGGTGGAGTGGGCAAGAAGGTCTGCCCTAACATACCTCACACCGATGAAATGGGCTGTAATTAATCAGCCACCTCATTAACTGGGAACCTATCAATTAACTGCATCGCCCGATAAGCATTGCGCTGGAAATCCTCAGACAAATGGGGAACATGGGGGATCTGAGATAATAAATCCAAAGTCCGGCGTAAAATTCTCACCACATCGCCCTCATCCAAAGTAGTATTCTCACAGAGTTCTCTCCATGGTTTCCCCAGGGCCCACTGTTCCACTATGGCAATTAATTCAAATTCCAACCAGATGGGCAAAGTAACATTGTACCGCCTTTGCAGTTGAAATATTTTGCGGCGAATTCCCCGCAGTGTCGCCAAAGCTTCTACCACTTCGTGACTGAGTTCAAAGTGAACTCTACTATCTGGGCGGGGGGTTTCGATGACTAAACCTGCAACTGCGGCGGCTAAATGGTGGGGGTCTAAATTGTCCAATTGACCACTAGCCAACACCAAACCCAGCCATAATTCATTTTCTCCGCGAATGGCGGCGGCAATTTGTCCTAACTGGGTGGGGACTAAGTTATCTAAACACTCGAAGTATTCCAAGATAGAAATTAAATTGACAAATTCTTCCCAATGGTGTTGTGAGTGTTGCTCGACTTGTAATTGTAATTCTTCAAGTTCGGCCTCTAATTCCACATAACGAGCGCGGCGTTTAAAAATCTTGCTGACATTACCGGATTGATGAATGGGATTAGCTTCTAATTGGGCTTGGACTGCGGTCACGCGACCCAGTTGTGCTGTCACTTCTGGGGACATACAAAAGGAGGGCTGTACTTGAGGAATGCTTTGAGCAATGGCAAATGTTTCTTGATTACCGCGTAGTGATTTCCCGGGTTTTAATTGTAAGTTTGGGGGTGGTACTATATGCTCTGGTACATCGACTCGTGGCAATTGAGCATATAAATCCATGACATCGGCAGTTGTGACTACATACCACCGATTATCTTCCCCTAAACATACCAAGTAAGGGGCTTCTGAACCGGTACTAGGTGTTTTTCCCACTAACACTGCTGTTGTAGGTATAGACACATCTAGGTCTTTACCTTTGATACTTAACAGAGTTCCCGACACTGCAAAGCTCAACATCATCACAAATTCTTCTTGGCGACTTTCCAAAGCTTGTGCTTGCAGGGTTGTCAATAACTGGCGTTCGACTTTCAGGCGTTGCCGCAATTTCTGATAAACTGCTAGTTCATGTTCATTAACTGTGGCGATTTGTGCTTTCAATTCGGCTAATTGGGTTTGTAGCGACGCAATTGCTTCATATTCTGGTCTTAAATGCACCGTTGCCATGTACTGCCCAAAGCTGCGTTCTATCAGTTCCCTGGCTTGTTCGATTGTGTGGATTTGCAGCAAGTTTAGGACCATACCATAGCTTGGTGTAAACTGACTTACCAGGGGATCAGGTTTGGATGTAGCTAAATATGCCGCTTCTTTTGAGCCTTCAAAGGGTGTTTGTACTGTAACTACATAACCCTGTAAATCCATGCCTCGGCGACCGGCGCGTCCTGCCATCTGGAGGAATTCAGAAGCGTTTAATAGGCGATGTCCAGAATCAGTACGTTTGGACAGGGTAGAAATTACTGTTGTCCGGGCTGGCATATTGATTCCTGCTGCCAATGTTTCTGTAGCAAATACTACTTTAATTAGTCCCTGCTGAAATAGTTCCTCTACTAGTCCTTTCCACGCAGGTAAAATTCCAGCATGGTGAGCAGCAATACCTCTGTATAAAGGCGCAATTTGCCCAGAACGCCCAGCTTCAGGATTACGGGTTAAAAATTCATCAATTTGCCGCCGTAATATTTGCGACTCATCATTATTAACTAACCACAAATCACCAACTTCTGCGACTGCCTTATCACATCCCCGACGACTGAATATAAAGTAAATCGCCGGGAGCATATCCCTGTGTTGTAGCTGACTGAGGATGTAAGCTATCCCTGGGGCTTCTGGTCTGTCACCTCTACCCCTGTCTTGTTGCTTTCTTTTGCCTCTGTTGGCTAGACGGGGGTTAATTTTAGTTTTGCTTTCATTCAGTAAGGGAAACAGCCCTTTGGGATTGCAATAGTAAAATTCTAAGGGTACGGGACGGAAATCGGAATAAATTAGGTCTGTCGGACCGTGAACGCGATTTAACCAGTCTGTCAGTTGATCGCTGTTGGCAACAGTTGCGGAGAGGGCTACTAGTTGAATTTCACGAGGACAGTAGATGATTGATTCTTCCCAAACTGTTCCTCGTTGGCGGTCATTCATGTAGTGACACTCATCTAGCACTACGGCCTCAACGTCTACTAGGGAAATACCCACTTGCCCTATAGGTGTGCCATAGAGCATATTGCGGAAGATTTCCGTGGTCATGACCAGAATTGGTGCATCCCTGTTAATGGAATTATCTCCAGTTAACAATCCTACTAACTCATAGCCAAATTCCTCACGAAAATCACGTAATTTTTGATTAGACAATGCCTTGAGGGGTGTTGTATAAAATACACGTTTTCCCCGGGATAAGGCTCTATAGATGGCATATTCCCCAACTAACGTTTTGCCCGAACCTGTGGGCGCACACACGACTACGGAGCGTCCAGAATTTAGGGACGCGATCGCATCTTTTTGGAACTGATCCAGTTCAAAGGGAAATATTAACCCTAAGTCTAGTTCTGGAGATGGTGCGGGATAATTCACTCAATCAAATTTGCAACCGGACTTTTTTACTATATTAACGGCTATTTGTCATTGCTCATTAGCCTATTTTTCCTCACTTTCCCAACTCTTGCGATCGCAATGCCGACGCTTTGACTGCTTCAATTAAAGCAGAGCGAAATCCTGCCCTTTCCAGTTGAGCAATACCAGCAATAGTCGTTCCACCGGGACTAGTCACACGGTCTTTGAGTTCTCCCGGGTGGATTTTGTTTTCTTGTAGCAGTTTTGCTGTGCCCAATACAGTCTGCACAGCCAGCTGATGAGCCAGTCCCCTGGGTAAACCTGCGGCTACTCCCCCATCAGCCAATGATTCCACCATCAAAGCTACGTAAGCCGGACCACTACCCGACAGTCCAGTAACTGCATCCATGAGCATTTCTGATACATCTACCACTTGCCCCACTGCTGAGAAAACCTGCTGTGCTATTTTGTGATGCTTGCCGTTAGTATATGCGCCTAAGCACAAAGCTGTAATTCCCTCCCCCACTGTGGCGGGGGTATTAGGCATAGCTCTAATTACTGGTAGTTCAGGAAAGGCTGATTCTAGTTGGCTTAAAGACACTCCTGCTAAAATCGAAATCACCACAGGTGAGATTCTTATACTTAGTACATCCGCTATTTCTTGAGCGATCGCACTGAACACCTGGGGTTTTACTGCTAATAATACTACTTCTTTAGCTTCTGTGAAAACCAGAGCATTATCTGTAGTTACAGTTACATTATATGTTTGCCGTAAATAATTTTGGCGTGTCGGTTGGGGTTCACTGACTATCACTTCCGATGGTTGATAGATTCCCCGGTCAATCAAGCGGGATAATAGCGCTTCTCCCATTACTCCGCCACCAATTAAGCCCAATTTAATAGTCATTAAGTTATATAGTCAATCAGAGCAGGTTTAAACCCTTCATTGATGGCATCATACCATCTTGGTTAAACCTGCTCCTACAATCATCAAAAATTTGAGTTGAACTATTGACTTCTCCCCTGGATAGAATCACAGGGGATTCTAAACTGATGTTGCTACGCGGTCTGAAGACACGCTACGCAAAGTTTACGATTTTATTTATTTAAAAATTTGAATAAATAATATCGTTGTGGCACAGTCAAAATGCCCTACCCACCTCGGCTAAAAATAAATCTAGCTGTGTGGCTACTTAAGGAAAACATCTTTTGGGTTTTTCACCATATTTGTGGATGCTTTTTTATCCTAACTAATCAGAAATGCCTTGTCAATCAGTTTTTTGTAGTCAGGATACGACAGGGTAAATCCTGTTGAGTCGCTTTTCATCCCCTCGCTAAAGCGCAGGGGTTCTCACGCTCCCACTATATTTTGATATAACTTCATTGCACCATTCTGTTAACGTCCGTACCCCAGCTTTGACTGGAAGTAGTGGAGGGACGTGAATGACGAAGTGGCGCTTGTGGTACTTCATGCAGAACAGTCCCCGGCGTACTAACTTGCACACAACTGGGCGTAAACAAAAATATACTTTCTCCAATGCGCTCTTGATGTCCATCCAGGGCGTAGGTTCCACCGGCTACAAAATCTACAGCTCGTTGTGCTTGATCAGGATCCATAATCGTCAAGTTTAAAACAACTGACTTACGCTCTCTGAGTGCTTTAATAGCTTCGGGCATTTCTTCAAATGTTCGAGGCTCAAGTACTAACACTTCTGAAATCCCGTTAATTGATCCTGGCATGTTAATCACATTCCCCATCGTAGGCTTCGATCCTGAGGCTATATCATTACTCATTGTAGTCATGGGTTCCTGCCAGCGTCGATTTTGAACACTAGCCGGTGCGGGTGGTGTGTGGGGGTTTTCCTCTTGATACAGGTTGTGGTAGCTACCAGGCTCCGTTTCCGGTTCCTCTTCGTAATATTCATATTCTACTTGCTCATTGAGACCTACAAAATCTCGAAGTTTAGTAAAAATGTTATTCATTTTTATGCTCCTGATAAAAATTACCCTTATTGATTTGGCTATTAAATGTAGCCATAGTCGCTCAGTACACAGTTAAGATTGAATACTTTTCTTGTCCTTCATAGGTTGATATAACAAATAGGTTTGGTCAGTTGAAATTTGAGGGAACGCCTGTAGATTAACTTACACAAAATAACGCGTCAAGATTACAGCGTAATTATTGTTCCAGGTAAAAATTTGCCTTCCCGGATTTTTTTGCTACTCATCCTAAATCAAATTTATTTTTTGTATGACTGTATATAACCAGGGATTAACCTATGTATCTATTCTATCCTTGGTAATGTTAATACCCGAAGCAACAATTAAGATGTCATCTCCTAGGTTCTGTCACCAAATAAGATAGTACCTAATCTTACCATAGTTGCTCCAGCCTGTACTGCCAGTTGGTAGTCCCCCGACATACCCATGGAAACTTCCCGCATTTTTAGGTGCGACCAGTTCTGCTGGTCGATTTCTTTAGCTAATTTGTATGTATTATTAAATACATTCATTATCTGGGCTTCATTCAATCCTAAAGGCGGAATTGTCATCAAACCCTGAATTTGTAAATCCTCACATTTGTTCAGATCCGGTAAGTCGGCTAGTAGTTCGGGAACGTTCCAACCTGACTTATTAGGGTCAGGGAGGATTTTGACTTGCAGACAAACTTGAGGACTGACTCCTAACTGTGCTGCCAATTGATTTAAACGCTGGGCTAGTTTTAAACTGTCCACTGAATGAATCCAATCAAATAATTCTATAGCTTTTTTAGCTTTATTGCCTTGCAAGTGGCCAATAAAGTGCCATGTGATATCTGATAAGTCGTGTAACTGGGCTTGTTTACTGGCTGCTTCTTGAATGCGGTTTTCGGCAAAATCGCGAATTCCCACATTATAAGCAGCCCGAATTGCCTCAGGCGGAAATGTCTTGCTCACAGCAACCAACCGCACTGAAGCAGGTAGTGAACCACAAATACTAGTAATACGTTCGCTAATGGAACTGGTCATTGGAATGTGCGCTGGAAAACACTCTGAAGTTGATCGTACTCCTGGGATGAACCACTGCGACGCAGAGTACGCAAGCGATTTTCTAACAACATTCGGGCTTCAGTGCGTCCTATGGACTGAAATTTGAGACCTTTAATATCGTTGGACACCACAAAAAATAAACGTTGGGCGTAAAGTGTAGTGAATAGATCCTGGTTGTCATCGACCATACAGATGCGATAAAGCAAACCCCAAGTTGGATGATTGATGTAGGTTTCTAGGTTTTCTGGATTCATTTAACAGTCAAGTTAGGAGTATATATCTTTTCGTAGTTCAGTACAAATTTTCACAAGATAATACACCCCTTTCGCCAGCATATTTCGTGAGCTTATAAGAAAATTAGTGATTTTGGCCTGTGTATGGCAGTTATCAAAACTGCTTCCTGTTGTGACTTAGCAGATCAGGTTGACAACAGGAAAGTAGAAATGCACAAGAGACCACCCAGGTAATTACTTTGTTCTGTTTATATATTGCCATAATTATCAGCCTGTGGCACAAAATAGCTTAGAGGATTAGTAACTAGGATCAGCAACTAAGCCATATGTCCTAGAACTAGCCTCACACCCCAAAATAGAGTGAGAATAGCGATCGCCAGCCAATCCCTAGCTCTCAGACGTAATTCATGCCATTTGACTTGATGTTCACTAGGACTAGTGAAACCCCTGACCATCATAGCGTTAGCCATTTGTTCAGCGCGTAATAGGAGATTCTCTAAAAGTCTGTGTGCTACTATCATCCAAACCTGAGCGGCTCTTTTCCAGCCAAGTTTTTTCCAATTAATCGCCCTAGTCGTTACAGAGCGAATTAAATTCTGCACCTCTTCAAGAACTAGGGGGATAAATCGCAAGGACAAAGTTAAGGTGAGAGTAATTTCAGTTACCGGCACTTTAAACCTTGCCAGTGGCTGCATTAAACTTTCTATAGCAGTTGTAATTTCTTCCGGTGCAGTTGTCAGCAGGTACAGGTTACTGCTGTAAATCACAGTAAATATAATTGTACTGACTCTAATAGCCAAATCAATTGACCGACGAGTTACCTTAACTGGCCCTTGATCAAATAGAATGTAGCTGTAGTTTTTATTTTCCTGTGTTGGTACTGGAACAATATCGGTTGTATTAGTATTTCCCGGCTGAATTAATATCTGTGGCTCGGCGGGTAAACGCGGTTGATACCTTACACCCAGCCCATCAGGACTAATACTAATAATCACAAATACAAACAGCGCCAGTGTTAACAGCCATACCATTTGTTGTTTCCAGACTCGCTGGGGTATTCTCGCCACGAGAGTCAAAATAATTAACAGTGCAACTAGTAGTATTCGCCATTGGTTATTGGCAAAGGTGTAGCTGGTGAGAAAACTCATCAACCAAGCAATTTTTACCCGCGCATCCAGTTTGTGTAGCCAAGTTTGCGGCTGTTCTAAGTATAGTCCGAGGGGTAGCGATCGCAATAAGTCCATTTATTCAGTGCTAAGTAGGAGAGAGTCAGGCTTGATATTTACTATTGTGGCCTGACAGATCGCAAAATAAGCCTGAGAAGATAATAAACTTATTTGACGCGAGTTGCTCTGTTGACGCTACCAATTTCCATCTCGCGCACTTTCTTACTGCGCCAAATTAACCGGATAGGTGTCCCTTTAAATCCTAATTGTTGGCGGAATTGTCGCTCAATGTAGCGGCGGTAATTGTCATTAAAGCGTTTAGCCTCGTTGACGAATAGGGCGATAGTTGGGGGTTGCACTGCTACTTGAGTGCCATAATAGATTTTACCTTGACGACCGCCACGTGTAGCTGGCGGTGAATGCCAGCTGACAGCATCTGTGAGAACTTCGTTAATTACAGAGGTAGTTACACGGCGTTTGTGTGACTGTGCTGCTTCATTCACTAAGTCTAAAATCTTATTTACCCGTTGTCCTGTGTTAGCACTCACAAAAATGGTTTCTGCCCATTCTGTAAAATGTAACCGGGCTTCTAGACTCTTTTCGTAGTCGTAAATGGTGTATGAATCTTTTTCGATGGCATCCCATTTATTCACCACAATTATACAAGCTCGACCCTCGTCGATAATCCGCCCGGCCAATTTTTGGTCTTGGTCTGTGACTCCATCTAAAGCATCAATCACCAATAAAACCACATCGGCGCGACGAATAGCTTTAAAAGCACGGTTAATACTAAAGAACTCCGTACCGTATTCTATTTGTTTTTTTCTGCGAATCCCGGCGGTGTCAATCAAGCGATAAACTTGTCCATTGCTTTCAACCACGGTATCAATAGCATCGCGGGTTGTCCCGGAAATAGGGCTAACTATTGACCTTTCTTCTCCTACAAAAGCATTTAATAAACTGGATTTACCCACATTGGGGCGGCCGATAATCGCGACCTTAATCTCGTTAGTTTCCTCTACTTCTTTGACTATGGGGATGTGAGTTATTAACTCATCGAGTAATTCCCCTGTACCACTTCCATGAATTGCCGAAATTGGGAATGGTTCCCCCAACCCTAAAGCCCAAAATTCTGAGGCTTGAATTGCTCCTTGTTCTGGGGATTCACATTTGTTCACAGCCAGTAACACGGGTACTGGTTGCTGGCGTAACCATGTAGCAATTTCTTGATCGGAACCTGTCAGCCCCGTTTGACCGTCTACCACAAAAATCGCCGCATTGGCTTGTGAGAGCGCCGTTAGTGCCTGTTGGCGGATTAGGGGTAGAAATTCCGTATCATCATTAAATACTAAGCCACCTGTATCTACAACCAGAAATTCCCGATCGCCCCAGTAAGATGGCATATAAGTGCGATCGCGTGTTACACCCGGTTCATCGTGGACAATCGCCGTTTGCTCCCCGGCGAGACGATTAACCAGGGTAGACTTGCCCACATTCGGGCGACCGATAATAGCAACAATTGGCAGTCCCATAAAACCAGGGTGAGTGAGAGTAATAGGGTATTATATCATTTATTTATTGTAACCATTTTAAGTTCTGATGTAGTTTCTCGAGGCTGATGTAGTGTTTTGAGTCAGAACTACCTAGTAATAGACTTATAATCATCGTACCATAAACAGCAAGTCAAGATTATCTATGAGTCGTTCAGCCCCTTATCAGCCTTTGTTGTTGCGAGTTCTCCATGGTATTAATGGAATTTTAGTCATTACTTCCATCATTACCGGCTTCTTAGTTTACAACACATTCGATGGCAGATTTGGCAAAGTCCTCATTCCTAGAATTGACCCAATTCAAGATATTCATGGAACTGTAGCTTTATTCTTTTTACTGTTATTACCAGCTTTTGGACTTTATAGCTTTCATGGGGGACAAAGGCGCCTATTACAACCAGACTCCATACAAAAATTGACACAGGTTGGTAAACCCATTTGGTGGCTGAGTTTACAACGGATTATCAATACTCTGATGTTGCTGGCCTCGGTTTTGGCGGTAATATCTGGCAGAATGATGAAAGAGGAATGGCTACCTACAAGGCAACTTGATCACCCATGGTATTATTGTCATCTGATAGCTTGGGTAATTATGGTTAGTTTTTTAGCGATTCATCTTTTGATGTCTGCTAAAGTGGGTGGTGTGCCATTGTTACTATCAATGTGGTCATGGAAATTACGCCCAGGAGATAGTCCGAAAAACTGGTATAGTCGTTTGGGTAGTTGGTTTAGTAATTTTACCGTTAATAATTGGAGTACCCAAATTAACCAATTAATGCAGAGGGATTTTTCACTGAGAATTATTGAGATTTTTGTGTTGGTTGGAATTATAGTGGCACTTGTGTTACCACTGTTTTTTGCTGGTGGTAAATAATATCGAGGGTGATATTGACTATTGAGCATATTCCCCAAGGAATCCTCTGACTAAAGCCAGAGGAAGTTAGATCAGTATATCTAAAATTTTAGTTTTGATTTAGAGCAACTCTTAATTGACTCAGCAGATGATTAACTGCGGTAAAACTTGGGTTTTTCGCTAATGCTTGCAGAACTACCGGGCTACTTTCCAGCACAATTTGATTATAGGCGTTCAGAGCATCATTCAACTTATTAATATCGACATTCCGGTCTGCACCTGTCAGTTCACTTAAAGCATTGACCAGTGACGTAACCGGTGATGGTGACACTTCTAAACTGACTATAGAAGACTTGACCTGATGTATATTATCTTCACCCTGTAAGATATATTGAATGGAATCAGATGGGGTATTTTTCGCCAGACTTGCACTGAGTAGTTGATCGAGAACTGTATTCAAATTATTCTGAACTTCTGGGGTGATTCTCAAAACTGTTCCGGAAGCATTACCATTATTAACAACTTGGACATTAACCCCGCGTGCCGGTACAATACCACCCATTGAGGAAGCAGAATCTATACCAGTTCCCGGTACTATCTCCTTATCCCCAATTAAAGAGGCCGAATCTGCAGAACTACCCGGTACAATCTCCTTACCAGCATAGGCTCTATTAGGCGCAGCCGCTAGATAAGTAAAACAAGCCAGTGCTACCGCCAAATTTAGCAAGAATGTTTGTTTCTTCATGATTTCTCTGGTTGGTTGATGAAATTGCTTAAAACTTGAAACTGTAACCTGCACTCAGCGCCAAACCTAACCCAGTATCAAAATTACCAGTAATGTCTGTTACCACGCCATTGATAACTATGGGACTGTTCTTGAAAGGAGCAATAGACACACCCATATTTAGACGATTTCCCGTCCAGCTACCGACTAGGGATGCTTCAGGTATGACTCTTAAACCTAAACTCCCGAAAATATTACCATTATTACTCTCTGCTACTCTTCTTGCACCTAGAGAACGAAAACCGCCATTACCAAAACCCACAGAAACAGTCAAAGGTAATTGATGATTTGGGTTGTCTGGTTGTAGTATAAATGCCCTAGTAACTACTCCATAAATGGTATTTTTATTGTCGGAAGATTCTCCCCATTTGATAGGATTTGACCAACCCACGGCTACAGCTGTACGGTCAGGTAAGTATTTGTGGAGTTTTAACCCCATATAGCCGCTAGTCCCCACATCAAACTCTCCACCTTTAAGATAAGTACCTCCGGAACTGGCAAAGTTAACATTAACTTCCAACCCTACAGATTTCAATGGATCTCCTAACCCAAAACCAGCGGAGTAAGAACCATCCAAAAATCCATCGGAATTTTCCTCTAAAGGGAAAAGTAAACCAATACCAACATAGACTTGACCACCACTCGCACCATATCCAGAAGGAGTACCTGCTGTTGAACCCGGTAAAGCCCTCCGAGGTTGAGGGTTGATTAATCTTTCTTGGGTTTTGATGATGGGATCAATTAATAGTTCTTGGCGTAATGTATTACTATCCCTAGAAATATCCTCCTCAGGTAATGGAAGTTCTGCCCCTGTAATCAATTCAGGTTCTTGTTGCGACAATAAATTAACTAAATTAGTTAACTGTGATATTTCTTCTGGTGATTCTCCATAAATATTATCGTGCTTATATGTCAATAGGTTTTGACTTAGGTCTGTTTTGCTTTCTAGTACATTCTTAGATGAAAAACCCAGATAATCAACAGCAGAATTCCTGATTTTTTCCCGTTCAATTTTAACAGCTAAATCCTCACCGTTAATTGTGTTTAATTTAGCAAATATATGAGTTTTTTCTGATGTTAACGATCTGTCATTTCGGCTGATATGTGAGTTCCTATTAAATGGGTAAATTGGTAATTTTTTGCTATTTTCACCCGAAAAACCCTGATTTATTTGATTGGCTAAAATTATCTTTTTCTGTGCATTATCCGCCGCAGATACAGACCTGATGGTAATAGCAGTCAACATGAGCAAGAAACTTAATAAGACTGTCCCTAAGTTGCAAAAAACATAGTCAACTTTAATAGATTTACAGATGTCATTACTATTGCTGGTTTTTTGTATCTTATACATCACAATATTGGTGAGATATTTACAGCATATTGCTTTGTTTGTGATCACAAAGGCATGATGAACTAGCCCTGAGCATGAGCGGCGCGTTTCGTAGATAAGCTACAGGTTCATAGATTTAGATAGACTAACACAGATAAATCTGTAATTTATTGATATCAAAAATGTTAGATTAATCTTTATTTTTTGTTAAAAGTAAATTTATATAAGCCTGGTCATCTGTATTCAGATTGATATTTTTGTAAGGGCTGATTATTTCTGTAGTGGTGGTTACCCAATTTCTTATATAAATGTCTGGAAAAATCTGCTGTAATTTGTCGAAACCCTAGTACAAAAAGCTTTCTAGGGGAGTGTAAAGGGAAAAAATAGAAACCTAACGCCAAGAGCGAAATATAACCCGTCCTGGAGTTTCCTCTTGATTAATGCGCGCATACACCCGCAGACAAGTTAAAACTTCCCCAGGAATACCACCACAGTTAAGTTGGAGGTCATCTTTAGAAAAAGAACAAACATCGGCATAAAGTCCAGATAACTGCCGAATCCGCACATCATAACCCAGATTTAGCGCCCTTTGAGCCATTTTTTTTAAAATCCGTCGTGATTCTTGCTGTAAATTACCCCACCAGGAATAACGCTCCACGGGTGGGATAAATACTAGGGAGTGTATGGCTTCATCTATATCTATCCAGGCACGCAGACTTAATAACTCATCGGAGTTTGACTCGGCTTGTTGCAAACGCTGCCAGCGATCGCTTAAAGTATTTATATATTGAGTGCGTTGTTCTGGCTGAGAGTGCAAAGGCATAATATCAAAGGTAAATACACTCTTTAAAGCATGATGTAAGTCTGGGTCTATTTCTGTAAATCTCAGGAACAGCTGTACAAAGCCAGCGATACAATATAAATTACCATATTGGTCAGTTGGGTTAACTCCGGTATTTAATAAGGCTGTCTCAGACAAGGATAACCCCGGCGCTGTTACACTCCCCTTGAGTCCGGGATAAATTATTTCATCGCGGCTAAAAGGAAGTTCAGCAAGGTTTAAATCATCTGGAACTGCGCCTACTTGTTCAGCTAAATCTAAGGCGCGCTGTCGCCAAGCTGTGGCGATATTCTCTGGAACTCGCAGCAGTTGGCGGTGAATTTCGTTCCATAGGTCAGCATCGCTTTGGCTTTGTAGTTCAGCAGTACCTAAATATAACTTCAGTTCAGCATCAGCATTAAAAGCCAATCGCAAATGATCCAATTTTAATTCATTTTTTGGGAGGGATATGATTGCGATCGCCTTCTCTGGGGTCAAATCTGGGGGTGGTTGCAATAAACCGGAAATTTCCTCTAATAACTCCTGACATATTTTAGTCCCAGGGTCGAGGGGAAATTCTGTCATAGCTTGAGTTAAAGTCGCCTCTAGTCCATGTAAATTACATTTAAGTAATTTAGCTAACTCTGAATTTTTGATTGCCAATAACTGACGTAATTGCTGCATGAATAATAGTAAACTAATGATAGCCCCTGCTGATCAACCAGAGGGAGCAGGAGGTGGAATATTAACATTAACAAACTCAGATGCTCCCGTTAAAGTATCTACTCAACAGAGGAAGTTTAATGTACACCACAAAAAGGGTCGCGTTCTTTATCGACTTCGTTAGGTTGTAGTTCTAATTCGGCGCGATAAACACATCCTGGTTGTTTAAGACATTCTTGACTAGTTGAAGTCCAATAGGGAACTTCACCGGCGTGTATTCTCAGAAAACCTTGATTATCAAGAGTCACGTAATATTTACAAGGGTAATCTGTCCCCACATCTGGTTTACTTAAAGCGCCGATACGTATCCATTTTTTGGTGTTAGTTGTAGGATCTGTTTGATAAATATAAAATGTGTGCTGATGACTGTGGGGAAAGGGAGGTAAAGGATTACTTACTAAACCCGGTTGTGAGTGCTGTTCCCCATGATGGACATAGTGAAATTCTCGCAGAAATTGACTATTATCTTTTCCTACTTCAAAAACTAAATGATAGGCGTTCGGCTGGTCAACAGTTGCTGACTCGAGCACATTGACTGCAATATCACCATCATTTAAGTTGTGCTTAGGAGATTCTAAAGCGATATTCCACTTTAACTTACCATCAGCAAATAGGGCTGCTGTTTCTGAAGCTGCTAATAGTGCAGCACCGACATCAATACCAGGAATGTCAATTAAATAATGGGGGTTACCTTGACAAAGTAAAACGCTAAATTCTAGAGTTTGGTCGATTTCAAATTGAACCTTGATTTTTTTGAGGAAATCAGTTTCTGACATCCCTAATTTTTCCATGAGGTTTTTACCGTCAAAGCTTCCCCACAGTCGTAGGTCTCCTTCCTCATAGTCTTGACGATAAATAATATTAGTTAATTGTATCCCTTGCCATTCTGTGCGTACTTTGGCGACTGTTTCTGTGGGAGTGATTTGATAAAGTTCTTGTCCAGCTTTGAAGATTGTTAATAGTGCGTTGCTTTGGGTCTTGCGTTTGAAGTTACAAGGTAGATAATAAAATAGATTTTTGACGTCTATTTCTAACTGATTTGCTCCTTTACGCAACAATTCCTTAGACTCTTCCGGGTCAAATCTGAGTCGGCGGAGTTTCTCAGCGTAGCAAGCACCGGCGGAAGTGGCGAGTTTAGTAAATTCCAAGACAAAGGTAATTCTTTCTGGGTTCCAGACGAAATAAGGGGATTTGCTAAATTCTTCGTAGATGTAGCGCTGTACTAATTCGAGGTTGCAAGTTTTACCAGATAAAATCAACCAGTCAACTTTATGAGTATTCCAAGCATCTATATTTTGCCCATGGAAACCTAGGCGACTTTCCATGAGTCCTTTAGCGATACCAATTCCCTCCTTAATAGTGGAAGCTGCGGCGCGTTCAAATTGTTCGCTGTCGATGATGAGGCTAATATTATTAGGGTTAGTAATTTCAAATTTAATTCCACTTTGAGTCAGAAGTTCAGAAATTTGACTTTCGGAAATACTAAAACTTAAAAAAGGATGCTCTGATTTTTGCCCCAGTTTGAGTTTAGCGGCTTCAGCATAATCCCAGAGGGTGTAAAATGTTTGTAGGCGTTGGGGGACTTGTTGCCATCTGGTGGGTAATACTTTCTCTGCGGTGTCTAGGGCGTCTTTATAAGCAGCATCACCGTCGGGGTTTTCCTTATCTACACATTTTAATAAACTGCCACTTTGAAATTTTCCTTGTTCAAGAAAACGTTCATTTAGTTCTGTATTAATTAAATCTTCTAACTTTTCGCTTTCGATGTCACCTGTAGTTATTGCTGTTAATAAAAAGTCCGCGATCGCTACTTTTAATAATCTAAATATTCGCAGGGTAATTAATTCACCGCCTAACTGTAAATGACCTGATGATCCTAACAGTTTGGGAGTGAGTTTATAGTAACGTCCTCCTAATCCTCTATCTTCATGGTCTGCAAAGGTAGGGGTATTATCTTCTAAAGTCAATTCAATCAAGGCTAAGTCTGTGGTTCCGCCGCCGATATCCAAGACGAGGACATTTTGTGACCATTTGTTTTCGACTTGACGACAACGGGTTTTAAATGATTCAATGCCAATATTGAGATTACCGCCAAATTCTCGCCATAAAAAGAAGATTGCCACTGACACAGCTTCATCATAAGCGGTTTGTACATCATCAATACCCAACTGTTCCACTAATTCTTTAACTTCCTTACGCACTAATGGGGGAGCAACGGTAGGGTAAGTTACAACAGCTGTAACGAAATCTCCCTCAGAAAACTTGCGCCTAGCGCGTTGGCGGTAATCTTCGGTTAAATCGATTAAATGGGCCCAAGCTGCTTGGATCAGTTGGTTAACATGAATTATTTCTTGCTGATTATCTAAAATCACCGGGAAAGTGCGATCTTGTCCAAAGTAGCGCTTGGGTGAGTGGTGAAATCTGCTGATAATTTCTTTTAAAGAGACGCTGTTACCTTGGGCGATGGCTTTTTTGCGGTTATCCCTGGCTTCTCTACCCATACGTAGTTCTAAATCTATCAGGCTAAAGATTTCCAATTCGCTGGGTATTTCTGTATCACGGCGATTAATATCTAAGACGACAGGGATTAAGTTTTGCGATTCTAAAGTAGGTACACGAAATACCTCATGGTATATTTGGTAAAGTTTTTTGCTAGTCGCCCGCCGGAATTTTTCACTGTTACCTAGACATAATTCTATTTGGCGAATGGCTTCTAAGAATCGCTCTTTTTGGTCAGTTTCAAAAACTGATGCAAGATTATAGGGTTCTATTTCTAGGTGTTTGCTCACATCAGCAATAAATTTCTCCCATTCATGGGGGTTGACCTCGGGTAAAGCTACCGATGGGGGGGAGCTCAACCACTCGGCCAGGCGATAGCGTAATCTGATTTCTTGTTCTCTGGGTAAAATTTCGGCGATGGGAATCTCAATAGGATCAAAGAGTGTGACTGTAGAATTGGATGTACCAAAATCGAGTGCTAACCATCCGGGAAATCTTTTTTGTGGTTGGTTTTCAATATAGGGACTAGTTTCTATGGGGATAGTGATGGCTTCGGTCTCAATGATTTCTTGATCATCGATTAATGGTGACCAGAGATAACACGAAGCTTCAGCTTCCCGGGGTTCACAAAGTAGTGGATCTCCTAAAGGATCAGAGTCGAAATACTCAACGGTCACTACCAAAGTGCAGTTAATGGGTTTTCGTAAAGGACGAGTTACCTTACAAGGATATTGCTCTAATTGACCGATTTGGGAAATTTTAGGAGTTACAGAATCAAATGGTTTATATGCTTTTTTAATTTGGAATGCTAATTCCTCTGGGGTACCGGTAACAATGCAATTAATTCTGGCAATGTGAGGGACATTATCCCCAGCTGCTATCAGTTGGATGGTGGGTAGTTCCAAATATTCGTTTTCCTTAATATACACTTGAAAATTAGGTGGTAGCCGAATTTCTACAGCCATTTCTTTCTCCTCAAATTAATCATAAATTGCCAGGTTTAACTGAGTATCTGTGGTCAAGACTGAGAATGTACCCTAATACCTAGAAATCTCCACAATACTAAACTCTTAAAGTCTATATAATCAAGGGTTTTTGGCAACTGTTAAATTCCCGTATTGATAAGAAATTGTGGCAACTTCTGCGAGAATCTGCAACCAATGGGGAATACTAACTTTAGCTGGAGAATTCCCAGCCGCAATGTATCTGAGTAAAGCCTCTTTTTTAGAAATATTTTGCAAACTGGGAATAATTTGATCTAAAATACCTGCTAATTCAGTGTTCACCTGCTGATTGATTTCGCTGACATATTGCACCAAATGCAGGCTAGCAGTAGCAATGATTTCATCTCGTAGTCGCAATACCAAAAGTTGGTGATTACCTGTTCTGGGTAAGTCTGGACTTTTCTCAGGAGACCAGTCAAAGATTTGACCAATATTGTGTTTTTCATCTCTACGGGCTAAGGGGAAGATCATCTCTGGTGCAACTGGTTTTTCTTTGCTGTTGATTTCGGCGATAATTGCTTCTAACCATTGATTAGGGTCGCATCCTAACAGCAATTTGTAGAAGATATCAGCTTCTTCTATCCCAAATTCCCTCTCAATATCTTGTTCCATTTCTGGATTTAGATTATTCTGTAGATAATCCGATTGTGGGGCTATCTGCTGAGACAATTTATTTAATAAGTCTGCTACTGCTTGATGAATCCGTTCTCGGGCAAATTCTTCTAATTCCTTGATAGTTTTAACGAAAGCTGGATAAAAGTCTTCACTTTTTGTAGGTAGGCTGCTATTAACTCTATTACCTCTGTCAAATAGCTTACCAGCTGCTCCTTTAAATTCAGCAATGGTAATATTACCATTGTTGGCTTTATTGAATAGCAATGTCCACTCGTTCCAATTGACTATTTTAAATGTGAGTTCGTCTTTGACGACATCACTGACAACATTTCCCCACCGGTCTTTGAGGGGTTCTTTAGCCAAAGTTTTTTGAAAATTGCGATAGGTTTTATCTAAGCCTTCGATAGCAGAGCGCAACTCAATTAGGTTGTGAGTATCTGCGGTGGGAATACCTTGCTCGTGAATTTCGTTAATGATATTGTTGAGGTATTCTTGTTGTATCATTAAATTCTCAGCAGCTCTATGAGTATCTTCATACAGTTGTTTGACTCCGTGATTGGCTACATGATTTTGAATTAATTCTCGCAGTTTGGCAACACCACCATCTTGGGCAAAGTAACTTAGTTGTGTACCTAAATGGCTTCTTGGGTCAGATTCTAGCAGACGAGTGCTTAATAGTTGCCATTTCTGTTGCGATCGCTTGGAGCGTTCGAGATAATCAGGATAGTCTAAGGTAGCTAAAAATTCCGGTGAACCTGCTTTAACTGTACTAGAACGTTTTGCTAACTCAGCTAGTCCTAGTAGTGGGGATAACAAAACCATGCGGTCTGGTTGAATTATGAATGCACTAGCAGCATCAATGGTTGTTTGCAGAACTTTCAATTTACTCAAAACATCGTTTTCTGTTAAAGGTTGAGTACTGGCGATGAATTGGTCAAGTTCTCTTTCATAACCTTGACTATCTAAGGGGAGCTGATCAAAACGACCCACACCCACTAAAATTAAATCTTTCAGGTCTTGTCCTGGGCGCTGCTGCTGCATCATGGTAAAGATTTTATTGGCGCGATCGCTTCCAGGGGTTTTAGCATTTAACAGGATTAAAATTGTCTGTACTTCTGCTAGTTCCCGCAGTGACAAAAAGGTGTCCCTAGCTCCTGAATTAGCAGCACCTAATCCAGGAAAATCTAAGATAATAAATTCCGAAGCACCGCTAAAATCCCAGATTTCCCGTGATATCTTCACTTCAATATTAACACGGTGGATCAGCGAGAAACTGTTATGTAATAATTTAGTCGTGAGGTTCTGGGGTGGGCTGGGTAATCGAATATGAGATGGAGGTAAGTCCTCAAACCGAAGAGTTTGGATAGCTAACGGTTGTTCAGGTAGCTGTAGTCCCTCCCGGGCGATGTTACCATCAATTTGATAGTGGACACCACACATTGCTTGCCCATATGCTTGATAAGTGCGAAGGAATAATACTAACTCTCGTAGTAAATAACGTAATTCTAAGTTTTTGCTACTGTTCCATGCTTCTTCGCACCAGTTAATAATATCTTTGCCGGTCTTTAATTTTGACATGGGTATAGGTGGAAGTCCAGCTGCGCTACTGCGGCGACTGGCTTCGTGCAACATGAATTGCAAACACTCATTCACCCCTTGATGAGAAAGATACTCTATGGTATAATTGTTGGCGTGAGTAGTTACAAAGCCTGACTGGGGTGACATATGCACGGCTGTAACATTACCTGTAGTTGGGTTCTCACTAATTGGTAAGGCATCAGCATACCCAATCAAGCTACCTAAAAGCAAAGTTTTGCCGCTACTGAATTCTCCCATGACTCCAATTTTCACTGGAGATGTGGCAAGTTGTACAGTTTTCTGTGCAGCTTCTCGGATCCGCGCCACACAATCATCTAGTTTAGTGGGTACCCAATCTTCTTGTTGAGAAGGGTATTGGGGTACTGATTCCAGTTTTTCCAAGATAAATTGTCCGTAGGCTTTAAAACAATCTAATTGTTCTATTTCCATAGAAATTGTTCCCATCTGGCATTAATTTCTGTCAGCTTTATAACATAAAAAAATCTCAACAGCAGATATTAATAAAAATTTTTATGATGAGATTTTTTATGATGATCGGACTATTTATTACTTGGGATAGATTAATGATACGGAGTTAGACAATTCCTAACTGGATGCTCATTGAAAAACTTCAAAATTCCACAAAATCCCCAAAAAATCAAGATAGTCGAGGTAAAATTCACACCTATGAAATTACTGGACTCTATGACCAAATATCTATGTATAGGTATGCCATGAGATTTGTAAGATGTTTATACTCTAAGAGGATGTTTGATAAGTCATGATTAGTGTATCAACTATTGTTTCACCCCACCCTAACCCTCCCCTTGTAAGGCTATTCATTACTCACATCTTTCTTAACAATCTTGAAACATTTATGTGGCAATGGTTTCAACGCTTGAAAATTTCCCTACTCTTGACAAAATGTACCTTATTGTTCTTGATAAAACCCTTATTTTATTGAGAATCATCAACGGAGGATTAAGGTTTGGGGGTTTGCGAGCGATCGCTCTCACGAATGTTAAGAAAGATCCGGGTAATGGATAGCCTTGTAAGGGGAGGGGACTGGATTTTATTGTTTCGGAGTGTCCCCCATTCCCTGCTCCGGTGCTCCCTGTTCCCTGTTCCCTGTTCCCTAATATAAAAATTACCTGTTTAATACTTTCCAAACATCCTCTAAGAAAGTGATTTATCTGACAAAATATGACTTGTGAAAAGAATTAAACAAATGCTGCGGGGGATCTCTGGGTAAGCATGAGACAAGAATCACCTTGATTTTAGAGAGGGAGGGTCTACGGGAATACTAGGATAATTTTACAATTTATACATTTATGTGGTAGATTTAGTTGCAGGATACTATATATATTGATTTTGTAATTTGTTTAGGTAAGAATTTAATGGGTGCACAACGATGATTTATGAAGACTATGAAACAGTTGAGGCAGTAAATGAACTATTGAGGAAAATTAGAATCAAACAGAGTCAATTAAAAGTTGCCCAAACATCTAATCTGCTTTACACCTGTAAAATATTACAAAATCAAATATTAGAGTTACAGCAGAAATTATGCGATTCAGAAAACCCGGAAATTGCAGCCCTAATGAGTTTATTAGATGATTAAATGTGAGGATAATCAAGACCAATAATATGCTAGAACAAAAGCTGAGGCGTTGGCATGATGTGATTACCAACCGTCCCCATGACCCTCAAGCTTATGTGCAAAGGGGGATGGTTCATTTTCAGCTAGGAAATATCAATGGTTCTATTGCTGATTTTGACATGGCGGAAAAACTTGATCCGCGTTTAACACCATATTTGTGGCAGAGGGGACTATCATATTATTATGCTGGTAGATTTGCAGAGGGCGTTAAACAGTTTGAGGCAGATTTAACTGTTAACTTCCAAGATGTGGAAGAAACTGTTTGGCGCTATCTTTGTATTGCTCAAGCTGATGGTGTTACTGTGGCGCGTGAGTGTTTATTAGAAGTAAAAAATGACCCGCGATTGGTGATGGGCCGGGTATATGATTTATATGCGGGGCGCTGTTCTCCCGATATTTTAATTCAAGTCAGTAAAAACGCTAATCAGCGTAATATTTTTTATACATATCTCTATGTGGGATTATATTTTGAGGCGGAAAAGCAACTGGAGTTAGCACAGGAATATATTAATCAAGCGGTTAGTACTAAGATTGATGATTATATGTGGTATGTAGCTTGTGTACATCAGAAGTTGCGAGCAATACAGGATCATGTGAGTGATTGCAATGAGAGTCAGGGGAATTATCAGGGATGATATCTGAGGATATCTTGAATGGAGTTGTCAAGATATTTATATTATTTTATAGAAATATTGATTGCTGGCGATCGCAGGCGCTGCAGAACAATGTATAATTCTTCCAGCCATCTCAGAATCCAATATGAATAATCAAAGCAAATCAGTTGCAAGTAGTGGTTAATTAATGGGATTTTAATATTCAAATTAACCTAAGCTGTGATGACTATGAGACTTGACAAAGATGATTAAAATCTTGCATCTTGCGGATATCCACATGGGGAGCGGTTTCTCCCACGGGCGCATAAATCCGGACACAGGACTAAATACACGTTTAGAAGATTTTGTCAAGACTTTATCCCGATGTATTGACCGGGCACTACAAGACCCGGTAGATTTAGTCTTATTTGGCGGTGATGCGTTCCCAGACGCTACCCCAGCGCCATATGTGCAAGAAGCCTTTGCTAGTCAGTTTCGCCGCCTGGTTGATGCAGATATTCCTACAGTGCTGTTGGTGGGGAACCATGACCAACATTCTCAAGGAACGGGAGGCGCAAGTTTAAATATTTACCGCACTTTAGGGGTGCGGGGGTTTGTGGTGGGTGATACTTTAACCACACACCATATTAATACCCGTAGTGGTAAGGTTCAGGTGATTACTTTACCTTGGCTAACTCGTTCTACGTTGATGACCCGTCAGGAAACTAAAAATGCTTCTTTGGCTGAGGTGAACGAAATGTTAACACAACGTCTACAAGTGGCTTTAGAAGGAGAAATTCGGCGCATTGACCCTGATGTTCCGACTGTGCTTTTGGCTCATTTGATGGCTGATAATGCTACTTTGGGCGCTGAACGTCTTTTAGCGGTGGGGAAGGGTTTTACTTTACCTCTATCTTTGCTGACGCGACCTTGTTTTGATTATGTGGCTTTAGGACATGTTCACTGTCACCAGAATTTGAATAAATCGAATAACCCACCTGTGATTTATCCGGGAAGTATTGAACGGGTGGATTTTAGTGAGGAAAAAGAAGATAAGGGCTATGTAATTATAGAGTTGGCGCGGGGAAGGGCTAATTGGGAATTTTGTCCTTTACCTGTGCGAACTTTCCGGACGATTGAGGTGGATATATCCACAGCAGATCATCCTCAAGCTGCTTTAATCAAGGCGATCGCTAAATATCATATTCAAGATGCTGTAGTGCGGTTAATTTATCAAATCCGCTCGGAACAGATGGATGTCATTGAGACTGCTGCTATTCATAAAGCTTTGAGTTTAGCTCACAGTTATACAATTAAAGCAGAATTAGTCAGCCAATTGGCGCGTCCGAGAATTCCCGAATTAACCGCTAGTAGCAGTATTGACCCTAGGTCAGCTTTGCAAACTTACTTAGATAATCGTGAAGATTTAAAGGATATTGCTGCATCTATGTTAGAAGCTGCAGAAAAGTTACTCGCAGATGATGTGGCTGTCTTTTAATGCTGGGGGGATCGCTGTGTGCTTTAATGATGAGAAAAGAATGCTTGAATAATTGTGCTAGAGGAAGCTTTCCCAAAATCTACAATATCTCAACAGCGGTTACCTCGTCAGCGTTGGCAAATTTATCGCCAGCAACCAGAATGGGCGGAAAGTTTGGCTAGGATAACTAATGTTTCACCTATTATTGCCCAAGTATTAATTAATCGTGGCATTACTACTCCAGAAGCAGCACAAGGGTTTTTAAATCCTGAATCTTTAGATTTACCTTCGCCTTTAGAAGAATTCCCTGATTTAGGGATTAGTTTGGATTTATTGCAACAGGCGATCGCATCCCATGGTAAAATATCTATCTGTGGTGACTATGATGCCGATGGTATGACTAGCACCGCTTTACTGTTGCGTAGTCTCCGCAGTTTTGGGGCTGATGTGAATTACGCTATCCCTAGTCGGATGCGTGATGGTTATGGGATTAATCAACGCATTGTTGAAGAGTTTCACAATGAAGGTGTAAACCTAATTCTGACGGTGGATAATGGGATTTCTGCTTATGAACCCATAGCCAGAGCCAGAGAACTGGGTATGAATGTGATTGTCACTGACCACCACGACATCCCCCCTAAATTACCCCCAGCTAATGCTATCCTCAACCCAAAACTGATTGCAGAGTCTTCACCTTATCGCGGTGTCGCGGGTGTGGGTGTTGCTTACATTTTAGCAGTATCTCTAGGGCAACGGTTGGGAGCGATGAAAGGCTTAGTGCAGCCGATGTTGGCTTTATTTACCCTAGGTACAATTGCTGATTTAGCACCTTTAACAGGTGTAAATCGTCGCTGGGTAAAACGGGGTTTAAAACATTTACCTCAGTCTCATTTACCAGGAATTAAAGCTCTAATTCAGGCGGCTGGTTTGCAGGTCAGGAAAGAGGGACAAGGGGAACTATTCCCTGGGGGAAATACTTCTTCTAAGTCTTTGAAACCAGAAGATATCGGTTTTCGCTTGGGACCACGAATTAATGCTATTGGTCGTATTGGTGACCCTCAGACGGTGATTTCATTACTAACTACCGATGATATGACGGTAGCCTTAGAATGTGCGATGGAGTGTGAGTTAACTAACACTAGTCGTCAGCAAATGTGCGAGGTAATTGAACAAGAAGCGATCGCTTATGTAGAAGAACACTTTATTTCTGCTCTCCCCAAAGACCGGGTATTAGTGGTTGTACAACCTGATTGGCATCATGGTGTAATTGGGATTGTTGCCTCTCGCTTGGTGGAGCGCTACGGTGTCCCTGTGTTTATTGGCACTTATGAAGAATGTGGACGTATTCGCGGTTCCGCTCGTGGTATTCCTGAGTTTAATGTGTTTGAGGCGTTACAATATTGTCATGATTTACTGGGCAAATTTGGGGGACACAAAGCAGCTGGGGGTTTTTCTTTGGCAGCGGATAATTTAGACTTATTGCGATCGCGATTATCTGAGTTTGCTAATCAGTGTCTAGAACTACAGCATCTCAGTCCACTAGTTAAAATTGATGCTGAACTTGACCTGAGTCAAATCAATCAGCAGTTGTACCAGGAGCTAAATGCTCTTCATCCTTGTGGTATGGAGAACCCAGACCCGTTATTCTGGACAGGAAATCTACAAGTGATTTCTCAACAAATTGTTGGTAAAGGTCATATTAAATTAACACTCAGTCAAACTATTAATCATCAAGAGTATAAAATCAAAGCGATCGCCTGGAGGTGGGGGGACTACTTCCCCTTACCCCAGCGAGTAGATATTGCTTACAAGCTGCGAGAAAATGACTTTAATGGGAATACTAGCATTGAGTTAGAATTACTCGGTGTCAGACTCCCTGATCATATTAATTCTGATGTATTTAAGCAGTAGTCTGGTAATCCATTAACAACTAACTTTGAACATCAGCAGCGACTGTATAACTCTGGTATTTATAATAACAATGCTATCCCGGAGTTAAGAATTAAAAATTCTGAGGGTAAAGTCTTGGTGATGCAACCAGAAAGTACAACTGGTCTACTAGGTTACAATCGTCAAGACTCTGTAGAGGTTGATATATCTCAACCACACTATGACAAGCTCATTCAATCTGCTCTGAAAGCTTTCAGGGTACTGGTTCCGGAGTTATAAGTTTTTCAGCTCATAACTCCAGATATCACAGCCCTAGAGGTCGCCGTTACGAAATGCCAGTACAAAGATGACGACTGGCCCAGCAATGAGGATTAGTCCTACAGAAACTAACTGGAAGATAACTTCCCAATTGATACTGCTTAAAGCGTCAAACATTTTTCCCTGATCCTCTTAACTTTTGAAAAACACAGTCACTCAATTGCAAAACTCGCCATTCATCATATCTGGCCGGAGGCTGTTACATTTAATTTACTTAACAAAATTATAGGAAAGTCCATAAAATGGCAAACTGGCAATGTGTGAAACAATGTGGCGCCTGCTGTCATCTTGACCCTGCAGAGCGTCCAGATATAGCAGAGTATCTCACCCCGTCCGAATTAGAGCTATACCTGAGTATGGTGGGTGAGGGGGGATGGTGCGTTAACTTTGACCATGATAGCCGAGAATGCCTTATATATGCCCATCGCCCCCGTTTTTGCCGTGTAGAGCCAGATATATTTCAAGATATGTATGGAATTGAGCCGGAAGAACTCAATGATTTTGCGATTGACTGCTGTCGTGAGCAAATAGAGGGAGTTTATGGCGATCGCAGCTGGGAAATTATCCGATTTAATCAAGCTGTGGGATTCTGAGTTAGTCACTTTGCACCCAAGGGTTGCAATTTATGACAATCTTCTGAGAAGATGAGAGAATTATGAAAGACCCTCAGAAAACTACCGCCCGTGAAACTTGACTCTCTACCGGTAAATTCTGTCGCCCCTGAGACTGACAACCAGTCAGAAATCAAAGACAGCGATTCATCTAACTTAACTGTAGTTAGGGCCAGTCCCAAACAACAGGAGTCGGTGGTGGCAACTTTTGCTACTACCTTCCTGACTATATTTCTCGCAGAAATTGGAGATAAAACTCAGCTATCTACCTTATTAATAAGTGCTGAATCCCATGCACCCTGGGTAGTTTTTATAGGTGCTGGTCTAGCACTAATTACTACTAGTTTGTTAGGTGTGCTTTTAGGGGGTTGGATGGCTAATCGCCTCAGTCCCAAAGTGGTAGAAAAGTCAGCTGGGATGATGTTATTGCTGATTTCTATCATGCTGTTTTGGGACGTAATTCATAATTAAACAATGGGCTCCACTCTTTAACTATCTACAAACTTATGGACTGGAATCTTTTAGGAATCAGCTTTTTAACTGTATTTCTCTCAGAATTAGGTGATAAAAGTCAATTAGCAGCGATCGCACTTTCTGGGCGTTCCCAATCTCGGCGAGCGGTATTTTTTGGTACTGCTGGCGCATTATTGCTCACCAGCTTTTTGGGAGCATTAGCGGGGGGTGCTGTGGCGGAACTATTACCGACTCGCTTACTCAAGGCGATCGCCGCTGTAGGGTTTGCTGTTTTGGCTGCACGTTTGCTGTTGTTTAGCGAAGCCTCAACCGATGCTGAATAAGGCAATTTAAGATTACAGACAACTTACTAAACTTGTTGTTGCCAGCACCACTTTAAAAGTGTTCCTGCGGCTAGTACTTTGAGAATTTCCAGGACAAAATAACCACTGTGTAGTACATTCATTTCCCCCGGAATTGTCGCAGTTGTGGCAAACAAGTTTAGATTCATACCTACAGCGCACATTTGCGGAGTTAAAAAATAGGTATCTACTAAGGTGACAGCAAGTAACATGAGTGCAAATACAATCACCCTAGGATTCCAGCGCGATTTGGCTTGACTCAAAGCCAGTACGCCAGTTAACACTACAGACGCAGATAATAATTCCATGCGGTTGAAGTTCCAAAAAATCGCATAACCTGCCATGGTAAAGTCTGTTTGACTCATCATGCCGGAAAGATAGAGGCTAGGCATGATTACCCAGTCTAAAACTAGACTAGAACTCAACCAAAAACCCAAAGCCAAGATTATAGCTGTTTCCCAAGTTGGGCGCTTGAATTCAACTGTAGAGATGGTATTCATAAAAAATAATAATTGCTGGCCTTCTATTTTCAGAGTTTAACTGAAAAAGTAGTTCTCACTACAGTTATAAATTATCTGTTACAAATAGCTTGATAACTTCAAAAAGTAATGATTTTTATCTTTTTGTTGTATTCATAAATAATATGAAGTTTTTTAAAGAACAGTTCAACTGTTGATCTAGTTTCTCCCCCGTGACCTACACTCAAGTCTGGGAAGATACCAGCAGCTTAATTTACCGGATATAAAACTAAGTTGCCTTCCTATGTAAGATATAATTACATAACTCGCAAAATCCTTCTCCTTCGACAGCGTGGGTGATGTAAGTAGGTTGATGTTCTAGCTGCTGTGCATATTTCATCACATTCGCTACACCCACAGAAACAGGAAAATGACCTTGATCAAATAAACTTTGATCGTTGGGACTATCACCAACGGTAACCACTTGTTGGGGTGAAATTTCAGGTAAGTATGCTTGCAGAACTTGCAATAATCCTATAGCTTTATCTTGCCCTTGGGGTTTAATATGACACTGGACAGTACTATAAGTAAATCCCCAGCCCATCTGTTGACAAATATTACTCAATATTTGTAATTCATCTGGACTCAAAGCCCCGATGTCAAAAGTCCAATCTGTGACCCGGAAACGATTGTCTGCTGATTCCGCAATTTGAGGAAATATTGTTTTTAAGAACTCGAAGGTGGCGGCTAAACTCTGGCGATGGGCTTTTAAGTCAGGAATGGCCGTTAAACTTACTGGCTCCTCCTTCCCTGATGGATAAAATAAACCGCCGTTTTCGGCGATCGCACCGACAACAGGCATTAAATGACTTATTCCACTCATCCACCCGCCGGAACGACCAGTAACAATCAATACTTTTATCTGCGCAGCGGCTAAATCTTCTAAAGCTTGCAGTAGTGTAGCGGAAAATTTGCCTCCTTGAGTGAGAGTACCATCCATATCTGTGGCAACCAGGGCAATATTAGTTAATGAAGCTTCAGACAGTGGTTTGAGCCGACTATACATAGTGCGTTTTCCATCAGCGGTAAAAAATAACTATCATACAGCTGATGGAAACCAAATTAATGCTTGTCACTGTTAATTACTGTTTGAGAATCACGGGCTAAAAGACCATCTTCCATTTCCACAATGCGATCGGCTATGTCTAAGATACGGTTATCGTGAGTCACTAGCAAGATAGAAGTTCCTTGTTCTTTAGCCAGACCCTGCATGATTTCCACCACATCCCGTCCTGATTGTTTGTCTAAAGCCGCCGTCGGTTCGTCTGCTAGCACCAATGGAGGATTATTGACCAGGGCGCGGGCGATGGCGATTCTTTGTTTTTGTCCTCCAGACAGGCTTTCTGGGTAGTAATTTACTTTGTCCTTTAAACCCACCGCACTCAACATGGCTTCTGACTTAGAAATTGCCTCCTGGGAAGTGACATAATCATTCAATTCCACCGCCATCTGTACATTTTGTCTAGCACTTAAGAAACCCAACAAATTGTGAGCCTGAAAAATATAACCAATGTTACGGCGGATTTGTACTAGTTGATTTTGACTAGCGCCAGACAGCTCTATATTTAAAAACTTGAGACTTCCCTCTTGTACAGACCGCAAACCCCCAATCAGGCTCAGTAAGGTTGTTTTACCTGAACCTGATGGACCAGTCATGATCACAATTTCCCCTGGGTAAATCTCTAGGTTAATGTCAAATAAAATTTGTTTTCTGAGTGCGCCTTTGCCATAGTAGTGATTGAGATTTTTTATAGCAATTACAGGTTCTTCTCTCATATTTTGTGTGAGTAATTAGGTGTGAGTGTTTCCGAGACGTAACTGTAGTGCCTGTAAATAATCAATATATATTAACTATAAATTATAAACTAAACTTCTCTAGAGACATTGATAATTTAGATTTATTTTCTGATCAAGAGATGCTATGTGTTAAAAGATATCTGCTGGATCGGCAGAACGTAGCTTACGTACCGCGATCGCACCAGAGATAAAACACATAACTATAGTGAGAATTAACACAGTTGTTGCCCGACTATAACTCATAAAGATTGGTAGTAGTGTAGCTTCTCTAGCCCTAGAGTAGAGGAACATAGCAAAAATCCATCCCGGGACATATCCTAAACAAGCCAATAAAAATGCTTCTTGGAGTATGACCATCAACAAGTATTTTTGTGTATAACCTATTGCCTTTAAAGTTGCATATTCTGACAAGTGATCGGACACCTCAGTATAAAGGATTTGATAAACAATTACAGTACCAACTATAAAACCCATAATCGTACCTAAACTGAATATAAATCCAATAGCAGTACTAGTTGCCCAGTAATTGCGCTCAAAGTCAATAAACTCTTGTTTCGTTAAGACATTGACATCTGGAGGTAAATGATGACGCAATTTTTGAGCCACATCATCAGGATTTTGTCCTGATCTTAATCTAATCAGACCAATATCAATCAATCCTCTTTGCCGGTTTCTAAATATCCGCAGAAAATTAACATCACTGGTAATTAAATTACCATCCGCCCCAAAAGATGTACCTAAAGTAAATAATCCACCTACTGTAACTCGTCTTCTTTGTACTTCTGCAAATACAGTATTTCCTTTCTTGAATTGTGCAGCAATCGGACCATATTCTTCTCGAGAAGAACGGTCAAATAAAACCACATCAGGCTGTTTCAATTGCTCCAAGTTACTTTGAACACCAGGTAAATCGAACAGATTCGATTCTGGATTCATGCCAAATATGAGAATACTCCGAGGACGACCTGTAATGGGATTCCTCCAGGTTGTATAATCCAAATATATCGGATGGACTGACTCTACCGCTTGTAATTCTAAAGCTTTATACAATCTTCTTTGAGAAAATTGTTCCATTGCTAATAAAGCATTAGATTGTTGATTAATTAAGACAATGTCACCATTTAAGCTACTATGTAACCGCACATTACTATAATAGAGAGCATCCCGAAAACCAATTTGCATAAACATCAGAATATCAGCAAAGGCAATTCCTGCCAAAGCGACAGCTAGGCGACTTTTGTCTCGCGTCAATTGCAGCCAAGACAGGGGTATTTTACGAGCCATTATGGGTAATTCAGAAAGCTGTTCAAGGAATTAGGGATGGGCAGATTTTTGAGGTGTTACATTCTGTTTACACATCGGTGTCAATGGTCAATCAGAACTGACTCCTTTATTAATTTGGCTAATTACTCTAGCATTGGTAAAACCAGAAACTCGCTGACTATCATCTGGATTCAGATCAATTCTGACCTCGACAACTCTAGCGTCTACATCTGCTACTGGGTCAGTACTCAAGATGTCCTTTTTGCCGATTTTTCTACCAATTTCTGTGACAGTTCCTTTTAATTCCCCAATAAATGCTCCATTTTCGCTAGTGATAGTAGCAGTTTGACCTATACGCACTTGAGCAATACTGTCTTCTGAGACTTCAGCAACAACAGTCATCTGATTAGTTTCTCCTATCTCAGCAATACCATTGGCGCTGATGGCTTCCCCTGATTTTGTATGTACTGCTAAAACTTCCCCAGCAATGGGCGCTTGCACATAACTTAATTTCAGTTCTGCTTCTGCTCTTTTGAGATTAGCTAGAGCATTGCTAACTTGAGCTTCTCCCCTTTGAATATCAGCAGGGCCGAATTCTTGAACTCGCCTCAATCTGGCTTTTTGTTCATCAATTTGACTTTGCAAAGCCATGATGGTTTTATCGCGGTTGACTTTGGCTTCCACCAGCTGCTGTTCCAAGGTGGTGATGGTTTTTACCTGGTTAGCTCTGGCCTCAGCAAGTTGTTGTCGTAGAGTCGCCTCTACCTGTCGCAGGGTAGCTTGGCTTTCAATAACTTGCTGATTAGAAGTTACCGCACTGAGTCTTCTTCTATCCCGTTCTTGCTGGGAAATAGCACCTTCTCGATACAACATCTCATACCGTCTAGCATCAACTGCAGCGTTGCGCTGTTCGGCTTGAATACGTTGGATACTTGCTGTTAAACTAGCTTGTTGTCCTCTGAGTTCAGCTTCTAAACGATTAACTGTTGCTTGTAGCGCCAGTTTTTCCCCACTTAACTGGGCTGCTATCCGAGTAATCATCGCTTGTTGAGCATCCTTTTCTCCCTTTAACTCTGCTTCTAAACGAGCAATAATTGCTGTTTGAGCTTCAACATCTCTGGGGGAAGCCACTCTGAATTGAACTAAATTAGCCCGCGCTTCTTGTAGTCTGGCTTTTGCTTCCTCCACTGCTGCTAGTTGGGTGTTATGGTTGTCTAAAATCGCCACCATTTGACCTTTTCTTACCCGTTCACCTTCACTCACAAAAATTTGCTGTACCCGTGAGGAAGATTGCAATCCAGCTGCAGGCGCTGAGAGTTTTAAAACCCGTCCTTTTGGTTCCAAACGCCCCACAGCGCTAATGCTGTTAGTCATTGGCTTGATGGGTACAGAAGAGCTGATTTTTTTTAGTTGCTCTACTTTAGCTGTAGTTAGTAGCCCAGCAGCGATGAGAATTGGTAAGGCTACAGCAATACCCCACCAAATCTTAGGTTGTTCCGATTCCAGTAGCAGCTCTCTTGAGCTTGGCTTCTCAGTCACCCTTGACATGGTTGTTTATTTTGCCTGTTTGTTGAATTGTGGTTATAGAAATAAAAAAAGTGAATCAGCGATGGTGATACCCGGTAATTTGTCATTAAGACACTCTTTTTTTAAATGGGGATGACAGCGCCTTTCCTATCAGTGAGATACCCCGAAAGGATGCCGAATCGACAATATTGATCGGATTAATTTGTATAGTTCATTTACTGCAAAGCTGCTGTAAATTTAATCCCACAGTTTTTACTGACTAGCACGCTGATAATTGCTGAAAATCTACTATCTGATGCACCGCCGATGCTGTATTATTATCAGTTAGATCTGCTAACTATATAGAATGGATGATTGCAGCCTGGCATAAATTTAGTAAATATAATTACGCGATCGCCTATTTCCCTGCAAAATATCTCAATGCTTTGGCATTTTATTCGCGGCTATACTTACAGTTTATCAAAGAAATTTTCTGCTCAAAAAGTGAGTTTTATTCTTACCAATTTGATCTCAAGAACCCTGCATAAGCAATGATGACTTCTAGCCATAGGCTACCTTTGATTCCACCATGCAAAACTATACCACAGGCTGATCAACCTAGCCTATTTATATAGGTTTTGATTCGGAAATGATTCTAGTCTACCCAAGACAAATATATGTCAAAAACGCAATTCCTAACATTACAGTTTCCTTAACTTTTTGGTCAAATAATTAGTAGGTTTCTTTACCTATTCCTTAATATGGTCAAGATTTCCACACTTTGCTACTGTTGTCTCACTCCATTCAAGTTTCTTTGCATAAATTCTACATTGATTAATTATTAGAAAAGGTAACGGAACCTACAGATGGGGAGATTCACAAGACTTGACAGATTATCTCCCCTGTGATATTTTCAGCTTGACGGTAAGTCGAATAACACCTTAGTCATGTAATTTTCAGCCCACTCTGAACCAAAGGCTTTTTCTAGTACCCGCCGGGTTTTGTCGTTTTGCTGCTGTTGGGTACAGTATTCTTTTTGTCCTGCTTGGATTTGCAGGGATTTTTCTGGTGAAACTGGGCTGGATGCTATGGCTTGAGTACAATGAATCTCTAAAAGTTCTTGAACACGAGAGAGAAACATTTTTTCCTCCTCTGGAGAACCAGGACGGACAAAAACGCAAAATTCCGAGAATATGTGACCCCATTCGGGTAATTGACGGGGTTGGGAAAAATTGACATCTGTGAGTGCTGTGAGTTTGGTATTGTATGATTCTGGTAACTTGCCTT
Source organism: Anabaenopsis elenkinii CCIBt3563 (assembly GCF_015245355.1). GTDB lineage: Bacteria > Cyanobacteriota > Cyanobacteriia > Cyanobacteriales > Nostocaceae > Anabaenopsis > Anabaenopsis elenkinii. Next base: position 3,512,036 of record NZ_CP063311.1, on the reverse strand, counting down.
TTAGGTCTACAGGAGATAGATCTGCGATCGCCGCACTAATTTGACCTCGTCCCCCAACCAAATCACAACCAAACATTGGTAAGTCATATTCTGGACGGGGAAACATCACACAATGCAAAATATCCAGCATAGTTCCCACCCTTGCTAGTTCCAAGTGCATTTTGCGGAATTGGGTGGTTTGATAGCAGCGATTTTCTATGATTAGTTTCTCGCCTTCTAATCTACCCTCCACATAACCCAATTCAGCGGGTAATTGGTAAGGTAATAGTTCCAAGTGTTTGTGCCACACAGCCTCAATCCCATCAGCCAGTTGATGAATTAAGGGATGTTGTTGTTCTCGCAGGGAAGTAGCAGGGGTAAATGACATTTTTTTGAGTAAATTCTATCCTAGGGTCAATTGTCAGTCTACCTTCTGCTGTTGCACTTGGCTGGTGTCTGGGAACTTGAGCCAAGATTTTTTAGTTTCCCGTCCCGGACTACAGTTTAATGATGCCAAAAATCACTAACCTCATATCCTAAATCTTCTAGCATCTGCCGCAGCAGAGGTAAACTCAGTCCAATGACATTACTGTGACAACCTGCGATTTTTTCCACAAATAAACTACCAAACCCCTCTAGAGCAAAAGCACCAGCACACCTGAGAGGTTCCCCCGTAGCTACATAGGCGGCAATTGTCCGCTGGCTCATCGTAGCAAAATAGACTCTTGTTACCTGACACCTAATTAAAGTCCGATGTTGGCAGAGGTCAATTAAGGCATGACCTGTATACAGGTCGCCAAATTGACCTTGCATTAATTGCCAACGGGCTATGGCTTCGCCATCATTGGCTGGCTTACCATAAATCTTACCATTCACAGCCAAAACCGAATCACAACCCATAATCAAAGCTGATTCAAACTGTGGGGCTACAGTTTCCGCCTTGTGTTGTGCCAGAAGTTGCACTAATTTTGCCGGTTCATGGACTTGAATTTGGGACTCATCAAAATCACTAGGTCTAACTATCACTTTCATCCCAACGGTTTGCAGCAAGCGGTGGCGAGCTTGGGAAGCTGAAGCAAGTACAAATTGAGGTGTGGTCATAAGACTTTTGCTATAAAGAATGCTGGCGGGGAGGATGACTTGGGTCTATGACTGCTCCCCATACATAGTCAGTTGTATTTAGTGTTGGGTATAAATTCCCTTGTTAATACACCGAGAAAGAATTGACAACATTTGCCATCAAGCCTTTAACCTTCTGCCAACGTCTTTCGGGAATTGAGGCATTGAAGGTAAACAGTTTACCGCGGCTGACAGCAACACTGGCGATATTATGTCGGTCTTCCATATTAGGCAGTTTCACCGCATACTCTAAGATATAGTATGTTTTCCCATTAGATTCTCGTTGCAAAGCATTGACCAACTCTGCAGACCGACCAGACTCTGGGGGAGCAAGAACCGCTTTTCCTAATTTGTATCCTATTTCCGTGGGTGTTCCCAATTCCGTCAAATCTTGACGATCAGGGACGGGACTAATAACTACAGAAACATTTTCAGATATTTCTATCAAATCGTGGAAGACTACATCAGGACCATTGTTAACTTTAACTTGTAACCAGCCATTAGGGTATAAAAACTCATAACCATCATAGGAGTCTACAAAACTTTTGAGCCCAGCTGCGGCAGCTACACCAGGATTACTGAGGCTGATACTCAAAACTAATAGCAAAATAAATACAATTCTTTTCCACATTTCTTAAGATTCCTTTAGGCTGGAAAAAAAATCAGACAAGCCTGATTTCTCGTTTTTATCTTTGTCAGGGGGTTTGGGGGAGCTATGAGACTCACACCTTAATCTTTAACTCAGTTTAGGATACATGGAGGCACTCATGCTAATTTTACGGCTCGTGATGACTAAAGACCCTGGGGTTAACTCCAGGGGTTAAAATTCCGGTAAAACAGTCCAATATGAACTAATAAATATATAATTAGTGTTTATAGTGAGAATTTTAAGATTGGAAGCTAATAGCTGATAGATCACAATGGATCTTGAAAAGTGCTACAAATTATTGGGTTTAAAGTCAGGAGCTTCTTTGGCTGACATCAAAGCCTCTTACAGACGATTGGCACAGCAATATCACCCCGATGTTAATCCCCATGACATCACAACTCAAGATAAGTTTATTGTCCTAACAAAAGCTTATAAGTTCCTTGTAACGGTAGTCTCTGCTGAGGATATCTCCCCTCCGTCAAGTAATGCTTCTAAGTCCGGGCGTAATCATATCAAATCCAGACCTGCCCAAAAACCTCCCACCTCAAGCGTTAGATTAGAAAAGCCCCCAAGAGGGAAGCCGCCTAATATTGCGGAAATAGAACAGCGCCTGAAGTGGAAGACTTATGAGCAAATACAACGATTTCTTAAAGAAAAAAGATTTACCCAAGCCATAGCCCTGGTGGAAGCTTTAGCAGCACGGTTACCCACAGACAAAGAAGTTCGCCAATGGCAAGCCGTTGCTTATCAAATCTGGGGACGGGTTTTAATGTCCCAAAATCAACTGTTAAAAGCGAGAATTTATCTCAAAAAAGCTCTGAACACAGATCATAATAATCAGACTCTCTGGCGGGAAGTCTTGTTGGACTTCCAAAAATTAGAGCAGCTTTGTTTTTAACCCCCTAGGTCGATTTATGGCAGATACTTCAGTAATTCTGCTGATGTATTAATGTTACATTTATCCTTTATTACTCATAGCTTCACCTAGCCGCATTAGTCCATCAGAACAATCAAACCTATCCAGGTGAATTTCAATCAAAGAAACACATTCAGTATTCACCTTGGCTTGAGCTAAAGCTGTTTCTAATTCCCCTTCTGTAGACACTTCACAACTCCAACTTTCGCCAAAGATTTGGGGTATTTCATGATATTTCCAGGGTTGGATATCATTATAAGGGCCATCTTTAATTACCCGCTCAATGGTATAACCATCATTATTAATGAGGAAAATAATCGGGTTTAGCTGATGGCGGATAATGGTGGATAGTTCTTGAGCAGTCATTTGAAAAGCTCCATCCCCCACAAAAACTATGGGGCGGCGATCGCCATCAGCCATAGCAGCACCCAAACAAGCAGGGATAGAATAACCAATGGATAAATAAAAGGCTTGGCCAATAAAATCTGTTTCTTCAGGCATTAATAAATCCATTGTGGAGATAATCGCATCTCCAGTGTCAGAAATGACAATACAACCATCTTCTAGAAAATGGTTCATGCGTTCATAAAACCGCCCATTGGTCAGTTTATTTTCAGGTTGGGGTGTAAAACTGGTGGCGATGACATCCGCAGCAGGGGTAAATTCTAAAGTTTGAGGGTCTTTTTTCTGTAGCTTGTTAATTAAACCATCAATGAAATCTCCCAGATAAACAGGTTGGTAAAAATGATGCTTAATCTTGACTTTCTCTGAGTTAGCATTAATTAACTTGTACTCATTCAGGTGAGCTGTATATATGCCCAAATTCATATCAGACATAATCGCACCTAGACACAATACACAGTCAGCGGTTTCGATGCGTTGACGCACATTCTCTCGACTCAAAGCACCTACATAATTGCCAATAAATTGGGGGTGCATCTCAGAAATACAAGATTTACCCAGCATGGTTGTAGCTACCGGGTAACCAGTAGTTGCTAAAAGTTGCAACAGTTGCTTTTCTAGATTAAATCTATGAAACTCCACACCCGCCAAAATTATGGGTTGCTGTGCTTTGTTTAATAATTCTACAGCTTCTTCTACGGCTTCTTCTAAGGCTTCTGGTAATGTTTCTGGAGTTGTTAACTTCAATGAGGAACAGAGTTGATTTTTGGGAACATTGCAAGGTTGATGTACTAAATCCTGGGGAATTTCAATATAAACAGGTCGTTTGTAGTGAAGACAAGCCGCCAGGGCTTGGTCAATTTGATTTGCGGCTTGACTGGCTATAGTCAGGCTAACAGCAGCAACTGTAATTTTTTCCATAATAGCCAGTTGGAGATTATAGTCTCCCGTGGTGTGGTGTAGAAGCAAGTTAGTTTTCTTCACCGAACTGTTAGGCGCACCACTAATTACTACCAGAGGAACCCTTTCGGCATAAGCGCCAACTACAGCATTAACTAAGCTAAAGCCACCAACACCGTAGGTAATACAAACAGCACCTAAACCTTTAACCCGTGCATAGGCATCTGCTGCATAACCGGCATTGAGTTCATTACAGTTACAAATTAAATTTATAGGAGTTTGGGTTAAAACATCCATTAAATCTAAAACATAATCTCCTGGAACGCCAAATATATGTTGAACACCGAGGCTGTGTAATCGATGAAATAAATATTCGCTAATTGTGGTCATGATAGCAGGAAATTAGTTATTAATTAATTTAATAATTAATTATATTTATAGTCCAGACTTTTTGGTTGGATATTTCAGTCCAGAAAGGAGCCAGAGGTTAAAACTCCTATCTAATAGCGCTAGGGTTTTACACAGATGACTTGAGAATAGCCTGGAAATCAAAATATTGCCCCTCACCCCTGTTTACCTGTGATTTCTGGGGGTGAGGTTGTGTATTTTATGCAGCATTCCTAAGCGGCTTCAATTAAGGCGCTCCAGTCAGCAGGTAGGCGGGATGTTAATTCCTGGATTTTGTCTTTGACAGCTTCTTTAGTGACTCGCAGAGTTTCCTGAATTAGCTCACTAGCTTGAATATCATCTAATTTGAATTGTTCGCAAATCACAGCAATGTACTCATCAGCAGAAATAGGCAGTTTTCTAGCTTGGTGGGAGTGCAGTCTTTGATAGTTAAGAGGCTCAGGAAGGTTGTCGGTGAGTTGATGTGCTTGTTCTTCGTCTAGTTTGCTGGCTAAAATTCCCAGAACTGCTTTGACGGCTGCATCAGCTGTTTCTCTATCTGGGATGAAAGGGAGCTGACTTGCAGCATCGAGAAATTGTTCATATTCCATTGTGTCCCTCGTTGAATTTGTATAATTCTTCGGTATTTGGTCAATAAATTAAACTCGGACTTCTTCAGGCCAGAGTTCTCGTAAAGCTGGTGGCATCATATTGATGACATCATCAATTTCGCCTCTGGTGATACGTTCAGCTAGTAGCTGGAATACGGCACGGACTACAGTTTCGGCATCGATGTCTGGCTCGGTTCTGCGGAAGTCATCACGGATATGCTGTAAAAATGCTTCTTTATTCCTTTCTTTGGTGGGGGTGGCTCCGGGTCGCCAGTTTTCGTAATAAAACCCCCCTAGGAGGATGGGTAACTGCGCTCCTAAATGTGCTGCTTCTGGTACAGTTAGGCGATCGCGCAGGGCGTGCAATGTGGAACGCAAGGCTTGAAAGACTTGGTGTTTACTTTCCCAACCCAGTTTATTACACAGGTCATTGACCCAAGGGATTGTCGTTTGAACTGTCGTATCAAAGATATCCAGTCCTGTCATTGTCATATTGATCGCTCCTGTCAAGTGCCTTGATTTGGCAAGGGTGGAGAATGTGGCCACAAGTCCCGACTCAACCCAACTCAATTAGATTTCAAGGCTGTTTATGTCCTCCAGTCCATCCTAATTAGTCAGTATTTCTTTCTCCTCTGACTAATGGGGTGTCATTGGTGATTTACTGCTCTATCTCAGGGATTTTTTCCCTGTTAAAACATACTGTGATATTAATTACACCAAAATACCCGACAAAAAAAGTCGGGTATGTTTGACGGGTATTTTGAGTCGTGTTAGCATCAAGCGACAGTTGACTGACAAAACAGGGAAGGCTTCATTTATGACTCAGGCAATCACCAAAGATACCCAATCAACAACCTCGACTTTAAAAGCTTTAAAGTGTAAAGAATGTGGTGCGGAATACGAACTTAAAGCCAGTCATGTTTGTGAGTTATGCTTTGGTCCACTGGAAGTTAAGTATGACTACAGTGAGTTACGCCTGAGTGTGACTCGTGAAAAAATCGCCGCTGGGCCCAACTCTATTTGGCGCTACCGTCCCTTTTTGCCCGTCGCAACTGACAATGTGATAGATGTGGGAACAGGTATGACTCCCCTGGTACGTTCCCACAGGTTGGCTCGTCGCCTGGGTCTCAATAAGCTTTATATTAAAAATGATGCTGTGAATATGCCCACCCTGAGCTTTAAGGATCGGGTGGTGTCAGTGGCTCTGAGTCGGGCGCGGGAATTGGGTTTTAGTACCGTGTCCTGTGCTAGCACTGGTAACTTGGCAAATTCTACAGCGGCGATCGCCGCCCATGCTGGTTTAGATTGTTGTGTATTCATCCCCGCAGATTTAGAAGCTGGTAAAATTCTAGGCAGCTTAATCTACAGTCCCACACTGATGGCAGTTAAGGGTAACTACGATCAGGTAAATCGTCTCTGCTCGGAAGTTGCTAATACACACGGTTGGGGTTTTGTCAATATCAATCTCCGTCCATATTATTCTGAAGGTTCCAAGACCCTCGGCTTTGAAGTAGCAGAACAATTAGGCTGGGAACTACCAGATCACATTGTTGCCCCCCTAGCTTCTGGTTCTTTATTTACAAAAATTTATAAAGGTTTCCAAGAATTTGTAGAAGTCGGTTTAGTAGAAGGTAAGAATGTCCGCTTTAGTGGCGCTCAAGCGGAAGGTTGCTCACCCATCGCCGCAGCCTTCAAAGAAGGTCGCGACTTTATTAAACCGGTCAAACCAAATACAATTGCCAAATCCATCGCCATTGGTAACCCAGCCGATGGGATTTATGCGGTAGAAATTGCCCAAAAGACTGGCGGTAATATAGAATCGGTTAATGATGCAGAAATTATTGAAGGCATCAAGCTATTAGCAGAAACTGAAGGTATTTTTACAGAAACAGCAGGGGGGACAACCGTGGCTGTGCTGAAAAAATTAGTCGAAGCTGGTAAGATTGACCCTGATGAAACTACCGTGGTTTACATTACCGGCAATGGTTTGAAAACCCAAGAAGCAGTTCAAGGTTACGTCGGTGAACCTTTGACAATTGATGCTAAACTCGATAGTTTTGAACGTGCTTTAGAGCGCTCTCGCACACTTGACCGCTTGGAATGGCAACAAGTTCTAGTTTAGTTAGAAGTTGTGAGTTAAGGGTTTTTTCTCACTTTCAATTCCTAGCTGCACTCTTAACTCTATTATTCACTCGGAAATTTTTAGTTCTATGGCTGTTACAGTTTTAGTTCCCACCGCCCTACAAAAATTTACTAATAACCAAGCTACCCTGACTTGTACTGGTAGTAATGTGTCAGAGCTGTTCGATTCTCTAGAGGAAAAATGTCCAGGGATAAAATCCCGGTTGTGCGATGAGAAAGGACAGGCGCGACGGTTTCTCAATTTCTATGTGAATAGTGAAGATATCCGGTTTTTAGATGGGATAAATACACCCCTGAAAGATGGGGATGAGGTGAGTATTGTCCCAGCGGTGGCTGGTGGTTGATTAGCTAGTGACTAGTCATTGGGGGTGCATACCAGGTTGAGTTGACAGCGATCGCCTGGCTGTCCTATGTCAAAATGAAGTTAACCGACCACGAAAAACCGAGCGATCGCTCCCAAAGCTAGACAAAGGATTGACCAGAGCAATGGCAGAAGAAAAGAGTCAAAATCAAGGGGGAGAAGTAGCCCCCAAAGCCGAAAAACCCCCAGCGAAAGCAGCGAAAAAGGAAAAACCCCCCGCTGTGGAAGATAAGCCCTTTGTGGAGTTTATGCAGCAGCACTACTTACCAACTTTGCAAAAGGCGATCGCCGAGCAAGGTGTAGAAGACTTACAGCTGTCCTTTGCTAAACAGAAACTTCCCATCGCGGGCTTTCAGTCAGCAGAAGAGTGTTGGCAAGTTATCGGTAGTTGGCAAAATGGCCAGCGTCAGTTTAATGTATACTTCCCAGAGGAAAGCATCACTGGCAAAAAGGGATTTTCCTGTAACGAGGGTAAAAAACCTAGCACCCTGGAGTCATTCCTAATTGATGAGCGCAAAATTACACTAGACCTTTTGGTATTTGGTTTAGTGCAGCGTTTAAACGGTCAAAAGTGGCTAGGTAGAAATTAGTTCAGTTCATCAAAGTGGTAGGTGACAGCCCCAGTAATGGGGTTGTTATCTATTCTGACATAACCTGATTTTAACATTTCCTTAAGTGTAGCTTCTACTTCTGCAAAGCCTGCGCCTGTGGCACTTACACCTTGAGTAACGGTTAAACTACCACCCTTGGCTTCAGCGGCGCGAAGCAATGCAATCATTAATTGCTCACCAGTGGGGTGATGGACTTGCTCGGCGATCGCCTGTTGATTCATAGGTACACCCATGGGAGACAAACCCGCTTTAGCTCTGAGTTTCTGTTCATATTCATCAACCATATTGGGGATGAGTAACAAATCTACAAATTGCCCTATACCAAATACACCCCCGGTAAACAGCCACACAAGACCAGTTCCGATTTTGCCGTTGTATAAACGATGCAATCCTCCTAAGCCAAAAAACAACCCTGCACTGAGGATATAGGAGACAAGAAGACGGTCATTATGCTGATTTTTCTGAGGATTCATCTTATTTTCCAGCCTTCAAATTTGATGTTAATTTACTTCCAGGTGAGCAGGGGTAATTTAAGGGTATGATTCAATCCAATCATTGATATAACGGGGGACAAATTCAGGAATAATACTTAATTATTTGTAGTAGAAGTAACTGTATTTAATTGAATCACAGAGATTTGTCCAATGATCATTATGTGTTTGCTATTCTAACAACACTCTAAGAGGATGTTTGATAAGTTTTCAACAGGTAATTTTTATGTTAGGGAATGGGGAATAGGGAACAGGGAACAGGGAACAGGGAGCAGGGAGCAGGGAGCAGGGAGCAGGGAGCAGGGAGCAGGGAGCAGGGAACAGGGAAGGATTGGTGAACACACAAAAAACAATAAAATCCAGTCCCCTCCCCTTATAAGGGGAGGGTTAGGGTGGGGTCAAGCAATAGTTGATACACTAATCATGACTTGACAAACATCCTCTAACAAACTCATTCACGAAGATAGGGAATATTAATTGGTTTGACTACTATAGCAACCGCCAAGGAGGTTAGGACGCAAAAAGCAAGACATCCTCAATGGCATCTCGTAAAGAATCAAACCGCTCAAGTTTTTTGCGGATTCGACTTTTTAACCAAGACCAACATTTTTCAATCTGATTCAGGTCTGGAGAATAAGGTGGTAGGTACAGCACTTCACACCCTGCGTACTGAATCAGTTGTTGAATGCGCCCACCTTTATGAAATGTGGCATTATCCATCACCACAACCTGTCCTGGTTTGAGTGTGGGAAGCAAACAAGCTTCAAGCCAAGTCTCAAATACTATTCGATTACACGCACCCTCAACAGTGAAAGGAGCTATCAGCTTATGGTTACACAGCGCGGCAATTATGTTCACCCGACCTTCACGACGACCTGATTTAAGTGCATGGAAGCGCTGTCCTTTTGAGTTCCAACCGTAATCATACTGGTCTCGGTTGTCCATTCCTGACTCATCGAGGTATACAATCTTCTCCACAGGTAACTCAGACAACTGCGTTACGAAAGCCTGTCGTTTGACCTCATCGCGCTCACGGTAGCCATAAGTCTTTTTTTTCGCGTAAAACCAATTTTTTTCAAAGCTCTTGAGATTGTGCGATCGCTAATTTCTTCAGGCCAAAGTGAGGCCATCTCTACTTGGGTTTTATCGCCATGTACGGAAGCAAACTCACGAAATTTTTCCCAATCGGTAATTTTGTGACCATTCCCAGGACGCTGATTAGGCAAGGCTTGGAAGTCCCCCGTTTCGGTTTTTCGCTTCAACCATAGGGTGATGGTGTTGCGACTAATATTAAACATTTGACTGGCTTGAGTTTTCTTCAAGCCATCGAGTTCAATCGCTTGGATTACTTTTTGACGAAGGTCGTAACTGTACGGCTTGGGCATATACCTGTAGCAAGCGATCGCTTCACATGAAAAGGGACTACTTATAGTTTATGCTTAAATTACCTTGGCGGTTGCTATAATTGCTGATGATTAGTTCCTCCCAGCAGCAAATATTGTTGCAACTCTTAACTTTTTATATACTAAATTCTGGGCTGCATGTTGGTAGACTGAACTTTATACAAATAAACTATTCTGGTCTCCTGCGCCTTGCGAGAGCATGACCCCCATACCAATTGACTCAGAATGTGTAACAGATATAATCATCTGGACACCCGGATGTATTCTCACATTGACAAAAAAATTGGTATAGGCTTTGTACTCAAGATCCTAAAGACAAAAGAGCAATTAAAACATGGTAGATTCCCTCAAAAAACCAGGCTTTGAAGAAATCCGTCCAGGGGTAAAAGTCCCGGCTAAAGAAACCCTATTAACACCCCGTTTTTACACCACTGATTTTGATGAGATGGCTAAGATGGACATCTCCATCAATGAAGACGAGTTACAAGCCATCCTAGAAGAGTTCCGTGCTGACTACAACCGCCATCACTTCGTTAGAGATGGGGAGTTTGAGCAATCCTGGGAGCATATTGACGGGGAAACTCGCCGATTATTCGTGGAATTCCTAGAACGTTCCTGTACAGCAGAATTTTCGGGATTTTTACTGTACAAAGAACTGGGTCGCCGTTTAAAGGGAAAAAGCCCCGTATTAGCTGAGTGCTTTAACCTCATGTCGCGAGATGAAGCTCGTCATGCAGGGTTTTTGAACAAAGCTATGTCAGACTTCAATCTGTCCCTAGATTTGGGCTTTTTGACTAAGAGCCGCGCTTATACCTTTTTTAAGCCAAAATTCATATTCTACGCTACTTATCTTTCAGAAAAAATTGGTTATTGGCGCTATATCACTATTTATCGTCATTTAGAAGCAAATCCTGAAGATAGAATCTACCCAATTTTCCGGTTCTTTGAAAACTGGTGTCAAGATGAAAACCGTCATGGGGATTTCTTTGACGCTATTATGAGATCGCAGCCGCAAATGTTGAACGATTGGAAAGCCAAGCTGTGGAGCCGCTTTTTCTTGTTGTCAGTGTTTGCTACTATGTATCTCAATGATATTCAGCGTAAAGATTTTTATGCTTCTATTGGTCTGGATGCACGAGAATACGACATCTATGTGATTAAAAAGACCAATGAAAATGCGGGTCGAGTCTTCCCCTTGATGCTGGATGTAGATAATCCTGAGTTTTATCAGCGTTTAGATGTGTGTATCCAGAATAATGAAAAATTAACTGCGATCGCCAACTCCAAAACGCCCAAATTCTTACAATTCTTCCAAAAACTGCCCATTTATATCTCTCATGGGTGGCAGTTTTTGCGTTTGTACTTAATGAAACCCATTGATACTGTTTCTACCCATGGCGCAGTTCGTTAGGTGAGTTAATTAATTTTTGTTTGGGAAATTTTGTGGTTTTGTGGTTTTGTGATCTACAGAACCACTTTTTTTATGAAAGACTGGGAGCAAATTTAGCTGAAAAACGTCATCACGGAGTAATACCAGGGAGGTATACCGTGATTGCTCAAGGTTTTAGTACTAAGCTCCCACTGCTGGTGACATTTTGCTTGTTGACTAGCTTGTTACCTGCCTCTGGCTCAGTTTTATGTCCAGCTATTGCTGTAAAATCCGATCGTGTCAGTAGAGGTTATCCCAGAGATGGGAACAGTGGTATAAATGGCCGACCCGGGCGCAATGGTCGTGACGCTGGGAATCAAACTATTCTTGTCGATAGTTCATCACTCAAGCTTAACCTGTGGGGAGAAAATGGAGAAGATGGGGAAGACGGTGGTGATGGCCATAGACCCTCTTGCGATCGCGACAATAGGAATACCAGGAATACTAGCCGTGATATTCACGCACCAAATGGCGGTAGAGGGGGGAACGGCGGTAGGGGCGGAAATGGCGGGAATGGTGGCTCACTGACTGTTTATTACACAGATATTGCAGATTTGCGGTCAATTTTTGTTAATAGTACCCCTGGAGAAGGTGGAAGAGGTGGCCGGGGTGGTAGGGGTGCATTGGGTTGTAGATGTCATAGACGCAGTTGGGAGATAGAAACCTGTACAGGAACCCGTGGTAAACCAGATTATAAATGCACCAAGAAGCGTTATCAGTGTTATGATGGCGGCACTGGGAGTTATGGTATAAATGGTAGGAATGGAGATAGAGGCCGCCTAGGAACCTTGAGTATTATTAACAGCAAGGAACCCTTAGCAGTGGAGAATTACCAGCTACAACTCCCAATAGAACAGCTGACCACTCAGCAGTATCAACTTACCAAAAATAAGTGGAACCTGCGCCGGGGTGCTGCTTCTCTCCTGGCTCCTGGTTCTGTCATAGCTGATGAATATCGGGAATTTGAACAGCGTCTAGAAGTTGATTTTCAACTGATTTGGCCGGAGAAACAACCCATTTCTGGGTTTGATCGTCAACCTGTCATAGTGAGTTTAACTGATAGCAAACAGGTAAAAATTACCTTCCCTGATGATTTATGGGTTGAAGGTAGCTATAAAACTGACCCTGATCTGACCACATTTACTGTTAACCATGCTATACCCCAAAGGGATGTCACCAGGTTAGCAGTGGCAGAATTTGCTGATGCTGGGGAAAACCTCAAATTAAAAATAGTAGATTTAGCGGCTCAGTCGGAAGTAATTGCCACTGAATTTCAGGTAAAATTCCGGGTAGGAGATAGGTTTGCTGACTTCCCTAATTACACAACTGAATATGAGGGAAAGATTCCCAGTGAATTTGTCACCCGTGACCATAACCGTTTTATCTTAGCTTTGGGTAAGTTAAAGATTCCCAAGGATGTTCTACGCCCAGGAACACAGGTTGATATTGAGGTAGTGGCTACTCGCTCTTTGGGGGAACGTTCCACAAAGCAGACAATTACTTGGCAAGGTTTGATCCGGTAACCCATTTAACTGAAAATTTAAGGGGCTTTTTTCCCGTCTGAAACAATCTGCACCAGGAGACCGCTGGCTAAATCTAACAATTGATCCAGCAAAAAGCCAATAATACCAATGTACAATATTGCGTCAATTATATAATTGGTGTTACCAGCTTTATAAGCACTCCAAGCCAGAAATCCTAGTCCTTTTGGTCCTATGACCATTTCTGTGGCAATAACTGTAAACCAAGCTACCCAAACTCCAACTTTTAAAGCATGAAATATATGAAAGATGGCCACTCGAAAGTTATTACCCTGTTTATGGAAATGTTGCATACCTATGGCGGTATTAATAATCATAGACCAAAGTGTGCTCAGGAAAACTATAACTATGGTTGCTGGTTCGGTATTATTTCCAAATACTATAAGGGCGATCGGTAGTAAGGCTAGAGGAGGGATACTATGTGGTATCTGGAATAACCGCTTACATACTTGATAAATGGGTGTATTTATACTTATCAAATATCCCACTACGCTACCTAAAATAGCGGAGGGAATGTAACCTACAAATAACTTTTGCAGGCTAGCTAAGACATCTAAAAATATGGGGGATTCCATGCCTCAGTGGTGATTTTGAACGTCTGGTAAATACTGTGGCGATAAGAAACAACAGCGCATAGAACAAGGGTAGTTAAGATATTAAACCCCGGTGATAAAGCCTTTTTCAGGCTGATGAAGTACACATCAATTGCCTATTCCCTGTTCCGGTGTTCCCTGTTCCCTGAAACTAAACAACTTTGTACCTCACGAGCATGGGAAATGCTATATTAAGTATATTAGTAATTAAATGATGAGTTAAAAAACTAAATAAAATTTCCATAATTCACATTGGGGATGCCAATAATCCAAAGCTAATAAGAATAATATCAGTGACCTAGTGAATGGTCACTGATCAATAACAGCAAATCATTTGTTTAAATTACGTTTCATTTGTTCTAACTCGTCTTCAGTTTCCCAACGGCGAAATTTTTCTTCTAAATCGTCGAATCCTGTGGTATAATTGCTAGTAGAATTCCACCACCCATCGGTTTTGAAGTGCTGCTGGCTTTGAGCGCGGGCTGTTTGGGCTTCCGTGGCTTTGGCTTGTACCTCCTGACGGCGGGCTTGAATTTTCCGCAGTAGTTCTTGAGATTGGGTGATGCGTTCTTTTAACCCCTGCATTTGTCCCCAGCGCTGGTTACCTTCCCGTAATAGGGCGGCTTCCCTTGCTTGTGCTGCTGCGGCTAAATCCGGTCTACCTGCATTTTGAGCTTTTTGTACCCGGATGTGCCAACGCTGAATTTCTTGGGCGGTGGATAGGATTTGATCTTGCGATCGCTTTTCTTGTAATTTTAAATCTGCAATCAGTTTTAAAGTATCTTCTTCTTGCTGTCGCAACTGTTCTAACAGCGCTTCTAATTCCAGATGGGGATTATTACGCAAGAATTCTTCTAAACGGTCTTCTAGAAACCGACTCAAATCATCAAATAAGCCCACGGGAAAAACTCCAGAAGTTGTGAATGTATTTATTCTATTCTAGATTTGGATGGATGATAAAGCCAGTAATCATACGGACTACATTAGTAAACTCTTGGGGATTACCTTGTAAGTAAGCAGCATAACTTACAGGGTCATGCACTTCCACCATTTTCTTAGGTCTATCCAACTTAATCACCTTTTTTTCTGGGGTGAGTTCACCGACTACAGAGAGTAAGGTTCTAGCCCTTTTCTCATCCGGTCCTTTGAGGACTTGTAGCACTAGTCTACCATCAACAATCTTGCTAGTAGATACGCCCTTGTTTTTGTAGTCCTTGAGGTGTTGACCATCAATACACAAAAAAGTATGCCCTCCAATGGTGACATTATTGTCATGAACAACAAAAGCCCAAGGTTCTGGCTGCTCTAAAGGTGTAAGGTCTGGGTTGATGGTTTCCTGGTCACTCTGACTAGTTGGGGTTGAATTCATATATGTTTTTTATCCTCTTGGCTAGATTATAGTTGCTAATAATATGGACAAATATCCAAATCATTAGTTCGGAAGTTTTACTTTCACTGGACAAACTACAATGCCCTCTATCCCATTTGCAAAAGCATTTGGGACTGCTTTTCTCATGATGTTATAGGATCCATTAACATCAGCGTTAATCATCCTGCCATCAGCAGATTTGTACAAACCTCGAATTATTCTCTTACCACTAAATGTGTGTTTAACACCTTCTTGATAAGTAGGGATATTATCTAAATCTAAAAAGCTAGCTTTAGAGGTGTAGCTTTCTTCTGTGACCAAAACTTTGATTCCTATTAACTCTGCTTTGTACGTCAACTTATTAATAAATAGTGAATGAGGAATTTGTACAAAGTTTTGGTTATTACGGCTACCTATATTGATTTCTTGCTTCCAGGTTTCGTTTTTGCCTATAACCAAAGTACCTACACCGAGCTCTAGGAGTTTATTAATAATAAACCTACTTGCTTTGTGCATGTAATCATCAACTTTGTGGTGGCGCTTAGTACAGAGTTTTTGTATCCGTTTGGTTGTACCAGTACCGATTATTGATTGCCAGTTAGCTTTTTGTTTGTTGAAGAATTGGTTCATAGCTTTTAGTGGACTGCCATTTATCAAGAGCGGGGCTATCCCGGCTTGATTAAAAGTTACAGTAGCTAAGTTACTAAGCCCTAAATCAATTGCTGCAATCTTATTAAGGTCAATTGATGCTGGCTCAACTTCTTTGTTGTAAACCACTTCAATCACGTAATGGTCAAGCTTAGGGACAATCCTCACCTGAGCTATATTTACTGACTTAGTAAGCAACTCGATGTTTGTTTTGCTTGGTTTAATAACCCCTCGTTCTAATGCGGGTTTTGATAAGGCTTGTTTGGTGTAAATAACTATATTTCTCCCATTAGTTTTGTGTTTATATTTAGGTAATTTTGGTTTACCTAAAAATCTAGACGGGTTTTCAAACCAAGATTTCAAAGCTTCTTTAAATGACTTCCAGTTCCTATCTAAGACCATCAAGACCTGTTGACTAACTTTACTTGGTAAAGCTTTGTAATCTACAGATGATTGAAGTTGTTTTTGGATGTCGTAATAACTCAAGCTTTCATTGCTGTTAATAAAAGTTTGTCTAATAAGGTAGTTACCAACGTTGTACAGGTTTTTTGATAAGAAACATAGCTGATCAATCTCTTGATAAAACCTATGTCCTTGTTTAATAACGTGCTTTTCAACTAACTGCATTCATCATTCTCCATGCAGTCTTGTAACTGACGCCTATTGACTTTGCGTATTCCGAAAGCTTCATTAGTTAAATTGTAAAATCGACCTATATCCATTATAGCATACATAAGTCAATAATTGGGCATACTTGACTACAAAATCAGCAAAGTTTTTCAATACCCCACAGATCCCGGACTTCTGGAACTAAATTATCCCAGATTATCTGTGATGATATGAGAAGTCGGGGATCTTACGCTCCCGGTGTGGCGAATATATCTGTTGTTAAACGCAAAGGGGCGCAAAGGTTGGCGCAAAGGTACGCAAAGGTTGATTTTCGATGGCTTTGAGAGGATGTTTGATAAGTCATGATTAGTGTATCAACTATTGTTTCACCCCACCCTAACCCTCCCCTTGTAAGGGGAGGGGACTGGATTTTATTGTTTCGGAGTGTCCCCCATTCCCTGCTTCCTGCTTCCTGCTTCCTGCTTCCTGCTCCCTGCTCCCTGTTCCCTGTTCCCTGTTCCCTAATATAAAAATTACCTGTTTAATACTTTCCAAACATCCTCTGAGAGGGTGGTTTCTAACCTTTGTCTCCCTAGCTATCAGACATCTGATTAACTATATTCATGGTTTCCACACTTACCCTACACACGCGCATTAATAAATCTATTACCTGTTCTTTGTAGTCTGCAAACCGGTAAGTATTAAACTTTTCCGCAATAGTCGGGTCTTTGGGTTTCTTCTCTTTATATTGATCTAAAATCCATTCCAAGGCGCAACGATTGCCTAGCATATATTGCCATGCTATAGTAGGTATACCTTGTAATGTAGTCACATCATCTAAGATAATACTTCCCTTGGTTTTATCAGCCTTTAACTTCGCCTTGGGTGTGGTTTGGTTACCCTTTAAAGGAATATCAACCCGACTGAGTTTGTAGGGTGTGACAGTTTCATAGTTGATATGTAAATCCATGAGTTGTTTACCCCAGTCCACCCATTGGGGAAAGTTATCATATAAAGGTAACCGGGGAAAGTCCCGTTGTAGGTTGATTTCGTATTTTTGGCGGTACTCTGGGTTATGTAGCACCCCATAGGTGTAGTGGAAGATATCTATTTTAGTAATTGTTGTGTCTTGGTAATGGGTGTGAATTTGTTCTAGTCCCCAGTCGGTGATGTTATCTGTGCGGTTTCCTTCTTGGTTGTATATATATAGAGGGAGACATTGAGAATCACCTGTTAGGTGTAAATCAATTATTAAATTAGAACTAAGACAGTGAAAATATTTACTTGAACCAATAGCTGAAAAAGCAATATATTTATTGTCTAAGTTATTACTATTATGAATACTAAACCATTGATAAGTCATTCCATTAAAATGTTTATCAAAATAGAAATACCGTTGATTATATGGACGGTATAAACCTTTAACAATTTCTTGAGCATCAAAAGTTTTATTAATTTTGTTGTCTAAATATTTAGTTAATTCCCTATCCCATTTAATTTCATTTCTATCGGGATATTTAGGGTCTTTACGTGTCGCTTGATAAATACTGACTAAAAACTTGACTTTTTGGGATAACGCCTTTTCAGATAAATCATAAACCCACTCATCTCGTTGTGTTTTCAAACCTGAAGAAAACAACTTGAATACAGCTTCTTCTCCTTTACCTGCTTTCACACCCTTATCAACCATAGGTAAAAGACTATCAAAATCATTATCAGTTTGATTTATCCAGTTACCGTTACTATCTGGTTTAAAATGATTAAAACCTAAATCTTTAAACTTCTGAGAACTAAAATATTTTTTCTTATCCTCTGCATTTGTATAATCTTCAATCGCATCATAGTAAACCTTAAACCCTTGAGCGTGTTCATTCCTGATTAAAAAATAAACAGCTATACCTACCCTAATTTCATCACTAAAAACATTACCGCCCTCTTTACGTCTTCTTTCTCCACTGGTGCGCGCATTACCTTTAGTGTCAATTACATAAATCTCATTAAATTCTTTCGCGACAACTTTTCTAAACCCGTCATAAGCAATAGAATCAATAAAAGAACTATTAGAAACAAAAGCAATAATCCCATTATTACCCAACCTATCAGAAGCCCATCTAATAAACCGGGTATACATATCATAGAGGACAATATTATTTTGAGCTTGACTATATTTAACGTAACTGCCCTTAATTAACCTATCTATGGCCTCATAACGCCGATTAGCATTATCATCATTAAAATTCTCCTGTTTAGCATTATAAGGAGGATTGCCAATAATCACCGAAATAGTTCTATCATTCTGTCTTTTAATCCTCGCTGTATTCTCCACACTCATCGCAAATAGATCCATCTGCTTACCCACAAACAGGGTATTATCTAAAGTATCCACAAAACAGATATTCTCAAACTCCTCATACACCCCCATCTTCTGCTTATAGGTGTACTCAATATTCAAATTCGCAATATAATAAGGTAAAATCGCCACCTCATTACAGTGGATCTCATGCTTATACTTGTACTCTAAGCAATGAGCAGGTAAATAATCAATCAACTCAGTTACAAAGGTTCCCGTACCCGTCGCGGGGTCTAAAATCTCTACATCCCTATCAGCTAACAACTTTCCAAAATGTTTATGTACTAAAAAGTCGGTGCTTTCAATCATAAACCGGACAATCTCGTTAGGAGTATAGACGATTCCTAACCTGTCCGCTGCTTTGGGGTTATAAGCTTTATAAAAGTTCTCATACAAAGATTTCAGAAATCTTTGTTTTTCTTGATGATTAGCAATATTAGCCGCAGTGCGCCGAATGACTGCATAATACCTTTCAATACTCCCTAAAGCATTACGCTTCACACTTCCAGTAAAGAAGGTAGCAATTACCCCTTGTAACTCCCGTGCGACATTGTTTTCTGTGTGAAACTGAGATTCGTTAAAAATATTGAGAAAAATATCCTCTGTGAGGATGTGCTGAATCATCATTTCCCGAATATCAATTAAACTGATTTCCGGGTTAATGGACTCCTGACAGATTGACCAAAACTTATTCCTTGCTGTTTGAAAATTACTGTTAGTTTCCCCTTGACTATCAATCAAATCTCTGAGATAATCTAAGATAGTGGGTAAATCTTGCCTAAAACTATCTATAGCTGACCGAAAATCTCTAACTTCCGGTCTGACATAATTAATAAAGTTGGTAATGAGTGCATCTAGAGCTTCAGCATCTTTCATCGATACCCGCTGGGTTTCTGTGGCGTTTTGAATTAAAACCGCAGTTTGGGAATCTTCAAAGAGAATATTACTACTAGGATAACCTTTATTTAACTTTTTGTCTATTTCTTCATCTAAGTTATCATATTGGTCTTTACTTTCCCAGTAACCCCAATCTAAACGCAAGGCATCTTTAACGGTGCCATCGGGATAAACTAGTTTACCATTAGGTAATTTAAAATCCAATTCGGGAATTAGTAGAAAGTCCCTGGGTTTGCAATATTCATTCAAGAGGTTTTGAAAAGCCACGCGAATAGAAGTTTCTTTACGGGAACCGCCAAACTGGATAATTTTGGCTACTTCTGCTTGGTACTGACTAATCAAAAGTCTGGACATGGGGAAAATCAGGGATATACAAGGGCAGAAATTTAAATATAGGCGATCGCTGTTAGTAATTTAGCAGACAGTTTATTAAAATTTATACAAGTGTAAATAACTTTAAGTTAGAATAGCTGTAAGTTTGTCATCTACCCTAGGGTAGAGATAAAACCGCCTCATAAGTATCGAGATAGAAGGGCGATCGCCCTACGTAGGTGTTTTTATCAGGTTTGACCCCACCCCCAACCCCTCCCCTTACAAAGCTATTCATTACTCACATCTTTCTTAACAATCTTGAAACATTTATGTGGCAACGGTTTCAACGCTTGAAAATTTCCGTACTCTTGACAAAATGTACCTTATTATTCTTGATAAAACCCTTATTTTATTGAGAATCATCAACGGAGGATTAAGGTTTGGGGGTTTGCGAGCGATCGCTCTCACGAATGTTAAGAAAGATCCGGGTAATGGATAGCCTTACAAAGGGAGGGGGTATAGAGAATGGCGATCGCCTTGCAGGAGCGCTTCGCATTTTTTCAAGATAATCAAATATCAGATTTATCTGACTTGAGCTATTAGACGGGGGTTTATAACCCCCGGTTCCTGTGTAGCATCAAAGGGAACTTTTCAACCCTTCTAAGTGGCATTCTGGTTAAGGTATTATAATGTTGCTATGCCCTCTTGAATCAACCATGACTTACACACCTGATGATGTTTGGCGCTTATTAAGTGAGTTGATTGTAGCTCAAAAGGAAACAGAGCGACGCTTTCAAGAAACAGAGCGGTTATTAAAAGAACAATCTCAAGAAACAGAACACCGTTTTCAAGAAACTGAGCGCTTATTAAAAGAACGATCTCAAGAAACAGAACACCGTTTTCAAGAAACTGAGCGGTTTCTTAAACAGCAAGCTCAAGCAACTGATAAGCAGATTAAACAGGTAAGTCAACAACTGGATAAATTAGGTAATCACCTAGATGAGTTTGTAGAATGGCAAATACGCCCTGCTGTAGTAGCGTTGTTTCAACAGCGGGGTATTGATGTCTATGAACTTTACCCAGAGTTATCTACACAGCGCGGGGGTGAAGGTTTAGAAATTGATTTATTAGTGGTAAATGATACCGAAGCGGTGTTAATTGAGGTAAAAAGTAAACCCAATCAAGCCGATGTAGATAAGCATTTACAAGGGTTAGAAAAGTTTAAGCGCCTCATGCCACGGTATACAGATGTACAAGCTATGGGTGCAGTGGCGGGGATGGTGGTTACTAATGAGGTACGTGATTATGCTTATGGTCAAGGTTTATTTGTTTTGGGTCTGTGCGGTGATGATGTGGTGATTTTAAATGAGCCGGATTTTCAACCCCGGAAGTGGTAATAAGAGTTTTGAGACGGGGCGATCGCCCTGCGTAGATCGTCCGATGAGGTTTGACCCCACCCCCACCCCATCCCCTTGTAAAGGGAGGGGAGTATAGAGAATGGCGACACATTCTGTTAAGATAATTAAATACATGATCTTCTAGTCAGATTTATCTGACTTTAGCTATTAGACGGGGGTTTCTAACCCCCGGCTCCCCTGTTGTTCAACGCAAAGGTACGCAGAGGTTTGTTTTTGATTTGTGTTTGAGGGTGTTGTGGTTGGGTTACAATCGGTTGTAGTAACTCTTAACCTGCTAATCTGTGTAAGTATGACCATGCACAATTCCGTTGAATTCCAAGACGCTTTTGATGTTATTGTGGTGGGTGCGGGTCACTCCGGTTGTGAAGCGGCTCTTGCAGCGGCTCGTCTGGGCTGTCGGACTTTGCTACTGACACTCAATTTAGATAAAATAGCTTGGCAACCTTGTAACCCGGCGGTGGGTGGCCCGGCTAAGTCGCAGTTGACCCATGAGGTGGATGCTTTAGGGGGGGAAATTGGCAAGGTTGCGGACCGCACCTATTTACAAAAGCGCATCCTCAATTCTTCACGGGGTCCGGCGGTATGGGCTTTACGCGCTCAAAGTGATAAGCGGGAATATGCGGCGGTGATGAAGGGTGTTGTGGAAAACCAAGAAAATCTGACTATCCGGGAGGGGATGGTTACTGATTTGGTTTTGGGTACTAATGATGAGGTGGTTGGGGTTGAAACTTATTTTGGTGTGGGGTTTCAATGTCAAGCGGTGATCTTGACTACTGGGACGTTTTTGGGTGGTAAAATCTGGGTAGGTAATAAGTCTATGGCCGCTGGACGAGCTGGCGAGTTTGCGGCTGAGGGTTTGACCCAAACTCTCAACCGCTTGGGTTTTGAGACCGGTAGGCTGAAAACGGGTACGCCCGCACGGGTAGATAGGCGATCGGTGGACTACACTAAGATGACTATCCAACCAGGAGATGAGGAGGTACGCTGGTTTAGTTTTGACCCGGATGTGTGGGTGGAACGGGAACAGGTTCCCTGTTACATTACCCGGACGAATGCAGATACTCATCGGTTAATTCGGGAAAATTTACATTTATCACCAGTTTATGGTGGTTGGGTGGAAGCTAAGGGACCTCGCTACTGTCCCAGTATTGAAGATAAAATAGTCCGCTTTGCTGATAAGGAGAGCCACCAAATCTTTATTGAACCGGAAGGACGGGATATCCCAGAGTTATATATTCAAGGGTTTTCTACGGGGTTACCGGAAAATCTGCAGTTGCAAATGTTACGCACTCTGCCGGGGTTGGAAAGTTGTACGATGTTGCGTCCGGCTTATGCGGTGGAGTATGACTATTTACCCGCCACCCAGTGTTATCCTACACTGATGACTAAGAAAATTAATGGTTTATTCTGCGCGGGACAAATTAACGGTACTACGGGTTATGAAGAGGCCGCAGCCCAAGGAATTGTAGCGGGTATTAATGCGGCGCGGTTGGTTCAGGGTAAACAGATGATTGTTTTCCCCCGTGAACATAGTTATCTTGGTACTTTGCTTGATGATTTGTGTACTAAAGATTTACGGGAACCTTACCGGATGCTCACTAGTCGCTCTGAGTATCGGTTATTGTTGCGGTCTGATAATGCTGACCAACGTTTAACACCTTTAGGAAGGGAAATTGGCTTAGTTGACGATCGCCGTTGGGAGTTGTTCACCAGTAAACAAACGCAGATTAATCAAGAAAAAGACCGTTTATATAATACCAGAATTAAGGAACATGACCCCATCGGTCAGGCGATCGCCTCTGCATCCCAACAAGCTATTAAAGGTTCTATCACCCTAGCTGATTTACTCCGTCGTCCAGGATTCCATTACATTGACCTGGAACGTTACGGACTGGGAAACCCCACCCTCAACCAAGGGGAAAAAGAAGGCGCAGAGATTGACATCAAGTATTCTGGTTATCTGGCTAGACAACAACATCAAATTGAACAGATTACCCGTCAGGCTAACCGCCAGCTACCCGCAGACTTAGATTATAACACAATTGATACCCTTTCTAAAGAAGCGCGGGAAAAACTCACCCGTGTTAAACCCCTAACTATCGGTCAAGCAGCACGGACTGGGGGGGTAAATCCCGCAGATATTAACGCTTTGTTAATATACTTGGAGTTACGTAAAACTAAAACTCAGTCAGAGTTGACCGCTTCGGCTTAATTACGGCAGATTCTAGGACAATTAGTAAGTGACATTAGTCTGATTATATTACTAGCTAGGCTGGCGGAACCATCACCCCATGATCAGCAACCTTTCAGGGGCTGTGATGGTTTCCACAGTTGAGTATCAGCAATTAGTCGGACTGGCGATCAACATCCGTGGGTTCACAGTTGACAAGTACCAACGTGAGAAAAGAAATTTACCCCCCAAACCAGTTCTTTCTCGCCAAACCAACACTCGTAAACTGGAAGATGGCCTTCTACTGCTGTGAGGTCAAAAATAATATCAATGTAGTATAACCAACTTCCCCCTTTCCTCCATCCTATTTTTTCCCCGAAGGCTCTCCAAACATCATAATCCCATTGTTTCTTTCCTCCCAAACTTTGATAAATGCTTTGATAAATGCGTTTCTGCACAGAAAAACCAAAGCGTCCATGACTGTATTTCACCCATAATTGGTCTATCATACCCAAGTCTTCACAGGGAAAATTATCAATACTCTCATGGTTTAACCAACCTTCTTTTTCCCGGTTCGCCACCCCTAACATTAACCGTCTGGTTTCATCATCTGCGTCTCTCCACCTTTTTTGTAGAAGTAAGTCACGCAGATTCTTATAGTCCACCCCGATAGCTGACTTTAATGGTCCATCTTCAAATATACTCACGGCTTGTTTTACCTTGGCTTCTGTGCGAGACTGCAATAAGGAATAAGCAGCATTTTGTACTTGTGGGGACTGGTCATTTAAAGCCTGAATTAATATATCTAAACCTGGTTGACTATAATTTAAAGCTTGTGCAAGTGCAGCAATTCTCACCTGGGGGTTAGGGTCACTATACCGGAATATCACCCCTTCAAGACCACCTAAAACTACTGCAAACTCAGGACTGGGACTGTGACCACCAAGGACAGCATCATATTCTCCGGGTTTTTGCTGATTGTTCATAGTGAATATTGGGACTTACATCTGGCAATATTATCAACTTTTTTGGGGTGAAAAGAACAAGGTAATTTTTATCTATGGTTGGGGAATTTTTTGATCTTTTCAGTCCCCTATGATTGTAGAGGGTGAAATTTTATTTACACCCCACCCCTCTCATCTCAGCAGGGGAGGGAGTTTTAATTGTATGCCATAATATGCTAATACATAGATAAAACAATGCTATGCTAGATACACTAGATTTAACAGTTTCTTTAAATAAAGCCACCTACAAGTCAGAAATTGACAGGCTGATGTATCAAATGCGAGAACTGCAAAATGCCTGTAGGGATAAAAAGTTACCTGTAATTGTGGTCTTGGAGGGGTGGGCTGCTTCTGGTAAGGGTAGACTGGTAAAGCAAATGGTTTCCTATATGGACCCACGGGGATTTCATGTATATCCTATCTGGCCACCCACTCCAGAAGAACGTAAATATCCCTTCCTCTGGCGATTTTGGGAAAAAATACCCGCTCAAGGTAAAATCAGCTTTTTCTATCACAGTTGGTATACTCATGTTCTCGAAGAACGTCTGTTAGAGCGGGTCGGAATTAATCAAGTTCCCACAGTACCCACCCTGATGGGACAAATTAACGCCTTTGAGCGCCAAATGGTGGATGATGGGACGGCGATCGCTAAATTCTGGTTACATCTGAGCCGTAAAGAATTGAAAAGTCGTTTAAAAGAATACGCCCAAGATGAATTAACTGCTTGGCGTGTCCGCAAAGAAGACTGGAAGCAGGAAAAACACTATGACCTTTACACCAGCTATGCAGAAGAGATGCTAGTACAAACTAGTACGGGTTTTGCTCCTTGGACTCTGGTAGAAGCAGACTCTGAGCGGTGGGCGCAAGTGAAAGTACTTACCCAGCTAGCTGCAACTTTAACATCTGCATTGGATCGGCTAAAAATTCAGCTTCCCACCCCCACTTTACCACCACAAATCCAGTTAGAACCGACGGAGTTAGACTTACTCACACAAGTCGATTTAAGCTTAAGTCTTTCAGAACCAGAATACGAAGAACAATTACTCCAAGAGCAGGTAAAACTACGCAAGTTGCAATTAAGCATTTATAAACATCAAATTCCTGTACTGGTAATATTTGAAGGTTGGGATGCAGCAGGTAAAGGGGGCGCAATTAAACGCCTCACAGATATTCTCGATCCGCGCAGTTACTTTGTTCATCCCTTCGCAGCGCCTACAGATGAGGAAAAAGTTCATCATTACCTCTGGCGATTTTGGCGACGATTACCCACATCTGGAATAATTGGCATTTTTGACCGTTCTTGGTATGGTCGGGTATTAGTGGAGCGGGTAGAAGGTTTTGCTTCGGAAATCGAGTGGCGCAGAGCCTACCGGGAAATTAATGAGTTTGAGGCTCAGTTAACCACTGCTGGCTATGTTTTAGTTAAGTTTTGGCTACACATTAGCCCAGAAGAACAACTTCAGCGGTTTACATCTCGCAAAAATGACTCTTTTAAGCAGTACAAGCTTACTGATGAAGACTGGCGGAATCGGCAAAAGTGGAATGATTACTATGTAGCAGTCAATCAAGCCATTCACCGCACCAGCACCCCCAAGGCTCCTTGGACAATTGTCGCTGCTAATGACAAATATTACGCCCGCGTCAAGGTGATTGAAACTGTAGTCCAAGCTATTGAGACAGAATTAAAGCGCCGTCACCACAGCAATAGCTAACATCTAGCACCCTGATGATTTCGCCTATACCGGTATAAAAGCCATTACTATTTTTTACCTCAGATTTTATTATGTTTGGTTAATCTTCCATGATATGATCCGGAAATCCACTGAAACAATTTAGGTAAATTGATGAGTGAAGTTGTGATACCTCAATTTTCTCCCCATACCCAATTATCACAAATGATTTCCGGTTATTGGGTATCTCAAGCTATCAAAATATAGTGGGAGCGTGAGAACCCCTGCGCTTTAGCGAGGGGATGAAAAGCGACTCAACAGGATTTACCCTGTCGTATCCTGACTACAAAAAACTTATTGACAAGGCATTTCTGATTAGTTAGGATAAAAAAGCATCCACAAATATGGTGAAAAACCCAAAAGATGTTTTCCTTAAGTAGCCACACAGCTAGATTTATTTTTAGCCGAGGTGGGTAGGGCATTTTGACTGTGCCACAACGATATTATTTATTCAAATTTTTAAATAAATAAAATCGTAAACTTTGCGTAGCGTGTCTTCAGACCGCGTAGCAACATCAGTTTAGAATCCCCTGTGATTCTATCCAGGGGAGAAGTCAACTACACGGCGGCCAAATTGGGGATTGCGGATCTCCTGAAACCAGGTTCTCAATCCTGTCAACAACTCGCGGAAAATACTGATAGTAATCCTGGCTCATTGTACCGCATGATGAGGGCTTTAGCCAGTATCGGTATTTTCCAGGAAACAGAGCCTGAACAATTTATCCTCACGCCCTTAGCAGAATATTTGTGTAGTGATCATCCCCAATCACTCCAAGCTACAGCTGTGATGTTGGGGGACGCACCTCATTATCAAGCTTGGGGAAATTTCCTGTATAGTGTCAAAACAGGAAAACCAGCATTTGATCATTCTTTTGGTATGGGAGTATTTGATTACTTTAAATCCCATCCCCAAGATGCAGAGATATTTGAGCAGTGCATGAACTCTTTCTCTTTTGTGGAAGAAAAAGCCATATTAGATGTATATGATTTTTCCCAATTTAAAACCCTAGTTGATATAGGGGGAGGATATGGGGAAATGTTGGGAACATTTTTACAAAAGTACCCCCATCTGCAAGGTATTCTGTTTGATGAAGAATATGTCATTTCCCATGCTGAACCTACTTTGGCAAAACATGGTGTTGTTGAACGTTGTCAAATGGTCAGTGGCGATTTTTTTACATCGGTGCCACCGGGAGGAGATGCCTATCTTTTAAAACACATTCTACATGACTGGGATGATGAAAGAGCATTAACAATTCTTAAAAACTGTAGAGATGCTATGGATGAGCATAGTAAAATCTTGGTATTAGAGATGATTGTTCAACCTGGTAATATTCCAGGAGCAGCCAAAATGTTAGATTTAAATATGTTGGTGATGTGTCCCGGAGGAAAAGAAAGAACCGAAAGTGAATTTCACCAATTATTTGCTCAAGCGGGTTTGAAATTAACTGAGATTATCCGCACTGCTGAGGATATTTGTGTGATTGAAGGGTGTAAATAAAGATTTAGTATTTAGATGGTAGCAGATTCTCATATTTACTTTGACTGTCGGGGGTTCATAGGAATGGATACAAGAAATACCCCCGACAGTATTTTATCTTGGTAACCGTGTATAAAATAGAATTATGCCTAATTAAGTCCAAAAGGCATCTCATACCCTTGACAATCTGGAAATAATAGAGTAATAAGGTGGCAGAACATAAAAAAAATATATTGGCTCACCCCTGGCACAATATCAGTCAATAGCTCTGAGAACAATTCACGCAGTTAAAATAAATTATGCCACACAATACTGAAGAAAAAGCAGCAACCCCAGCAACTGGCTACAAAGCACGTCTCAATTCTTGGGCGATCGCGCGTTTACTCCCTGATACACAACGGGAAATTGTGGCTCGCTTTCGCAGTCGTTCGGATGCAGAGGGTTATATGCAGCACTTGAGCCAAACAACACCTAATACCGCGTTTATGGTGGTTTTTGATTGTCAACGCCAAGCAGCTGTAATTTAATGCTGTAATTTAATGCTGTAATTTAAGATCGCTGTGGGAATTGCAATCAAACAATTCCCAGCAGTTAACGCGATTCGGTCCCTTGATTGGGACTACCAGCAACACTATCCTCTCCTGGTGCTTCAGGTTCAGCTGTGGGTTTAGCCTCACTTTTAGCCGCAGTTCCGGTTTTGCGAATATCTGCTTGAATGGGGGTTTGATAGCCACCAGAAGCACTGGGGGTGGTTTCTGGATGATCAGATTTTTGTTTTTGTTCTTCGGACATAATTACATCCTGTAGATTTAACATAAGCAGATTCTAAGCAATTCACAACTAGTAATTGCTCTATCTAAAATGTGATGATGATTGATTTATTCCTCTATCGGAGGGTTTACCTTCATATCAGTTAACCGTTGTGAATGACTACATCTACCTACACGGTTTTGCTTCCAGTCCCAAATCTGCTAAAGCCCAGGATATCAGCGATCGCTTTGCAGAAATTGACATCAAGCTGAAAATCCCCGATTTGAATGCTGGGAATTTTTCCCAATTAACTATCACACGCCAGATTACTCAAGTTGCAGCCCAATTCCCTGATGATTCTACCCCGGTAACTTTAATTGGTTCTAGTTTAGGCGGTTTGACCAGTGCTCATCTAGCACAGCAATATTCACAAGTACAACGCCTGGTTTTGCTAGCACCAGCTTTTGGGTTTTTATCCCATTGGTTACCTCAACTGGGGAATCAAGAAATACAACGCTGGGAACAAGAACAATATCTGATGATTCACCACTATGGGGAAGGGCGATCGCTCCCCCTGAGTTATAATTTTGTCATAGATGCAGCCCAGTACCAAGAAACAATATTACAGCGCCCTGTACCGACCCTGATATTCCATGGTCAACAAGATGAGGTGATTCCCATCACAGCCAGTCGGGAATTTGCGCGATCGCGTCCTTGGGTAGAATTAATAGAACTAGACAGCGACCACACCCTAGGCAATGTCATGGCAGAAATTTGGCCAGCAATTTACCGATTCTGCCAGTTCCCTTGAGGTGTAAAATATGAAGTCCTGACTAATTATTAATGACTACTAAAATTATGCTGAGTTTTATCCGGTCAGATTTAGCCCAATTCACCGCTTATCAACCTCACCCCAGCAGTGATACCGCCGCCGGAGTGGCCCCCCAGTTGGATCGGCTGGATACCAACGAAAGCCCCTATGATTTACCCCCACAGTTAAAACAAAAGCTGGCTTGGACCTATGAGCAAGTAATTGAAACAAATCGTTATCCTGACGGTGGACATGAGAGCCTCAAACAGGCGATCGCTCAATACGTTAATGAGTCTGCTTCCCTGTCCCCATCTATATTTACTGCTGCTAATATTTCTCTAGGTAATGGTTCAGACGAACTAATTCGCTCATTATTAATTGCCACCTGTCTGGGGGGAGAAGGCTCAATTTTAGTCGCTCATCCCACTTTCTCCATGTATGGAATTTTAGCCAAAACTTTGGGCATTCCGGTAGTGACAGTAGAGAGAAACCCCGATAATTTTGAAATTGACTTAAAAGCTGCCCAATCTGCCCTAGAAGAAACTCAAACTCCCCCCATTCGCGTGGTTTTTGTGGTACATCCCAATTCCCCCACCGGTAACTGTTTGACTGCGGCGGAGTTGGCATGGTTAAAAAGTTTAAATGAGCAGATTCTGGTAGTCATTGATGAAGCTTACTTTGAATTTAGCCAAAGTACCCTGGTTGGTGAATTAACCCAACATCCTAACTGGGTAATTCTACGTACTTTCTCCAAAGCCTTTCGGTTAGCAGCCCTGCGTGTGGGTTATTGTGTGGGTGATCCACAGGCGATCGCTATCTTAGAAAAAGTCCGCTTACCCTATAATCTTCCTAGCTTCTCAATTGCTGGCGCATTAGCTGCTATGGAAAATAAACAACTTTTGCTAGAGTCAATTTCCCCAACTTTGGATGAACGAGACAAACTCATAAAACTGTTATCCCAACATCCCAGATTACAAATAACCAAAAGTGCTGCTAACTTTATCTTCCTCCGTCTTCCAGGAAATAACCCCGAAAATCAAAACCAGCAATTAACAACTCTCCACCAAAAACTCAAAACTTCCGGTACTCTTGTGCGCCAAATTAGCGGAGGACTGCGCATTACTATCGGCTCACCGGAGGAAAACACCCGTACCTTAGAGAGAATACAAGCCAGTTTAGCAACTCTGGGATATTAACACTGACAGCGCATTTGATCTGAGTGGGTACGGGTAGTAGGCACCGCACCGATGCCCACCCCACAAGATTTATGATATTAAGGTGTGTACTTTATTTACTTGAAAAGTGCTGTATTTATTTAATTCATTACCTCAACGGCGTACTATTCCTACTGTCCTTGGTAACACCCCTACTAAAAGCGCAAAGACAATATCAGGTATTTCAGCCACAATTGACGGTGAAAAATATTGTTCAAATTGATCGATAATTTTCTGAACTCGCTGCTGTGGAAGCGGGGTTTCTGTAATTTGCTTGATTAACCGAGTCCATTGTCGCCTAATTAAATAAGCCTGCTGACGCTCCTCATAAGACTCAGGAGTTACCAAGGACAAATTACCTATGAGTAATACCATTTCACAATCATGATCATAATTTCCCCCAACAGCAGCACCCGGCCCCGCAAATTCTGCATGATACCCTTTAAAGAGTATTAACCCATTGCGCCTACGACTATTAACAACAAAAATCTTCCCACTGTGCAGCAGTGTGAGGATATCCGATCCATATGAATCCTTAGCCCCATCTGTGATCACAGGATGGTCTAAGAGAATAGTATCAGGGTAGTAGGTTGATACCATAGCAGCTTGATAGCGTGGGAGACTCTCGCTATCGATGTTTCTTGAACTTGCAGATAGTTTGGTAGTATTATGCACTTCCAGCCCTAGGTTGGGTAAAATCAAATCAGATTTTTAATAGTCTAGGAAAACTTTTTGATTTAAAAAGCCTCCTAGTTGATGTAACGAGAAAAAAATTGGCATTTGATTATGAGATAGTTAATCATATTCTATGAGATTCAGTTAAATTTTTCGCTGCCAAACAGCTTTTTTTCTTAAAATTTTGATAAAGCTAAATTAGCAAATACAAAGTTATTATAATGTGTGAACAAGCCACTAAGTCTGATGATAATACTTTTCCATCATCTTCTATCTTTGATATTTACTCAGTACCTATTTATCTATGCCATCAAATTTAGATGACATATAACTATGGATTTTTGGGAGTATTTACACTTACCCATAAATATTTATTATACTCAAGTTAGTTACCAAAATTTTATACAGTCAGCCAGGTTTGAGTGCTGCAAATGGGCATGATTTGATTTTTGGTAAAATAGCTTTTATATTCACCATAGCACCAATTATCTAAGTAATTAAAAGTATTAAATACTACTTAATATTCCGTCTTATCGTCAAGGCTCAGATGTTTGTGTAAAAGTATTTGTTGGGAACGTCTGAGAAAAAATCTATTCCCATGAGATTCTGATTTATCCAGCTTATATCCCAACTTGAAATAAAGTTGCTGTGCTTGATGGTTATTTTCCAAGACATGGAGGTATAGGTCATTAAATCCCCACTCATGAGAGAATTTTTCACACTTCATCAGCAGTCTTGAGGCGATACCATGTCTACGGTATTGGGGGTGAACCGCTAAATTAGACAAATAAGGAAAATTTCTCCCCGTCTTTATCCAAGAATCACTCCACCGCACACTTAATTCTACAGTTCCTACTAAGTAATGACTGTCCGCATTAGTAGTATCAATAGCAACTAAACAAACATGATGGGGTGGAGGTGATGATAGGCGATGCTTGAGATCCTCATAAATAGCTAAACGTACTAGGGGAAAAGCCCATCCCCAGAAGCCATGATGTCCGTGAAAGCTTTCAGCTATGATGTGAGCAATACCAGTAAAATCATCAGGTGTCGCCACACGGATTTGGAACTGCCAGGAAGCTTGTTCGGCAGCAGATATAACCGTATCTTGGTGGTAAGGATCAAAAAACCAGGATGTCAAAGCGAGTTTAGTATAGATTTAATTAAAGGAAATTTTGCTAATGTCCTTAAATAGTCAGCAAGCTGTATTATTTTTCAATATAAACCTTAATGACTGATTTAGCATTCAAATTCTAACTTAAATATGGCTTATTTCAGTCATCCCCCCTCAGTCACCAGGGGGTGGGGCTTGACGTGATATGAATAAAAAGCCATACGACATGATGTCGTACGGCTTTTGGTGTAGTGTGAGGAGCTTAACTAAGTAACATCATAAAGTAATGCCAAAGTGGCAGATCACTGGTAACAATTTTGGTAACGGGATGTTTTTGATCATAGAAATGGTGCAAGGGTGACACAAAATTATATTTTTCGGTTTGTCATCTTAGGTCAGTTTCAGAGTATTTCTTGACCCTCCCTCTGGTCACTTCCAGTCAGGGTATTCTTGACATACTCACCGATCTTGAAGTATGGCTTACGCCACGCTACGCTATCGACTTCGCTCACCGACCGCACAAAAAACAATAAAATCCAGTCCCCTCCCCTTACAAGGGGAGGGTTAGGGTGGGGTCAAGCAATAGTTGATACACTAATCATGACTTGACAAACAACCTCTAAGAATCAAGAAAAGCCGTCGTAGAACAACGGGGTTTTAAAGCCATTTTTTCAATAAAATAAATGATATGCGATCGACCCAGGGAGGTACTGCTTTGGGTAGAGGTAATGGAGACAATATGAAATTACGATTTGGTGATTACATACCACGGGTAATTAAAAAAAATCTCAAAGTATCAATTAAACCTTTGGCGATAAGTCTTTGAATAAATAGTTAATCTAAAATTGCTCTCTACACATCTCTTACAGCAATTATCCTCATGGGAAATGATAGTAATAATAAATACATTTTTATTAATACTAGATATTAAATACTTTAGTTAGGTGGTTTGACCCCTCCATGGTCACACCATTAATTAGTGTAATCTCTTGAGTGTAACCTGTTTGAGAAAAAGATCATCTATGCCGAACTCAAGAATACAATAGATTTGAGAAATGCAAAAAAATTCTGCCACATCCCAACTTGTATATTATTGAGGCTATAGCAAGCACAAATTTTTTTTATCCAAGCGTTTTCATATTCAACTATCTGATTTATAGCCTGTTCAAATCCATAAGCTCCAGTGAAAAACAAGTGACTCAACATCTCCTTACTTGATGATGTGGTTCTGAGATAATTAGAAAAAACTTGTTAATATTGCCTCAGCAGCTTTACCATCTGCGGATTTTAGCTTCACACAGGCAATTATTAGGACTTATGAACTAAATGATAAGCTTTGTTCAAGTCCCACTGCCAAATGTACAGAAAGTAAATCAGCCACCAGAAATAATGCGCTGCCAAACTGACAATCACGTAACAAAATGGTCGGACTTACAAACAGCTGAAGTTATGGAAGGGAATCAAGAACTTCGGCAAACCATAGAAGAACTCCAAGTACTTATACAAGAGCTGCGTCAGCAAAATCAGGAAATGAGAATTGCTCTGGAAATCACCCAGTTAGAGCGTCAACATTATAAATATTTATTTGACTGCGCTCCCCATGCTTATTTAGTTACTGATATCGCAGGTGTGATTCAAGAAGCTAACCATGCAGCGGCTACCTTGCTGTGTGTGGAACAAAATTATTTAATGGGCAAACCATTGGTTTTATTTGTTATTGAACAAGACAGAGACAGTTTTATTACACAACTGCAGAGTGTGCAACACAAAAAGAACTGGGAAATTTGCCTTCAGCCACAGGGTGGTGTATCACTTCCCGCCACTGTGAGATATACTGCAATCTCTAACCCACAGAGTAATCCGGTAGATTGGCGCTGGTTGCTATTTGAGATTAGCCCCCAAGCTGCATTATATTCTCAGGAAGGCAAAGACTTAGGAGATGGCGTAGTCGAACTCAACAAGCAACTTCTCCCATTTAATCAGGTTCTACAACAAGAAATTACTCAACGTCAACAGGCCCAAGAGTCATTACGGCAAAAGGAGAAACTGTATCGCCAACTAGTGGAAACTCAAACAGACCTGATTATTCGTATAGATTTACAGGGAAGGGTAGGCTTTGCTAACAAAGTAACTTGCCAAGCATTAGGTAAGCAATTACACGAATTAATTGGTAAGTCAATATGTGAGTTTTTCCATACCCATGACTTCCCTCAAATCAAAGAAGATATCAGCAGTTTGATATCCGCCCCCCACGACAAGATCACCAATGAGTATCGTTTGTTAACGGTTAATGGTGTGCGTTGGCTGGAATGGAATATTACCCCAATTGTTAATGAACGGGGAGATGTCTTGGAATTCCAAGGTGTTGGCAGAGATATTACACA
The DNA here is from genome assembly GCF_015245355.1 of Anabaenopsis elenkinii CCIBt3563. Classification (GTDB taxonomy): domain Bacteria; phylum Cyanobacteriota; class Cyanobacteriia; order Cyanobacteriales; family Nostocaceae; genus Anabaenopsis; species Anabaenopsis elenkinii. The sequence goes on along the minus strand of NZ_CP063311.1, from coordinate 3,477,567 downwards.
GCGCAAACGAGGCGAAGAGAAAATTAGAGAGCAAGCAGCCTTACTTGATATTGCCACCGATGCAATTTTAGTTCTAGATTTGCAAGGCAAAATACTATTCTGCAATCAAGGTGCAGAACAGATATATAGTTGGCAGACACAAGAGGTTTTAGGCAAAGACCTCAGGGATCTGTTTAACAACATCAACTTGCTACAGCTAGAAACATCACTCGCCGCTGTGATTGCATCTGGTTCATGGCAGGGGGAGTTGAGTAAAGTTACCAAATCAGGTCAAGAAATTGTCGTCGCCAGCCGCTGGAGGCTGATGTATGATCCAGCGGGAGAACCAAAATCTATTCTTGTTGTTGAGACTGACATCACACAAAAAAAACAACTCGAAGAGAAGTTCTTTCGCGCTCAACGTTTAGAAAGTCTTGGTACTTTAGCCAGTGGAATTTCCCACGACCTGAATAACATTTTAACGCCAATTTTAGCAGCATCACAACTGTTACAGGTCAGATATGCTCAAGACAAGGAAAATTATCAACAGCTATTAGCTATTATTGAAAGCAATAGCAAACGTGGGGCTGCTTTAGTTAAACAAGTCTTATCATTTGCCCGGGGATTTAAGGGAGAACGCACTATAGTTCAACTAAGACATCTGATTTCGGAAGTTACTTATATAGCCAAACAAACATTTCCCAAGTCTATTCAATTTGCCATCACCATATCAGAAGATATGTGGGCTGTCTGCGCAGATGCAACACAACTGCATCAAGTACTCATGAACTTGGTAGTTAATGCCCGTGATGCTATGCCAGCAGGTGGTACCCTCACCATTTCTACAAAAAATATGTTTATTGATCAAGCCTATGCTCATATGAATCTTGATGCCAAAGTAGGCGATTATGTGGTAGTGACTGTTGCTGATTCCGGAACAGGGATAGCACCGGAAATTTTACAGAGAATTTTTGATCCATTTTTCACCACCAAAGACATCGGCAAAGGTACAGGGTTGGGGCTTTCAACAGTGCTGGGAATTATCAAAAACCATGGTGGGTTTATCAATGTATCTAGCACAGTTGGGCAAGGTACTGAATTTCATCTGTTTTTGCCGGCGGTGGAAGTGCCTCAATCTTTGGATATAAATAATAACTTAGATATATTTCCCGGTCAAGGAGAACTAATTTTATTTGTGGATGATGAGGCTCAAATTCGGGAGATCGCTAAAATTGTTCTGGAGAAATACAATTATAGAATTCTCGCCGCTAGTAATGGCATTGAGGCGATCGCACTTTATGCTCAGTACTCACAGGACATCAGAGCCGTTTTCATGGATATCATGATGCCGGAAATGGATGGGAATACTGCCATCCGCACTTTACAAAAAATCAACCCTAAAGTAAAAATTATTGCTTGTAGCGGCACTAACCCCACAGTCCCTTTGGCAAATGATGCCGGTCATACTGATGCGGATTTAGTGGTTTATAAGCCTTACACAGCCCGAGATTTATTAAATAGCCTTCACCATGTACTTCAAAAAATTGGCTGAAAATCAACTGTTATGGCTAATCTAAACTACTTGTTCGACTGCTTATGTTGAGAGATTGACAGTGTATATTTATACTGATTTTGTGATAATTCACCGACATATAGGGAGTATTCTCCTGCTTGCCAATAACCAGTAATTTCCGGCTTATTTTGCGAGTAATTATCTGCTAAAACACAGAAGCGCCCGCCCGGTCCATCAATCAAGATTGTTGGCTGTCCAGGACTGTCAACTGTTACCCGTAAGTAAGGCAGTGGTTCTGTTAAGTGGATAATTTGATTGGGCTTTTGAGCAATGTTACCGCAATGAGTGCTAACTACTCCCCCAGAAATGCCATTTAAAATCACGGTTTGTGACCTGACATTGGGTTGAATTTGCAGCCGTGGTACATCAGCCTGAGCCTCAGTCAAGGCCAAACTCGTGGCCAAAGCTACGGGAATAACTATCAGTAGCTGGAAATTATTCATGATTAATTATTAATGCTCCCAATCATCTCCTACTTTGACATATTGATCATCTCACTGCTACAACAGCACTGGTAGCGAGAGTGTATTGAGTCTTCAGTCATCAAAGAGTGTTGACTCAATAGGTAGCAACAATCAACACCTACCCTAAGTGACGCTGGGAATCCGTCTATGTTCCTCTTTGATGTGATCATTTCCAGGATTTGCTAAGTTTGTTGTGAAACTAGTGACTAGATGGCAGCTGAGAACTCCAAATGAATCACCAACCTCCAGAAGACCTGCAGCGCCGCCTCGAAAATCTAGAGGCGCAAATTAATTCTGCATCTGTAGATATGAGACAACCACCAAAAAACACACAAACATCCCAGCCAGCATTTCTCCACTGGAAATCTCGGTTAACACAATTACAGCTTTGGTTTGAGAATTTGAACGGTATCACCAAGGTAATAGTTGGGGGTGCGGGGGTGCTATTGGGATTAGCAATACTACAAGCATTGCTCAGACTAGTTGCATCGGTAATCAGTGTGGCAGTGTTGGGTTTCTTATTGTATCTTGGATACAAATTTTTTGTATCTGGTAACTCCCAAAAAAAGCAATAGTCTAATTCAACTCCCCTGAGCAATATTTTAAACATAAATTCAAAGGAATTACGCAATGGCGACCCCAATTGTGAGGAGAAATACTAGTCAATCTCAAAAGTCAAACCAACCTGAAAAAGCCCAGTTATTGCCATTCACAGCCAGGCGTTTGGCTGCATGGGCTGCGGAAATCACTCTGGTAGTTACCAGTGGTCTAGTTCCTTTTGGGCTGGGTGTCTATGCCAATTCTAGAAATGATTTTAACCGAGTACCACTTCACCCAGTCTTGGTAGTCACACAAAGAGCGATCGCTCGACCTTTGGCTCTACCTCTCAACTATGGTATTCCCAATGTTGCCGCCCCCACTAACTTTTTGTGGATTATGGCCTTATTATCCCCCATGACCCTTTCATGGTGGCAATTATATTTACTGGCAAAAACAGGTAGTACTATTCCCAAGCGCAAATTTGGTGTATGCGTTGTCAACGAGGTAGGAAAACCAGCCGGTTTAGCAACAGTTGTGGCCAGGGAAGGAGTAGGACGGTGGACTGTTCCTGTTTCTATTGCCTATATTCTGTGGCGTTACAGTTTTGCTTTTCCCAATTTAGGATTGTTTACATTTTTAGCTGTCTTGATGGTCTTGGGAGAAGGGATTGCTTTACCATCACGTCGAGGTCGTCGAGCATTTCATGACTGGTTAGCAGGGACATATACAATAGATACTACTCATCCTTTACAGCAGCCCTCGGAGCAAGGGGAGCAACCCCAGGTAGCCAAATCAGAAGAGGAATTAGCCCGTGTATCCATGTCAACCCTCACAGGGGAAACTAGCAATATCGGTAACCTCTGGCGCAAGACCCAACAAAACCCCAACTTGATTTTATTTGGCCTAGGCGTGGGTAGCATGATTGCGGTGCTGGGAACTTTGGTCGCCACCCAAGTTTATCTCCAAACCCGACAAAACCACCGGCAGAATCAGCGAATGGATAGCGAGAAGTTCCTGGCAATTGTACAACAATTGAGTCCTAATTCTGGTGCTACCACCCAGGAGCGCCAAAGTCTAATTCTAGCAATGGGTAGCCTGAATAACCCCGTGTCGAGGCAATTCCTCACAGACCTGCTGGTTGAAGAAACCAACCCCATCCTCTTGAATAAAATTCAAGAAGCTTTAGTCAGCATTGGACTCGACGCTATCCCGGAATTAAAAAACAAAAATCAGTTTTTAGCAGCTGAATTGAACTCTCAGGCTAGCCTATCCCCGGGGCGGGAATTACGACAACAGCAGTTACATATTAACCAGGAGACCATCAACAAAATCCTCAGGGTCAATAGTGGTCAAATTACGGCTGTTGATCTGAGTGGCGCCGAATTGGGTTCCAGGGGTGCTACGGAAAGTTCAGTTTTCCAGTTGGTCTTAGATCAGGTTGATTTGTCAGGAATCAATTGGAAATCTGCAAATCTCAACCAAGCTAGTTTTAAAGGTAGTATGTTTAGGGGACCTGGTGAGGATGGACACTGGGACACTTATGACGATGCGATCGCCAATTTAACCCTGGCGCAAATGAAACAAGCTAATTTCACCGATGCTAATCTGAGTCGGGTGATTATGAACCGCAGTAATTTAAGCGGTGCTATTCTCAACCGGGCTAATTTAGCTCATGCACGTTTAATAGGTGGTGACCTCAGTAGTACCCGGCTAATTGGCGCCAATTTGCGCGGTGCATTACTCGAGAAAGCCAGCTTAACTGGTGCTGTGATCAGTGAAGCCAATTTTGACGGAGCTAATTTGTATGGGGCTCGTTTAAGTCGGGGGATTGCCATCGGTACAAATTTATCCCATGCTAACTTGACTAATACTGATTGGCGAGGGACAGACTTATCAGGAGCCTATTTAAATAACGCTAATTTGAGTAATGCCAACCTTAGTGCCACTCGCCTTACTGGTGCTGTGTTACGCCGAGCTAGGTTAGAAAATGCTAACTTGCAAAATGCTGACCTGAGTTTTGTGGATTTACGGGGAGCAAATGTCACCGGTGCCGATTTTCAAGGAGCAGTTCTGGCTCCTGTCCGACAAGACCCCACAGATACATTTGTCGAAACCCCAGATTTAGGCTCAATTTCTGCTGTAGTCCAAGGAGTTGATTTCTCTCAAGCTAAAAACTTAGATCGTAACCAAATAGCTTACATTTGTGATCAGGGCGGTTTCCATCCCGGTTGTCCGTAGGATTTGGCTAACCATACCCGCCTCTACAATTCAACTCCTGGCGGTATCTTAGCCGGATGTGGCTGTTTCCACAAGGGGATACACTTGAGGCCACATAGATTGTGACAGCTTGATGAACCCCACCTGGTATAATTAATGTAACACTACATGACTCAGGGGTAAACAGCTCATCCGCTTTCAACCCCAAACTCTGTCTCCAGGGTTTTCAGTCTGTTTTCTTGATTATTATCCATTCACTGAATATGCCATCAATTAATTCTTCTGATCCCACTGATTTACTTCGTTACCGTCCTCGCCGTCTGCGCCGGACTGAATCTTTACGACGAATGGTCAGGGAAACTACTCTGAGTGTTAATGACTTAATCTATCCCATGTTTGTGACTGAGGGAGAAGGGCAAAAAGTAGAAATTGCTTCTATGCCTGATTGTTATCGCTATTCCTTAGATTTATTGTTAAAAGAAATACAGCAAGTTTATGATTTGGGAATCAATGCGATCGCTCTGTTTCCCGTAATTCCCGAAGAATTAAAAGATAATATTGGTGCTGAAAGCTATAACCCAAACGGACTAGTACAGAGAACTGTCAAAGCCATCAAACAAGCAGTTCCAGACATTATTATCATGACTGATGTTGCCTTAGACCCCTTCACCACTCATGGGCATGATGGTTTAATTGATGAACAGGGTAACATCTTGAATGACCCCACTGTGGAAGTATTGGTAAAAATGGCAGTTTCCCAAGCTGCAGCCGGGGCTAGTTTCGTCGCACCTTCAGACATGATGGATGGTAGAGTCGGGGCCATTCGTCAGGCTTTAGATGCAGCGGGTTACATTGATGTGGGCATTTTGGCATACTCAGCTAAGTATGCTTCTGCCTATTATGGACCTTTCCGGGATGCTTTAGATTCTGCACCGAAATTTGGTGATAAAAAAACTTATCAAATGGATCCAGCTAACGCCAGGGAAGCTATCAAAGAAATAGAATTAGACATCGCCGAGGGAGCAGATATGGTGATGGTTAAACCTGCTCTGGCTTATCTTGATATCATCCATCAAGTTCGCCAAGCCACACACCTGCCGGTAGCAGCATATAATGTCAGCGGTGAATACGCCATGATTAAAGCTGCAGCGCGTATGGGTTGGATTGATGAGAAAAAGATCATTTTGGAAACTTTAACCAGCATGAAACGAGCCGGGGCTGATTTAATCTTGACTTATTTTGCTAAAGAAGTAGCTTTAATGTTGGCTTAAGTACCTTTGGTCTTTTGTAATTAATTTCTTACCTAGGAGAATGATGAGAGTTTTAATTCTGGGTGGAACTGGAGAAGCAGCACAACTGGCGGCGAAAGTTGCCAATATCCAGGGAATTGAGGCTATCACATCTCTAGCGGGTCGCACCCGTGAGCCGTCAGTTCCATTAGGTAATTTGCGAATTGGCGGTTTTGGCGGTGTGACTGGACTTGTTAACTATCTGCATCAGATGAAAATTGATGTATTGATTGATGCTAGCCATCCTTTTGCAAATCAAATCGCTTTTAATGCGGCTGAGGCTGCAATGCAAGTGAAAATACCCCGGTTAAAGTTAATTCGCCCACCTTGGAAACAAGTTAATGGCGATCGCTGGATTGAAGTTGATAGTATAAAAGCTGCTGCTGCTGTAGTAGAAAATCAATCAAAACGGGTTTTTCTAAGCATTGGGAGGCAAGAAATCGGAGCTTTTGCTCATTTGCAGCAAATTTGGTTTTTGATGCGGATGATTGACCCTCCAGAAGCTCAGGCTTTAGTACCTCCGGGAAAGGTGTTGTGCGATCGCGGACCTTTTCACATACACAATGAAAGAGAAATCCTAATTCACCATCAAATTGATACCATTGTCAGTAAAAACAGCGGCGGTGATGCAACTTATGCCAAAATTATCGTTGCACGGGAGTTAAACCTCCCCGTTATTATGGTGAACCGTCCCCTTCTACCCCCAGGGGAGCAAGTTACAGAAATAGATGAAGCTTTAGTGTGGCTCTATTCTTTATTGGGAAACCGCTGCAATAATTCTCAATAAAAAACGCCCCCATTTCCAGGAGGCGTTTTTTGATTCAGCTAAACTTGATTAATTAGCCATTAATTAGCCGTTGATTGCAGGAGCAGTCAAAGCAACAGGAGCAACTTCACCAGCAGCCAAGTCTAAGGGGAAGTTGTGAGCGTTACGCTCGTGCATTACTTCCATACCCAGGTTAGCGCGGTTGATCACATCAGCCCAGGTAGCGATGACGCGACCTTGAGAGTCAATTACTGATTGGTTGAAGTTGAAACCGTTCAAGTTGAACGCCATGGTGCTTACACCCAGAGCAGTAAACCAGATACCGATTACAGGCCAAGCAGCTAAGAAGAAGTGTAGTGAACGGCTGTTGTTGAAGGAAGCGTATTGGAAGATTAAGCGACCGAAGTAACCGTGAGCAGCTACAATGTTGTAGGTTTCTTCTTCTTGTCCGAACTTGTAACCGTAGTTTTGAGATTCGGTTTCGGTTGTTTCACGTACCAAGGAGGATGTTACCAAGGAACCGTGCATTGCAGAGAACAGAGAACCACCGAATACACCAGCTACACCTAACATGTGGAAGGGGTGCATCAGGATGTTGTGTTCTGCTTGGAACACAATCATGAAGTTGAAGGTTCCAGAGATACCTAAAGGCATACCATCAGAGAAAGAACCTTGACCGATGGGGTAAATTAGGAATACTGCGGTAGCAGATGCCAAAGGTGCAGAGTAAGCTACACAGATCCAAGGACGCATTCCCAAGCGGTAAGATAGTTCCCACTGACGACCTAGGTAGCAAGCGCAACCAATCAGGAAGTGGAAAATTACCAATTGGTAAGGACCACCGTTGTACAACCACTCATCTAAGGAAGCTGCTTCCCAAATGGGGTAGAAGTGTAAGCCGATGGCGTTGGAGGAAGGAACAACTGCACCAGAGATGATGTTGTTTCCGTAGATTAAGGAGCCAGCTACTGGTTCGCGGATACCATCGATGTCTACGGGGGGAGCAGCGATGAAAGCGATGATGAAGCAGGTGGTAGCAGCTAGGAGGGTGGGGATCATGAGGACGCCGAACCAACCGATGTAAATCCGGTTATCGGTGCTGGTGATCCACTCGCAGAAGCGATCCCATACGTTAGCGCTTTGGCGCTGTTGTAAGGTTGTTGTCATTTGTTTATGATTGCGATGTGTTTCTGTAACGAATCAGACGGTTTTTTTATTCGTCTGTTCTCATAAACTTAACATGTATTTACCTTTAGTGAAATATAAATTTCGTTATTAAATTAGCTGTAACTATTAGATTTACTTATGTTTCTTTGAGTTAAGTCCCATCGTAACATTTTTGTAACTTTGTGGGTTGGCAAAATTCGACAAGCATATACATATAATACTGTGTGAAAGTTTGAGAGAGCCAGATGGGAGCGTGGCGGTATCCCATCTGATGATTTCGTCGCCCTTGAAAATTTCAGGGGTTAAGCAACATTGACTGACATATCGCCATAAATGCTCAGAGGTTGTTTGGAAAGTCATAATTAGTGTATCGAATATTTGACCCCTCCCTAACCCTCCCCTTGTAAGGGGAGGGGACTGGATTTGATTGTTTTTTGTGCGGTCGGTGAGCGAAGTCGAACCGTGTTCCCCAATCCTTCCCAATCCTTCCCAATCCCTGTTCCGGTGTTCCCTAAGATAAAAATTACCTGTTGAAAACTTATCAAACATCCTCTGAGAGACAACTAACAAAAGCAGTAGAATATATAGGATTACACCCAAAAACCTTAAAAAAGTACGCCGATAATGGCAAAATCTAAAGCATCAAAAATTAAGCAGGACAGCGACTATTTAAGGTCGATTGCTACTCAGGTGGTGCAAATAGACATACCATTATATATAAGTAGGCAGGTGTCAATCAACCAAAAACCAAAGAATTAGCAATGACTTCTACTACCCAAAAGTCTTCAGAAAATACCGGATTGAGTCTGCCTTTGTTGAGCATCCCCCCATCTTTTCTTTTACAAATAGGTGCAGCGTCTGTACTACTGCTGCTCACCGCAGAAAAGACCACTGTTAAAGCCCTAGAATCTCTAGGGGAAGCTAGTGAAGAATTGTTTCGCGGCGATCGCCTGCCAATTCTCCCTTTTCCAGTTAACAACACTTGGGATAATACAAGTACCAGAGGTAGAGAAACAGATTAAAAAATATATTTAAAAGCTAAAATCCTCAGGATTTTTCCCTGAGAATTAATTTCGTCTATAGGATGTAAACACTAATCAGCCTGAAAAGAGCAGAAATTATGAGTTCTCTTGTATACAGTTTGTCTCAAGGGGTGAATTGTTACCCTGCGTCGGAGTTATTTTTGCGTCATAGGTTGCAAGTGGTCGAAGAATTGTGGGAATCAGTGCTCCGACAAGAATGTGGTCAGACAATGGTAGAACTATTGCGACAACTGCGGGGCTTATGTTCCCCGGAGGGACAAGCCACAAACGACCAAGCCGCATCTGCTGTGAAGTTGATCGAACAACTGAATATCAATGAAGCAATTCGAGCCGCTCGGGCTTTTGCGTTGTATTTCCAGTTGATTAACATCATAGAGCAGGAGCATGAACAGCGGCAGCAACTAACGCGCTATTCAGGAGAGGAAGGAGAAAAGGTTGAGGAAGGGATTTTATCCAGCGCTGCATACTCTTCCAACCAAAAAGAAGATGATGCCTTGATTATCAACAAAGAAAGAGAAATTTGTACACAGACAACGAGTCTATTCTCTACAAAAACTCGGTTAAGTAAATCAACAGGTACAGAAAAAGGCACCTTTGCTACTTTATTTCCCCATTTATTTAGGCTAAATGTGCCACCCCAGCAAATTCAACGCCTGATTTCACAACTGGATGTGCGTTTAGTGTTCACAGCTCACCCAACTGAAATAGTTCGTCATACCATCCGTGATAAACAAAGGCGGGTAGTCAACCTGCTGCAAAAACTAGATGTGGTAGAAAATCGCCATGAAGGGACTTTAGGCGGATATCCCTGGGAAGCAGCGGATTTGCGAGAACAATTACTCGAAGAAATTCGCCTGTGGTGGCGCACAGATGAACTCCACCAGTTTAAACCAACGGTACTTGATGAGGTAGATTACGCTTTACATTATTTCCAAGAGGTATTATTTGATGGCATTCCCCAACTGTATAAGCGGTTAAAGTATGCCTTGGGTAAGACTTTTCATTGGCTAGAACCGCCACATAAAAACTTCTGCTCTTTTGGTTCTTGGGTAGGTTCAGATCGCGATGGTAACCCATCAGTAACACCAGAAATCACTTGGAAAACCGCTTGTTATCAGCGCCAAATGGTTTTGGAAAGATATATTAAATCAGTAAAACAGCTGATTGAATTATTGAGTGTGTCAATGCACTGGAGCGATGTCTTACCAGACTTGCTCGAATCCTTGGAGATAGACCAGTCTCAGTTAAGTGATGTCTACGATGCACTGGCGTTGCGATATCGCCAAGAACCTTATCGGTTAAAGCTGTCTTATGTGCTCAGACGCTTAGAAAATACTCGCGATCGCAATTTATCTTTGTATAACCGAGAAATATCACCCAGTATAGGCGTAAAAGTTGACCGTAACCCGAGTGGGGAAGTCATAGGAGAAGAACCCCCTATGTATCTTTCAGGGTCAGAGTTTCTAGCAGAATTGCGGTTAATTGAACGTAATTTAAGCGAAACTGGTTTAATCTGTCGAGAACTAGAAACTCTGATCTGTCAAGTAGAAATTTTTGACTTTAACTTGACTCAGCTGGATATCCGCCAAGAATCTACCAGACATTCTGATGCTTTAAATGAAATTCTGGAATATCTGCAAATACTACCCCAAACCTACAATGAACTATCCGAAGAACAGCGAGTTGCGTGGCTGACTGGGGAACTGCAAACCCGCAGGCCACTAATTCCCTCAGAATTGCCATTTTCGGCAAAAACTAACGATGTCATTGAAACTTTCCGGATATTGCGCTCGCTACAACAAGAGTTTGGTGTCAACATTTGCCAAACTTATATTATCAGTATGTGTCGGCAAGTCAGCGATGTCTTGGAAGTGTTGCTACTAGCCAAAGAATCCCGACTGTTTGACCCGGCGATCGCCGTGGGAACCATTCAAGTCGTACCTTTATTCGAGACAGTAGAAGACTTACAACGCTCCAGAAGCGTGATGCGACAGTTATTTGAATTGCCATTATATCGAGCTTTATTAGCTGGTGGCTATGAAGCTCTCAAAGCTCGTCAAGAAAACGGATCATCATTACCCATCCCCACCACAGCCTCCCCCCTGACTCCCAACTTACAGGAAGTCATGCTGGGGTATTCTGACAGCAATAAAGATTCTGGTTTCTTAAGTAGTAACTGGGAAATCCATAAAGCTCAAAAATCACTCCAGAAAATTGCTGAAGAATACGGTGTAAATTTGCGAATTTTCCACGGGCGGGGTGGTTCCGTAGGACGGGGTGGCGGCCCAGCTTACGAGGCGATTTTAGCCCAACCAGGACGCAGTATTAATGGGCGCATTAAAATTACTGAACAGGGGGAAGTATTAGCTTCTAAATACTCCTTGCTGGACTTAGCTATGTACAACTTGGAAACTATTACCACTGCGGTAATTGAAGCCAGTTTACTACGAACAGGGTTTGATGATATCGAACCTTGGAATGAGATTATGGAAGAATTAGCCGTACGATCTCGTCAACATTATCGCCAATTGATTTACGAGCAAGCAGATTTTATCGACTTTTTCCACCAAGTTACCCCCATTGAAGAAATTAGCCAGTTACAAATTAGCTCCCGTCCAGCGCGGCGACCATCAGGAAAGAAAGACCTCAGCAGTTTACGCGCCATTCCCTGGGTATTTAGCTGGACACAAACCCGCTTCTTGTTGCCTTCGTGGTATGGTATGGGGACAGCTTTACAGGGATTCCTCAATGAAGAACCCGAAGAACATCTGAAATTACTGCGCTATTTTTATCTCAAGTGGCCTTTCTTCAAAATGGTGATTTCCAAAGCAGAAATGACCTTGGCTAAAGTAGATATGCAAATGGCCCATCACTACGTGGAAGAATTAGCCAATCCTGACGATAAAGCCAGACTAGAAAAAGTATTTGAGCAAATTGCCCACGAATTCTATCTTACCAGAGATTTAGTGCTAAATATTACTGGACATACTCGACTGCTGGATGGTGATCCTGTTTTGCAGCGTTCAGTACAGTTACGTAATGGTACAATTTTACCTCTAGGTTTCATCCAAGTTTCCCTACTCAAACGCTTGCGGGAATCGCAGAATCTGACTACTACATCTGGTGTTATTCATTCTCGGTACAGCAAGGGTGAGTTACTCAGAGGCGCACTGTTAACTATTAATGGTATCGCCGCTGGGATGAGAAATACAGGTTGATCAAAGAACACCAAAAACTGTAGGGTAGGTTATGCTACCCTAACCCACCATTGCTAGAAGTAGCATCAATCATGATCAAAAATAGATTTTTAACTTGCACATTCCTAGCTGTGACATCAGGCCTTTTTGGTGCTTACATCGGTGGACAAATGACCTCAATACTACATCAGCACAAATGTCAAAATCAGTCTTGGGGCTTAAAAGTTATGTGTAATGTTTGGGTAACACCGGGAGCAACATGGCAAGGTGGTACAACTGGATTATGGACAGGTACGGTTTTAGGAGCCTTCATCGCTGGTTCCATGACACGGCCAGAAAGTTAGACGCATTACCATCTCAAATGAGCAATTACCAATCTGTGAACAAATCCCAAGGAAACAACCGCTCAAATAACAATGATTGGCGGTTATTTTTACGTCTATTGCCTTATGCCCGTCGCCATGGCAAACTGCTGACACTGGCAATAGTCCTACTTGTACCCATTGCATTAGCCAACGCTGTCCAACCACTGTTGATTGGACAGGTGATTTCTCTGATTCGCAATGAACCGAGTACCTATGAGTTACTCAGGAATCTCCCCTTATGGGAAGGGTTAAATATTCTATTAGTATTAATACTTATGTCGATCGCTATCCGACTGGTATTAATTGGCATTCAAGGTTATTTACTACAAAAGCTCGGACAAAAAATCACAGCCGCCATTCGCCAGGACTTATTTGATCATGTCACATCTTTAGCCGTACGTTTTTTTGACCGTACACCCGTAGGTAAATTAATTACTCGACTCACCAGCGACGTAGAAGTATTGGGAGATGTCTTTTCCACAGGCGCCATTGGTATTGTCTCCAATGTGTTTAGCATGCTGGTGATCCTCTTTATTATGTTTTCCATTGAGTGGAAACTCGCTTCCTTGCTGCTGCTGATACTCCTACCTATTACTTGGTTAATTATTTACTTTCAGCAAAGATACCGCCAAGCCAACTACAAGGTAAGGGAAGAACTTTCTAGTTTAAATTCCCAGTTACAAGAAAATATAGTTGGTATTAATGTAGTCCAATTGTTCCGGCGAGAAAAATTTAACGCGGAATTGTTTCGCCACACAAATCAACGCTACATCAATGAAATTGATAAAACCATCTTTTATGATTCTTCTGTTTCAGCAACTTTAGAATGGATAGCACTAGTGGCGATCGCGGGAGTTCTCTTATTAGGTGGTTGGTTACTCTTAGGTCAGGTCCTCACCTTCGGAATTTTAGCAGCATTTATCTTATATGCCCAGCGATTATTTGACCCTTTAAGGGATTTTGCCGAAAAATTCACCGTCATCCAAGCTGGTTTCACCGCCATTGAACGCATTATCAGCCTTTTAGATGAACCCATAGAAATCCGTGATACTAGTCATCCTCGCTTTTCTATATTTGATTCAACTTTTGGTTATATAGATGAAATAGTTAGTAAGATAGAATCCCAGGATTTCGAGCCTTCTGTGCAATTGGGAGAAATTCGTTTTGAAAATGTCTGGTTTGCTTACAAAGACGATGATTATGTAATTAAAAACTTAAATTTCGTTATTCATCCCGGCGAAAAAGTTGCATTAGTCGGTCCAACTGGTGCGGGAAAAAGTTCAATTATTCGGCTATTGTGTCGTCTTTATGAACCCACCAAAGGACGGATTTTACTAGATGGCGTAGATATCCGGGAGATAGCACAAACAGACTTACGGCGCTATATGGCAGTAATTTTACAAGAAGGCTTTTTGTTTGCTGGGGACGTTAAAAGTAATATCACCTTAGGAGACTATTATACCCTGGAAGAAATTCAACAAGCCGCCAGTAAAACAAATATTGCTGAGTTTATTGAACAATTACCCCAAGGGTATGATACTAAACTGCGCCAACGAGGCACAAATATTTCTAGTGGTCAAAAGCAACTTTTAGCCTTCGCACGTGCCGCAATTCGCCACCCACAAATTCTAGTTTTAGATGAAGCCACCGCTAGTTTAGACGTGAGTACAGAAACCTTAGTCCAAGAAGCATTAAACCAACTCTTGGTCAGGCGTACCGCCATTATTATTGCTCACCGTCTGTCCACAATTCGCAATGTAAATCGAATTTTTGTGTTGCAGCGAGGTGAATTAGTCGAAGCAGGAAACCATGAGCAATTGTTACAAGCTGGTGGACTATATGCTACATTACATAATTTACAAATGTTGGGTTCTTAAGTGCTGTTTTGTATAAAGGTGTGGTTTGTTATTGACAATTGGCCATGATTAAGGGCTAGTTTTTTACTAGCTATTTGGTAGATCACAACCTCATAATTTTTCTAAATCCCCGGTTCCTTAATTACTGAAAGTTGGAACTTTATTACAGAGAATTCTCATACTATCTACACCATATTTGACAAATACAGAATTTTCTTTGGCATTGCAAGAACCCTTAATTTCCAGTGTTCTTGTTTTATCTTTCACCAGTTTTGCTTCGTAAATAAATAGAGAACCACGGGAGTCCTCAAAACTTAACTCCGCTAAAATTGTATTATTATCTAAACTCTGCTGAATAATTTTCCCCGCTACTTGATAATTAAACCAATCCCACCCGTGATATAACATCAGTTCTCTTTCTAAGATTTGTACAGGGGTGGGTAGAATTCCCCAACCTCTATATACTTTCCTGAGACATTCTATATCACCTGTACGAGTTAAAATTGACCGCAAGGATTCTTGATTGAGAACACCATAATATCTACCATCTGGTAAATCTATTGCTGTAGGTGCAAATCTATGTCCACCAAAATGACTAGATTTCCAAATCCTGACATGATCCAATTGCAAATCCGTAATAGTCCCCCTGGCGTGGAAATAAAAAGGACTACCATATCTAGCACAACATTGATCATGGCTACCGTGGGTACAGACTAAAATATCCCTAGTCATACCTGTATCTATTTCATGGTCGGGTATTTTTCCCCATAAATATTCTTTTACCACCCCCGCTACTTGTTCAATATGTGATAATTTAAACTCATATTTTTTGTATCCACGACTCATACCCTCTTGTTTTTGATAAATCAACAGGGTCGTATAGTCCACTTTATGGGAATAATTATTCGCAATTAAAAGAAACCTCACAGGTAGTCTAGCACGGCGGACTTCCTCTACTAAAACCTGTAAATTATTTGGTACCCATTTAGATTGAAACGCTTCATAAGTCCAGGGTTGCGGACATTCAACCAGAATGTATGTTTTATAATTTGTAGCACTACCAATAATATCTTCCCCGACTTCTCTTGCATGATCAGAACAAAAAAAAGTATTCATCAAAATTTACTCATTAGTGAATTATATGGACAGAAGATCATGAGAAAAAACTCATGTAATTTTGGCTACGATGCTTCAACCCTGAGTAATAAACAAGAATTATCTGCATTTACTAGTAATAAGCAGGTAGGCACGTTATAGCATCATTTTTAATTAACTTCCTTCTCGTTAATAAATTCTCTAGATTAAAGTTCACTCACCCCCGGAGGGATATTACAACAACCTGGAAATTGATTTTGTATTGTTTTTTATCGGGCTGAGTTTTTCTGATAGCTGGCGTGGCGTAGCCATAAAAATCCTGCTTTTTCCCTGTTTTTATCCAGGAAAATTACCTTCTGATTCTATGAGACTACTTGCTTGTAATATATCAAAATCTCAGAACATATTGCTAAAAATTCTCAATAATTTCATAAAAAAACTACATACGAGGCTTGGTTGTATTCAAAACAGTAAAAATAATTATTATTTTTACTTAGTTTTTATCCTGGCGATATGTTCACAGTTTTTCAACTAAAAAACACAATTCAACTGAAATACAGGCAAAATACGAGTATTTTTTGCTGTTGGTAATTTTGTTTGATTCTTAATTTTTTCTTCATTAATTTAATTATACGTGATTGAGTTGTAATTAAAGCCAGACTAATCATTATAACTATTTGAAGTTTCAATCTTATACATAGATTTTTATCATACCCAATCAGTATATCAATTATCAGATAGTTATATATGAGTCAATGATTGACAGCGTAACTTGATTGTAATTCCTAGACCAAGAATATTGGTAGCTGTGGAAGGGCCACAGCTTGAATACTGATGCGTTACTTAACGACCAAGCCAAGTTTTGAGTAAGTCCACAAGACTAGAACCACCCCAAATTACAGCCAGGAAAATTGAAATACTCAAAATTGCGCCGAAAAGACAGATGATTAAGCCGCCTAAGCTAATAACCCCGTCATCTTCGAGTAAACCAAAGCTAGTGACAAAAACTCCCACTGCGGGGAGAGTATTGGTTCCCGGAACGGGAATCATCATGGAAATTGCCATTAAAGCCACTGCCATACCAATAGTGATTTTACCTGGTAGAGTGGTGCAAATATAAGTCAACCGCGGCCGGGCGACAGCTTCAATTCTTTGTAGCCAAGGAATACCTGCTTGTAGAAATCTCTGGACGGTTCCCAGTTTCATCGGATGATTGAGCATTTGCGCAGGGAACCAGGGGATTTTTGCCCCCATCATTAGCTGTACAGCTAGCAAGAAAATCAGAATCCCGAAAGGAATAGAGTAACCAGGAGCAGGAACCGGTAAAGCCGAAGGAAGAGACAGAATCACAAGTAAAAACCCAAAAACTCGCTCCTTGGCTAGCAACATAATTTCTGCCAAAGTCACTTGTGGGGATCGGTGATCGTCAAAAAAATAGCGTTGTAACTCCTGGGATAGTCTAGCCATAGATGAGGGAATCTCGGTGCAATTTAATCAAAGAATAGAGGTATTTTCAGCAAAAAAGATTAAGAGTTTCTCAATGTTTTTGGTGATTTTTGTAACTAGTAACAGCTACCCTGAGATTACCGTGGTGTTGTGCAAGTAAGCGATCGCCAGCCTCCTTGTCTAAACCAGTCCAGTGCATCAGTAAGGCTAGCTTAACCCACTTCCCGCTACGTTCGAGCAAAAAACCGGCAGCTTCGCGACTTAAACCTGTTAAGTCTTGTAACATTCGTAGAGCGCGATCGCGTAACTTATGGTTAGTTACTGCCACATCCACCATGCGATTACCATAAACCTTACCCAGCTTCACCATCACCCCAGTAGAGAGGATATTCAAAGCTAACTTTGTCGCCGTACCTGCCTTTAAACGAGTAGAACCCGCCAGGATTTCCGGTCCAGTTAATAAGCGAATATCAACATCAGCATCACAGCGTACCTGTTCTGTAGGTACACAAGCAATGAAAATAGTGGGACAACCACGTTGACGGGCTGCATTCAGGGCTCCATGAACAAAAGGAGTTGTCCCACCCGCAGTAATACCCACTACTACATCTACTTGAGTTACCTGTCGTTGAGCAATAGCCGCCTCACCATCTTCGCTACGGTCTTCTAAATCTTCAGAACTGCGCACCAGTGCACCAGCACCACCAGCAATAATACCCTGTACCAACTCTGGGGGCGTACAAAAAGTAGGTGGACATTCAGCAGCATCTAAGACTCCTAACCTACCACTAGTTCCCGCCCCCACATAAAATAAACGTCCTCCCTGACTCAAGCGTTCAGCAGTCAAATCAATGGCTTGAGCTAATTGAACTTGAGCCGCCGCCACAGCCGCCACAGCCTTTTCATCTTCCCGATTAAACAAATCCACCAACTCAAGAGAATTAAGTTGGTCTAAATTCAGACTTTGAGGATTTACCTGCTCAGTTAAAAGATAGCTGCGTTCCTGTAAATTTGACATGGTTTACATCTTATATAAATCAAATTCTGCAAACGTTATTCCCCCATTCCCCAATTAACTCATAATAATCCTTCCAGTTGACGACGGATTTTTTCTAGTTCCGACTCAGACATTTCTGGTGCTGCAGGTGGGACTTGCTCAGAACGGTAGTTTTCGCTATTATTCTGCATTTGCCAGTCAGTATGATCTAAATTAATTTCTGGCGGTAAGATTAAATCACTGTTAGCCGGAATAATTTCCCATTCATAACCAGCAGTTTCACAAAAATCCTTAATTTCCTCAGCATCGATCATTTCTACAGTAGGGGTAGGGAAATCCTGAGCTTCCAGTAATAAAGCAAAGCGCAGGGCATCATCTTGTGACTCAAACATCAGAATTTTATTGCGTACACTTGCGGAATGAGACGCGGAAGGGTCACTCACCTGAATTGAGTGAATGCCTTCATTTTCGGTGTTAGCATTGAACATTAATATAAAAACACGCATGGGCGTAATCATCTATTTTCTGTTGAGGAATCTACCTAATATTATTAAAGGTTTCAGCGGTACATCTGAAAAACAGACAGCTACAAGATTAAATTTATGCAGATTGTTGATGTGGAAGAGTGTCAACCCGATTCCCCAAATCAAAAATAGGTTTTGTATTCTAGAGGAAGCGATCTGCTTGTAGCGGTGCTTCGCTATCGCTCAACGCCACCCCTCCCCAACAATAACAATTTTGATCATCAGTTACCCGGTACATCCAGCCCATGGATCAGGCAATGCTCCCCTATCAGCAAAACTCTCATGAGTAAATCCCCCCATCAAAATGATCATTCCCGTTCCTCCCCTCATCCAAAACGTCACAAGAATCACCCCTGGCGTTGGTCGTGGGCAGCAGCTTGGAATCGCCGTACCATTACCCTCGGTGGACTGTTACTAGTGCCAATGGCCTTATTAACAGCTAGTGGTGTGTGGCGGTTACAAAATTTTGTAACCAAAGAATTAACACCCCTAGCCGCCACCAGCATCACCAACACCCTCAACCGTCCAGTTAACTTAGGAGAAGTTACAGGTTTTTCCTTAACAGGGGTAAAATTTAGTGCATCTAGCATCCCCCCTACACCCACAGACCCAGACCGGGTAGTAGCCGATGGCGTGGAAGTGGGTTTTAACCCCTGGCAATTAATTTTTCAGCGTCAACTTCAGCTAGATGTCACCCTAGTTAACCCCAATATTTATATTCAACAAGATGATCAAGGGCGCTGGATTACCACTGAAATTTCGCCCCCTGGCCCAGCAGGTTTGATTAAAACTGATTTAGATAAAATCCGCTTGCGCAATGGCAACTTAGTATTACAACCCCAAGGAGGAGATGATCAACTGGAAAATCATCCCCAGAAATTTTCTATTGCTCCTGTAGGATTTTCACAAATTAATGGCACTGCCCAACTGCTAGACAAAAACCAACTGATTAAATTTCAACTTAGGGGTCAAGCCAATAGTGGGGGGAGTGTGGCTATTACAGGCGAGGTCATTCCCCAAACCTTAGCATATAACTTACAACTGCGATCGCAAGATTTATCAGCCCCTCAAATTACCAATCTGATCAAATTACCCTTTGACTTACAAGCAGGTAAAGTTAATAGCAACTTGCAGATTCAACTCACACCAGACCAGCCCCAACGCGGCATTATCGGTGCGCTAGTGTTAAACGGATCTGCCGACTTGCAAGGGGTAACAATGCAAATCCCCAAAGTAGTCCAACCTTTTGTGAACACTCAAGGAATTATCAGCTTCCAAGGGAGGGAAATCAAATTAGATAATATTACCAGCAACTATAGCAAAATTCCCCTGGTAGCTACCGGAATCATTGACCTAGATACAGGCTTTAAATTAACCGGGAGGGTAAATAACGTCAGTGTCTCCCATGCCCAAGAAAGCCTCAACATCAACTTGAATCTACCTGTAAGTGGACAGTTACAAGCTGACCTGCAAGTCATGGGCGAACTAACTAAACCAGTTCTCTCAGGGTCAGTATCCACTATCAAAACCGCCCAAATTGATAAAATTGATTTTAATAAAATTACTAGTAAATTTGAATTTATTCCCCATGAGAATTTAGTCAGCTTCAGAAACATTCAAGCAGAGAGCTTAGTTACTGGAAAAATCAAAGGTTTCGGCGAAATTACACTCTTGAAAACACCCCAATTAGATTTTAACTTAGCAGCTGAAAATATTTCCGGGGATGCAATCGCCCAACTTTATCAAACCACACCAAAACCCAACGAAAAATTATTTCAAATTGGTACCGTTACCGCCACAGCCCAATTAAGGGGTCAAGGGGATAACGTACAAACCCTAGTCAAATGGCAAGCCAATCAAGCCACATATCCCGCAACCGGTGAAACCGTCATCGCCCCAGATGGTTCACTTGCCTTTGGCAATGTACACTTGAAGGTCGGCGGTGGTATGGTGCGAGGTTCTGGTAATTTTGCTAACGGGCGTTGGCGAGGGGATATACAAGCCGCCGGAGTCGGTTTAACACCCTTTGTAGATGAAAATCAACTGCAAAATATCTCCTTAACCGGCGCAACATTTAATGGTCGTGTACTCCTGGAAGGCAGTACAGAACCCTTGCAAATTGCCACCATTCGCACCGAAAATGCCAGAGTTAACATTGCTGGAGGCACAATTGCAGTTTCTGATTTCCAACTGCAAAACCAAGAGTTTTCCGCCCAACTAGTTACTAATAGCGTCAGACTAGCCGAAATCTTCCCCAAATCTCCCCCGGGTTTAGATGGTTCCTTGGCGGGTAAGTTTCAAATCGCAGGTAACACAGAAAATTTTGCACTCAACAGCTTACGTGGCAACGGTGAGGGGCGGCTGAGTCTGCGGGGTGGGACTGTCACAGCTGCTAATGTTCAATTAGCTGATGGTTTATATCGAGCCAAACTGCAAACCACCAATCTACCTTGGCAACAGTTAGTAGCAGTACCACCCCAATTTCACGGAGAGTTAACTGGTCAATTGAATGTAGTCGGCTCTGTTGATTCCTTTAGTCTAGAAACTATCCAAGCCCAGGGCCAAGGACAGTTAAATATTGCAGGGGGTCAAATTCAGGCTACTAATATCCAACTAGCTAAAGGTGTCTATCAAGTGGGATTGGATGCGGCTGGGGTGGAATTAAGTCGGCTCAATGAGCAGTTAAGCGGTGATTTGGCGGGTAAATTCCAGGTCTCTGGTACCTTGGGATCTACAACTCTAGCTGATGTGCGGGGGTCGGGACAGGTGGAATTGTCTCAAGGTATCCCTGGTATTCCACAACCCTTGAGTGCGGTACTCACTTGGAATGGTCAAAAACTGGCTATTCAACAAGCTACCGCTACCGGGTTAAATATCAGTGGTGATATATTTACTAATTTCCAAACGGCTGGCATACCGGAAATTACTGGTGTAAATCTCCAAGTCCAGGCGCAAAATTACAACCTAGAACATTTGCCCATAAGTCTCCCTGATCAATTGTCTGTCGTGGGAAATGTGGATTTTCAAGGACAAATAACTGGGAATTTAGCTTTACCTAAGGTAACAGGAAAGGTGGGTTTACGAGATTTGGTTATACAAAATGTCGCCTTTGAACCCTTATTAACTGGAAATATTGACTCAGCTAAAGATAGGGGTTTAAGTTTAGACTTGAGGGGAAATCAAGATCGAATTTCCTTAAACTTAGATTCTCAAAATCGCCCCGAAATGTTGTTAGTAAAGCGGGAACAGGCCTTAGTCACTGGTCAAGCACAAGGGGATGATTTAGCCATCAAAGTGGCTAACTTTCCTTTAGATATTCTAAATTTCAGACCATGGCCAAATTTGTACCTGGGTGCTGGTAAATTGGGTGGCTTGTTGACTGGGAATTTACTTTTAGATCAGCAGACTTTGGCAGCTAGAGGAAATTTAACAGTAGTATCTCCACAATTTGGCCAGATTACGGGCGATCGCCTAGGGTTGGAATTCGACTATAGTAATAACGAAGTTACAGTTATCACCAGCGAACTTGTCAAAGGCCAGAGTCGTTATACCATGGAAGGCAACCTTACTCAAACTCCCCAAGGTCCCCAACTCCAAGGTAAATTGCAAGTCACCCAGGGGGATATTCAAGATGTCCTGAGAATAGCCCCAATATTACAATTACCAGACCTACAAGAGGGTACTGTTACCGCTACTACCTACGGTACAGCCGGGGATTTGACAACCCAAAACAGGGGATTAAGTCCAACAGCTTCCTTATTAAATCAACTGCAACACCTTGATCAAGTTAATTCCGAGTTGGCAACCCAGCAACAAGAACGCCTCAAAACGAGCCACTTCCCAGATTTAGCAGACTTAAGAGGAACTTTTGAAGGAGAGATATCTTTAAATACTACTACGCCCGGGGGTTTATCGGTAGAATTTGACTTGAACGGTGAAAACTTTACTTGGGGTAAAAAAGAAACCAGTCGTTTTTATAGTTTTGACAACATCATCGCCCAAGGTAATTTCCAAAACGGTATTTTGCAATTAAGACCATTACGAATTTCTGTAGACAATAGCCTTTTGTCCTTTACAGGTAATATTGGCGGTGATGATCAATCGGGTCAGTTACGGGTGAGAAATTTGCCGGTACAGTTAGTAAATAATCTTGTAGACCTGCCAATAATTGGTGTTTCGGGTAATCTCAATGGTAGTGCTGCATTAGCCGGTAGCATTGCTAACCCCCAAAGTAAGGGGGATTTAGAAATTACCGAAGGAACATTAAATGGGGTAGAGGTGGAGTCAGCTAGAGCCAGTTTCAGTTATGCTGATGGACGCTTCAATTTTAATAGCACCGTTGCTATTGTGGAAACTGAACCAGTAAATATTACTGGTAGTATCCCCTATCAGTTACCTTTTGCCTCTGTCGTTCCAGATGACAATCAAATTAGTTTGGATGTCCAGGTCAGAAATGAAGGATTAGCAATATTAAACCTGTTAACTAATCAAGCAGTGTTTGAGGAGGGGGAAGGAGAGATAGATATTAGAGTGCGCGGTACCTTAGAACAGCCAATAGTAAATGGTACTGCTTATGTTAATAATGCTACCTTTAAATCTGATGTACTACCAGAAAAGGTTAAAGGTGTTACGGGAAAAGTGCTGTTTGATTTTGACCGGATTTTAGTAGAAAACCTGGAGGGTCAGTTTGGCCGAGGTGATGTCGTAGCATCGGGAGAAATTCCCATTTTCAACAATGGACAACCGAATTTAGAGAATCCTCTGACTGTGAATATCGGTGAGTTAGTTTTGAATCTGGATGGCTTGTATCAAGGGTGGGTGCGTGGCAATTTACAGATTACAGGTTCAGCGCTCAACCCAGAAATTGGCGGTCAGGTGAATTTATTCAATGGTGAGGTTTTATTAGCAGATGCTGCTAACTCTTCCACTTCTAATGATAGTAATGCCAAAGCCGCAAGGGTTTCTACCCCGAAATGGTCATCGTCCTCCGGTGAACTTACCTATGGCTACCCCAAGCCAGCTATGAACCTAGGGATGAGATTTAATAATTTAGCTCTGGAACTGGGTCAAAATGTCGCAATTATTAATCCACCTCTTCTCAGCTTCAGGGCTACAGGTAACCTCCGGGTTAATGGTTCGGTTGCTCAACCAATCCCTGATGGGACTATTAGGCTAGAGGAAGGTCGAGTCAATTTGTTTACGACACAGTTTAATCTGGCTCGTGGTTACCAACATACAGCCACCTTTAGAGCTAGCCAACCCCTCGACCCAGAATTAGATGTGAGGTTGGTGACTAAGGTGCTGGATGTAGTTCAGAGCAGTGATTTCACACGCTCTAGTACTTTGGGGTTAGCAGCTTTGGAGAGTGTTCAAGTTGAGGCTAATGTTCAAGGTTTTGCTAGTCAATTAAATGATGTCCTGGAACTTACAAGCAGTCCAACGCGATCGCAAACTGAAATTATCGCTTTGTTGGGGGGTGGGTTGCTCGGTGGTCAGGGAGGTAGAGATACTACTTTAGATCTAATTAATATTGCCGGATCTGCGGTATTTAGTAATTTTCAGTCAGCTTTCAACAGAATTGGTAGTGCTTTTGGCTTAACTGAACTGCGTATATTTCCGACTATTCTTTCTCAGAATCCCGAAGCAGGTAGAAACAATTCTACCCTGGAATTGGCGGCAGAGGCTGGTATCGATATTTCCCCCAAGGTTTCTGTTTCCAATATTAAAATTTTGACAGCGAAAGATCCATCACAGTGGGGTATAAACTATCGAATAAGTGAGAAGTTTCGTATACGTGCTTCTACTAATCTAGAAGATGATAGTCGTGCTGTAGTCGAGTTTCAAATGCGATTTTGAACTGCCTCCGGGGGAACAAAAAGCTAAAATGGACAAAATTTAGTGTTAATTTATACGATTTATCCTGGAGATAGTTGTTATACTCATATTTAGGTTCTACCTGGGAATTATTGAAGTGGCTCTGCCACTTCATTTTTATGGAAATTTGGGATAAGGTTTTATACTAATCATTAGACCTGCTATCGCGCCATGTTTTGGGGTGTTCTTTGATCTCAAGGTGCGATCGCGCTAATTGCCAAGTCTTTAACATCAGGGGTTTTTGTTGTTCCAGATGGTTAACAAATTGTATAATTGAATCGTCTGCTTTGATAGGGGTTTTCAAATCAAAATTGATGGTTTGAAAAATTTTCAGACGGTCTTTAATAAAATATCTAGCTGCAATTTTAGTCAGCCACAGCAAGACGCAATTATATAACCAACCGAAAATCCCCCGACGTTTCTGACTAATCTAGGAGTTACGCATTGACAGAATAACAAAATAGTGCATTGATAAATATAGGTCGTCTACTTGCTAGGTATCAGACAATTAGAAAAATCACGAAACCATCCACAGCGCAATGCAATCTAGACCTATACACCTTATTTTTACTGTCAGAGCCAAAGTTTGGGGGGTGCAGTAGGTTAGCAGAGATATTAGGAGACGTTTCACATGATAGTGTGAATCGCTTTTTACTGAGAGAGCGATATGAACCGAAAGATTTATTCAACATTATAGAAAAAGTTATTAACTTGGTAGGAGGAATACTAAGTGTAGATGATACAGTGATAGAAAAGATTTACAGCGACCCCAAAAATGCTGAATTAATCGGTTATTTTTGGTCAGGTAAAGCCCATAAAACAATCATTGGCTTAAATTTAATCACTCTATATTACAGTGATATTCATGGTAATTCAGTGCCAATAAATTACAGAATATATCATAAAAAGGAGGGAAAAACAAAGAACGATTATTTTAGAGAAATGGTAAGTGAAATAATAAGCTGGGGAGTCAAACCCAGAATTGTAACAGGTGATAGTTGGTATTCAGGAGTAGAAAATTTGAAATTTCTAAAAAACCAGAAATTGGGTTTTCTCTTCGGAATTGAAAAAAATAGAACTGTTTCAAATGAGCCACACAAGTATTGTCAAGTAAGCACTCTGGCTATTCCCGAAGAAGGATTAAGGACTCATCTGAAAGAATTTGGATTTATAAATTTGTTTAGGAAAGACTTTAAAAAAGAAGACTCTAGACACTATATTTTGTATCTTCCAGATGAGGAAAGAATCGAGGATATAACTAGAAATGAATTTATGACAATTCATGATACTCATTGGGGAATTGAAACCTTTCATCGAGCCATAAAACAAGTATGTGGAATTTGTCGGTTCATGGTTAGAGATACTCATGCAATTAAGACTCACATCTTTTGTTCACTTCAAGCTTTTGTTAAGTTGGAGTTTATGCGCTCTGAGAAAATAATTAGCAATTGGTATGAAATACAACGGAATCTGTTTACTTTAGTTGTACGTGAGCATATTTTTGCTAATCTTAATAGCGATCGCATGATCTATGATCCATAGATCATATTTTTTGTCAATGCGTAAGTCCTATAATCAGTATAACTTTACCTTCAGATTTGCTCCCTTCCAATAGGCGTAGAGCCACCATAATGTGAATTTGGAACAAATTCGTCCGCACTGTCACAATGTTAGTGCTACCATACCAATAGCAAATATTCTGGGCAATATTTTTACACAAAGTACCAATGAGCCGGAAGAAAATTGAACTTTTAGCGATAGATATTGTATTGCTGAAGATAATGGCATTTTGATTAATTTCTTGTCTGTCAACATTAATTTTTGATGCTAGTTTGTGGACAGTATTAAAATGTTGGGTATCAATCGGATTAATCATCACCGCGTTAGGGTGAGAGTTAACCAAGAAATCATTACCAAAAGCCACATCAAATTCCTTGTTTTCTAACTCTGGAATAAAGGGTAAAGGTTGTTTGGGTATGTCTCCAGTCCAGACCCAAATCATGCCATATTTCTCAGCGGTTGGCCAAGTTTTTAACCTCACAGCAATCGGCTGATCTAAACATGGAATATTAACACAGAATCCTTGTTCATCAAACTGCCAATGATGGAAAAAACAGCGCAGTTCGTTACCTTCCACCTTCCCTTGAGCCAGATGAGCCCCCATGTGGGGACAGTAAGCATCAACAATGACTGCTCTTTTATCTTTACCACGGTAAATCGCCAATTCTCTACCCAAAACTGTGACAGGCTTTACCTGTTTGACCCGCAGTTTTTTTGATGGTATCACCCAGTACCATCCCTCAATAAAACGTTCAGGATGATTAAAAATCCTGGGTTTATGGGTTGAAATCAGGTTCTGCTTAACATTCATTTTCTAGTTGCGCTTGAAGTGAAGCGGTTAATCTAGAAATAACATGAGCATCTGGGAAAAACGGTTAATTTCAGTACCGAGAAACATAGTTGCACAAGTAAATTAATCAAGATAAGCCTCTGTTGATATTACATGACAGCTAGTAAATATAATTGTTATTTTCTTATTAATTAAATGTAAAATAATTACTAGATATATACCAGACTCTTGTAGCTACTCCTAAAAGGTGTTATAGTTAGCACGAGAGTGGGTAAAGTCTACCGTGTTAAATCAGGATAAAAAACTGTTTTTAATTGGTCAGGTAACAAGTCTGAGTGGAATTGCCATCAGAACAATTCGCTATTACGAAAGTTTAGGCTTAATCAAATCATCAGCACGCACAGAGGGAGGTTTTCGCCAATTTTCCGTAGACGTGCTTACCCGGTTAGCTTTCATTAAAAGGGCCCAAAGTTTAGGTCTGAGTCTGGAAGAAATTGGCGATATTCTGGCGGTTTATGACCAAGGGGAACCCCCCTGTGGTGAAATTAAGGAAAAGTTAGTAGAAAAACTTGCCCAGATTGATAGCCAAATTGCTCAGTTATTGACTTTACGTGCACAAATTGGGGAATTACTGGCTGGATGGCACCATAAATCAGATCAGCAAGAGGATAAAATCTGCCCAATTATCCAATAACAGCCCGTCGGGTCGATATTTGGGAATTTGTAGATGTACAGGTTAATCTTCACCCAAAAATTCTTGTTCTTCTAGGTAACGAATAGCCAAGCCATCAACCACCTTCACTACTCCTTTAGTATAGCTGGCTGCTTTATGTGCTGCTCTCCAAGCTGCCCAATTGGGAACAAAGCCGGTGAGGGTAACTCTGCCATTTTCCACTACGACATTGACATCTTCAGCTTCAACAAAGGGATTGCGTTCTAAAGCATTCTCAATAGTTCTGGCAATTTCTTCATCTTCTGGTATCTTAGTGGGGACAACAGCTAGTTCATTGATAATATCAATTACTCCGGTAATGGAGTATGCTATGTCTTGTGCCTGAAATTTTTTCCAATAAGCGTCTACTGTCCCCCGTAAAGTTAGTAACCCACCGATAACACTCACATCAATTTTGCTAGCATCAATATCTGGATCCCAACTAAGAGCATTAGCTACATTGGAGGCGATTTCTTCATCTATGGGAACAGGAATTGTACTAGGATACTGAACTTGTAAATGATTAATTACCTCAGATATTCCCGGTATTTCTTTGGTATCTTTTTCTGCTATGCTTTTGGCTCGATAACTAGGTACTGTCCCCCGTAAGGTGACTTTGGTATGATCAACAGTTACACCGACATCTGCCGCATTTACACGGTCGTCCCAATGCAGTTTTTCTATAACTTTAGCTTGGAGTTCTTCATCTATGGCTATAGTCATAATTACATCCGTTTAATTGCTGTTTTCTCATTTGTGCAGCAACCTTAACTGACTCTAATATTAATTAGATTTCCTTTTCCTCTCTCCTGGGAGATGTATTGAAAATTTTGATTGATATACCTGGGTAGGATGGCGAATTTATGGGGATTTGACACTCTGCGGTCTGAAGACACGCAGATTCTTTAAGACTTGCTTAAAACCTGTTTAAAGCGCGATGTCTATTTTCAAAAGGTAGACTCACGTAAAACCAGCCAAATCTGTCCTAATTGTGGAGTTGAGACTGGTAAGAAAGAACTGTCGGAGCGTACTCATGTTTGTTCAAATTGCGGGTATACAACAGATAGAGATATTGCAGCCGCTCAGGTAGTCGCTATACGTGGACTTGCAGCCGTGGGGCACACGGTCAAGATGCTTGCAGTTAGCGGAGCGGCGCGTTAGCGCGGGTAAATTCATTGGAGTCCCCGTGAAGCAAGAATCCCCCGGCTTCTAGCCGTGGGGAGTGTCAATTAATAAGATACAGCTAGGGTTTCGTCATTGACTTTGGTATGTTCACTGACAATTTCTCGCAAGAGTTCACCCTCGATAGTTTCTCGGTCTAACAATAAATCAACTAAATATTCCAAAACTTCGCGGTTATCTTGTAATAGTTGTTTTGCTTGTAGGTAGGAACTGTTGACAATTTCCCGGACTTGAGAATCAATTTTGGCGGCAATTTTTTCAGAATACTCTGATTTACTCATCCAGTCGCGCCCCAAGAACACTTCACTGCTTTGATTTTCTAAGGACAATAATCCTAAATCAGACATCCCAAACCTGGTTACCATTTGTCTGGCCATGGCTGTAACTTGTTGCAAGTCATTACTTGCGCCTGTTGTTACTTCTGGTTGACCGAAAACAATTTCTTCCGCAGCGCGACCCCCCAATGTGGCGGTGATTTTGGCTTTAATTTGGGATCGGGAAATTAGCCCCTGTTCTTCGTTGGGAGTAAACCAAGTGAGTCCTAGTGCTTGACCCCGGGGAATAAGTGTGACTTTTTGCACTGTGTCATGGTCTTTGAGTAATGTACCGATTAAGGCGTGTCCTACTTCATGGTAGGCTATCAGGCGCTTATTTTTGCTATCGACTAAGGGCGTACCTTCCATACCTGCGACCACTCGATCTATCGCATCATCTATTTCTAGAATGCTAATGGCTTGTTTACGTCTTCTGGCGGTGAGAATGGCGGCTTCATTGAGTAAGTTGGCTAAATCTGCACCAGTAAAACCGGGAGTTCGCCGGGCGATCGCATCTAAGGATACACTAGAGTCAATTTTCTTATTGCGGGAGTGGACTTGCAAAATTTCCCCACGTCCTTTGAGGTCTGGCGCGTCAACCATAACTTGTCTGTCAAAGCGTCCTGGTCTGAGCAATGCTGCATCTAGGACATCAGGGCGGTTAGTAGCAGCAATAATAATAATACCTGTGTTGCCTTCAAAACCATCCATTTCCGTCAGCAGTTGGTTGAGAGTTTGTTCCCTCTCGTCGTTACCGCCACCGATACCAGTCCCCCGCTGTCGTCCCACAGCATCGATTTCATCGATAAATATTAAACAGGGGGCGTTTTCTTTAGCTTTTTTAAACAGGTCCCGCACACGGGAAGCACCTACACCCACAAACATCTCCACAAATTCCGACCCGGAAATACTAAAGAAAGGTACACCAGCTTCCCCAGCGATCGCTTTGGCGAGTAAAGTTTTACCAGTACCCGGAGGGCCAACTAATAAAACCCCTTTGGGGATGCGTGCGCCTACAGCGGTAAATCGTTCTGGTTGCTTGAGGAATGTGACAACCTCTTCGAGTTCTTCCTTGGCTTCTTCCACCCCGGCCACATCATCAAACTTGACACCAGTTTTTGCTTCCATTTGAAAGCGGGCCCGAGACTTACCGAAACTCATCGCCTGGTTAGAAGCACTTGCAGAGCGTCGCAGTAATAATAACATTAAAGCCACCAGTGGTAAAATCCACATTAGGTTGATTAATAGCCCCACCGCCAACCTGCTATTGGCAGAGGAAACCTGGGCGAAATCAACCTGTTTTTCTATGAGGACGTTAATTAACTCAGTATTTTGTGTCAACAGCCTCACCCTGATTGGTGGTGCATCGGGAGCTTTTCCCTTGAGATAAACCTTAGCTATCTGTTCGGTTTCGTCCAGCTCTACTTTTTTTACTTCCCCTTGTTTAGACTTATTAATTAACTGACCATAAGTCAGGGATTCGCGCTCGGCTTTTTGCCCCCAGGCGGGAGTACCCATGAAAATACCTGGTAAGATCAATAAACTAGCGACTAAGGCAGCTGTGCGCTGTTTTCTCAATGACTTTTTCCCGAAATTTTCCATAATAATTACCTTTCTCTAGTGGCATTAGCTGCGCCCTGAATTTATGCCTATGTTTTTGGCAAAAATTACTCTAACCAGAAATCATTATTTTATTATCTAGTCTAACTTCTAGACTAAGCTTAACGTAATAATTCCAGTTTCTTAGCCTGGGAATAGCATATTTACCCATAATTCCCCACCCATATCCCACACTTACTCAGATATACTGCTGCTGTGGCATTTGACGAGAAAAATATAAATATGTATTATATAAAATAAACATAATCATAATGACTCCGCCTTTACTATTTGCTGGTGGTGTATTAATATATTGACTTTATGGGTGAATTATGGTAAATATTGTTGGTATTGGTGGTAGTTTAAGACCTGATTCCTACACCCAGAAGGCTTTACAAGTAGCAGCACAACGGGTAGAAGCCTTGGGTGCAGAGGTAGAAGTTTTAGATTTGCGCCAGTTAAATTTACCATTTTGTCATGGGGGGAAAGATTATTCCCAACATCCAGACGTGCAAAGGTTACGTGATACTGTGACTAAGGCTGATGGCTTGATTTTAGCCACACCAGAATATCACGGCGGTCTGAGTGGTGTTTTAAAAAATACTCTAGATTTGATGAGCTTTGATGAACTCTCCGGTAAAGTGACGGGAATGATTAGCGTCTTGGGAGGTCAGGCGAATAGTAATGCACTTAATGACCTACGCTTGATTATCAGAGGGGTACATGGGTGGGTGATACCAGAACAAATTGCTATTGGTAAAGCCTGGGGTGCTTTTAGTCCCGAAGGTAAGCTGTTAGATGAAAAGCTCTCGGAAAGATTTGACCAATTTGCTCAGAGTTTAGTTGATAATACTCGTAAGTTGCGGGGTGTCAATTAGATATCGTCAACACCGAGAGGCTCAGATCCCCGATTTCTTTGAGAAGTCGGGGGTTTTTATATTATTTGGGTTCGTGATTTTCACTGAATTTAAGCAAATATCTAGAAAATTAGCTATTTAATAGCATTTAAATTTAAATAAACTTTTTACTAAATAAATTAAATTTTGTCTCCTTTGAGTCATAATAACAAAATTAGTTGCTATTATACCAATTCTATCGTGATGCAAACTACACTGAACTTAAAAAATAAGGAAA
Organism: Anabaenopsis elenkinii CCIBt3563; assembly: GCF_015245355.1. Taxonomy (GTDB): domain Bacteria; phylum Cyanobacteriota; class Cyanobacteriia; order Cyanobacteriales; family Nostocaceae; genus Anabaenopsis; species Anabaenopsis elenkinii. Next base: position 3,445,884 of record NZ_CP063311.1, on the reverse strand, counting down.
AAGCCGAAGCATTAAAAGAAATTTTAGATCAAGAAGATAATAATTTACCTTGTTTAGTTTGTCACTTGTAATTTTATATAATTTCACAGTTTAACACCAAAATTTTTCTTTAATCTATTAAATCTCAATTGAATATGTATAACTTACCAATTGCTGATAATTTAAATATTTCAGCATTAGCAGGATTATTTGATTCTAGAGCTACTTCTTATAAATATCTTTATTTTTTATCTTTAGTTGAATCTTTTGTTGCAGAATTGAAAGTTAATCAAGCCAATGATTTATTAAATTTAGAAATTCTAACTAATGCTTACGAAAAAACTATCCAACCATTAAGTTCTTTAGCAACTATTCAGGGTTTTAGTGCTAATTGGGTTTACGCTGAGAAATAATGAACCAACATTAGTAATTTGGTTGGCATATACTGAAGAACTTTGTGAACAAGCGGTTGGCGATCGCACTTTTGCGAAACCAACTCCAAAACTTGCTACAATCACAAATACCTGATTTAGTAATTAACGGAGACCTCAACAACCGTTTATCAGGTAACTTACATATTTCTATCCCGAATATTCCTAATAGTGCGATTATTGCGAGAGTTAGCCATCAATTAGCCATTTCTACAGGTGCGGCTTGTTCATCAGGTGTTGTTGCACCATCTCACGTTTTACAAGCGATGAATTTTGCTCAAAATCTGATTGAAGGAGCGTTAAGAATTGGTATTGGTAAATTTACCACCAAAGCCGAAATAGAAAAAACATCCTCTCTGATTATCAACGCAGTCAATAAAATTCAGCAACTTCTTTAAACTCTCTCTCAGAGGTTGTTTGGAAAGTATTAAACAGGTAATTTTTATCTTAGGGAACGGGGAACACCGGAACAGGGAACAGGGAATGAGGAATGAGGAATGAGGAATGAGGAATGGGTAACACACCGAACACACCAAAACAATAAAATCCAGTCCCCTCCCCTTACAAGGGGAGGGTTAGGGTGGGGTCAAACAATAGTTGATACACTAATCATGACTTATCAAACATCCTCTAAATTATTGCCGTGAAAGTCTTCATGTAATTTTAACTCCAAACCTCAGTTAAATCCAACACAAATCCAGGTAAAACATCTTCCCCTGATAAACTAACAGGATGATCTAAAACTTCCACATTTCTACCACGACGATAAATTTCCACTCGTTGATTTTTGCGGTCAATCAACCAACCCAAACCAGCACCATTTTCTATATATTCTCTCATCTTTGCTTGCAACTTTTCTAGAGAGTCAGTTTTATAGCAACCGCCAAGGAGGTTAGGACGCAAAAAGCAAGACATCCTCAATGGCATCTCGTAAAGAATCAAACCGCTCAAGTTTTTTGCGGATTCGACTTTTTAACCAAGACCAACATTTTTCAATCTGATTCAGGTCTGGAGAATAAGGTGGTAGGTACAGCACTTCACACCCTGCGTACTGAATCAGTTGTTGAATGCGCCCACCTTTATGAAATGTGGCATTATCCATCACCACAACCTGTCCTGGTTTGAGTGTGGGAAGCAAACAAGCTTCAAGCCAAGTCTCAAATACTATTCGATTACACGCACCCTCAACAGTGAAAGGAGCTATCAGCTTATGGTTACACAGCGCGGCAATTATGTTCACCCGACCTTCACGACGACCTGATTTAAGTGCATGGAAGCGCTGTCCTTTTGAGTTCCAACCGTAATCATACTGGTCTCGGTTGTCCATTCCTGACTCATCGAGGTATACAATCTTCTCCACAGGTAACTCAGACAACTGCGTTACGAAAGCCTGTCGTTTGACCTCATCGCGCTCACGGTAGCCATAAGTCTTTTTTTTCGCGTAAAACCAATTTTTTTCAAAGCTCTTGAGATTGTGCGATCGCTAATTTCTTCAGGCCAAAGTGAGGCCATCTCTACTTGGGTTTTATCGCCATGTACGGAAGCAAACTCACGAAATTTTTCCCAATCGGTAATTTTGTGACCATTCCCAGGACGCTGATTAGGCAAGGCTTGGAAGTCCCCCGTTTCGGTTTTTCGCTTCAACCATAGGGTGATGGTGTTGCGACTAATATTAAACATTTGACTGGCTTGAGTTTTCTTCAAGCCATCGAGTTCAATCGCTTGGATTACTTTTTGACGAAGGTCGTAACTGTACGGCTTGGGCATATACCTGTAGCAAGCGATCGCTTCACATGAAAAGGGACTACTTATAGTTTATGCTTAAATTACCTTGGCGGTTGCTATACCTTCAGAATAACAACGAAACTTGAGCTATGGGTTCAGATTCACTATCTGCAAGTAATTGGCTATGCAAACCTTAGCGATTGGAGTCCATTGTTACCAACCGCTAACCCTGGTGAGGTGATGAGTATTTTAATTCGTCAGATTTTAATGGCATAAACCATTATTCTGGCAATTATCCGGAAATCCAGTTCCCCTCCTCCCTTGCACAGGAGGGGGGGATTAAGTTTCCCAGTCTAATGATGATGATGATGATGGTGACTTCCCGCCAACTGGGGATTAACCGCCATAGCTTCCTCATTCATTAACTCAGCAATATGATCATTCGCCCATTCCGCCGCCATTGCCAAAAACTCTGGATTATCGTTAACACAAGCCATCTGGATATAATTTACATTAGGATGCCTTTTCTCCAAAGCGTGAATAATGTGATGTACATCTAAGAGAGTCTCATGGTTTTCTGTAGCAAAACCAATAGGCATAAATATAACTGCTTTTGCGCCCAATTGAATCAAATTACTAGCAGCTTGCTGTGCATTGGGTAAAGTCCATTCAATTAAAGGCGTGTCGTGGTTTAGCCAACCCACGGAAATTAAAGGATAACGGTTAATTAACTTATCCCGGACTAAATCATATAGGGCTTGACTTTCAGTGATTCCCGAAGTGAAACCTTTAGCCTTGTGGGGACAGCCATGATTCATTAATACTATACCAATTTGAGAAGGTAAATAAGCTGTACCCAAGTCAGAGGAAATCTTTTCCTCAACTAGTTTAGCCATCAAATCAATATAGTCTGGTTGATTATAAAACGAGGGTATGTAGCGTAGTCCTTTGACCCAATGTTCTTCCCCCTGAGAAATACTCGCCAAAGCATTGTTAACTTGCTCAACTGCAATACCACTAGTAAAGATGGAATCAACAACTAATAAAGGGTAAATGAGGACTTTCTCAAAACCTTGATTGTGAATTTCTGCTAAAACTTGGTCAGGTAAGAAGGGGGCGCAAAAGTTAAAAGCCTTGAAGACTTGGATACTATTTCCCCACTTGGCCTGCAAATTCTTTTCAATTCCAGCCCGCTGCTGTTCAAAGATGGCATTGTGTGGGGAAATAAAATCATGGTGAGTGTGTCCCCACTCGTGGCGGTCAAATAAGGCCAATAGCTTTGCTAAGGGCGGATAAATCCAGGTTGGTACTGGTGCGAATTTTGCAGTTAGTAGATTTAAGGCTTGTTCGTTATAGTTAGCAAAATCTTCATAGCTTTCTACTTCACCGTAGCCCATGAGTAAGACAGCTACCCGGTCTTTTGTTGGTAATTCCTCGTGAGTGTGTTGCTGTTTTTCTGGTGTGGCCACCATAATCAGTTCCTCAATATAAATCTATATAAACCCGATGTGAGAGGTATTCCGTTAGGGAATAACTCTATTGATCTGCTAATTAGTAGTTTATTATCCCATCCAGGGGGATAGGTTCATCATGGAGTTAACAATAATATATCAAAAGGCATATAAGGATGATTACTTCTTACTGAGTAGTAAAAAATATTTGCTTGATCAAGCTGGATTGCACATAAGAATTTAGTTTAGAGGGGTGTTTTCAGATATCATCAAGGTAACATCAACTAAGTGAGTAAATTTATATGAGCAATCACCTACTTACTATCACTAAAAAAATAGTGTAATAAAGCACAAAACAGCTATAAGACTGAAGAAAAATGAGTATAATTATTTGCCCTGGAATCCATGACCCAGGATTAACAGAAAAGTTTACATCAGAATGCTTTTTTTCAACATCTGATGAGTGCAAACCACAAAACAGGGGTAAAATCCTGGTTTTTCCCGGTGATGGTTTATTAGCTTTATCATCAGTTCATATTCTGCAATTTTTAGGCGATCGCTTGCAGAATGACGTAAAATCACCAGTAATATTCATGAGTTTTAGTGCGGGTGTGGTAGGAGCCATAGGGGCGGCCTGGTCGTGGCAATTGTTAGGTGGTAATATCAAAGCCTTTATTGCTATAGATGGATGGGGAGTGCCACTATGGGGTAACTTTCCCATACATCGCATGAGTCATGATTATTTTACCCATTGGACTTCTTTATTATCAGGTGGTGGAGATGATAACTTTTACGCAGATCCCGCAGTAGACCATTTATCGATGTGGCGCGCCCCCCAAACCGTAAAGGGTTGGCGGATAGATTCATCTGTAAACGTCTGTCAAGCTCCAATTCCCCTGACTGCAAGGGAATTTTTACATTTACTCATCAAACAATATGAACAATAGAATCAATCAACATAAGTGAAAACTAAACAACTCAAAATTGAAACTTCCCAAATAATAAATATTTACACCAACAAATGAGGAGAAGCAGAGAAAATATAGCTTATTGACTAATCCGAGTTACAGTCTTAAATTCCCGGTATGTATCATGTTTCCCACTGAACCAGCTGCTGTCAATAACGGATTTAGCGCCCTGCTAAAAAATCGTGGTTTTATGCTCCTGTGGATTGGGCAGATATTCTCCCAGCTGGGAGATAAAATATTTTTTGTGTTAATGGTGGCGCTCCTGGAGAATTACCAAGCACCCGCTAGGTTAGCCCAAAACTCTATGTACTCAATTTTGATGCTAGCCTTTACATTACCAGCGATTTTATTCGGTTCCGCAGGTGGTATTTTCGTTGACCGCTTCTCTAAAAAGTTGGTTTTAACCGTCTCTAACTATATTCAAACTGTATTAATGCTATTGATTGCATTTTTACCGAGAGACTTTTTCATGTTATTGGTGCTGACTTTTGGTATTTCCACCTTAGCCCAATTTTTCACTCCGGCTCAACAAGCTGCTATCCCAGTTTTAGTGCGACGAGAGAATTTTATGGCGGCCAATGCAGTCTACAGCAGCACCATGATGGGATCTTTAATTGTGGGTTTTGCCATTGGAGAGCCAATATTAAGTTTAGCCAAAGATTGGTTAGGAGCCAACTATGGTCAAGAAATTGTCGTCGGTGGACTATACCTATTATCAGGATTAGCCGTACAGCTAATTAACTTCGGAACAGAAAACAGATTATCGGGTAATGAAAGCCACAGTATAATTAATCCTTGGGTTGACTTCAAAGCAGGTTTAGGCTATCTCACAAAAAATCCTTTAATATTAAACGCCATGCTGCAACTCACCACTTTATATTGTGTCTTTGCCGCATTAATGGTGTTAACTATTAGATTAGCCGCCGACTTTGGTTTAAAGGATAAACAATTTGGCTTTTTCTTAGCCGCTGCGGGTGTAGGTATGGTATTTGGTGCAGCAATTTTGGGTCATTGGGGTGATAAATTGCATCACAAACCCTTACCCCTAATGGGATTTTTAATCATGTCCCTGGTCTTAGGGGTGTTTACTTTCACCCATAATTTAATTCTCGCCTTAGGACTAAGTGGTTTTTTGGGTGTAGGTGCTGCATTAATTGGCGTACCGATGCAAACCTTAATTCAACAGCGCACACCACCTACCATGCACGGAAAAGTATTTGGCTTTCAAAATCATATCGTTAATATTGCCTTATCTGCACCCCTGGCAATTACCGGACCTTTAACAGATATGCTCGGCTTAAGAATTGTTTTGGTGGCAATGAGTATTATAGTTGCAGGTGTTGGTATTTGGGCATGGAACAACACCCGCGGAGTGCTACAAGATGTAATTTAGTTATTACCTAACCAGGACTGCAAATCTAACAAACTGGTAAAGTCTAGTAAAGCCTCACCGAGATTTTCTAATTCTTCCAATGATAAATTTGCTAATTGTGCGCCTATATCTGGGGGTAATTCTCCCACCCTGCGTGTAAGTAGACGTATAACTAAACGTCGTTCCCCTATTTGTTCCCCTTGCAGTTTCCCTTCCTGTTTCCCTTCTTCGAGAATTTCTTGGTAAATTACTGACTCCCGCATCATACCCTCCCGAAATAGTCTTCTAATTAAATCCTTCTTAAATTTTAACCCGGCTAAAATTTGGGTGTAAGCAGAAATTTCAGGACGCTGCGTTGTCTCCAGGGCGTTAATCCGTAAGACAATTTCCGTCAGCAAGGTTTGGGGTTGGGTGGTCGCTGTTAATGGTGCTAGTGGTAACAATGCTGGGTCTTGGAGAAAGATTTCTGGGTTTTCTTCCCACATCCGAATTAGACGATATTCATGACGGGTAGTTTCCACGTTAAAGGCTGTAGTAATTTCGCCCTCATCTTGGGGAGGAAGCAGTAATACTACCACTTGTGTCACTGGTAAACGATACAAGCGATACAACCTTACCCAATAGTCTAACATTCGCAGTGGTAGGGGTGGTGTGGATTCTAATTTCGTTTGAAATTCTAAATGTAAAATCCTGCCTTGCAGTTGTAAAAAGGTGACATAATCGGCGCGGATGGGTTCTATGCTTAATTCGGTTTTGAGAACTTTGACATCCCCTTGCGGTGTCCCTAATACCCAACTGGCGAACCTTTGGGGGTGTTTTTCTGATAGTAGCTTGCAGAGATTGTCAAAGGACATGGATCAATGCCTATAATATTTTTAGTTAAAAGTGGTGTTCCCCGGTGGCTAAATGTCAGGAATTCTTGCTATATGTCAAACTTTATATTTTTCCAGACAGTTTAAATTCAAGTTTTACATTAAAATGGAATACTAGATACAGAATTTACGCGTTAACTTAGCTATCGTCTGAGGTTTGACCGTGACCGTGCGCTTGCCATCCTTAACTAGTCTCCCACAAACAGAAAATCACAATCATCAGTCTGGTCAATCACCAGTCGTCGCGCCCAAGCGTGCAACTGGTGGTTTTGCGTTGCTTGACAGTCTGTTGCGCCATGAAGTTGAATATATTTTTGGTTATCCTGGTGGGGCAATCCTGCCAATTTATGATGACCTGTACAAAGTAGAATCCAGTGGTGCTATTAAGCACATTTTAGTACGCCATGAACAAGGTGCAACCCACGCTGCCGATGGTTATGCCCGTGCTACTGGTAAGGTAGGAGTATGCTTTGGCACTTCTGGACCCGGTGCAACGAATTTAGTCACGGGCATTGCTACAGCCTATATGGACTCGATTCCCATGATTATAGTTACAGGACAAGTGCCACGGGCTGCTATTGGTACGGATGCATTTCAAGAGACCGATATTTACGGGATTACCCTACCAATAGTCAAACACTCCTACGTGGTGCGTGACCCTAAAGATATGGCGCGCATTGTGGCTGAAGCTTTCCACATTGCTAGCACTGGACGACCAGGGCCGGTTTTGATTGATGTACCTAAAGATGTGGCTTTAGAAGAATGCGACTATGTACCCGTAGAACCGGGAAGTGTGAAATTACGGGGCTATCGTCCTACGGTTAAGGGGAATCCTAGACAAATAAACGCCGCAATTCAGTTGATTCGTAAGAGTCACCGCCCTTTATTATATGTGGGTGGTGGGGCGATCGCATCTAACGCACACGCAGAAGTTAAGGAATTAGCCGAACTATTTAATATCCCGGTGACTACAACCTTAATGGGGATCGGTGCATTTGATGAACATCATCCCCTGTCTGTAGGGATGTTGGGAATGCATGGTACAGCTTATGCTAACTTTGCGGTGACAGATTGTGACTTGTTAATCTGCGTTGGGGCTAGATTTGACGACCGTGTTACAGGTAAGTTGGATGAATTCGCTTCCCATGCGAAAGTAATTCACATCGACATCGACCCGGCAGAAGTAGGTAAAAATAGAGTTCCTGATGTGCCAATTGTAGGGGATGTGCGCCATGTGTTGGTAGACCTGTTGCGTCGCTGTCAGGAAGGGGGAATCAAGCACATACCACATAAAAACCAAGAATGGTTAAATTTAATTAACCGTTGGCGACAAGACTACCCCTTACAAGTACCTCAGCATCCCGATAGTATTTCCCCCCAAGAGGTAATTGTAGAAATTGGTAGCCAAGCCCCCAACGCTTTTTACACTACAGATGTAGGCCAACATCAAATGTGGGCGGCGCAATTCCTGAAAAATGGACCCAGACGCTGGATTTCTAGCGCGGGTTTGGGAACCATGGGTTTTGGAGTCCCGGCGGCTATGGGTGCAAAGGTCGCATTCCCAGATGAAGAAGTTATCTGTATTAGTGGTGATGCTAGTTTCCAGATGTGTTTGCAAGAACTGGGGACTTTAGCACAGTATGGGATTAATGTCAAGACCGTAATTTTAAATAACGGTTGGCAGGGAATGGTGCGCCAGTGGCAACAAGCCTTTTATGGTGAGCGCTACTCATGCTCTAATATGGAAGTAGGAATGCCGGATATTGAGTATTTGACCAAAGCCTATGGGATTAAAGGCATGGTAATTCGCAGTCGTGATCAATTAAAAGATGCGATCGCGGAAATGCTGGCACATAATGGACCAGTCGTGGTTGATGTCCGAGTGACCAAAGACGAAAACTGCTACCCCATGGTAGCCCCTGGGAAAAGCAACGCTCAAATGATTGGTTTGCCCATGCAACCACCCAAAGCCGGAGTAGAACCAATGACTTGTAACAATTGCGGGACAACAAATCACCCCGCTCATAAGTTCTGCTCTGAATGTGGAACCAAATTATAAGGAGCGGAACTGCACTACGGAGGTTTGACCATCCACATACCCTATATTAGGGGAAAGGGAAAATTAACAGTATTTATACGCAGAGGAACCAATCCTCTGCTTTTTTGTCACAGAAACTTAAGAATTACAAATTACATTCATGTCTAAAAAAATTACCATTGGCTTGCTGCTGTTATTTCTGAGTAGCCAAATTGCCATCACCCCCCAAACAGCCACAGCACAGATACAAACATCAACCACGCCCACCAAAAAAACAATTTGTCCCGCCCAACTCAACTCAGAGGTAGAAACCATAACCAACAGGCCTGAGTTTAGCCGGGTGCGGTGGGGAATTATCGTCAAAAATCTGGCTGATCAACAAACACTTTATGAGCGAGATGGTGAGAAATACTTTACCCCAGCCTCCAACACCAAATTACTGATAACAGCCGCAGCACTACAAGAATTGGGTGCTAATTTTCGTATTCGTACCTCCGTTTATCAAGATGGGGAGGGTGTTTTGCGTGTCTTCGGTAGGGGAGACCCCAGTTTAAAGATTCCCCAGTTGCAAAAATTAGCCCAGCAGTTACACCAGCAGGGTATTAGTCAAGTCAACCAGTTGATTGCTGATGATAGTTATTTTCAAGGGGATATTGTCAATCCCAGTTGGGAATGGGAGGACTTAGCAGCTGACTATGGCGCACCAGTCAGCAGTTTAATTCTGAATCAAAATGCTTCTGTATTTCAAGTTTGGCCCCAAACCATCGGTAAACCATTACAACTGAAGTGGAATGAACCAGCGGATGCATTTGTGTGGCGAGTAGAAAATAATTCTGTGACTACTCAAAAAAATGAATCGGGATTTCTCAGAGTTAGCCGCAGCTTACACGGTCCAGTATTGCACATTCAAGGACAGATGGCTGTAAATTCCACCCCTAACATGAGGGCGATCGCAGTTTTTAATCCCGTTGAGCATTTCCTGCGTCACTTCCGCCAGACTTTGGTTAAGGAAGGAATTTCCGTACAAGATATATCTCACGGTACTGGTAGTCAAAACCAAAGGGAACTAGCAGCAGTGGAGTCTCCCCCCTTGTCTGAGCTATTAATAGAGACAAATGTCAATAGTAATAATTTGTATGCTGAAGCCTTACTCAGGGCTTTAGCAATTAAACAACCAGGAGAACATCATCAAACTACAGCTGATGTCGGTTTAGCAGTGGTCAAGAATAGTTTAACTCAGTTAGGAGTAGACCCTAGTAGTTACATATTAGTAGATGGTTCTGGATTATCACGCAAAAACTTAATTAGTCCCCAAGCCTTGGTACAGACTTTACACGCTATAGCCCAATCAGCACAAGCAGAAATTTTTCGCGATTCCCTACCCGTAGCGGGGGTAAGCGGTACTTTAAGAAATCGCCTGCGGGACACTCCCGCCGTGGGAATTGTCCAGGCAAAAACAGGTACAATGACTGGGGTGGTGTCCCTATCAGGATATGTGAATAGTCCTAATTATCAGCCTTTGGCTTTTAGTATCATTGTCAATCATTATGAACAACCGGCTAGAGTTGTGCGCCAATCAGTAGATGAAATTGTCCTTTTATTAACACAGTTACAGCCTTGTTAAGTGCAATTTAACAGTTGCAGCCTTTGGTGTAATATTTTCTGAATTACTTGTTGCACTGCTTCTGGAGTTAAACTACCATCTACCCGGACAATTTCAGAGGGATAGAGTGCGGCTAAATCTGCGTATCCTTGCTGAACACGCCGATGAAACGCTATTGTTTCTTGCTCAATGCGGTCTAATCCCCCTGTTGCTGCTTGTTTACGAGCTAGTCCTACCTCCACATCAACATCTAGCCAAATGGTTAAGTCACTTACTAAACCATCTGTGGCAATATGGTTGAGTTGATTAATTAAGTTGATGTTCAAACCCCGACCATAACCCTGGTAGGCAGTGGTAGAGTGGGTGTAGCGATCGCACAGTATATATTTTCCTGCAGCTAGATGTGGTTTAAGTTCTTGTGCCACGTGTTGGGAGCGATCGGCAGCATATAATAATAATTCAGTTACCTGAGAAATGGGTAGATTTTCTGGGTTGTTTAGTAAAATCCGGCGCAAATCTAGGCCTAACTCAGTTCCCCCCGGTTCACGAGTCACGACTATGGGAATACCCAGACTCTCCAACCATTGGGCGCAAAGCTGCATCTGGCTAGTTTTGCCGCACCCTTCTACTCCTTCAAATATAATTAATTTACCAGTCATGGTTTTTATATCAGTTGAAAATATTTGGAGACCAAGGCTAACTGACAAGGGACCAGGAAAGTTTTGCCTAATTTTTTACACACAAAAAGGCAACTGCTAGCAGTTGCCTCTTTGTCAAAGTTAATACCATTCGACTTGTTTGATACCTAACTAAAAGACTGCAATGCTACTGTAAGTCGAGCATTTCCAGGATTACTTGGAACAAACATTGAGCGAATTGGTACCACTCCTTGCACTATATTAATAGTAACCCTTCTGGGATAAAATGCAACATTTTCTTGATAAAACTTTGTTAACCTGATCACCCACACCCCGATCAATCAGAAGTGTGGTAAAGGGTATAACTGAGGCTACCCGCCCCATAGAGCATTAGATACAGCAGATTTCATATAAGTGAGGTACAGTAGGGCGGGCCAGATGCCCACCCCACAAGATTTATGATACTAAGGTGTGTACTTGATTTACAGCAAAAACTGCTGTATCTAGAAACTAAGACAAATTTGCTCATCAACATGAGAACAGGAAAGCTTTGTGACTTATACCTGGAGGTGAGTGACCCGCGGGTTTGAGTAGCGATCGCCTTTAGCAGGAGCGCTTCGCGATCGCATTCAGCTAGGGACCCTGGGCTGTCGTCTGACTGATTATTGCTTCGTCAATCAACTGTTTTACATTGTTTAATCCAGTCATAGCATACTGCCAATAACCATATTTGCCATCGGCATTAATAGCATTACACCATCTCATGGCTGCTGCTTTCTTAACATCTCGCAGTGGGTCCCATCCTTTTGTTTCCAGAATAAAATAACTCAATGTTGGTGTTTTAAACCTGATGATAAAGTCGGGAATATAATCGTGGTCTTCTCCATTATCAAAATAGGGAATTGCAAAACCTAAGCCGGCGTTTTTGACAAAAGCCCCTACAGCGGGATGGGTATCGATAATATATGCTGCTGTTTGCTCCCATTGCCAAGTATCTGCAACAACATAGTTAATATGAGAGTTAATTACCTCTCGCACTGGTTTACTTGTCCAGAAGTTAACATCATCTGTTGAACCATTCCCCCGATGTGCTTCATAAATTGGAACCTCCGGGGATTCCCCTGCGCCGGTGTCGGGATGAATAGCTTCTGTTAATTTCTCTATTACCCAACCATAGTAAGGAGAAACAAAAACATCTAATTTATCTGCTGGGGGAACCAGTACTACTTTTTCCGATATGTAGCGATCGCAAATTCTCCGTAATTGGGGAAATAGTATATGGGGAGGGGCTTCACACTTATCTGACTTGGCGTAGGTTACACTTAAATCTCTAGCTAAATCAAAGACTAATTCTTGTAACCTTTTATCTTTGCGGTATGGGTTCAGGTTCATACCTTCAAGTTTCCCAGGTCCGGTTAAACTTGATCTCCCTTGATTGTTGGGAATATTGGCTTTAACTTGTACTTCTGGCGCTATCTTAAACGGGTTAATTTCCAACTTGGCGATTACATCCCAATCTACAGTTACCTGATTGCGAATAGCTTGGGTGTAACCTTGGACTCTAGGAAATTCAATTCTGTACTGTGACTTACTAGCTATTGCATAAACGTGGTGGCGTTTTTCTGGTTTTCGCTTTGCGCCTAATGGGTTTTCTTTAAAAGGAATAACTTCAAAGGGTACACCAAATATTTTTGCCGTTTCTTCAGGGAACTTGTTATCCTCAGTTAAATCATAGTTACGTCTTCTTAATGCTCTCCCAATTACTTGTTCACACAGAAGTTGGGACATAAAAGGACGAATCCCAATCACATGAGTTACTGTGTTAGTATCCCATCCTTCCGTCAGCATACCTACTGAGATGATGCAACGAATATCACGCCCTGGCGGATGTAGAGGACGGTTTAATTTAGTGGCTAATTCTGGGAAATTTTCTGGATAAATGTTTCTACCTTGACTGTCCTTTGGCCATGCTATTTTACCAATGGTATCTAAGGTAAACCGCATCCATTTAGATTCATCAGATTTGGTGTTACCAGAGTCTAGTTCTTCAACCACCTTAGAATCAACACGAATTGTATTAATCTGTGTGTCTGTATTCCTTAAAGATTCAATCCTACAGGGTGAAACATTGACGGGTTGTTGATTCTCTGCTATCCATTCATAAATACACTTAGCTATTTTAGTATTTTTGCAAACAATAATAAAGACAGGGGGTCTAGGGTCGTCACTTTCTGCCCATTCTTGGCGTATTTCTTCCCATTGTCCCGCTAAAATTGCCATAGGATGTTGAGCATATTTTAAAACTGCTTCTGGTTTGGGATCTGCGCCTTTCTTCCCACGTTCTGATGTGGTCATTTTTTGCATAATCCATTTCCAGATATTGAAATATGCTAAATCTGAAACTTCTGCTCCTGTAGTATCTCTAATGGGTAATTGAGGAATTTTAACTAAGCCGGACTCAATAGCATCCATTAAACTAAAATCACTGACTACCCATGCAAATGGTTTATTACCATCTTGGCGAGCGGATTTGAGATAATAAGGTGTAGCAGATAAATCTACACAAAAATTAATCCCCCGATATTTATGAATGCGGTCTAAACCTTCAACCCAAATAGTGGCTTCTTTATCTTCATATTCAGCCCCTTCATCCTCCCCATCATTGTCCTTTTGATCTGCGACAATTCTATAAGCATGATGGGCTTCATCATTAAATACCAAAATATTACTTTTATTGCCAATGGCATCAGTTAAAATTCGTTTAATCCAAGCTGCATCACTTTCTAAATACCGAGTAGCTTTAACTTTAACAGAAATGACATTACCTTGTTTATCTTTATTTTCTTCAATTACTTGTAGTTGACCAATAGCAATTTGTTGTTGTAAACTTTCTAAAGTTAAGTATCTTGTGCCCCTAGCTGTTTCGTTTTTTGTGGCAATTTTAATAGTCTCTGTAGTAATTGTAGGTACACCTACTTTAACCACTTTTGCTGCATCATCTCCAGATGTACTAGGCGATCGCTTTTCAAAGATATGCCAATTAGTGACTAAAACTTTACCTTGTCTGAGTTTATCCATCAGGTTAGATGGTACAAGGTCACGGGTGCGATATAGGCTGGCTTCTGCGTTGTTAGGGTTTAATTCCTGAAGTCTGGCCTTGATGGTGACGTTAGGACAAACTATCAATATGATATCTGAAAAACGGGAATCAGAGCGATAATTAACTTTATTGAGAATTGACCAAGCTGCTAACATTCCCATGACAGTAGTTTTACCCGAACCAGTAGCCATTTTACAAGCATAACGGGTAAAGGCTTTGAGTGCGGTGTCAATGGGTTCATCTAAGGGTATATAAATACCTTGGAGAAAATCAGCCCTTGCTTCTCTCAAAAAAATGAGAGTTTCTACCGCTTCCCTTTGGGCGAAGAATAACCTTTTTTCCCTTCCGTCTCTGTTCCAATACTCTAATAGTTCTAAGGTGGTGCGGGTAACTCCTGGGTAGCGTTGCTGTCTCCAATCCTTAACCCTTTTCCTGATTTGATTAACTAGCACCATTTCAAAACCAGGAGCAAATTCATCAGCAGGGGAAGGCTTAAGAACTTTTCCTAAATTCCAATCTATATCAGCTGCAAGTGGGGGGTAAACAATAGCAGGGCGACGGCCTTGTTTTAACTGGGGTTCTTCACCTTCTCTGATAAACCAGTAGCGTAATGGTTCATCAAAGGGAGAATTTAGGATGGGTTCGTTGACTTCAGAGGACATGAATTATAAATGTTTTAATAGATTTTAAAACCAAGATGATCTTTTCTTATTTTCCGCATTTCTTATTTTTTGTATTTCTATAGCTGTCAACTCTGAAATGTCTTTTGTTTTCTTCATTAAATATTTTGTTCTGGTTAAGGATATTTTACCTATGATATCTTCATTGTCACTAGTGTTTCCATATCTTAATATTTCCGTCATAAAATATCTTTTCTCAAGATCATAATGCTTTTCATCATTGTAATAATAATCTGTGTTTGTACTCACTACCTCCCATCCAATCTTACCAAAACCATTTAAAACTTTATATACATTTTCACGAGAATATCTTTCTTCTCCCTCTCCAGAATCATGTGTAATAATAGTGATAACATTACCTATTTTTCTACGGTTGTTCTCAATTTCGTGGGTACTTTTTCGGATTGATGGGTACTGTATTGTGTCATCGATATATCCCAATAGTCCAATTAACCCGCCTTCTAACTGATATTGTGGCATTTCCCAGTTTATTTTTTCTGTGTCAGGGATAGAAATTATGTTTTCACAAATTAAGCAGTGACTATGTAATCCAGTCATATTATTTACCTTTACAAACTCTTAACTACCAATAACTCATTACCACGGTCATCAATCACCTTAACCGCAATTTGTTTATGTTCTCCAGCTGCAAAAGGTGCGCTGGTAGTTCCTGCTAGGTGTTCCCAAACAGTATCTTCATAACTACCTTTTAAGCCCTTCTTAATGCTATCCCACGCACTTGTCCGGGGGAAAAATCCCTGACGGACATAGAAACATAAACCGTTGTAATTTGTATCTAAAAACCACGCAGGTACATTCTTACCTTGCTGGTGGTTAACATCCATTGTTACGGGATCAAAGACATCTAACCCTAATAATTCAACTTGGTATTTACCCTCCTGATTTTGTGTAATTTCAATTTCTGGTAAACCGCAGACGCTAAATATTTGGGAACTTCTCATATTTTTGAGTAGGTCACCCATCAGTAAATCTGGTGTAGCTTGAATATAGGTGGCGGGTATACCTATTGCTGCTTGACAATTTTCTACTAATTGACGAGCGTTGGGAGTGATAGCAAACCCAATTACATAAAAATGACTGTAATTCTTGAGTTGTGCTTCTTTTGCTGATTCAAATACCGCTCTTTCTGAAATTGCGCCGTTTTCCGGTCCAAACAAAAAAGCTACTGGTTTATCATCTACCATTGCTTCACCAGAGAGATTTTGACTTCTAGCTGGTTGTCTAACACTGGTAAAGGTAACAGTTTTATTATCTGGTAAATGCAGTTTTGGAGACCTACGCAACACCTCTAACATCCGGTCGGTAAAAGAAGCTGTAGTATTAATTTCCACTGCTTCTGTTGCTGGTACTCCCTGATCTTCCATATCCGCTGGTGGGGGAATAGTTCCCTCCAGGGTAAAGGGACTGGAGACCCGCACGGTGTTTTTATCTTCTTCGGGACGGTCAACTAAAATTTCTTCTTGAGGTGGTTCATTATTAGCAATACTCTTGAGGGTGATATGTGGGACAATTCCCCCAATTTCTTCGCCTTTACTGTTCCGTTTACGTTTGTAGATAAACCCCCCTGCGGGTGAATTACCATCTTGGAGTTGATACCAGGGGAAGGTTGCAGTTAGGAGACGTTGACGAGCTAGGGCTAAAGGGACTCGACTCACGTCGCAGGTGATCCACCGTCGTCCCCATTGTTCAGCAACATAAGCAGTAGTACCGCTTCCGCAGGTGGGATCTAGTACAAGGTCGCCGGGGTCGGTGGTCATGAGGAGACAGCGTTGTATTACTTTTGTATCTGTTTGAACTACGTATATTTTTTCTGTTGAAAAACTAGAAATAGTATCATTCCATGTATCAGTAATTGTTGTACAAGGAAAATCTGTCCAGTAATTAATAAACCATAAAGTTTGTCCTGTACTTTCTAATCTTTTTGCTTTTAATAAATTTTGCAACCCTTCTCTATTTGTACCCCACCATCTTTTCCCAGAATTATAAATTCTGCCTTCAAATTCAAAATCATATTTACTACCAGGACCAGGTTTAGTTATATCAAAATGTCGATAACGTTTCCAAGATTCTGGTATAGGCTGATATCCTTCTAATTCTGGTTTTGTTAAACGGCGTTTAGTTCCATCAGCCATTTCCACCCTATAGTATACTTTTAATTCTTCATTTTTTAAAGACCTGGGTTCAAAAATTCTATAATATTTTTGTTTGTTAATTTCTTTTGCATACCACAGTAGATAATTTTTATTTCCCGGTAATTTTCTAGGATGAGTCCCTCCAATAGTTGTGACGAAATTAATCATCCCTGAAAAATTATCTGAACCAAAAACCTCATCCATCAATTCCCTCACATGATGGACATTCTCATCACTAATCTGGACAAAAATACTACCGCTATCAGTTAATAACTCCCTAGCCAATAACAACCTATCTCTTAAATAAGTCAAGTAACTATGTAACCCTAATTCCCAGGTATCGCGATAAGCTTGAACCATTTCCGGTTCACGGGTGAGGTCATCATCATCATTATGTTTAACATCCCGCTTTCTGACAAAAGGCTGAAAATTGCTACCAAACTTGACACCATAGGGCGGGTCCATATAAATCATCTGCACTTGACCCCCCAAACCCTCATACTGTAATAGTGAGTTCATTACTATTAGGGAGTCACCTAAAATCATCCGGTTTACCCAGTCCCCCTGATATTCGTAGGCTTTGAGGATTTGGTCAGTAATAGACCATTGGGGGTCACTGAATAAATCAAATAAAGGTAAATTGTTAGTACCTATTTTATGACTTCTCAGGGTTTCAATAATTGCTCTGGTTGATATACGTTCATGGATAAATAAAGGTAATGTTGGTACATCAAAAGATAACCGTTCAGCTTTACCAGTCCAGTTGAGGAAAGGTTGACTCATGGATTTGAGTTTATCCAATGACTCTTGAGCCTTATATACTTGTTGTGTCAGCTGTTCTTTGATTTCCTTGACTGTTTTCTTACCTTCAGGATCTAAACTAGATTCAATATGATTTAACTTCTCTAACTGTACTGAAAGTTCAGTTAAGTAATTACTAATAGTATTTATTTCCGCTTCTGCTTGTTCCCTAGAGGGGTTATCATCCCATTCCAAAGAAGGTGACAAAGAGGAATCATAGCGATAGGTTACTGGGGGCTTTTTCTTCTGAAAGTGAGACTCAGTACCAATATCTGGCCTTAAAGGATGCTCATGAGAGTGAGCGTAAGTTTTAGCTTCCTTTGATTTCCCGCTTTGTTGCTGTTTGGACATAATAAATACTGAGAGCCAATATGTTATTATAGTAACTGTCACTACTGCTTCAGTTACTTATTTAATAAATCTTTACCGCTTACCGCCCATATCATTTACCGTCATCAAGCCTAAATGATATAGGTGAACATCTATTCCTTGGATATGAGTAAATTATATTTGGTGCTATTTTATACGTAATGCCGGTAATTCAAAAAGTGAGTAATTTTCAGATATTTTGAGATTTTCTGCCGTAATTTCAACTTCTGTATTATACTAACGTCTTTGCACTCTGGCAATAATGTTTACTTTAAAAACCTTTGCATCTATCTTTAGATAGATTTAGGGGTGAGAGGCCAGGGGGAGTTTATGATAAGAATAAAGTTGTGACTGGTATTTAAAATTTTTTAGAATGAAAGTGTTAATTACTTAATTAACTATGCCAGCGAAAGATTTATACCATGATAGGGTAAAAACCGCATTAATAAAAGACGGTTGGACTATTACGGATGATCCGTACTTTATTAAATATGAGGATGCTGAACTCTACGCCGATTTAGCAGCGGAAAAACCTCTGTCCGCAGAACGTCAAGGACAAAAGATTGTTGTAGAAATCAAGAGTTTTGTGGGTAAGTCGCTGATGTACGATTTTCATAGTGCTTTAGAGGATGTTTGGAAAGTGTTAAACAGGTAATTTTTATATTAGGGAACAGGGAACAGGGAACAGGGAATAGGGAATAGGGAATAGGGAGGAGGGAGCAGGGAATGGGGGATAGGGAATAGGGAATGGGGAATGGGGAATGGGGAATGGGGAACGCACAAAAAACAATAAAATCCAGTTCCCTCCCCTTACAAGGGGAGGGTTAGGGTGGGGTGAAACAATAGTTGGTACACTAATCATACCTTTTAAAACATCCTCTTAGGTCAATACATGGTTTATCGTAAACTTATTCAACTAACTGAACCAGAATATAAACTATATTTGGCCGTTGATGATGTTGTTTATGGAGAGTTTTTTCAACGAAAATCTGTACAAGCAGTAAGTAATGAAAATCACCTGATGTTAATAGTTGTAGATATGGAAAAGGAGGAAATTCAGCAGTGGATAAGCTAGAAAAATACCGTGAGGCGATTCAGAAAGTATTGACTGAATATTATGAAATGACTAAGAATCAAGATAGAGAAAATAGGGAAATTGAAGCAAGCGATCGCTTGGCTTTTGATGAAGCAAGGGATCAATATCTTTGGTTTCGGTTTGGCTGGGATGATAAAAAGCTAGTCCAGCATATCATCATGTATTTATGTATTAAAAATGACAAAATTTGGGTAGAAGAAGACGCAACAAATTTATGTGTTGTTGACGACTTATTATCAGCGGGAATACCCCAAAGTGATATTGTTTTAGGCTTTCATCATCCTAGTAAACGGGGTTTGACAGAATTTGCTACCACTTGAGGAGGAGGAGGAGTTAGGCTTTTATAAGCCACGGGTTGGGGTGTGAGTTGATTAATTTCGTTCCAAGCTAGGGATCTGCCTAATTGTTAAGATAATCAAATACATAACCTTACTCGCGATCGCGCCAGCGCTGCTCAGGGCGATCGCAGAAAATTACTAAAATTACTAGTTTCCCTATTTCCGGGGGTGAGATGTGGGAACGGTCCACCAAGCTAAAGCATAGGGTTGGGTGGCTTGATGGGACTGTTGACGAAAGTGGAC
This sequence comes from Anabaenopsis elenkinii CCIBt3563, assembly GCF_015245355.1. GTDB lineage: Bacteria > Cyanobacteriota > Cyanobacteriia > Cyanobacteriales > Nostocaceae > Anabaenopsis > Anabaenopsis elenkinii. The sequence goes on along the minus strand of NZ_CP063311.1, from coordinate 3,426,027 downwards.
ACGGATTTTATAATTACCAGTGGTGGGAACTGGGCAAAAAATATGCTCTACACTGTCGATTTCACTGACTGAGGCACAAATAACCCCAGCATTGGGATTTTTTTGATCATCCTCCGAGATTAAATAGAGGTCAAGGTTATTCAAACCGCGATCGCTGAAAGTTTCACCCAGATCATATTGATTGTTCTTATTAGTATCATTTAGTTCTACCAAGCGATTCCAACTCAGAGTAATACTCACAAAGCTACCTTGTTTTAAAGGTTTTCCCAGTCGATAATCAACAGTATTTCCCCCATCCACAGAGCCATAATTCCAACCAATCGCCGGTACTCTCTGGGATGGTCTCCATTGACCGGCGCTAAACTGCTGATAAGCGCGAAAAGTATTTAAATGACCAGTTCCCATTTGAGGATCTAAAGGAATTTGAGAGTCATGATACGCATCGGAATCCAGCCAATCTTGATTTTGTTTATCAATCAGAGTCCGAGTCATACCCAGATGTAAGCCATTACCCTGATCTTGAATTTTATCGGCTGAATTTAACAAAACAGCTTTCATCACTTCATGACGGCGAGCATCAATAGTCCAATTAGGTTTTCTGTTGAGTATTTGTCGGTCACCGAATTCCTGTAACAGAGCTACACTTGCGGTTACCTTAGGAGCGGCAAAACTTGTACCTGTAACCTTATTTAAGCTACCATCTGGATTTAAAATAGGAATATTGCTTCCCGGAGCTACCAAACCGATAGAAGCACGACCATCAATATTAAATTCCCTACCAGCTAACCGAGCATTAACCTCCTTACTACCAGCCAGATTAGAAACATCTACCTTATCAAAAATACGTCCCCTGATAGATGAAAAAGCAACGTTGATACCATTAAAGTTATCAGTAGGAATAGAAATTCCTCCTTTGCCTTGATTACCGGCGATGGTATACAAAACATTATGAACACGACTAGACCAGTCAAGACATAAAGTTAGTAAAGCATTACCATCTAACACAGGATTAGCACGGGGATCGCGGGCTAGAGGTTCGCCAAAACTAAAATTAATAGCGCGGACATCGCGACCATTTTGGAGGGCGATATGTTGCGCCGTTAAACACTGTTCTGGTTGTGCCATATGTCTAGTCGAACCCACAGCAGAAGAATATAATCGCGCCCGTGGTGCGACTCCTGGTAGAGCCTTATCTCGACTCACCATGATTCCAGCTACATTGTAAGCGTGGGAGTCAACACCACTGTTAGATTTAGCGGGAGAGTCCCGTAAAAAGACTCCGGCCAATGATATGGGAGAATTTTCAGATACAGCTTTATCCCAACCAAATATACCAGGGCGGCCAATTTCCACCTGACCAATAGCAATCTTGCGCCCCAGTAAGTTATAAGGTGGTTGATGTAATTTTAGAGCATCAATGCCATGAGAGCCTAAACTGCTTTGTAAAGCTGAAGCCAGTACGGGCGCACCCACAAAAGAAGCACTCAGTCCCCAAATCATCCACCTTAGTTTTCTGCCCATTGTTTAATGCTAATTAACTTAATGCTGATTAACTGTTTGTAACTATTCCAAGAAACTTTTCTGAGCATCCCTGTTGAATAATTCTCGAGTAATATATATTTTATATTCCAGAATTGGCAGCATGGCAGGAAATTAATTTATCAGCATTTTAACAAATTTTGTTAAAATGCTTACAGAAGAGAACGCTTAAAAACCCACGAACCATGACCAAAAAACCATCTCAAAAGCCTATTGTGATATCTCCGTCCATCTTATCAGCCGATTTTAGTCGTCTGGGCGACGAAATTAGGGCTGTGGATGCTGCTGGCGCTGATTGGATTCATGTTGACGTAATGGACGGCCGTTTTGTACCTAACATTACCATAGGTCCTCTGGTTGTGGAGGCGATTCGCCCAGTAACAACCAAACCCCTGGATGTCCACTTGATGATTGTGGAACCAGAGAAATATGTAGAAGATTTTGCCAAAGCAGGGGCTGATATTATTTCTGTGCATTGTGAGCATAATGCTTCACCCCACCTGCACAGAACTTTGGGACAAATCAGAGAACTAGGAAAGCAAGCAGGAGTTGTACTCAACCCAGGAACCCCTTTAGAACTGATTGAAAATGTTCTAGACCTGTGTGATTTGGTGCTAATCATGAGCGTTAACCCTGGCTTTGGTGGTCAAAGCTTTATCCCCACTGTATTACCTAAAATTCGCAAATTGCGCCAAATGTGTGATGAACGTGGTCTTGACCCCTGGATTGAGGTAGATGGCGGACTTAAGGCTAATAATACTTGGCAAGTTTTAGAAGCGGGAGCCAATGCTATTGTTGCTGGTTCAGCTGTATTTAAAGCCAGTGATTACGCCGAAGCTGTGTCATCTATTCGTAACAGTAAGCGTCCTGAGCCACAATTGGCAACAGTTTAATTAGATGTGATCAATATAACTATCTCCCGAATTTAATTCGGGAGATTTTATTTGCGACTACCTAACCATTTAGCCGCTGCAATCCCAATCAGTCCGGCGACAATGGGATTACTGAGAAATTTCATAATGGCTGGTTGTTCTGCTAAGACATCGCGGAAAATATCGGGATGACTATGATAGGCGAAGGATGCAATTTTACTCACATCATCAGCAGTCATGCGGTTAGGGTTACGAGTGGAAAGATTTAATTGTTGTTCTAAACGTCTTTCGTCTAAACCTCTAGATTTAAATTCTTTAAAAAACTCCCTAGCGACATCATCCCGTTCATTGGGTTTGATTTGGGCGATCGCCTGTTGTAATTCTGGCTCCATTTGGCTAGAAGGGATTGTTTGGGTATTGACAGATCTACCCAACAGCTGACGACGTTGGTTAGGTGTAGTCCGCTGGGCAAAATCATCAAAGTTATCATAGGAAACATCATCAAGAGATTCTACATTCCCCTCAGACAAATCTCTGAGAATTTGTTTTCTGTACTCTTCGCTACTGGTCACCTGACTTACTCCTGATTTAATTAGCTGTACTGGATTTGATTAGTCGCTCTATCATATTTAGTCGTCAGAATTAACCGTTTATCTGGGCCATAGACAAAAATAGTTAAGTTTTGAGCGGGGAAGTTTTTCCGAAAACCTTGAACTAAAGATTTTGCTAAAGGTTGTACTTCCTGGGGTTTTACCTGAGGGGAAATGACCACACCCAGCTGATTATTGTCTCTGACATAAGCATCCTCAATTAATCCCTGAGATGTTTCTACAACCCAGTCACCAAAACTTTGTCCAGTTGGGGTATTACCTCTTTCTAGCTGTGCATAAGTTAGGTCACTACCTATTGATGGGGTAGTAGTGCGGTCAGCTTCTGTGACGGTAGGACTACCACAAGCACTAGTTATTGTTAACACTAAAACTAATATGAAAGCGATCGCAATTTTGCGCCCCTGCTCCAGCAGATTCATTGTTTACCTCTCATAGTCAAATATTGACAACGCAACTGTAGTTAATTAACTCTCAGGTATAATTGTCACTCATCAAAATTGATATAAATTTTCTCCAAATTAAACTAAAAATAATTGGACTTGACCATGAGATTGCCAAATATTTTTAATTACCTCTATAATCTAGGCGCTGGCTTTGACTACCATCTTCTGCCATAGGTTATATTAAATATCTGTATAAAAAGAGTGAGTACAAAAGTAAGTTTATCCCTTAAGATTTTCGTAGATAAAAAAAAACGGTTATTTGAGATAACCGGATAATGCTATTAATTAGAATTACTTTCAGAACTAATCTAGAAAACCCATGAGCACAGGTGAGTCATCAATAAGATTTGACGCTGTTGGACGATTACCAAAAGAACTGTAATTATTGGCAATTACTAATGTACTCGCAGCAATGGGACGAATACCAGATAGGTTGATGGTGTCAACAACTTCAAATGTCTGAGCAGCGATGGGACGAATTCCCATAATATTCACTGTATCAGCAACAGCCAATGTACTGATGCCAATGGGACGGATTCCAGAAATTTTAACTGTTCCAGCAATTTGTAAATCACTGCTTCCTATGGGACGGACTCCCGCAATAGCTAGTTTCCCTTCCTCTTTCTGTACTGGTAAATCCGAGTCTTTTTCGACTTTTTCGGTACTCAAATTAGTATCCTGTTTATTTTCAACTGCCACTGTCTTTTCTCCCTTCAGCTTGGTATCCTGGTGTTGAGCATCGGTTTCTCCCTCAGTGCTACTAATACTCATAAACGGATACGTCTAGTTTATTAACTGAATTTTACAATAATTAAGGAAAAATGATTTTTCCCTCCTCATCAAGAGTGTAACCTGAAATAACCTAGTCATGATATTAGTATGTTTGACAGTGTTACATAAGTAAATTTAAATTGTGAGGGAAGTGTAAATTTTTGTAAAATAGTATTGCTATTTAGTAATTTGATGATCTCCTGAGTTGAGCAAGGGAGCAACAGTATGGTTAACATGATATATCATATTTTATGACAGGATTTTCTCTGCAAGCTCCTTTTATTCCCACAGGAGACCAACCCCAAGCGATCGCCCAACTGAGCGCCAGTATCGCTGCTGATAACCGTTACCAAACCTTACTAGGAGCCACAGGTACAGGTAAAACATTTTCCATAGCCGCAGTGATTGAAAAAGTGGGTAAGCCTACCTTAGTAATGGCACATAATAAAACCCTGGCGGCACAACTGTGTAATGAATTGCGAGAATTCTTTCCTGATAACGCAGTGGAGTATTTTGTCAGCTACTACGATTATTATCAACCAGAGGCCTATATTCCCGTTACTGATACCTATATTGAAAAAACATCCTCGATTAATGATGAAATCGATATGTTGCGCCACTCCGCCACGCGATCGCTCTTTGAAAGGCGTGATGTAATTGTAGTTGCGTCCATTAGCTGTATCTACGGTTTAGGTATTCCCGCAGAATATCTCAAAGCCGCCATCCCCTTGCGCATAGGTATGGAAGTAAACCAGCGGCACATTTTACGCGATTTAGCAACAGTACAGTATAGTCGCAATGATGTAGAAATGGGTCGGGGACGTTTTCGCGTCCGGGGAGATGTCTTAGAAATTGGCCCAGCCTATGAAGACAGAATTATTCGGGTAGAATTCTTTGGGGACGAAATCGACGCCATTAGATATATTGACCCGGTGACCGGTGAAATTATCCGCAGTTTAGAAACCGTGAATATCTACCCAGCGCGTCACTTTGTCACCCCAGAAGAACGCCTAGAAGCAGCTTGTGATGATATTGCAGCGGAGTTAAAGCAGCACAAAGACCAATTAGAACAAGGGGGGAAACTCTTAGAAGCACAACGCATAGACCAGCGCACACGCTACGACCTGGAAATGTTGCAACAAGTAGGTTATTGTAACGGGGTTGAGAACTATTCGCGTCACTTAGCAGGGAGAAAGGCGGGAGAACCCCCAGAATGTTTAATCGATTATTTTCCCAAAGATTGGTTATTAGTCATAGATGAATCACACGTTACCGTACCACAAATTCGCGGTATGTATAACGGCGACCAAGCTAGGAAAAAAGTATTAATTGACCATGGGTTTCGTCTTCCTAGTGCTGCTGATAACCGACCCTTACAAGCAGAAGAATTTTGGCAAAAAGTGAATCAATGTATTTTTGTTTCCGCCACCCCAGGAAATTGGGAGTTAGAAGTATCTCAGGGTCATATTGCTGAACAAGTAATTAGACCGACTGGGGTAGTTGACCCGGAAATTTTTGTACGCCCCACAGCAGGACAAGTTGATGATTTATTAGGGGAAATTAAAGACAGAGTAGAACGCCAAGAAAGGGTGTTGATTACCACCTTAACTAAAAAAATGGCGGAGGATTTGACCGAGTATCTCCAGGAGCAAAGTATCCGGGTGCGCTATTTGCATTCAGAGATTAATTCTATTGAGCGTATAGAGATTTTACAAGATTTGCGCGGGGGTAATTTTGATGTTTTGGTGGGGGTAAACTTGCTGCGGGAAGGTTTGGATTTACCGGAGGTCTCCTTAGTTGCAATTATGGATGCTGATAAAGAGGGCTTTTTACGAGCTGAACGTTCCTTAATTCAAACCATTGGGAGAGCAGCGCGTCACGTCAGGGGACAGGCGATTTTATACGCCGACCGTCTCACAGATAGTATGGTTAAGGCTATGGAAGAAACAGACAGAAGGCGGGGTATTCAAATTGCATATAACCGGATGCACGGTATTACACCCCAATCCATTGTTAAAAAGTCAAGTAATGCCATTTTATCATTTTTAGAAGTTTCTCGCCGGTTGAATGGTAATGATTTAAAAGTGGTAGATGAACATATAGATGAATTACCCTTAGAACAGATTCCAGAGTTGATTGGGAAGTTAGAAGAACAGATGAAAGCAGCAGCCAAGAAATTGGAATTTGAAGAGGCGGCAAAATTTCGCGATCGCATTAAAAATTTACGGGATAAAATGCTGGGAAGTTAAGTTTTGCTTATGGGTGAAGGCATGACCCCTATTGATGATTAAGTATCATACTAGTAAACCCGCCCGTAATCCTAAAATGTAGGCATGACAAGATTTTGAGTACTGGTTATGAAAATTAAAGTATTAATTTGGCAGGAAGATGGTGTTTGGTGCGGTTCTGTACCTGCTTTACCTGGTTGTCACACTTGGGGGGACAGCTACGAACATCTACTAGAAATGCTTGAAGATGCTGTTCAAGGTTGGTTAGATGTTGCTAGTGACCGAGAGGCGACTGAAGCAGAAAAGCAATTGGTTGAGCTATCTCTATGAAATCTGTTTCAGGTAAGAAACTTTGCCAGGTTGTGGAACGATATGGCTGGGAGCTAAAACGAATTACCGGTAGCCATTACATTTATGGAAAAAAGGATGTTGAAGTCATCCTTTCCATTCCAGTTCATAGTAATCGTGATTTGCCAAAAGGAACTTTAAAAAGCATTTTGAAGGATGCTGGAATTAGTGAGGAAGATTTGGAGTAACAATAATCACCAAGGATAAATTTTATGTATCGCATTAAACATTTACGAGATAAAATGCTGGGAAGGAATTAATTTACTGCCATAATATTCTTGATATGGTCAGCTAACCTCATGGCTAAAGCAACAATGGTGAGTGTAGGATTAGCAAAACCTCCTGTAGGAAACACAGAGCTACTGGCGATGAATAGGTTAGAAATACCATGGACTTGGCAATTTCTATCAACAACACCCTGTTTCGGGTCATCATGCATCCTTGTTGTTCCCATGTGATGATGTAAACCAGGATGGATTAATTTTGGTAAATTGCCATCTCGTTCAAGTAACTCACCAATGCCAGCCAGAGCAATTTCTTGTCGTAAAATATCTTGGGTTCTATTGATGTGCTCAATATCAATTTCATTCCAACGCCAGTGTAACTTTACTCGTTGACGACCGAGGCGATCGCGATCGCCAGTGAGTGTTATACGATTCTCAGGGTCGGGTACCTGTTCAGCTATTTGTAGAAGGGTAAAACCGGCAAATCGTCTTTCTTTATCTGGAATATAAGACCAACCACTCCAAGCCAAACTAGGAATAAAGGGTTCCTGCTTGATAATTGCTCCGTAAGCAGCAGGTAAAATATAGTCAAGACCAAAAACAATATTTTTTAAGTGTTTGAGAATATCTTGACGTACTTGTGGTTTATGTATTGATAACAGCAATGTTTTCAGGGAATTTGCTGCTTTTAACTGATGTAGTTTGGGAATAGGAAACATTAATGTACTAACATTTAGTAATTTTTGATGCCGCATACATTCTTCTGTCAAAGTTAACTTACCCATGACTGGAATGTTATTAACCCGCCGTAAATCATATAAAGCTGTTTTGTGAAAAATCTGTGGATTATTAGGAATTAATTTACCCCCATGAACTAAAGAATGATCCATAAAGAATCTCCCTACTAGATCATTTTGATTACCTAAACCAGTTGTTTGCACTTTATTTGATAGTAATAATAAACGTGCCGCTTCTATACCACCTGTTGCTAGTATAGTAAATTTGGCACGTACCCAGAATTCTTTTCCAGATAAACAAGCCACCCTTAAACGAGTTACATTTGTGGCTGTTTCATCTGTCTCAATTTCCACTAGGCTAGCATTGAGATATGTGGTAATATTTCTGGCTTGCTGAATTACTTCACGGGAATCATGGGTAAATACAGCACGAGGCCCAAACTGAAACATATTAGTAGTTACATTCCCAGAAAATGGCAAACAAGGAGTTTGAGCCTCTTCCCAGTCCTGAGCATCATAACTAAAAGTTCCCAGTTGGCAAAGTTGATGAGCGCGTTTATAAAAAGGATCAAGATGAGATTTATCAAAAGGCCAACCACTGTAAGGTAGCCAATCACGCTTTTCAAAGTCTATTTTATCTAATGGTGCATACCTAACACCAATGACATTATTACCTAGGCGAATTTTCCAAAAGTTAGCCGTACCGCCGAACTGAAAACAACGCTGACTTTCTAAGGTTTCAAAATGATTATTAACACTTTCACCTAAAGTAAGTGATTGAGTATTACGATCAAAATTTAATCCACCAGTTTCTAATAAAATAACCCGAAAATCTGTTCCAGCTAATTCACGCGCTAAAGTAATACCTGCTGGACCAGATCCAACAATACAAACTTCAGTTTCCAGAGTTTCATCTTGGGGTAATTTGCGTGCATCAATTAACATTTTTAGATAAGTATCTCTAATCAAAATATGTCTTGTTCAAAAAGGTCATTTGAAGGATTCTTTTCATTGTTTCCTTTGTTGAATTAGATTGAATATGGCACAACTTTAGAGGATGTGCAACATTTAAATATTATGAATTTTTCAGGTTAAAATTGGGTAACCCTGTCAATAGAAAGGCTAAGAGGATGAGGGTGGGTAAATTCCATAAGTGATGGTACACGCAACCATTATCACATTTCTCAACTTCTTCAAGCCCGTAGATAATGCTCTAACTGGTGGCTCTTGTGAAGTGTATATTGTAGATATCAAGCTACAGATATAACCAGGGAAAAAATACTTTTATCCCGATGTGGTGGTGACTAGCGGGAGACTAACGAGAAGCTGTTACAATTTCAGGTATAAAGAGATAAATAGTGGGTTAAGTCAACCCTAACCCACCTAACAGACTAGATTATTAAACAACTACAAAATTAACCAACTTTCCGGGAACCACAATCACCTTTTTAATTTCCTTACCCTCAGTGTAACGCTGCACAACTTCCGACTCACGGGCGTATCTTTCTAACTCCGCCTTATCAGCTTGTGCGGGGACGGGAATATCTGCACGTTTTTTACCGTTAATCTGAATTACCAAAGTAATTTCCTCAGCTACCAAAGCCCCAGGGTCACAAGATGGCCAAGTTTGAGTGTGGATAGAACCACTATTACCCAAGGACTGCCACAATTCCTCAGCAATGTGGGGGGCAAAAGGAGCTAACATGATCACTAAAGTTTGAACTCCCTCAGCATAAATAGGGGAATTTTTGCACTCAGCATCAGTGAGAGCATTACTTAACTTCATCAATTCCGAAACAGCGGTATTGAATTGATATTCATCTTCTAAATCTTCCGTCACCCCTTGAATAGCGGTGTGAATAGCGCGCCGTAATTCCTTTTCTGGCTTAGTTAAATTAGAAAGTTCTGCCTTTTTGCGGGATACCCCAGCGGTAGCATAATCTGTGACCAAGCGCCATACCCGATTTAAAAAGCGAAATTGTCCTTCTACATCCGCTTCGTCCCACTCCAAATCCTTTTCTGGGGGTGCTTTGAACAGGATAAACATCCGCGCCGTATCCACACCATACTTACTAATCACATCTTCCGGTGCTACACCATTACCCTTAGACTTAGACATAGTGGCATAGAGGCGTTGTAATGGTTCACCTGTTTGGGGGTCGCGGGGGTCTGCTGGGTTGACCAGATGAGAAGATACCCATTTATCTTTACCGCTTTTATTGGGGTTCATATAAGTTAAACCCTGTACCATACCCTGAGTCAACAACCGGGCGAAGGGTTCATCAAAGTTAAGTAAACCTCTATCCCGCAGCACCTTAGTAAAGAAACGGGAATATAACAAGTGTAAAATAGCGTGTTCAATACCACCCACATACTGATCTACAGGCATCCAGTCATTAGTTTTAGCGGGGTCAAAAACTTGTTCTGTATTCTGAGCATCGGGATAGCGTAGGAAATACCAAGAAGAATCAATAAAGGTATCCATGGTATCGGTTTCTCGCCGAGCGGGAGTACCGCAACTAGGACAGGGAACATTGACCCAGCTTTCCAACTGAGTCAAAGGTGAACCCCCACGCCCGGTTAATTCTACCTCTTCTGGTAACCTGACTGGTAAATCCTCATCGGGGACTGGTACTATGCCACAATTGGGACAGTGAATAACTGGTATAGGTGCGCCCCAGTAGCGTTGTCGGGAAATTAACCAATCTCGCAGGCGGTATTGTATTCGCAGTTTACCAAAATTTTCTGACTCAGCATATTTAATGATTGCCTCTTTGGCATCTGTGGAACTCATACCGGTGAAAGACCCGGAATTAATTAAAATTCCTGGCTCAGTATATGCCTGATTGTATTCAATATTAATAACTTTGGTGATTTCATCTGTGGGTGATGTGGGGGTTAAGTCAAAATCTGCCACATCATCGGGGGAAGCAATGACAAACTCAATGGGTAAATTATAAACACGGGCAAATTTAAAATCTCGCACATCATGAGCAGGTACACCCATAACTGCCCCGGTACCATATTCATACAGTACGTAATCTGCGATCCAAATGGGTACTTGTTCCCCAGTAAAGGGGTTGATGACTTGGCCACCAGTGGGGATACCCCGCTTGGGTTTGTCTTCAGCAGTCCGTTCTAACTCGCTTTGCTGGGAAACTTCTTGAATAAATGCTTCTACAGCTGGTTTTTGCTCCGGGGTTGTGACTACCTGGGTTAAAGGGTGTTCTGGCGCTAATACTACATAGCTGACACCATAAACTGTATCTGGGCGTGTGGTGTAGACAGCCACCTTTTCATCCTTTCCCACCACGGGAAATTCTAAATAAGCGCCTGTAGACTTACCAATCCAATTAGCTTGCATTAACTTGACCCGTTCTGGCCAACCTGTTAACTTATCTAAATCGTTGAGTAATTCTTCGGCATAGTCGGTAATCTTTAAAAACCACTGGCGCAATAGTTTTCGCTCAACTTTTGCCCCACTGCGCCAAGAACGACCTTCGCTATCAACTTGCTCGTTAGCTACCACAGTTTGGTCTACGGGGTCCCAGTTTACTGCTGCTTCTTTTTGATATGCTAACCCAGCTTGCCAGAATTGCAAGAAAATCCACTGCGTCCACTTGTAATAATCTGGTGAACAGGTAGCAACTTCCCTGTCCCAGTCGATAGACAAACCCAAACGCTTTAATTGCTGTCGCATTTGAGCAATGTTTTGATAAGTCCACTTGGCTGGTGGTACTCCCCTGTCAATGGCGGCGTTTTCTGCTGGTAAACCAAAGGCGTCCCAACCCATGGGGTGCAGTACCCTATATCCTTGCATTCGCTTGAGGCGTGCAATTACATCTGTTATAGTATAATTACGGACATGACCCATGTGGAGGCTGCCCGATGGATAGGGGAACATGGAAAGAGCATAGAATTTTGGCACTTTAGTATTTGCAGGTGTCTGATCTAAGCCAAGTTCTGCCCATGTTTGTTGCCATTTTTCCTCAATGTCTGCTGGGTTATATCGGGAATCCACCAAAATTCTCCTACGGGACTATAATCGTGTTTGCTTCAATATTATAGATGCTAGGCAATGTTACAGGGATTCAAAATCAGCTGTAAACCCGGCAAAGGTGGTACACTCTTCTTGAAAAGCTTCGGCATCGCTGACATCTTCTATTTTATATGCCATGATTCTTGTCCCATCTGGCATTTTTTTGGAAGAAATACACTCCCCTTGATATTTATCTGATATGGTTTTGAAGTTCGCGCCGTGTTGTTTCCAAGCGTCACCGGAACAAGTTACATTTACCCGCCACATAATTTCTCTCATTTACTAGCTATTAATACTTATTATCTCACATGGGCGGCACATATTTTTGAGGTTTACCGTTACGCAGATTTGATTCTAGGGGTATCTATTAGAGGATGTTTGATAAGTCATGATTAGTGTATCAACTATTGTTTCACCCCACCCTCTCCTTGCAAGGGTAGGTTTTTAATATGATCTGTGAAGGCAAGACTAGGAAGACAAGGAAGGAAAGTGGACAAGGAAGATTTTATACGGACAATGGTCTTTTAAGGGGCTATTTTTCTTACTAAAAATACAGACTTTGTACTGTTTTTCTCCCTTGTCACCTTGTCCACCTTGTCCACCTTGTCTTGTCCTTGTAAGGGGAGGGAACTGGATTTTATTATTTCGGTGTGTTCCCCAATGCTTACCAATGCTTACCAATCCTTCGGTGTGTTCCCTGTTCCCTGTTCCCTGTTCCCTAATATAAAAATTACCTGTTTGATAATTTCCAAACATCCTCTTAGGTATGAGATGCTTTAGTCGTAAATTATCAGGATTTTCTATCTTTGGGATGTGTTTATTTTTATAACTATCTTCCACAATGCACATAGAGGATGTTGTTTGTGTCATTCATCTTTGTGATTTAAATAGGAAAGGTTAAAAATGTCGAAGAATGTTAAGGAGCAAATTACCATCGATTTGCAACAGGTGAAAGAAACTGGACAGTTAAGAACTCAGCGGATTCGCGAAATTGTCAAATCTGCTGTTTCTCAGCTAAGTTCGGAATTAAAAGCAGGTTCTAGTGATATTCGTTATCTGGTAAAAGATGCGGTTTCTGCTGTGGTGGAAAACTTTCAACACAGGGGGGCGGAAATTAAGGAAGATGTCACAGCTTGCATTGAGGGGGCGTTGGAAGGGGTTAATAGCAAACGACATGAGGCGATTGTCAAAACTCAGGGAGAAGTCAAGAAGCTACAAGCACAATTGGATAGTGAAGAGGAACAAATTCAGCAAGAAGTTGACGGTATTTTAACGGAAATTGCCGAAACTAGCCAGGATAAAACTGAGGATACTAAAAATGCGATCGCTTCTGCTATTAATACCATTAAAGATAGTGAGGAGGTAGCTTTACTCAAGAAACGTTATGCGCAATTGCAAGCTCAATTAGCTATTGTCCGGGCGAATTTAGCTGCGCGTTATGGCGGACGGGATGGTGAGGTTAAGGATTATCTAGATGAGGCAAAACAGTGGTACGATCAGGCTCGTCCCCAAGCTGAGGCTATGGCGACACAAGTGGAAGAAAAGCGATCGCACCTAGAAGATCAATTAGGTCAAGCTGGTGCGGCGATCGCCAAAAAGGAGCATCAAATTAAACAAACTTTACGGGAGTTGTTGCTATCAGCTGCTGATATTTTTAAAGATGAGACACCTACTGAGCAACGCCAGGAACTAACTCGTAAGTAGCCTTGACCAGTAGTCTTGACCAATGTTAACAGAAATAAATTTATTTATCAGCAAAAAATTAGGGTGGTTACTGACAGTAACCACCCTATTTACGACAGACGTTCATCTTAATAACTACGTCTTTGTTCATTTATTTGTTGTTCATGTTTAGCAATTACCCAAACTGCATGGATGCTACCGGGAAGCCAGCCTAAAAGTGTGAGTAAAATGTTAATTAACAAAGTTGGACCAGCGCCAACTGTGAGAAACACACCCACAGGAGGAAGGAATAAACCTAAAAGTAAGCGACTGATTTTCATGATTTGGCAATCTTATTTTATTTAATCAGGTTTTTGAGGAAATGGTGTATGGTACTCATCTTGAGGGTAATTCCCCTTCCCTACTAACACCAGTACTGTTTAACACAGGATATCTTTCAGCTAAATATTTATTAATGAAGGTATTAGCAAAAGATAAAATTACAGGACCCAGAAAAAAGGCGAGAACTCCCCGGACTGCGAACCCTGGAACTATTACCCCAGCTAATAAGAAACAAAAACCGTTAACTACTAGGGAAAATGCTCCGAAGGTGAGGAAGTTCAGGGGTAAAGATAAAGCAGCAAGGATTGGTTTAATGGAACTGTTGATCAAACCAATGACTACACCAGCAATCATAGCTGCTGGAAAATTAGCAATATTTACACCGGGTACAACTAAATCGACAATTAACAAGCTCAAGGCTGTGGCTATGACCGTTAAAAGTGTTCCCCACATTGTTTTTACCTAAAAATAACAGATGGATTCTTGACGATTCCTGGTATTATTTTCAGATAAATACTGATATTTTCCATCTTGAATAAGACGGATTATGTTTCTACCATTAGGTTGAGAGTGTCTTTGTTGACGACAAAGACACTAACAGAGCTTTATTGCTTAACAGCTTTCATCGATAAACTAATACGGTGCAACTTTTCGTTAACTTCCAATACCCGCACCTTTACAACTTGTCCCACTTTAACCACTTTCTGGATATCATCGACAAATCTATCAGCTAGTTGGGAAATATGCACTAAACCATCTTGATGTACGCCAATATCCACAAAAGCGCCAAAGTTAGCCACATTGGTGACTATTCCTTCTAATTCCATCCCTACCTGTAAATGACTAATTTCTGTAATTCCTTCTCTAAAGGTGGCGTATTTAAATTCGGCGCGGGGGTCTCTACCTGGCTTCTCTAGTTCCCTGATTATATCCCTGAGTGTAGGTTCCCCAATGCCGTCGGTGACGTATTTCTTCAGGTTGGTTTTTTTCAGCTTTGCTGCAATTTCTGTAATCTGATTTAAGGGTATATCCAAATCAGCGGCGATCGCCAGCACCACAGGGTAACTTTCGGGATGGACTGCGGTATTATCTAAAGGGTTATCACCGCCACGAATCCGCAGAAAACCCGCAGCTTGTTCAAACGCCTTGGGTCCCAACTTCGCCACCTTTAATAATTGTCTGCGGTTCTTAAAGGCTCCATGCTCGTTGCGATAGGTGACAATGTTATTGGCTACTGTGGCTGTAATTCCCGAAACAAAAGTTAACAGTTCCTTAGACGCGGTGTTTAAGTCCACCCCCACATAATTAACGCAACTTTCCACAGTTTCATCAAGTTTCTTTTTCAGCAACTTTTGATCAACATCATGTTGATATTGTCCCACACCGATAGATTTAGGGTCAATTTTTACGAGTTCCGCCAGGGGGTCCTGTAACCGGCGACCGATACTAATAGCACCGCGCACGGTAATATCTAAATCGGGAAACTCTTCTAATGCCACTTTACTGGCAGAATATATTGATGCTCCCGATTCATTAACCATAACTTTAATGGGTTTGGGGTCTATATCTTGTAAAACCTGGTTCACAAACTCATCTGTTTCCCGGGAAGCTGTACCGTTACCGATCGCAATTAACTTGATTTGATATTGTGTAATTAAATTTTTGAGAGTTTGTACAGCTTTATCCCGTTGTGCTGACCCTTGGTGAGGAAACACCGCCTGGTATGCTAAAAATTTTCCCGTTTCGTCAAGTACCACAACTTTACACCCGGTTCTAAAACCTGGGTCAATGGCCAGTGTGGGTTTCATTCCCGCAGGTGCTGATAACAGCAACTCTCGCAGGTTGGCTTCAAAGGTTTTAATTGATTCTATATCTGCGTAGGTTTTTTTCTGGGAAATCACCTCACCCATAATGGAGGTTTTCATCAGCCGATTAAATGCGTCTTTGACCATGGCTTGATAAAATTCCCGAATTATGGGATTTTTGGTTTTAATTTCCCTTACTTCTAGATACTTGAGTACAATATCTTCATCAAAAGCAATTTCATAATTTAAGATTCCCTCCGCCTCACCGCGACACAAAGCCAGGAGGTTATGGGGGGCAATATTTTTTACCCCCATCTGATAGTTGCGGTACATCTCAAACTTGGTTGTACCTTCGGGATAATCTTTCTTGATCTGAGAGATAAATACCCCTTTGTCCAGAAAATAATCACGCAGATATGCCCTTAATTCCGCTTTTTCTGCCACCTCTTCCGCTAAAATGTCAGCCGCGCCCTTGAGTGCTTCCTGTGGTGTTTTCACCTCCTGAGTCTGAGAAACATACTGCATTGCTGCTGTTTCTAGTGATGTAGTGGGACTTTGAGGGAGATTGAGAGATTTAATCAACTCCGCTAAAGGTTCTAAACCCTTTTCCCTGGCAATGGTAGCACGGGTGCGCCTTTTTGGTCGATAGGGTAGGTATAAATCCTCTAATTCGGTTTTTTGTAAGCAGGATGTAATTTTGGCTTTGAGTTCTTCTGTGAGTTTACCTTGTTGGGCGATCGCATGGAGAATTACCCCCTTACGTTCTGCTAACTCTGTTAAATAAGCATAGCGCTCAAACAAGTCCCGCAGTTGCACCTCATTCATTTCCCCAGTGCGCTCCTTGCGGTAACGTGCGATAAAAGGAACAGTAGCACCTTCGGCTAACAGTTCCAAGGCGTTTTGGATTTGTTCAGGTTTGAGGTTTAATTCAGTCGCCAGTAGTTGAGGAATATTCAGCATAAGGTGTTTAACTTAAGAAATGTTGCTCCTCCTAAAATGTAATAGATATCTGCGCAAAATAATGTTTGACAACGCATATTTATTTTTTGGAGATGTCAATATTACCTTAACCGCCAAATTTTGATAGTCTTGTCATAACTCCCACTAGCTAGGGTTTGACCATCGGGGCTGAATCCTACAGACCTCACCCAGTCAGAATGTCCGGTGAGGGTCTGGCGAACCTTACCTGTCCTCAGATCCCACAGTTTGATAGTGTTGTCCCAACTCCCACTAGCTAGGGTTTGACCATCCGGGCTAAATGCTACAGACCAAACCGAGTTAGAATGTCCGGTGAGGGTGCGGCGAACCTTACCTGTCCTCAGATCCCACAGTTTGATAGTGTTGTCCCAACTCCCACTAGCTAGGGTTTGACCATCCGGGCTAAATGCTACAGACCAAACCGAGTTAGAATGTCCGGTGAGGGTGCGGCGAACCTTACCTGTCCTCACATCCCACAGTTTGATAGTCTTGTCCCGACTCCCACTAGCTAGGGTTTGACGATCCGGGCTAAATGCTACAGACAAAACCCAGTCAGAATGACCGGTGAGGGTGTGGCGAACCTTACCTGTCTTCACATCCCACAGTTTGATAGTCTTGTCATAACTCCCACTAGCTAGGGTTTGACCATCGGGGCTAAATGCTACAGAATAAACCGAGCCAGAATGTCCAGTGAGGGTGTGGCGAACCTTACCCGTCTTTACATCCCACAGTTTAATAGTCTTGTCCCCACTTCCACTAGCTAGGGTTTGACCATCCGGGCTAAATGCTACAGACAAAACCGAGCCAGAATGTCCTCTGAGGGTGTAACGGAGCTTACCTGTCTTCACATCCCACAGTTTGATAGTCTTGTCCCAACTCCCACTAGCTAGGGTTTGACCATCCGGGCTAAATGCTACAGACAAAACCCAGTGAGAATGACCGGTGAGGGTTGTGTGTAGACAGGGGGTATGAGGTGCTGGAGTTCTTCCCTCTTCCCTGGAAGGGACAGGGGAAAAAACAGGACTCAAAACATTCATCACCTCTTCCACAGACTGATAACGCAGCTTGGGTACAGGATTTGCTAACTTTTCCAAAATCTGACCCAACTCATCACTAACAACATTCCCATTCAAGAAATCTCGCCACACCCATTGTGCATTCATCGGATCATATAAATGAAAGGGGCTAACTCCTGTTAATAAATGCAGACAGGTGACACCTAAACTATATAAATCACTGATAAATATGGCTCTCCCCATAGACTGCTCAGGGGCGCAATATTCCGCTGACCCGATAATTGTCCCTGTAGCTGTGCGTTGTTTGGGTTGTACCACCTTCGCAGCGCCAAAGTCTACTAAAAATAACTTGTTGTCACTACTGCGGCGAATGATATTCTCTGGTTTAATATCTCTGTGAATTACCTGCTGACTGTGGACAAACTTGAATATCTGCAACAGTTCTATTAACAATCCTCTTATTTGCTGTTCTGAAAACACCCCGGTTTGATCTAATTCACCTTGTAGGGTTTCCCCTTTGACAAACTCCTGAACCAAATATTGACGATGATCGGCGGTGAAATAAGCCATTAATTCGGGAATTTGGGGATGTTTACCCAGTTGTTCTAAACGTTCTGCTTCTTGTGCAAATAATTGGGAAGCCTTTTCTATACTGTCTGTCCCCTGGGCTTGGGGGAGGAATTGCTTAATGACACAATAGGGTTTTGAGGGTTTATCTTCGTCAATGGCTAGAAATGTCCGACCAAAACCCCCTTGTCCTAAAACTGAGTGGGGGCTATACCTTTCTCGCAGGAGTAACTTGTTACCACACTTTTGGCAATATTGGCAGGTATCCAGGTTAAGGTGGAGACACTCCGGGTTAAGACATTGACGCATAGATTCACACCATGGGCTGGTTATTTATGGCTCAGAAAAATTATACAAAAAAATATACATCATCTTTGCTATGATATATCTGGTTATCAAACCGACATACACTGGCTTTTTTTTGTCACTTTCGGTCACTCTGTGTAAGTCAAAATTTAGTTTTAAGTACGGAAGGAAAAAGTAATTTATGCCACAGATTCAAAAGAAAGTATACTTAATTACTCAAGAGCAGCGTGATGCCTTACTCAACTATCTGTTAAATCGTCCATATCGCGAGGTAGCAGCTGGAGTTGAGTTTCTCAAAAATGCACCCAATACTATGATTAATCTACAAGTACCCGATGACCAATTAGAAACTATATCGGGGGAAACACAACCGGAATCTCAAATCAAGGCACAAGGGGAAGAAGCAATAGCAATTGCTAACGCTCCTTTAGAAGAATCACCTGTTTTTATGTAAAATTTACTGGTCGGGAAAATTCTACATAGAATTTTCCCGAATCTCAACAGATAGTTACGAGAAACCTGAAATTTAATTTGTGATTGACTTAGCAATTGTTCCTAGTTGCAAACCAGGGGGATAGCTACCATCTTGCTTAATACGCTTAATTTCCGCTTCGGGAATGGGTAAATTTAACTTTTGTGCTAACTCTCGCACAATATCTCCCCGGTCAATGATACCTGCTACTGTACCAGCTGGGGAAAGCACAGTAATTCGCGGTAACTGCTGATTTTCTAGCTGGTTAATTGTCTGAGCTAAAAAAGTGGATTCAGCCACGGTGGGTATTTCTGTTAAGGGATGAACTATACTCTCTAGGGTTCGGTTTTCCCACTCACTTCTTTCTACTAGACGTAAGTCATCAATACTAACCATACCCCGATAACGCCCATCAGCCACAGCAAAGTAGATATTGGGGGCGTTGCTATCCAACAAGTAAGCATCAGCAAAATTACGTAAACTTTGGTCAGCATTAACTACGCGAAAATCACGAGTCATAGCATCCCTGGCTACTAAATTCAGCAAAGTTTCTTGTAAGGTAGTTACACGATCATAGCTGTTAGCATTACGAACAGCAAACCAACCAATTAAAACAATCCACAAGCCAGTAATTAACTCCCTAGTAAAAAAGTCCACAGCAAATCCCAAGGCGATCGCACTGTAACCTAAAATTTGCCCAGCCTTTGCAGCCCAGTGTACAGCTTGAAAGCGGTTCCCTGTAATTTGCCACAGTGCGGCCTTTAAGACCTGTCCCCCATCCAGAGGTAAACCGGGAATCAGGTTAAATAGGGCGACAACTAAATTAATCCTCGCCAAATCTCTAACCATAGCTGACACCGCTCCGGTTGCAGGTGTGATATTTGTAGCTAGACTAAACAGTAAAAATAGGGAGATACTTACCAACGGTCCAGCGATCGCCACCTGAAACGCCTCAGCGGGGGTTTTTGATTCCTCTTCTATGGAGGCAATACCGCCAAAGAGAAATAGAGTAATAGAATTAACTTTAATACCTTGCGATCTGGCTGCCAAGCTGTGACCCAACTCATGTAACAATACTGAAGCAAACAGCAATAGTGCCATCACTATCCCCGCACTCCAAGCAATGGTAGTACCCCATTGCTGGTAAGCAAGACTAAAGTTAAGGGTAGCTAACCCCAAAATTATAAACCAGAGTGGATCTAAAAATAAGGGAATGCCAAATAAAGAGCCGATTTTCCAACCTTGCATGATCTTGTCCTAGTTGAGTGTTCACTGATGACCGTCAACCGCCAGCAGTTAACCGTCAACATATTTGTCTGTGTGATGAGCGACAACCAGACACCCTACTTCTAGGTTGACATATAACCTACCCCCAGTTATTGCTACTGGGGGTAGGGATTTCCGCAGTGTGATATCCGATTGATCTAGATTGCCAATACTTGGGGATAATGTGGACAGAAACAAAATTAAATAATACCCAATTAAATAATACCCAGATTAGTCAATCCCAAAACCGCAGCCACACCGATGATATGACCAGCACTCATAGCCGCCAAGAAGCAGCCAATACTGGGATTATTGAAGAGTCCTGATAAAGGTAAAGGCATTTTCTGACCCACCTGTGGGTAACTAATAGTACGGGGAATAATTAAAAGACATAATAGACAACTGCCAATAATAATAGCAGTACCAATCCAATTCCATGTAGTACCAGTGTTGGGAACCGTCACTTGAACTGTTAATAACGTGAATAACATTGATGAGATCATGTTTTTTCTCAGGAATGAACAAACTGATGTAGCTATAGTCCACCTGAAGAAGTTTCTCCATCCTCCCTCAAAGGTTAGAGGATGTTTTAAAAGTTATGATTAATCTATCAAATATTGTTTGACCCCACCCTAACCCTCCCCTTGTAAGGGGAGGGGACTTGATTTTATTGTTTTTTGTGTGTCCCCCATTCCCTGCTCCCTGTTCCCTGCTCCCTAAGATAAAAATTACCTGTTAAAAACTGATCAAACAACCCCTTAGATTAGTATTGATCCTTTAGCTCAAATTCATATGCGCGTCAAAATTTGTGGCATTACTCAACCACAACAGTCTGTAGCGATCGCTTCCCTAGGTGCAACCGCACTAGGATTTATCTGTGTACCCACATCCCCCCGCTACGTTACTTCAAAAGAAATTCAGGCGGCGGTGGCGGAATTACCGGCCAATATTGACAAAATTGGGGTTTTTGCCAACGCCAGCATTACCGAAATTATGGAGATAGTCAACAGTTCTGGATTGACTGGTGTACAATTACACGGAGATGAAACCCCAGAATTTTGCTGTGTCTTACGTCAAAGTTTGCCCAAGATAGAAATCATCAAAGCCCTTAGAGTTCGCACCCTAGAGAACCTGATAGTAACAGCCCCGCAAAAAATTAAACTTACAGACTATGTAGACACATTACTACTAGATGCCTATCATCCCCAGCAATTAGGAGGGACTGGAAAAACCTTAGACTGGGAAATGTTAAAAAAATTTCGTCCTAGTTGTCCTTGGTTATTAGCTGGGGGATTAACCCCAGATAATATACTAGCCGCCTTAAATCAACTCCAACCCGATGGTATAGATTTATCTAGCGGTGTAGAAATTAAACCAGGAGATAAAGATTTAAACAAAGTAGGGCTGCTATTTGAGAAATTGGGGACTTTAAAGAGTCCCAGCACTAGGCATCACAGTTAACTCTTCAATAACAGCGTGCTGTGGTAGTAAGGCTGTGTACAAAATTGACTGGGCAACAATTTCTGGCGTTAACATTTTTGTCCGGTCAAAATCAGACTGAACGGTGTCTGTATCCCACAATTCCGTATTCACAGCACCGGGGCAAATAGCAGTGACCCGAATACCATGGCTGCGTTCTTCTTGTCCTAGGGTTTGACTCAAGGCTAGTAAGCCAGCCTTACTAACGCTATAAGCTCCCCAACCGGGAAAAGCTTGCTTTCCGGCGATGGAAGCGACGTTAATAATTATACCTTGTTTTGTTTGTCTCATCCCTGGCAAGATAGCCATACAGCATTCAAATACACTGGTGAGGTTCAAGTTAATGACTTGCTGCCAATCTGCTAAGGGAGTTTGACTTAAGTTACCTGTGTATGCTATACCGGCATTGTTGACTAAGATATCTATGCCGCCAAAATCAAGGGCGATGTCTTGAATTGCTGCTTTGACTTGAGACACATTAGCCAAATCCACAGGGTAAGCCTTGGCTGCTACTCCTGTATCCCTAGCTGCTGCTGCTACTATCTCCAACTTGTCTAAAGAACGGCTGACTAAGGCGACATCAATTCCCGCCTGGGCAAAGGCTAATGCCGTTGCTTTGCCAATTCCACTGCTGGCCCCAGTAATCAGGGCGCGTCGTTTTTCCAGACTCATGGTTTCTCCAAATTTTTACCCAGCCAACTCTGGAAATATAACTAACTGCTAATTGTCGCCCTCAGAGGGTATATTTTTGCCCGTCTAGTCCTTTCCCAGCAAAACGTGATGACTCAGTGACAGACAAACTCACAGCCAAATCCATTTGATTTGCTAAAAATACAAAAACCTATGGCTGTTGAGATTTTTAACCATCTTTAGGTAGCCATAGGTATTATAGCATTGCTATGAGCAATGGGGTGATTTTCTGGTGGTATCAGTGGACAGATTCAGTAAAAACACCAATTTTGCGGAATTTTTCATAGCGCAGTTGTCGGCGTTCTTGAGATGTTAAGCGGTTGAGATCGTCCAAATTATCTAATAAGCTTTGCTTCAGAGTTCTGGCTGCTTCCAGGGGATCGGAATGAGCGCCACCAATGGGTTCAGGTAATATCTCGTCGATGATCCCCAAGTTTTTCAGGTCGTGAGAAGTGATTTTCAAAGCCACAGCTGCTTGGGGGGATTTACCAGCATCCTTCCACAGAATCGCGGCGCAGGCTTCTGGGGTAGCAACGGTATAAACAGCGTGTTCAAACATCATCAGGCGATCGCCCACGCCAATACCTAGAGCACCACCAGATCCGCCTTCGCCGATAACTGTGCAGATAATGGGCACATCAAAGCAAAACATTTCCCGTAAATTATAGGCGATCGCTTCTCCTTGACCTTGATGTTCGGCTTCGATACCTGCCCAAGCCCCCGGGGTGTCAATAAAAGTTATAATTGGCATCCCGAACTTGTGAGCGTGTTCCATCAAGCGCAGGGCTTTGCGGTAACCACCGGGGGAAGCCATACCGAAATTCCTGGCCACATTATCCTTAGTATCGCGGCCTTTTTGATGACCTAACATCACCACTGGTTGTCCGCCCAAACGACCTACACCACCAACTAAAGCCGGATCGTCACCACCGCAGCGATCGCCATGTAACTCCATCCACTCATCACTGATGGACTGGATATAGTCAAGTGTACTAGGGCGACGAGGATGACGAGCAACTTGCAGACGTTGGGAAGGTGATAAATTACTAAAAATTTCTTCCCGTAGTTGCATAGCCCGTGTTTCTAATTTGCGAATTTCACCAGAAACATCAACGCCATTTTCTGCTGCCAGTTGCCGAATCTGATCAATTCGGTTTGCCAGTTCTGCTAGTGGCTTTTCAAAATCTAACAGTAGTGGTTTGCGATCGGTAGTTGGCATCTTACAAATTAAGAGTTTAGAGTGTTAATTCTCCCCGTCCTTCAGGGCGGAGCATAAGCTGGGGGGATGTAGGGGAATGACTATAGGCATTTATTCCAAATCACTAGTTAACGACTAGTGACTCAACTAGCAGGGGTCTAAATCCGTGTTTGATAGATGCTTGACCAATCTGCTCCATTTTGTCTACGGTAATCTGATTACGCCCCCAAGAAAAGTTCGTGTACAACTTCTCAAATTCAAGCAGCATTGATTCAGCAAAGCAAGCGAACAATTGCCGTGCTGGAACATCCATATTGACTATTTTCATGATTTTCCAGTCAATATCAAGAGAATGTTCCACAATGCCACCGTTGAGTACATGTACCCCTGGCTGCTGAATTTTAGTCGCTAAATTTTTCGGGTAGCCACCGTCAATGAGTAAACAAGGGCGCTTTAAGACTTGAAAATCAATTTCCAGACCTTTGGGCATACTGGCGACCCAAACAACAATATCAGCTTGGGGGAGGGCTTCATCCAAAGCCATAATTTTCCCTCGCCCCACTTCCTCTTGTAACCCTGTCAGGCGTTCATGATTACGGGCGATGAGCAACAGTTCCTTGACATCTGTTTTGAGATTGAGCCAGCGTGTCACCGCGCTCCCAATATCTCCAGTGGCGCCACATATAGCAACAGTGGCTTTCGACAAATCAATTCCTATTTGTTTTGAGGCTTGTTCCACCTGGCGACAAATGACATAGGCGGTGTGAGTATTCCCGGTGGTGAAGCGTTCAAACTCTAGTTTGATGTTGCGGACTTGCCTAAACTGCTCCAATTTAAAGTTTTCAAAAATAATTGAGGAAAATCCCCCCAAGGCAGTAATATTTATGCCATGCTTCTGAGCATGAGCCATGGCGTTGAGAATTTTGCGTGTTGCTGCCTTGATGCGGCGATTAGCCAGCATTTCCGGCAAAAAACAAGATTCTACATACCTTCCTTGAATTGTCTGCCCAGTCACACTGGTAACTGTGATTTCATCCACAATTTGGGGTGGGGCGCTGCACCAAAAATCTAGCCCTTGATCGGCATATTCTGGGTAACCCAATTCTTTGGCTACCGCTTGGGCGTGTTCTAAACTAGTCAAATGTCCAATTAGACCAAACATGTATTGATGTATTAGGCGTATGCTTTGTCGAAAGCGTTGAATAAGTGGGCAAGAACTAAATACCAAGCAATTTGTAATATTACCTTTTGGTTTTTTCCTGCGGAAACCCTAGGCTAACGTAAATACTCAGCCTACTAAAATACCAGGGGAAGATAATTCTTAATTAAGAAAATCTTACTCTATTTTGGTTTCCCGGTAAGCCGTGGTAGGATTCTGGTTTCAAATTGATATAACTCTTAGACAGGGGGAACAAAGCGTAAGATCCTGGATGGCAAAACTAGGCAGTGGTCAATTCCCGCGGGTATTTTCAATCGAGAATTTTGGCTGCCCGTTGACAGTTATTAAGCGGCTGTGAGTCCATAGGCAGACATACGCATGATGTCTCTAGTTGTGAAGCCAATGTTACTCAATGCTTCACCGTACTGAATCATGAAGTCTTCTACTAACGCTTCTTTTTCCATTGCTAAAACCTGGGCATCATCTTCTACTTGGTTGAGCATTTTCCAAACCAGGGGTAGATTTTGCCGGTTAGCTGCTTCTAATTCCGCTTTAGATTCAGTAAAGTTTTCTTTCAACCACACCTCTCCAAAGTTGAGATGACTATACTCATCTTTTACTACACCCTCAGTGATTTTACGGGCAAAGTCATCAGCTACGGGAATGTAGATGTTGTATGCTGCGATCGCAAAGCATTCAATAATCAAAGACTGAATCAGCAAGCAAGTCACCACTTTACCCTCCGCTGCGGCTGCTTGGAAATTCCCATGGAGTTGAGCGAAGAACTCCCGAGCAAACTGCATATTTGGTGTAACTTTTAGATTCCGCCCACAAGCTTCAAAACCCTTTTTGTGGCGATTTTCCATTTTAGATAAACGAATGAGTTCATCTTTAAAGTCTGGGAGCATTTGAGCCAATGTGATGTAATTTTCATAAGCTTCTTGTTCCCCCTCAATGACAATAGCATTGATGCGACTGTAAGCATCTTTGTATTCTTCGCTGTGGAAATCAATCTCTAACTCGGCTGTCAGTTGTTGCATGGTGTGTTTACTCCGGTAAAATTGAATCATTTGATACAAAAATTTGATTTTCCCTGATAAATTTAGGGTAATCATAGCTATGCTTTAATTTAACTTAACAAGTCACTATGTTATAGATTAACTCTTACTGGGGACGATGCTCTAATACTAGAAAACAAAGCTGGGATGCATAACTGATGCCTAAACCAAACTGGAACCTCAAATCTGGCAATTTTTTGCGCCTAGGAGTGCTGCTATTGGGGGCCTTGATTGTCCTATTACCCTTGCTCGTGGTGTTCCTCACGTCTTTCGCACCTCCAGGAGCTACTGTAGAAGTTTCAGCCCAAACTAACTGGTCTTTGGATAATTACCGCGATGCCTGGCAGCGAGGCCAATTTTTACTAGCATTTGCTAATTCTACCTTAGTAGCGATCGCTGTGACAGCCTTTCAGATGGTAACTTCTGCCTTAGCGGGTTACGCCTTGGCGAGATTAAAATTTCGCGGTAAACAAGCGCTGTTACTGGTTGTTTTGGCCACTTTGGTAATTCCGTTTCAATTATTGGTGATTCCCATCTTCTTAGTTTTAAAGTGGGGACACCTGATTAACACTTACGGGGCGCTGATTTTACCAACTGCTGTTAATGGCTTTGGGATTTTCCTATTACGTCAGTATTTCCAAACAATTCCCCTAGAGTTGGAAGAAGCAGCAAGCATAGACGGAGCCAACCGACTGCAAATTTTGTGGCGAGTCATGTTACCTTTAGCCCGTCCAGCCTTAGTGACCCTATTTCTGTTTACTTTTATTGCGGAATGGAACGATTTGTTTAAACCCTTGGTATTTACAACCAGGCCGGAATTGAGAACAGTGCAATTAGCCTTAGCAGAGTTTCAAGAACAATACACAAATAATTGGCCTTTGATGATGGCTGCGGTGACTATAGCCACTGTACCGGTAATGGTCTTATTCCTCATTGGTCAGCGTCAATTCATCCGCGGTATAGCCACCACAGGGATTAAGAATTAAGTCCGGGGAGTTCTAATTAGTTTCCTGGATTTGCAGGCGGATAGTGTGTTGAGTAGCACCACTCAGTTGCAGTTCCATCACTTCACCACCCAGAGGTTCGATGGAAGTCAGGAGCGATCGCAGATGGGGTGTACTAGCACCAGTATCTACATATAACCGGTCTGCCAAGTTAGCGATGCGTTTCCAGGTCATGTATAACTTGGCGATGGTTTGTTCTATTTGTGATGCTTGATTAACCAAATCCGCGGCTATACTTAAACAGCCGATTCTTTGGGCTTCTTCCAGGGCGGTTTCAATGTCAATATCTGCCTGGGTAAGTGCTTGAACTTGGGCGGCTCCTTTAAGATACTTAGCCAGGTGACGGGCTTCTGAAGTTACCTGTTTGAGGGTATCAACATCTGGGTTAGTGGCAATTTCTGCTTGAATAACCCGCTGGTGTGATTCTGGTAATTTTTCCATTTCCTTGACCAGGGGGGCAATGTAGCGCGCCGGAAGGGAGTTTTCGGCTGCTTTTACCTTCACTGGTTCTGGTAGTAATTCTGAGGACATGGAGGTCCATTCGTCTGTGAGTTGGCGCACTTCTCGCCTGGTGATTTGGTCACCTTTTTGCGCCGCTTGACTCACCATCTGCTGAACTTCTGGGACAGCCTTAGAGGTTTCGATAAATGCGCGTTTGCTAAAGTTATTCACTGATTTAGGGTCTAATTTTCCCTCTTCCAGGAGAGTATCAGCACTGTTAGCCAGCTGAATCCAGGCGTATGCTTGACTTTTACTAATTTCCCGTTCTTTGAGCCATTTGAGAAATCCCGTACCTCGTCCGTCCCCACCTTTTTTCTCTCGGTCACGGATAGCCCGTAAAATTCGCCCCCGCCAGATTTCTGTTTGCAGGTCAAAGCGATCGCATACCTGCCAAGCTACATCTAGCTGTTGTTGAAATTCTGAGTCTAATATTTCTTCATCTTCTGGGTCAGGTAGTTGAAAGCTGAGGTCGGCTGGTTGTTGCAAAGCCGCAGCTAGGTCGTTGATAGATTCGGTATTTTGCACAGTTGATAGGTAACTAGTGTATGCGATAGCGAAGGGCTGCTGCAAGCAGATGGGCTTAATTATTACATACTTTTTGCAACTCACCACACTACCTTAAATACAGAAAACTTACTGGTCAAACAAATCACCGAGATATTAGCGCCGCGATGGTTTACCCAGGGTAGGGGGGAGCAATGTTTGATCAAACTAGAGTTGATTACCGGATTTAGCGGTAATTTTCTCTAATAGATGACTAATTTGTTGTGCTCTTTGGGGTTGACGTTGCTTTTGTAATAAAGCTTGTGCTTGTTGTAAATTGATTTTTGCGGACTCTGGCTGATTTGCATCCATGAAAACATTTGCTAAACGCAAATAGGCATCTGGATTTTTAGGACTGCTACGAATCACCTCTTGATATAATTCTGTTGCTTGTTGGATATTGCCTTGCTGCTTGAAAATATCTCCCAAGAGTAAGCGCACCACATCATTAGTAGAGTTGAGAGAAATCACCCGCTCAAAAGCGGCTTTTGCGCCCTCATAGTCTTGTTGTTGATAAAGATTTACCCCTTTTTGGAAAGCATTAGCAGTAATTAAGGTTTTACCAGAGAAATAAGTGAGGATGAGGATAGCCACAACAACTGAGGCGATCGCCAGGATATCAGGTATGGTGAAAGTTTCTAACATAGGTTTATCCTAAAAGACAGGCAACCGGGAACATGATATATTCCAGATAAAATAGTTTCCAGATGAATTGGTAGAATTGGGCGATCGCAGTTTGATCTTGTAAGTCTACGGCTAAACTGCGCATCCACATTACCACCAGGACTACTAGATGACTAACCACTAAAAATACTGGGTTAATGGGGGTAAAACCCATGACACCAACTAAAATCACACCCAAATAGCAAAAAGTTAGCACCCATAGTGCCAAATTAAATACTGCTTGTGAACCGAGTGCAATAGTAAAAGTAGTGATATTGTAAAGGCGATCGCCTTCTATATCAGGGATATCTTTAAAGATAGCGATGGCAAAGGTAAACACCAAAATAAAGATTGTCAGCAGCCAAACTGTCCAGGGAATCCCTGGTTTTTGTTCTAATGCTGCATTAAAATGCAAAAATAGCCCCAAATTGACAATAGTTCCCCGCACTGAAAAAATACATAGTGCTGCCCAGAAGGGGAAACGCTTCAAGCGAATTGGTGGTAAAGAATAAGCCGTACCAATTACCAAACTCAGAGCCACCATTCCCAATAAAAACGGACCAGTGAGCCAAGCTATAACTAGGGACAAAATGCCCATAATGATGACAATTGTTTGACCTTGCTGGCGAGAGAATTCCCCAGATGCTAGGGGTAAATCAGGTTTATTAATCTTGTCAATTTCCACATCTTGGAGTTGATTCAAACCCACAATATAAACATTGCCACATAAACAGGCAATCCACGCACCCAGAACAGAAATAAGTTGCACCAAAGAAAAACCCACAGAGGAGATAGCAACCGCAATCAAATACAAGCCCCACACACTCAAACTTGTGCCAATAATTGTGTGTGGGCGGGAAAACTTCCAAAAGGAATAAGCCCAGTTATGGGTAAAATTAGCAGAATTAGTAGAAATTTGACTCATGAAAGTTATAGATAAAGGAATGGGAAATGAGAATTTTCCCCTTACTTATTACCGGATAACAAGCCAAAGCGAATCAAGCCACGCTGATAACCATCACGCATTAATCCCAGTGATAATGCGCCTTGAATAGTTGTCCAACCAGAAGTAAGTAAGCCAAAAATGGCCTGGGGGGTGAAGGCCGAATCAATGACCATATTCCAAAATGGAGCCACGGCGGTTGACCAATCAGCTGTGTGAACATGGTTTAATGGTAGTTGACGGGCGATCGCCTCATATTCTGGTAAAGAAATCACGTAAGGTAGACAATAGACGCGATAAATATCTTGTAAATGCTTTTGTTCATCTGCTGTCAATGGTGCATTCTGGGTGGGACGATGACACCAAGTGACTAGAATCAGCTTACCACCAGGTTTCAAAACGCGGTAGCACTCTTGCAAAAACTGAGTTTTATCCGGCATATGTTCACCACTTTCTAATGACCATACCAAGTCAAAAGAATCGTCGGGAAAAGGCATTGCTTGGGCGTCTGCGACTTGAAATTGGGTTCTCCCACTCAAACCGGCATCTTGGGCGCGTTCCTTGGCTCTAGCGGCTTGTACGGGACTTAATGTAATTCCCGTAGCTTGGGCATTAAACTTCCCTGCTAAGTAAAGAGAACTACCGCCAATACCACAACCTACATCGAGAATATTTTCTGCGGTTTGCACCCGGGACCAGTTGAGGACTTCTTCGATTAAATCAATTTGAGCTTGTCGGCGGTTTTTTTGTTGCTTACCATCTACCCCGTAGTAGCCATGGTGCATATGTTCGCCCCAAATCTGTTCCCACAGACCAGAGGAAGCATCATAAAATTGCTGTATTTTGTGGTAAAGAGTTTCACTCATGATCAAAGCAGTGTGACAACAATGCCGAATTTAGATAAGTATACTGGTAGGCTACCATGTGTGTTTTGATTTGGGTTAGTTTGTTGGTTTTTTCTGGGGGGCTGTTAATTGATGTCTAGTCTCCAGAAGAATTAGAAGGTATTTATGTTTTTATGACGGTTTCTCGCACAGTTTGCTTAGGATTTTTAGCTGTTATCATCGTCGGGACTATCCTGCTGATGATGCCTTTTTCTACTAGCAGTGGTACTTGGAATGACCCGATTGTGGCGCTATTTACTGCGACTTCCGCCGTTTGCGTCACCGGTTTGGCTGTAGTTGATACTGGTAGGGATTTTTCTTTTTGGGGTCAGTTGTGTATTCTGCTGTTAGCCCAAATTGGTGGGTTGGGGTATATGACAACTACCACCTTTTTAATTATGTTGGTGGGGCGGAAATTTAACCTGCGGCAAAAAATCGCCATCCAACGGACTTTAGATCGACCGGGGATGAGTGGTAGCGCCCAAGTTATCCGCTCAATTATTGCCACAACGATGATTTTTGAAATCACAGGCATTTTCTTACTTATACCGGCATTTGTTCCCGATTATGGTTGGAATCAGGGAATTTGGCTGGCTGTTTTTCATAGTATTTCGGCTTGGAATAATGCGGGTTTTAGTTTATTCCCGGACAGCTTAGTGGGATATCAGTCATCTTTGTTAGTAGTGTTTACAATTACAATGTTGGTAATTTTTGGCGGGATTGGTTATCAGGTCATTTTAGAAATGTATCTTTGGGTACGCGATCGCCTGCTAAGAAAACCAACCAACTTAATATTTTCTCTAGATTTTAAAGTAGCTTCTAGCACAACTGTAATTCTTTTATTCCTGGGAACAATTGGCTTTTTTGCCATAGAAATAAAAAATACAGCAA
The DNA here is from genome assembly GCF_015245355.1 of Anabaenopsis elenkinii CCIBt3563. GTDB lineage: Bacteria > Cyanobacteriota > Cyanobacteriia > Cyanobacteriales > Nostocaceae > Anabaenopsis > Anabaenopsis elenkinii. Next base: position 3,394,788 of record NZ_CP063311.1, on the reverse strand, counting down.
CATTAGGTTCAGTTAATTTACCGGCGCAGTTACTATCAGCTTGGTTCCAATCTGTCACTACTAGAACGGCTGGTTTTAATACGATTGAGATTAGCCAAATGACATCGGCTGGTTTGTTTATTACCATTGCATTGATGTTAATTGGTGCTAGTCCTGGCGGGACAGGAGGCGGTATCAAAACTACAACTTTGAGGGTTCTCACCAGCTGCACTAAATCAATTCTTCAAGGCAAGGAAGAGGTTTTATTATATGAACGTAAAATAGCAATATCTTTAATTTTAAAAGCTGTTGGTGTTTTAGTTGGTTCTGTAGGTATGCTGGTGTTATCCACCACCTTAATTTCTCTAACAGACCCCACATTAAGTTTTATTGAACTTTTGTTTGAGGTTGTATCAGCCTTTGCCACTGTGGGGCTGTCTACAGGTATCACTAGTACCGTGTCAGTACCAGCAAAGCTGATTCTAATTGTCACAATGTACGTAGGACGAGTGGGTGTGTTATTGCTGATGGCTGCTATATTGGGAGACCCGCGCCCCAGTAGGATACACTATCCTGAAGAAAATCTCCTAGTAGGATAAGGGCGGCGATACCAGGAACCTCACCTGATAAAATAGGAGTGAGTAGGCAAAAAACTAAAACTTTGCACTGATTTTTCTATGCTCAATCTTAGCCGATTGTCAGGGCGTAAAAATAAGGATAACAAATGTGAATCTGTCATCTATAGGCTTTTTTCGCAGTTTGCGTCGAGATAACCACCAATTTGCGGTCATTGGGTTAGGTCGTTTTGGTAGGTCTGTATGTTCAACATTACATAAGTTGGGTTACCAAGTACTAGCCACAGATGTGGATGAAAAGCTAGTCTCAGATGCATTGCATGAGGAGATAGTTGGTCATGCTTTACAGCTAGACTCAACCGAACCTGCAGCACTCAAAGAAGCGGGAATGTTTGAGTTTGATACGGTAATCATAGCTATTGGTAACTACATTCAAGAAAGTATCATTACTACCTTGAATGTGAAGGAGGGCGGTGTTCCTCATGTAGTGGCTAAAGCTTCTAGTGAAGTTCACCGTAAGCTGTTAAAACGAGTGGGTGCAGATCATGTAGTGTTCCCGGAATATGAAGCAGGTTGCGCCCTAGCACGGTCACTAACTAAACCATCTATTTTAGATCGATTTGACCTTGACCCAGAAAATAGTATTGTGGAGATGATTGTTCCCGATGAATTTCACGGTAAAACTATCTCGGAGCTACAACTGCGCAACCGTTACGGCTTAAACTTATTAGCAGTTAGTCAGGATGGTAAATTTCAAATCAATCCTGAACCTACTAAGCGATTAGAGCGTGGTACAGCAATGGTAGTCATTGGTCATAACAAAGATATTAATCGCTTGCCAATTTAAATCAGATAAGTTGAAGATAGGAATTACACTTAATATGGGTGTAAAAACCTGGAGATAGAAGTTTGCCTTTTTAGAATTGTTATGGATTTAATACTGGAAGATTTAGCTGCAATTGATAATAAACTTTCGCAACGTTACATTGAGCTTGACCCTAGGGGGTATTTTATTATCTATTTAGATCGATCTGCGGGGTTAATTTACGCCAAGCATTTTACAAATGTGATTAACGACCAAGGTTTAGCCGTCGATCCTGAAACCGGAAAGGTCATTCCTGCTAAGGGGAAAGTAGAACGAACTCATGCAACGGTGTTTAGCGGGCGGACGGCTAAGGAACTTTGTGTAAATATTTTTGAAGGAACTCACCCCTGTCCAGTGACTAAGTTAGACCATGCGTCTTATTTGGGGAGGGAATTTGTCCGGGCTGAGATAGCTTTGGTGACAGGGAAAGAGTATATTCAGGATTAAACTTAGCCATCGGATGATGGTTGGTTGACTTGATAAACAAAGTAAGTAGCCATGGGAATAATGGTAGCAGCAATTAAAAGTCCCACTACCCAAGCAGTGGCGTTACCTTGATTGGTGTCTTCGGCTTTGGTAAAGGTGCTGTCTACCTGTACGGTTTCCATAACTTGCGGTGGACCGGGATCAGGTTCACCAGAGAGGACGGTAACTAGGCGATCGCTTGCATCTAAAAATGCCTGGTTGTATTTGTTACCGTCTCTTATTGGTATAGCTAAAGTTTCTGTAACTACACTTTCGGCAATAGCATCAGTCAATAAAGACTTAACTGACTCACCTGTGACAATAGCAGTACCATTGGTAACGGTATCTAGTACCAATAAGATTTGATGAGCCTGTTCTACTGGAGTGGGAAACCATTTTTCAAAGAGTGCTTGGGTAAAACTTTCTGGTGTTTCCCCATAATCGAGGCGACGAATGGTGACAAATCTGACTTGGTTACCTGTTTTTTTAGCTAAATCCCCAAAGGCGTTGCTGATTTTACCTTCGTTGATGCGACTGAGAATCTCACCCTGATCTAAAACCCAGTTATTGGCGGTGAGGTTGGGGATTTGATATACACCTGTAGCCAATACCGGGGTTGCAAATACAGAAGAACCCAGCACGAGCGTCAACAAGACGACAATTAGGGGAGCTATATATTTTTTCAGACTAAATATGGGGTTAAGGAGCTGTTTCATCTGATCCTCTCTTAATGTGTTTAAATACGAAAAGATAGCATCACAGAAGCCTAAAGGGTTTTCATCCCGCCTTCGTGATAACTGATCATGTGGAGAACGGTAAACCGGTCAATGTACCAGAACCATTGATCACCTCACCAATTACCACAGCGCAGATATCCTGTGATTGAAAGAAATTAATTGTCTGTTCTGCTTGATGGGGTGGTACTAACAGTACAAAACCAATGCCCATGTTAAAAGTATTGTACATTGCCTCGGCACTAACTGAGCCAACCTCAGCCAGCCATTGGAATATAGGGGGAATAGTCCAACTATCAGGTTGCAGATGAATACTTTGATTTTTACCTAAACATCTGGGTAAATTCTCTGGTAAGCCTCCACCGGTAATATGAGCCATACCATGAATTTCTAACTCAGCTTGAAGAGCTCCCAAAACAGGCTTAACGTAAATTTGTGTAGGTTTAAGGAAAGCTTCCCCTATGGTTTGGCCACCTAATAACTGTGGGCGTTCATCCCAATCTAAAGGGGTGGTGTCAACAATTTTGCGGACTAAACTTAAGCCATTACTGTGTACACCAGCGCTAGGAAGTGCGATCGCTACATCCCCAACTTTTACTTGGGAACCATCTAACATCTGGCTTTTTTCCACAATTCCCACACAGAACCCAGCCAAGTCGTACTCACCGACTTGGTAAAAACCAGGCATTTCCGCGGTTTCACCGCCTAATAAAGCGCAACCAGCCGATCTACACCCAGCGGCGATACCTGCTACCACTTCCGTCAGCTGCTGGGGTTCTAACTTACCTGTAGCCACATAATCTAGAAAAAACAGTGGTTGTGCACCTGAGGTCAAAACGTCATTAACACACATAGCCACTAAATCAATCCCCACTGTATCATGGCGGTTGAGAACTTGGGCGATTTTCAACTTTGTACCCACACCATCAGTCCCGGAAACCAAGACTGGTTCTTTAAAACCAGTTGGTAGTTGGAAGCAACCGCCAAAACCACCTAAACCGCCGATGACTTCCGGTCTAAAAGTGCTGTGAACTAAATTGCGAATTTGATCTACAAAGGCTCTACCCGCTTCAACATCAACCCCAGCATCCCGATAATCCATAAAAGTCATTCATTAGTCATTAGTCATTAGTCATTAGTCCATAGTTCATAGTCTATAGTCAACTATATTTGAGATTAATGTGCAGCGCACCAAGCCAAACACAAATTACGAAAATCGTCACCGCGCACTTCAAAATTGGGGTACTGGTCGAAACTCGCACAAGCGGGAGATAACAGCACCACGGAGGCTTGATATTGTTTGGCTAATTCTGCTGACCGAGGAACCGCCTTGTCCATGGTCTCGACAATTTCGTAATTACTATAACCCACTTCTTGGAGACGTTGAGCAAATGCTGGTGCTGCGTTCCCAATTAATAAAACCGCCGCCGCTTTAGCTTGAATTTGATTTAACCAGGCGGTATCATCCCCTGGTTTAGCTTCGCCACCTGCAATTAAAATTGCAGGACTATTAACAGATACTAGTCCAACTAAAGCTGCATCATAATTAGTAGCTTTACTATCATTAATAAAGTCAATACCTTCCCAAGTACAAATATGTTCTAACCGATGGGGAACCCCGGAGAATTTGCGAATTGCAGTATCAATCGCATCGGGTTCAATTCCCGCTAACCTAGCTGCTGCTACCGCCATTAAGAGATTTTGGTGATTATGTTCTCCCACCATTCGCAAAGCAGAGGCTGAGAGAATTTTTTTGGGTGTGGAAATAGGCTCTAATTTTTCCACTACCCAACCATCTTGAATATAAAAGCCTTGTTTTCCCAGTAAAAAATCTTCACCTTTGACACTTGTCCAATAGGCATCAGGCCAATGACTAAGACCCATTTTATTTAAATAGGGGTCATCACCATTAAATACTTGAAAATGAGAATTAAGTAATAACTTAGCTTTAATATTGTAGTAATTTTCTAAACTTTTGTGGCGTGCCAGATGGTCTGGTGTAAAGGTTGTCCAAATGCCGATGCGGGGTGCAAGGGTGACTGAGGACTCTATTTGATAACTGCTAACTTCTGCGATTACCCAGTCAGGCTGTTTTTCTGATAAAGCTACTTCACAGGCAGCATAACCAATATTACCACAGGCGGGGGCATTTAGTCCAGCGGTTTGAAATATGGCCGCAATCAAAGCTGTAGTGGTGGTTTTACCATTAGTACCGGTAATGCCTACCCAGGGCGAAGATTGCAAATGTCGCCAAGCGAGTTCCATTTCACCGATGGTTTCAATACCTAATGCTCGAGCTTCCACTAATACGGGAATATCCCAAGGTACACCGGGACTGACAACAATTAAATCAGATAAATCCGTACTCTTTAAATCAAGGGAATACCCCAATTTTACGGTAATTCCCTCGGCTGCAAGTTGTTGTTGTTGTTGGAGGAGGTTGGTAGAGGTGTGACTATCAGTTAACACTACCTCCCAACCTTCCCGTTTTAATAATCTAGCGGTAGCAATACCGGACTTTCCCAACCCAATCACTGAGGCTTTAGGCATAGACTGTGGCAGATTTCCCTGGTTAAGCATTAATTATGGTAACGCTTCTTGGCAGGAATTACACAAATTTTTTGTTGCTTCCGGGGATAGGTTTTGATTAACCGCTTTGTCCAGGGAAAATTCTGCTTATTTATCAGTAATTTCACTGTATCTGAACCGATTTTTAGTGAAATTTATTAACCTAAATGGGGAAAGTCAGGAAGCTAGAGATTTTTAACTATGGCTCCAAAGTCGGCGAGTACCCGCGCGTGGTTCCGCAGTAGTCCTAGGAGGTATAGGCGATTGCGTTTGATGTCGGGATTGGGGTCCATGACTAAAACACTATCTTCACCATCAAAGAATCTGGCCACGGTAGGCGCAATTTCTGCAATTGCTGCTATTAACAATTGGTAATTGCGGGTTTCCTTTGCCTTTTGAGTTGATGGTACTAATTCTACTAGGGCGTTGTAGAATGATTCCTCTGATGACTTTTGGAATAGTTGCGTTTGAATTAAGTTGGTGGGTTCTAACTGCTGTTGGTCTAAGTCCCCTTGGGCTGCTAGTCTGGTGGAACGGTTGACGGTTTCGTATATTTTATCTAGTGTACCATCATTGCGGATTTGTTGTAAATATAAGGCGCGATCGCGCACATCTAGTAAATCCTGTAACGCTCGTTCTGTATATTCTGGGTCATTTTCTCCCAGAACGGCGTTTACTAGGTCATAGTCTATTTGCTTCTCGTCTTGTAGTAAGGTGCGAATCCGTTGTAAGAAAAATTCTGCTAAAGCTGCGGTTAATGTCTGCGGGTCTTTATGGTATTTCGCGGCAAAGTCTGCTGTAATTTGGGTTAATAAATTTGCTAAATTGATGGGCAAATTAGCAGCCCAAGTAATATTAATTACTGCATTCGCCGCCCGACGTAAAGCAAAGGGGTCTGAGGAACCGGTGGGAATTAAACCCAAGCCAAAGATACTCACTAAGGTATCTAGTCTATCTGCTAAACCGACAATTTGGGAGGTGAGGGTTGTGGGTAAAGTGTCCCCTGCGCCTGTGGGTAGGTAATGTTCGACAATGGCGTTAGCTACTTCCACATCTTCACCACTAGCTAAGGCGTATTTTTCCCCCATAATTCCTTGGAGTTCTGGGAATTCATAGACCATTTGACTAACTAGGTCAGCTTTACACAATAAAGCTGCTCGTTGGATTTTTTGGCTTTGCTGTACTTCTAGTTGTAATTGGCTGCTGATGTAATTAGCAATTGTGACTATTCTATCTACTTTGTCCCGGACTGAACCTAGTTCTTCCTGAAAAGTGACTTTTTCTAACTGAGGTAAATAGCTTTCTAAGGGTTTTGCTAAATCAGCTTGGTAGAAAAATTTGCCATCTGCTAGTCTAGCACGAATTACCCTCTCATTGCCGACGGCGATTATATCTGATTTATGGGGGTCGCCATTGGCAACGGTGATAAAGTTGGGTAATAGTTCTTTACTTTGAGTATCTGTAAATACGGGGAAGTAACGCTGGTGTGTGACCATCACTTCTGTAATTACCTCTGTGGGTAACTGCAAAAATTCTGGTTCAAATTTACCCACTACGGCGGAAGGGTATTCTACTAGGTTGGTGACCTCTGCCAACAAGTCGGGGTAAAATACGGTAGACCCCCCGGCTTTGTGGGCTGCTGCTTCTACTTCGGTGTGAATTATCTCGGCTCGTTCTGTGGGGTCAACAATGACAGCAGCATTGCGTAGGGTGTTGACGTAATCTGTGGCCTGGGGAATGCTCACAGGTTGGGGATGTAAAACACGATGACCCCGGGAAATGCGATCGCTGGTAATTTTTTGGTGACCATTCACCAACTCTATAGGTAAAACTACATTATCTAACAGCGCCACTAGCCAACGAATGGGGCGAGAAAACCGCATATCCCCATCACCCCAACGCATTAACCGCTTACCTTCTAAACCAGAAATCCACTGGGGAAATAGTTCTGTCAAGATTTCCGCTACGGGACGACCAGCAATGCTTTTCTTAACAAAGACAAAATCCCCCTTGTCTGTGGGACGAATGGATAAAGCGGCTATATCTACACCTTGCTTTTTGGCAAATCCAGTTGCTGCTGGTGTGGGTTTACCATCTTTAAAAGCAGCTTGGGCGGGGGGTCCTTTGATTTCCTCTTCTCGGTCTGGTTGTTGGGATGGTAGACCTGTAATTAGCACCGCCAACCGCCGCGGAGTACCGTAAACTTCTACGGTGGCGCTGGTGAGACTCTGGGCTTCTAAACTTTGGGGAATGCGCGATCGCCATTGTAATATGGCATCACCTAGAAAACTGGCGGGTAGTTCTTCTGTACCAACTTCCAATAAAAATACAGCCATAGGAAAATCTTCTAACTGGTGTCAATTCTCCCAGTTTACCCGTGAGTAGCCTAATTTTGCTCACCCAGCAAATACAAACCCACCAATTCAAGGAACCGGGGGTTAGAAACCCCCGTCTCAAAGCTAAAGTCAGATAAATCTGACTAGAAGATCATCTATTTGATTATCTTGACGGGATGTGATACGGAAGCGCTGCTGTTAAAGGCGATCGCTCTGACGGGATATGGGAGGGGGTGCATTTACCAGGCGATCGCTTTATTAAAATCCAAAAGCTAAAGCATCAAGCATATATTTACTTTTTTCTCTTCCCACTTCTAGATAAATCTCTAGCAGTTCTTCATAAGTAGTTGCTCCACCGATAATCTTCCAAAAATCATTTCCTATAACTACAGCTTCATCAAAAGGTAAATATTTCTTTGCATGTGTCCATTTATAATCATTGGTATTTACACCATAAGGATTATAAGGCATTGCATAATAAGCTTGTATTTGAGGCTGATTGCCATCAAGAAGTAAATGAAATCTAAGTAGGCGTTGTAAAACCTCTAAACATTCTCCTTTATTCGGTTTGGGGGCTTTAATTTCAAATAAGAGTTTTCTGCTATCCTTAGCCAAAATATAAAGATCAGCACGAACTACTTTTTTTTCTAAATCATCGCTGCGCCTAGCATTAAGAACCGCTGTGATCATCTGTCTAAGATTTGGTTTTTCTTGTTTTTTGTTAACAGCAGATTCATAATTTTGTTTTTGAATTTCTACTTCTGCAAAGGCGGAATTACTAACTTTGGCTTCAATATCATAACCTCGGCGCACATCTTGATGATGTTCCAATGCAATTAGGCGCGCGCATTCTTCAAGGGAATTTCCTAACCTGGTACTCAAACCACGTTCAAATTGATTTATCCTGATTAGCTCTGGAGGGATAATTGCGGCTTGAAATGGCTTTAACTCCCCATTAGATGAATATCTTGATAAATATTCCGTAGCGCTAACAGGTTTTAAAATTTCTCGCCCTTTATACTCATCTATCAGACCCTTAATAAAACCTTCTAAATAACCTTTTATTGCAGCGCGAGTTTTTGAATTAATAGCTACCATATTTAAAACATCTTATTACAAAATTATTTTTAACAAAGGTTGGGCTAAATGGTAAATGACAGGAATAGAAACAGCATTACCTAATTGATGCTTGGCTGTAGTTTCATTATCTGCAATTTGGAAATTATCTGGAAATCCTTGTAATCTTGCATAATCTTGGGAGGTTAAAGGTTTATACTGATTCTTGAAATAAACTTGCTGAATAAAGTTTTGCTTATATAATTCTGGTTCCTGACATTTTATAGATATTATAGATATATAGTCTCTTGTTCCCGTAGCCGTTAAAGTTCCAATTGCATCAGCATGAGGTAAATATATTTTAGAAATACCATTAATCCCTGAAGAAATCTTAGAATTTACAAACTCATAGCCTTTACCTTCAACAACGCGGAGGATACCCTTATCTACTAAAGTATTAATTTCTTCTATATATAAATTAGAAATCAAAGATTGTAATACTTCAAATTCTAAAGGGTTACCGTCTTTAGGTCCATAAATTTTTTTTCTTCTATTTCTCAATAGAGTTTTACAAATTAACTTTTCTCTTGTAGTGGTTGGTATGATATCCCAAGAATGAATTGTACTATGTCCATCTCTAATATCGGCAAAGGTAAAAAAATCATTCAACTCATCTATCTTTTGAAATCTTCCTCTAGAAGCTGGGATTTTACCCTCTGGAAATAAAACTTCTGGGGGAAATTTACTCTTAGTACATTGAGTACGTTCCACTCCAGGGATAATATCATAAATTTTGGGGTGTTGATTTAAAGGTTGAGGAAATGTAAAACCCCAGGAGTTATGGATATTATTATTAATACCAACAATAAATACCCTATCCCTATCTTGTGGTAAACCAAAATCATAGGAATTAAGGACTTGATATTTGACTACATAACCTGATGCTGACAAATTATCAATGATATATTCTAAACTTTTTCTATTTCTAGGCTCCGTTAAACCCTTAACATTTTCAAATATAAATGCTTTGGGCTGGTTAATTTGGACAATTCTAAAAACATCAAGCCATAATTTACCTCTTGGGTCTTCCAGTCCTTGTAATTTACCTGCTATAGACCACGGTTGACAAGGGACACCACCAACCATGATATCTATATCAAAAGGTAGCTTGTTTAAATTAGTAATATCTCCTAAATATTTTTCAGTATTATTAGTTTTATGAATAAAATTATTGTTATAGACTTTAAGAGCTTCTTTATCAATTTCTGAATATCCTAAACAAAAACCGCCCAACTCTTCGAGAGGGATTCTAAAGCCACCTATACCAGAAAAAAGGTCTAAAAATGTAAATTTTGTTTGATGTTTAATAATTTTTAGAGGTTGCAATAATTGAAATAATTCAAGTTGTTGAGCATAACCCTGATTTTTCATATAGCAATTCTAAGAGGATGTTTGGAAAGTCATGATTAGTGTATCAACTATTGTTTTACCCCACCCTAACCCTCCCCTTGTAAGGGGAGGGGACTGGATTTTATTGTTTTTTGTGTGGTCGGTGAGCGAAGTCGATAGCGATAGCGTGGCGTTAGCCATACCGTGTTCCCCAATCCTTCCCAATCCCAATCCCTGTTCCGGTGTTCCCTAAGATAAAAATTACCTGTTGAAAACTTATCAAACAACCTCTTAGAAACGAGTAGAGACGCTCTCAAGAGCGCCTCTATCCTCAAGATTATTCTATTCCTTCGATGCGGTCTTCGACTTCTTGGTACAACTCGCGGAGGCGGTCTAAATTCTCCTCGCTAGTTTCCCAATAACCCCGACCATTCACCTCCAACAAAGTTGAGACAATCTTGCGGAAAGAATGGGGGTTGAGATTCATCAACCGTTTTTGCATTTCTTCATCTTTGATGAAGGTTTCATTGGTATCTTCATAAATCCAGTTATCCACAGCGCCAGCGGTCGCACTCCAACCGGTGGTATTTACCAACCGCTTAGAGAGTTCGCGCACACCTTCGTAACCGTGGGATAACATCCCCTCATACCATTTGGGGTTTAACAACTTAGTCCGCGCATCTAAACGTACAGTTTCCGATAATGTCCGCACCTGTGCATTAGCTGTGGTGGTATCTGCAATGTAAGATGCTGGCTTTTTACCATCACTGCGCAGACTGGCGACTAACTTTGTGGGATCGGAATCAAAGTAGTGGGAAACATCAGTTAAGCTAATCTCCGAAGAGTCGAGATTTTGGAAAGTTGCATCAGCAGTTTTTAAAGTGGTTTCAAAAATCTGCCGGGATTCATCCATCACACCGGGGTTATCGGAGTTGAAAGAGAATGATTTCCGTCTCAAGTACATTTCCTGCAACTCGGCCTCACTATCCCAAGTGCTGTTTTCTACCGCCAAGTTAATATTTGAGGAGTAGGAACCAGAAGCGTTAGAGAAAACGCGGGTTGCTGCTTGTCTGAGGTTAATTCCCATTTCCTCAGCTTGTTGTAGAGCGTGTTTGCGGACAAAGTTCATTTCTAAAGGTTCGTCAGCTTCCGCAGCCATTTTTACCCCTTGGTCTAGGAGGTTCATTTGGTTAATGAACAAGTCGCGGAACACACCGGAACAGTTGATGACTACATCAATTCTGGGTCGTCCCAACTCTTCTAAAGGTATTAATTCTAATTTATTCACCCGTCCTAAAGCATCGGGAACCGGACGCACACCAATCATCCACATAATCTGTGCTAGGGATTCACCGTAGGTTTTAATGTTATCGGTTCCCCAGAGGACACAGGCGATGGTTTCTGGCCATTTACCCTCATTTTCTGCCTTATTGCGTATCAACAGCCTATCTACCACGATTTTGGCTGATTGCACAGCGGCGGTGGTGGGGATAGATTGGGGGTCTAGGGCGTGGATATTCTTACCTGTGGGTAGTACATCCGGGTTACGGATGGGGTCACCACCAGGGCCGGGTAGGATATACTCACCTTCTAAACCTTGGAGTAATGCGCCGAGTTCGTTATCTGCACAAACTTGTTGTAAGCAGAATTCCAAATACTCAAATAGTGGTTTTAAAGCAGCAGCGTCAACTTGGGGATAACCTGCTTCATGTAATGCTTCTACCCAAGGTTGTTTTTTACCCATGTTGAAGAAGTTCAACCGGGAAACTAGGGAAACTCGCCCTTGGGCGTCGGTTTGTGCTTTCACCAGTGCGCCTACAGCGCCCCGGGTAGCTAGGGTGATGTCTTGCAGTAGTTGCACATCTTCTAAAACCCCTAGGTCGCTGTTTTGGTAAATATCGTCGATGTTCCGCCCGATGCTGTTAGCAATGATCCGGGGTAAGCTGAGAATTTCTTCTTCTTGACGGTCTAAACTGGCGATGTTTACCAGGGTAGCTACTGCTTCTTCGGCGGTGGGTGGTTTACCAATGATGTGTAAGCCACAAGGTAACAACCTAGATTCAATTTCCATTAACTTGCGGTAGACCCTACCAACGATTTGATCTCGCTCATCGGCGGTCATCTCTTTAGCGTCGGTTTCTGGTAAGTTAATGTCTTTATCCAGGTTGACGATGCGGCATTTATCCATGATGGTGTTGACAATGGGAATACCGCGACCACTGTCTTTTAAGGTTTGGTAGGAAGCTATTAACTCGCTGAGTTCTTTCAAACCTTTGTATAAACCGGCGTTTTCTGCGGGTGGGGTGAGGTAGGAAATTGTTTCAGCGTAACTACGCCGCTTGGCGATGGTGGCTTCACTGGGGTTATTAGCTGCGTAATAATACAGATTAGGTATTGTGCCAATTAAGTTATCTGGGTAACAGTCTCCAGACATCCCCATTTGCTTACCTGGCATAAATTCCAAGGAGCCGTGAGTACCAAAGTGCAGCACTGCATCTGCGCCCCAAATCCTTTCTAGGTAAGTGTAATAAGCAGCAAAGCCATGGTGTGGGCTGGCGGAACGGGAGAACAATAGGCGCATGGGGTCACCTTCGTAACCAAAGGTGGGTTGTACGCCGATGAAGACGTTACCAAATTGTTTACCGTAAATTAGCAGGTTTTGCCCATCGCTGTTGAGGTTTCCGGGGGGTGGTCCCCAGTTTTCTTCTAGGCGTTGGGAGTAGGGGGTAAGTGCTTCATATTCTGGTACTGACATCTTGTAGGCGATGTTCAGTTCTGGGCTAGCATACTGGGCTTGAGCATCGTGGATGACTTCTTCCATCAATGCTTGGGCGCTTTCGGGGATGTTTTGCACATCGTAGCCGTTGTTTCTTAGCCCTTTTAATGCTTCGTAGATGGAGCCGAATACATCTAGGTAGGCGGCGGTACCGACGTTACCTTTATCAGGGGGGAAGCTGAAAACGGTGATGGCAACTTTTTTTTCTAGTTTGGGCTTGCGCCGCAGGTTAGCCCATTTTAATGCCCGTTGTGCTACTGCTTCTACTCTGTCTTGGAGGGCGATCGCTTTACCTGTAGCTCCATCTCTACCTGAGAGAATGATCGGCTCAATGGCTCCATCTAATTCGGGGATGGCAATTTGTAAGGCTACTTGTATGGGATGTAAGCCTAAATCACTATCTAACCATTCTTCGGTAGTTTGGAATACTAAGGGCAATGCCACCATGTAAGGACGATTGAGGCGTTTTAGGGCTTCAATGGCCTTGGGATGGTCTTGTCTGGCTGGGCCACCTACCAAAGCAAAACCAGTCAGAGAGACGACTGCATCTACTAAGGCGTTTTTGGTAGTTGGTTCATAGAAGTAAGCATCTACGGGTTTAGAGAAGTCCAACCCACCAGCAAATACAGGAATTACTTTAGCGCCGAGTGATTCTAATTCCTGAACTATGGCTACATAATGAGCATCATCACCAGTAACTAGGTGGGTGCGTTGTAATACTAATCCCACACAAGGAGCTAAGGGATCTTTGAGATCGCTAGAAATGTCCTTGCGGGCTGTATACCAATTTAGGTATTCTTTGACATCCTCAAACATAGTCGTGGACAAAGGATGCCAAATACCCATATCCGGGTAGACAACTGGCGCTTCATATTGAGGAGATGGAAAGTTTTTTTTGTCTACATCTTTTAATACATATTTATCAGCTAGCATTAGCAAGAAGTTTTCCAGGTTTTCTGGTGAACCTCCCAGCCAATACTGAAAACTGAGCATGAAGTTCCGCGCGTCCTGCGCTTTTTCCATCGGGAGGAACTTTAATACTTGGGGTAGAGTCCGCAACAGCTTTAACATTCCGTCTTGGAAACCCGCCCCTGATTTCTCCTTGCGTTTGCGCATGAATTGAGCGATCGCACTCTTGGATTGTCCCAACTGTGCTAAAGAAAAGCTGCCCATTTTATTCAGGCGCATTACTTCTGGCATCGATGGGAACACTACCGCCACATCCAGGCGATCGCGGTATGGTTCAACGGCGGTAATTACTTTTTGTGCTAAGTCTTCTATGAAAATAAGTGAAGCGATAAAGATATTAGCAGTTTCCATGTCCCGTTTGAACTCTTCATAGTTCTCTGGGTCTCGGAGTTCCTCGATCAAATACCCACTGATCTCAATGGCTAGGTTGGGGTTGTTCGAGTTAATCGTGCTAACAGCTTGCGACAATGCACTTTGATACTGGGACTCAAGCACGACATAGACCACCTTGATTAAATTACGTCCGCGTAAGTTATCAGGCGCAATATGTCTAATGGTGGACTTGACGTGGGTGAACATGCAGATAGGCTCCTTGTGATGCGTGTTCTCTAACTGAAGTTCTCAGCGACATCTGCCGCCAGAGTTACTTCTTTTTTTTCGGCAATATTAATTTTTTATCAGAAAAACCTTTACCTTTGAGCATTTTTTGGGCTTTATGACACAAATCGATATAAAAAAATAAATATTTATTTATAAATCTTGACAAATCACAAAAGTGTTTACTCACATTTTTGTAACGAAATCGTAATATTTACCGATTGGCGACTCAGAACTAGAATGGCTAGAGACCAATCACCAATCACCAATGACTAAACCAGTTGATATATTAGTTCTCTCCAACGGACCAGGGGAAGTAACTACATGGGTGCGTCCATTTGTCAAGTCTTTGCGGGAAAAATTAGGGGATGATCCTTGTGTGGTGAGGATTTCTGTAGTTTTGTCACCTTGTCCAAATGCTAGTGGTAAAGAAGCAGCGATCGCCCTTTCCTATCCAGAAGTGGATAGAGTACAAGCACCAGAACATTTTTGGCGGTTCTTGCTGTGGGGTCAAACTGCACAAAATTGGGACTGGCGCGATCGCGGTGTGGTGGTTTTCCTCGGTGGCGATCAAATTTTTCCCGTGGTCATTGGCAAAAAACTGGGATATCGCACAGTAGTGTATGCTGAATGGGATGCACGTTGGTATGATTGGATTGACCGGTTTGGAGTCATGCAAGCAAAAGTTGCCCAAAAAGTTCCCCCAAAATATGCCCATAAATTTACAGTTGTGGGAGACTTAATGGTAGAAGCGCAGAGACTCGAGCAAGTTTTAACTCCCAACTCTTCCCCAAACACAGAAATAATTGGTTTACTTCCCGGTTCCAAGGCCGCTAAATTAGCTCAAGGTGTCCCATTATGCTTGGCGATCGCTGAATATATTCACACCAGAAGACCCCACACCAGATTTATAATTCCCCTAGCGCCGACATTAGATTTACAAACTTTAGCGAGTTTTGCTGATGCACAACAAAATCCTTTTGTCAAGGTATTTGGTAGTTCCCCCGCTGTTTTAGTGGAATCAGAGCATCCTATCCTCAAAACAGACAAAGGCTTATCTGTGGAACTGTGCAGAGAAAATCCCGCCTATGAATTATTATCGCACTGTAGCATCTGCCTAACCACCGTCGGGGCAAACACAGCCGAACTGGGGGCTTTAGCAGTACCCATGATTGTTTTGATACCCACACAACAACTTGATGCTATGCGTTCTTGGGATGGCTTACCGGGATTATTAGCTAATTTACCAGGGTTGGGTTCCACCTTTGCTAAGGTGATTAACTGGCTGGTATTGAGTCGCAAAGGTTTATTAGCATGGCCCAACATCTGGGCACAAGAGGAGATTGTACCAGAACTGGTGGGTAAACTCCAGCCCCCAGAAGTAGGAGAAATGGTTTTAGATTTTTTGACTCATCCAGAAAAACTAGCAGCAATTCGGGATAAACTACGCAATGTTAGGGGGGAAAGTGGTGCTGCGGATAAACTAGCACAAATTGTCACTGATAGCGTAGCGTGGCGTCAGCCATAGAGATAGAAAATTCATGCATATACCCAAAATAACACTACTTATTAACACCAAACATGAATGTACCTGTAAATATCATTCGACTTGTTGAGCATTTTCACCAGCAAATAGATTTATATAAAGCAGGTGGGTTAAACGAAACACAAACTCGGATTCAATTTATTGATCCATTTTTTGCGTCCTTGGGATGGGACATGAGCAATGAACAACAAACAGCTGACATTTACCAAGATGTTGTTCATGAACATAGTTTAAAAACTACTCGTACTGAAAAAGCCAAAGCACCAGATTATAGTTTTCGGGTAGGGGGAGTCAGAAAGTTTTTTGTAGAAGCGAAAAAACCTGCTGTAAATGTAGGGACAAATATTAGTGCTGCGTTTCAACTCAGGCGTTATGGATGGTCAGCTAAATTACCTCTCAGCATTCTCACAGATTTTGAGGAATTTTCCGTTTATGATTGTCGCCTGATGCCCAATAAAAATGATTCAGCATCTCAAGGCAGAGTTAAACATTTTCATTATACAGAATATGTAGAAAAATGGGCAGAAATTTATCAACTATTTTCTAAAGAAGCAGTATTAAATGGTGCTTTAGAAAAATTTGCTGAAACTCAAGTAAAAGCCGGTATCACTGTTGATAAAGCTTTTTTACAGGAAATTGAAACTTGGCGAGAAAATTTAGGCGCTAATATTGCTTGGCGCAACCCGGAAATTGAGCAACGAGAGTTAAACTTTGCCGTCCAAATCACCATTAATAGAATTGTCTTTCTGCGGATTTGCGAAGATAGGGAAATAGAAAATTATCAGCAGTTATTTAACTTATTAAAATTTAATAATATTTATCAAGAGTTAGGGCGTTTATTTATTAATGCTGACTATCGTTATAATTCTGGTTTATTTCATTTTCAACAGGAGAAAGGAAGGGAAGCACCAGATGATTTTACTCTCAATTTGGTAATAGAAGATTATCCCTTGAGGGCTATCATTAAAAAATTGTATCCCCCAGAAACTCCCTATGAATTTTCTGTAATTCCTGTAGAAATTTTAGGACAAGTTTATGAGCAGTTTCTAGGTAAAGTGATTACTTTATCCGCAAGTCGCCAAGTAGTAATAGAAGATAAACCAGAAGTGAGAAAAGCTGGGGGTGTTTATTATACTCCTAGTTATATTGTGGATTATATTGTTAAACATACCATTGGTAAAGCATTAGAGGATAAGAAACCGGAAAAAGTCCAAGACATGACAGTTATTGACCCTGCGTGTGGGTCAGGTTCTTTTTTAATTGTTGCTTATCAGTTCTTATTAGATTGGTATTTACAGCAATATTTGCACAACCCCAAGAAGTACAAAAATAAAATTTATCAAGTTAGCAGTAATACTTGGCGCTTAACTGCAACTGAGAGAAAACGCATTTTATTAACTCACATTTATGGTGTAGATATTGACCAACAAGCAGTAGAAACAACTAAGTTATCTTTGTTGTTAAAGGTCTTAGAAGGTGAGTCTGGAGAAACCATCACCAAACAGTTAGAATTTTTAAAAGAAAGGGCTTTACCAGATTTAGATGATAATATTCAGTGTGGTAACTCTTTAATAGATGGAAAATTTTATCATAATAATCAGCTTAATTTATTAGATGAAGATACAGCTGATCGAGTTAATGTGTTTGATTGGGAAATAGCTTTCCCAGTAATTATGAAGCAAGGGGGGTTTGATGTAGTGATTGGTAACCCTCCCTACATTCGCATTCAAGCTTTAAAGGAATGGGCTGCTTTGGAAGTAAAATTTTATAAGGAACAATATGTTTCTGCAAGTAAGGGAAATTATGATATTTATGTTGTTTTTGTAGAAAAAGGACTAAATCTGTTAAGAAAGGATGGGCGTTTGGGTTTTATCTTACCCCATAAGTTTTTTAATGCTCAATATGGAGAAATTCTCAGGGGTTTAATAGCAAAAAGTAAATCATTAAATCAAATAATCTATTTTGGTCATCAACAAGTTTTTACCACAGCAACTACATACACTTGTTTGTTATTTTTAAGTAAGCAGAAAAATCAAAGTTTTGAGGTTTGTCAAGTCGATAGTTTAATTGATTGGAGTAACCAGGAAAATGAAAATATCATGAGTCAAATGTTTCCTAGCTCATATATTTCTAATAATGAGTGGAACTTTGTTATGGTAAAAAATGAACAATGGTTTAATAAACTTAATTTATTACCGACAAAGTTAGGTGATATTTGCCATTTATTCGTAGGGTTACAAACTGATGCAGATGATATATTTATTCTTGAACAGGTAAATATAGAAAATCGGCAAGTTTTGTGTAAATCTCAAGCAACTGGTCAATTACATTGGCTAGAAAATGATTTTCTAAAATACTTGTTAAAAGGTTCTGTGAATATTCATAGGTATTGTTTAAAAAATGTTAATAAACGTCTCATTTTCCCCTATGTAACCATGAATAAAAAATCTGTTTTATTATCAGTCAGTGAATATCAAAATAAATTTCCTCTCACATGGGATTACATTCAAGAGAACCAAGAGCGTTTAGCAGCCAGAAATAAGGGTAACATGGGTGAATCTTGGTATGGTTATGTATACAAGAAAAATCATACCCGGTTTAATTCACCAAAGTTACTAGTCCCTGCAATTGCTACTGGTAGTTGTTTCGCTGCTGATTTAAACGGTGATTATTATTTTGTTGGTAGCGGAGGGGGTGGTGGAGGAGGATATGGTATTTCTCTATTAGAGAATACTCATATATCTTATTTGTATTTATTAGGAGTTCTTAATTCTCAATTAATCAATAAATTCTTAAGGTTAATTAGTACCCCGTTTAGAGGAGGCTATATTGCTTTAAATAAACAATTTATTCAAAGAATACCTATTAAATTATTGGACTTGTCGAAGTCTACTGATAACTTAATTCATAATCGTATGATTCAATTGGTTGAACAAATGTTGTTTTTACATGAACAGCTAAATCAAGCCCAAACACCCCCAGCTAAAAGAAGAATTCAACAACAAATTAATGCTACAGATAGACAGATTAATCAGTTGGTGTATGAACTCTATGAATTAACTGATGAGGAAATAGCTATTATGGAAGGCTAAGTCATTCATCCGGGTAAATTCACAGATTTAAAGCCATAGAGGAATCTTTGGCTATGGGTAGTTGGCCCTTAATTGCATTAGAGCTATTGTGGTTTACGTGCGGTAAATCCCCAGCAAGAGCTAACACGGCCAAGAAGATTAACTAGGGAAGCGATCGCAGTTCCGTATATTTGTGTACAGCGATCGCCAGATTAATCCCTAGCCACAGGGATAGATCATCAAAATTGTAATTCCCTTCTCACAGAAATGATTGCAGTGGCAAGCCCCCCATCTGACCAGAAAACTACCCCAGCAACCCGGAGGTAAAAGCATTAATTTCGGCTCCTGTGTTTCTCGGTCCTGTGAGTTCACTGGTAAACAGATTAAAGGTGGTTTCTAGAATGGCATTGACGTTAGGATTATTCTTGAGTAACAGTCCTTGACGAATTAAGAAAATATCCCCCCCTGTGACTTGACCATTACCATCAACATCAAAAGCTAAGTTGTTGACCCCATTCGCGATCGCACTCCTCAAAGCAGAACCTGTGGTGTTTGTGGCTCCCACAGTTTCAGTGCTAAAGAGATTAAAAGAGCTTTGTAAAATCGCATCAACATTAGGATTATTGCGTAAAAGTAGATATTGGTCAATGAATAGTAAATCCGCACCCGTTACCCTACCGTTACCGTCAATATCTGCGGGATTGAGGACGTTGGGAGGTCGGTCTACTACTGTCAAGGCGAAGGTATCACCCACACTTGTACCCGCTGTATCTCTAGCAGTGACGGTAATATCAAAAGTACCGACATCTTCATTACCCGGTGTACCGCTAAAGGTGCGAGTAACAGGATTAAAAGTTAACCATGAAGGTAAGGGTTCACCATTTTCTAATGTGGCTGAGTAGGTGAGGAAATCTGGAATCAGTTGCTGATTGAGCAGTTGATTTCTCAAGTTTTCCGCAATCAATTGATGACCTTTAGTAGTAGGATGTCTTTCATCCCAAAAGAAATATTCATCCGCAGATACAGGGTCAGTTATATTAATCAGAGGAGTTGTATAATTAGTAAATCCGTACTCCTGGAGGACACTGTTATCTTCCTGCAGTAAAGCAAAGTTATCTATCAAAGATAAATTGACATTCAAACTGGGTGCTAAGTTGTTTAATGCCGCACTTAAAGCAGTATTAAAGCCTGTAGTAATAGCTGTAGCCCCTGGAGCATTAGGAGTATTTCTCAAAGCGGGAATAAATCCCAAGTCTGGCAAATTAGCTACCAAAATCTCTTGAGCGCCTGACTGTGCTAAGATGCCGATGGCACTACTGATATTATTTACAGCATCAGTGATAGCTTGGTTAACATCTGCTGGAATCGATAGAAAATCAT
Organism: Anabaenopsis elenkinii CCIBt3563; assembly: GCF_015245355.1. Taxonomy (GTDB): domain Bacteria; phylum Cyanobacteriota; class Cyanobacteriia; order Cyanobacteriales; family Nostocaceae; genus Anabaenopsis; species Anabaenopsis elenkinii. Next base: position 3,374,482 of record NZ_CP063311.1, on the reverse strand, counting down.
TAGCACCAGCCCAAATCACATACAATCCATCTGCGCCAATAGGATTAGTAGCAGTTAAATCAATAAATTCCTCAACCTGGGTGAGTAATCCTGGTATAGCAAAGGGTAATAAAGGATTACTGCTAAATTCACCGGTTGTAGCACCGCCAAAGGCAAAGTTTTTCACAGTTTCCGGGGTAAATTCTAACTCACCGGCGAAATAATCAACCCAAATTAAACCGTTAGAAAAACGTCCCTGGTAATTTGGCGATGGAGGGAACAGGTTACCTGTAGCAGTGTACAATTTACCAGTATCAGAGAGACTATCACCGAAGATTACTAAATTTTTAAAGGGGTTAATTACATCTACATCTGAGAAGGTATCAGTAGGTAGAGTAAATGTGAAATTAGAACTGGATAGAACGATCTGATCAAGAATGGGGTTAGTCAGTATGGGTGCATTGTTGACAGGGGGGAAATCGGGAATAAGTTGATTACCAAAATCAATATTTGTAGCAACTTGTCCTGATGTCAGGGTGACGGTGTGAACGAGGCTGACGTTATTGGTAGTTACCCCAGAATTATCATGATTACTGTTACCAGGATTCACCGCACCTGAATTAGGAGTAGTATCGCCGAGGTTGAGAATAGCTTCAGCTAGACCTAACATATTAATCCGAGGATAGGCAATGCCTGTATTATTGACATTATCGTTTTCCACATCACCGTCAATAATTAAATCACTGGTGGTGCTTAATAATGTGCGGAATTCCGTTAATGTTAATTCCCTATCTAAATAGGTTTGGGCGATTTCTTGGGCTAGGGTAGCAATTCCGGTAATGTAGGGGGTGGCTTGAGATGTTCCCCCCATGGTGATAGTACCGCCGCTAGCGTTGGCACCTGTGATAAAAATACCAGGGGCAAATACATCTATCAATGGGTGACGTTGGGAGAAACTAGCAATGTGGTCAGATCCGGTGCTGTAGTTGATCGCTCCATTACCGAAGGTGTGAGCGCCAAAATCATCTACCCACACCGCACCCACAGAAATCACATTGGGGTCAATGGCGGGGTAAGCGAGTCCGGGTTGGCTGTTGAAGGTGTAGAAACTATTGCCCGCAGCAGCAGAAATGATGATATTTTGGTTAGCTATGGCGGCTAGTTCATCCGCAATACCATAACGCCCCACAGGGGTAGTCCAGTTTTGATTATCTCCTAGGGAAAGGTTGACAGATGCAATATTATATGTATCAGCGTTGCTGTTGACCCATTGTAAAGCTGCTTCTAAGTCTGAGAAGTAACCAGAACCGTTATCTCTAAAGACTTTGAGGATAATCAGATTACTATCTGGGGCGACGGAGGCGACGATACTAGCGACGTGGGAACCGTGGTTATTTTTATCGCTGGCGTTATCATCCCTATCAGCAAAATCATACTGGTAAACAATTCGGTCGGCAATGCCATCATTATCATCATCAGCACCAAAGAAGGGATGATTTAAATCAATACCCGTGTCAATGATCACGGTGCTGTAACCCTGACCCTTGATGTTAGTAAAGCGGGTATCTGCCCAGAATTCATCGAGGTTAATTAAACTTAATGGTTGAGTATTATCCCAAGAGACAAGTTGTGTATTAGGAGTGATGACAATATCACTAGGAGATTCATCATCAATAATTGTCACTGTAGCTATACCTTGACTCCCAATTGATGCGCCCCCCGTGGGATTGGTCAACTTAATAGTAAAGTATTCATTCCCTTCAACCTGACTATCATTACGGATGCGGATGGCCTTGGGATTACCTAGCACAGCATTTTCTACAGCGATAACTTTGGTAGTTTCGTTTTCGGCGAAGGTAATAGTAATGGGAGTGTTATGGAAATCATTATTAACCGAACTAGGACCACAACCACAGCCTTGAGCCGTCCCATCCATAAAAGTAATTGTTGCACCCACCACACCAGCAAGATTACCACTGCGGGTGACCACAATTTCCGTCAAGGCGATGCCATCTTCTGTAACAATGTAATCGGGAGAACTAAAGTTAAGTTGCGCCGTATCACTTGTAGTTACAGGCAAAGTAGGAATAAATAGGGGAATATCCGCAGCAGTGGTACTAACATTCACAATGGGGTAAGTTTGTTGCCAACCCTCTGGGAGAACTTGAGCCACCCGATAAGTACCAGGACGCAGATCATTAAAAGTATAATTACCATCTGCATCTGTAGTAGTAAAAACCTCACCCTCATCTAGTTGACTATTATTATTGCCATCTAAATAAACCGTCCAATTTTCCAGGCTAGGCTCATTTTCATCTCTAGCGGCATTACCATTGACATCATGCCAAACCCTACCTCTAATTTCTGCATCATTATCTATGATGGTGACATTCACCGTGGGCAGAGTTAAGCTATTGTATTCAGAGTCCGCACTACTAATACTGTGGGTAATACTATCATTGTGTGTTCCTTCGGTAACCACATCATCCACCGCCGTCACCGTCACCACCTGGGCAATGTTCCAATTAGCAGGGGTAAAAATGAGAGTATTGGTATTAGTAGTGATTTGATTCCCTGGACTCAAGGTAATGGTAACGTCAGCACTAGGCTGGGTTTTTAAGGAAATAGTATAAGTGTCAGTATTTCCACCTTCTGTCACCATGGTACTACCACCAGTTTGAATTAAACTAATTCCCAGTGTCGGGGGTGGTGTAACTGTGAACATAGTGGTTTTTGCTTCACCCCCACTATTACCAGCGTTGTCTTGGATCGTGGTAGCATCAACCCGTAAGCTGTAAGTTCCCGGCGTTGCTGTTAAGTTTTCTAATCCGTTAATTCGGTAGGTAGTATCAGATATATAACTAACAGTCACGGTTTCCGGAATGGTAAGGAGAACACCATCACGGGTGAGAGTAATATCAGCCCTGTCAAAGGTGTTAATATCAATGAGTTCAGAGAATTGAACATCAATGAATGGCAATGAGTTGGGGCTAGAAGTAGGAACATTGAGAAATTGAGTGATAACCGGGGGAATTACATCGGCAAACAGGCTTAAAGTCGTGTTTGTAGTATTTCCGGCTGCATCTTCTAGTCTAATGCCTAATTCTCTAGCTCCGGGAGCGGGTAATTGAACATTACCAGTAAATTCAGTTCCCGTAACCGTTGCTTGTTGTAAGAGTTGGTTAGTAACTTGATCATAGAAGAAGACTTTTAACCCGGTTTCTCCTAATTCACCACTAATGGTAGGGGTAGTGGTGTTAATGCGCTGCTGTCCCGATACTGTTAAAGGTTGTAAGGATGCTAAACTCAAACCTGCTGGGAGGAAAGGATTGGTGACGGTAATATTAGTGGGTAAAGCCGGAGCAATGGTATCCATTACCCAGGTTTCCGATTGTATACCGATTCCTAGGTTCCCTGCTAGGTCTTGAATATTTGCAGCACTGACTGTCAGGGTATATCTTCCGTCAATTGCCGTTAACCCACTGAGTCCATTAATCCGGTAGGTGGTATCATCAATAGCAGCGATGGTGACGGAACTATTAATTAAGTTAGTACCACTATCGCGGGTAAGGGTAATATCTGAGGAGGTGAAGGTACTGAGGTCAATCTTTTCGGAAAAGATGACATTAATACCGGATACTGGTTGGTTACGGGGGTTAATCAGCAGATTAACAACATCCACTATTTCCGGTGCAGTGGTGTCTGCGTTGCCGGTGGGACTTTTTACCCAGGTTTCACTCAGGGAGTCAATGCCTACTTTACCTGTGGTATCTTGGATGCCATTGGCGTTGACTGTGAGAGTATATTCCCCATCTTCTCTGGTGAGGTTGTTTAATCCCGTGATTTGGTAGCGGGTGGGAGATAAAGCAATGGTGGTAACAGTGTTATTAATCAGGTTACTACCACCATTGAGAGTCAGGCTTAAGTCGGTGTAGTCAAAGGTATGGCCTTGAATGGGTTCGGAAAATTCCACTGTAATTGCATTGACGGCGGTGGCGATCGCCTCGGAACCAATATTACTAATGTTAGTGACCCTAGGACCGCCGGGAGTATAAATAACGGTGTAGTTAGTATTGCCCGCAGTGGTATCATCCAGGAAGTGCAGAATGTTTTCGTAAGTGGGGCGTCCTGTACTGGGGAAGGTGCGATCTGTTGTCCAAATATTTTCCGGGTTAATTTGTGTACCGTCACCCCGGAGGATTTGCACAATATCAAATTGACTATCACTGGGTTCAGGAAGGCGGAAATATGTCCACCCGTCTTCTACTGTGGCGCTAATTTGTACGGTTAAATCATTGATGGTGGGAGCAGCGTCAATGGTGGCATTTTTAACAGCCTTTACTGGGGCGGTACCACCGCTACTAAAGTAAAGAATATCGGGGGTAAATTCCGCGTCAAAGGTACCGTTAACGAGGAAGTCTGGTAAGTTATCTGGTTGAGGATGGTCAACTTGAACTATGCGGATGAGTTCATGTATGGTGACTTCTTTGATTAAGGATAGTTCTGGTTTACCCAAGCTGTTAATGTGTTCAAAGGTGGCGCTGTACTCGATGAATTTCCCTTGTAAGGAAGACTTGAGCAGCCAGTTAGCCACGGCGGTATCCCCAGCGGGGATGTTACCAAAGTCTACAGTGAGGGAGGGATTAACTCCTCTACCATTGACTTCTGAGCCGATGATTTGGAAGTCAATTAATAATCCCTTCTCATTTTCGATGATTTTGGGCTGACCGGAGGTGATTTTTAGGTTTTTAGCTTCGCCTTTCCCTTCGTTACGAACTAGAACACCGAGGGAGTAGGGTACTGAGATTTCTATTTTATCAGTGAAGGGATCATCGGCGAAAACATCTCTTTGATGGAAATAGTCTAAATATAATTCAGCTTGGGGGAAAACGGTGATGGGGGCAGAAAGGAGGGGTACGGTGATGTTAGCGCCATTTTCCAGGTAGGAGAGAACTCCACCGATACTGTATTGTGTGGGTACTTCCAGTGCGGCGAGGTTAGTAGGGATAAATGTCCAATGGGCGGTACCAATGCCTTCATTTTGGGGGGTATTGGGGTTGTTTCCTGTGAGGATACCAGTACCATCTACAGCGCTGATGTTCCTGAGAATGGGGGCGGTGATGCCAAAGAGTTCGTTAACTATGTTTCCTTGAGCGTCTTTAACTTCCAGGATAACTGAGAGGTTTTCTATGTTGGTGGGATTACCATTTTCTATTTCTAGGGTTCCCAGGAAGGCTGCACGAGTCATTACTGCTTCTTGGTCGATGCGGAGTCTGACTGTGGCGCATACTCCCCCGCCTCCTTCTAGGGCTTTCTGCAATTCGTTGACTACATCTAATGTTGCTTGGGTTAAGTCCTCATAACCTGCTGTTTCCAACTCACTGAGGATGGAGTCTATATTAGTACCAATTGCTCGGAGTTGATCCTGGGCTAAAAAGTCAGTATTTTCCCCTGCTGGAACATCTTGGACACTGTAAATACCTTGGCTGTAGTAGTCAATGGTTCTATTCCAACGGTCTATAAACTTATTAACGTTGGCACCGGTTAATACATTGGGAAGTGCTAAGGTAAGTAATTCTGCCCTTTCTGTATCTGAGATTTTTACTTCTGCTGATGTTGAACCTTGAGTATTGTTACTAAAGGCTGTCATCCAGGTATTAAGTAGCTCCTGGTTTTGAGAGCTTGCTTCTAACCAAGCGGAATCCCCATAGTACAGTAAATAAAAATCTTGCAGTGTTTGCCAGTATTCCAAATAACTCGTTAATTGAGCCAGTCCAGCATTAATTGTACCGGAGGCATTAGCTGTAGTGATGTCATTGGATAGAAAGCCATAACAAATACTTTTCAGACAATCAATAATGGAAGAAGTACAACCAATTGGACCAGGAATGCAACCTCCATCACCAAAAGTAAGTTCCCCATCTCCCAAGGCAATAGTACAAGCAATCACGGTAGCAGCAGTACTCAGGGGGTTAGGAACACAACCAAGGGTAGCCAGGGATAAACAACCAAGTGCCTGTCTATTCTTTTCCTTGCAAGGATCGCAGTCGCTAGACTGTATATTAACTGTCACAGGGGTGATACGTCCACCGCCACCGCCAAATCCACCGCCACCAAATCCACCGCCACCAAATCCGCCGCCACCAAATCCACCGCCACCTCCACTAACACAATTACCTTGAACATTGAAGAAAGGAATGGGGATGGCTCGTTTAATTGGTTCCCCTGCACATTCATAGTAGTAATCTAAACCGGCTGAAATACTACAAGGAACCGAGGGGGTGGATTGTAAGGCTAATTCTCCCCCAGAGGTGCTTAAACTGTCAAAGTCGGCAATGCGAGTAATACGAACTGGTACTGTAATGGAACTCTTGGCGGCTAGTGTATCGATGTTATTAATTAGCGGCTCAATTGTATAGAAAGGATGTGTACCGAAAAATAGGTTAATATCTTCAGCCGCAATTAAACCATGATTAGTGGCTGTAATATCAATCTGCATGACTTGACCGACGACTTGCAACCGTTCCAAGTCAATAAATGTCGGTTCGATGACTACTGTGGGAATGGGGACATCAGTTTCAAAAACGCTTTCGATGGTGATTGTATATCTGTCTTCGATTTCCGTGGGGACTACAGTCCAGGTATATTTAACTGTCTGACGGGAAAGGAAAGCTTGAACGTTGTTGGTTTCTCCTGCGCCTATGTAGATATTGCGCTCATAGGTATCATGGCTGTCGGCTGTAACTCTGAGTTTATAATACCCTTCTGTTAAGTCATTCTTTAATAACAGTCCGTCGGCATCGGTTTCTGAGAAAATTACTCTACCAGTAAAGGGATCAACAAGGGTGATTGTGGCATTTTCTAACCTGGGTGAACCTTCGGCAAAGAAAAATAGTTCATTGACGACACTAATATTTAAGTTACCTGTAGCTTCTGATATGGCGCGGAAGCTAAAGGGGAGTTGTAATGATGCTTCATCCCCAGCAATGACTATATCTCCGTTATAAACTGTTAATTCTTCGGTGGCTGATGGTTGCAATAACAGGGAGACTTGGGTTGATTCCCCAGGACTGAGGGAAGGTATTATTAGTCTCATCTGTTTCGAGCTGATTGTTCTCATGGTCAGTACGGAATAACAGGTAACGATTGCCTACACTTGTAATCCTATTGGGTAAAGTAATATTACTAGTAATAGTGTAGCTACCATCTGCTGCTAAGGGTGTTTGCTCAGAAATAGATTGCGATGTAATAAAAGTATCAGACCCATCAAAAATCTCATCATCTGAGATGTAAATAGCGTCATACCAATCTGCTTCTGCTGCTCC
>NZ_CP063311.1:3057714-3364333 GCF_015245355.1 Anabaenopsis elenkinii CCIBt3563 | reverse complement strand
CTACCATCTGCTGCTAAGGGTGTTTGCTCAGAAATGTATTGCCATGTAACATAAGTATCAGACCAATCAAAAATCTCATCATCTGAGATGTAAATAGCGTCATACCAATCTCTTTCTGCTGTTCCTATTCCCTGATTAGTGACAGTCCAGGATACCTCTATGGTACTACCTATGTTAGCTGATGCTGGTGCGGTGGCGGCACTGATGACTAAATCTGGTAAATCAACTTCGTTGATGGCAATGGGAACTGCAAGGGTATTATTAGTCTGATCTGTTTCATATTGTCGGTAGTAGTAGTTGTAATTGTCAGGATTAGTCACTACTAACAGATAATAATTACCCGCCTCTATATAATAGGGAATGAATATATTGCCTGTTAAGCTGTAACTTGCACCTATTGCCAAGGGGTTATTATTACCAGCCCAGAAACCGGACAGATAGCGATCGCGATCATCCCATATGTCATCAGTGGATAGGTAAATATAATCATACCAAATTTGTTGGGTTACCAGGGTTCCCTGGTTGGTCACAGTCCAATCTACTTCTACAGACTCACCCCAACCTGCGGTACTAGTGGAAATGGTTGCTGCTGTGACTACTAAATCTGGTAAATCCCCCTCGTTAATTTCAATCCCTTGAGCCAAAACATTATTAGTAATATCCGACTCGTATAGACCATAATAGGAATTTGTCACTACCAACAAATATCCACTACCTGTAAACCCAGAGGGAACTGTGACTGTCCTTGAAGCTGTATAACTCTGCCCAGGAGCTAGTTGTTGATTATAGTTATAATAATCACCTACAAATATATCATTCTCATCAAAACTCTCATCTAAGGAAAAATAAATCCTATCCCGCCACCCATAGTAGTTTGTCCTAGTTGTCTTACTACCTTGGTTAGTGACAGTCCAGGATATTTCCTGAGTTTCCCCCCACCTCACAGATTCCGCCGCAGTAATTGATGTGACAACTAAATCTGGTAAATCACCCAATAAATCAGAAGCATTGACCTGTACTGCTTGGACTGCTAGACTATCTTGTCTGTCTGTCTCTAATTGGTCACTATAATTATTGGCAATAACTAAAATATATCCAGTTCCGCTAAATCCGGGGGGGACGGTAATTACAACAGAGCCAGTGTAACTCTCACCTGGTGCTAATCCGCCTTCATATTCGTAATCACCTAAGTAAAAGTCATTGCCCAGCTGGTCATTAAGTGAAAAGTAAACTTCATCATACCACCGTCTTCTCCTGGTTGCTGTTTCACCTTGGTTGGTGACCGTCCAAGAAACCTCATAGGTTTCGCCCCAAGTTACTTCTGTGGGAATTGTCAGGGAACTAATCACTAAGTTGGGTTGGTTGGAAGCACTAGTTACCATAGATAAATCACCTTTTCCTAAAATATCTGTGAGCTACAAAAGTCAAGGGTTGTCCTATCCCTGAAGTTGAAAATGTAAATTTAATCAGTTACTATACGGGGCTGTTTTTGTTATGGCCGATGGCGATCGCACTATTTGCGGAATATTTGGAGATGTCCGCACCAGATGTCAATTAAGTACTTTGTAATTTGGTGAAACTGCCAAGCGAATCATTTAGCCAGTAGTATAACCTATCACACTTCTCAAAGATCCGCTGTGATATCAAAATTAAGTAAATTTTTTTAAATAAAACTCTTGGGAAATAAAAAAGGGAACAGGGAACAGGGAACAGGGAACAGGTAAGGGAGAAGGAGTAAGGAGTAAGGAGTAAGGAGTGAGGGGGAAATTGGTGTTTACTTCATTAGACACACACCAAAGTCCACAATAAATTAACGTTGTAGCCGATAGTGTAAAAACACCTCTTGCTGGACTTGATGCACTTCTAAAAGTTCTAACTTGGGGGCTAATTGTGATAAAAATCCCTCACCTTCTACTGGCGTAGGCGCAGATGCACCACCTAAAATTAGTGGACACACTGTTAACCACAGTTCATCAATTAAATCTAATTGCAGGAGAGAAGCCACTAATTCCCCGCCCCCTAATACTGCTAACCGTTTTATGTCTAGGGATCTCAGGTGTGACAAAGCAGCAGATAGGTCTACATTGCCCGTGGGTGTGTCAAAAATCAGAATTTGATCAAATTTAGCAGGACAACCCTGTAAGGCTGTTAACTCCCTTGTGGGTGGTGTCTGCTGGGTTTTTGCCCAAGCATCTGCTCCCATGGTTGTGGTGAGTAACCAGCGTTCAATAGGCTGTTGGAAAAACTTAATTTCCGGATGAATTGCGGCAGATTGTGTAAGGACTATATGAAGCGGTTGAGGGGGTTTACCCTCTTTGATGCGATGTTGCAACAGAATTGGTTGTGATACGGTAAGTGTTGTACCGTAGGCGCGAATAGTGCCAGCACCTAATAAAACGGCATCAGCAGCAGCGATTTGTTTTTCCAGGTGTGCTTTATCAGATCCTGAGCCAAAACGAGCAGGTGATCGCCTAAAATCTGCTATCTTGCCATCTGCACTCATGGCCAAAACTACTGTAGTATGAGGACGATGTTGCATATGGGATTAATGTGACAGTTTGGAAATTTTGCTTGTTAGTAAATTGATTTGCTAAAAAATATTTGCCCCCGGCTACTATTGAGCAATTTCATACTATATCTATATGCAACAGCATTCACATTTACATTTAGCTCATAGGAGTTTTGGTATGTCTGATTTCTGGTTATACGTTCATGATTTACAACTTTTGGCAGTTGACAAGAACACCATTATAACTTAGCAGAATATCTCTTTGAGCTGTTCTAATTGCACATCGTTAGTTTTGTGGTTTACAGATGCGAAGTGAGATACTCGATGGCTAAGGCTCGTCAATCATCCTTTCGACGTATTTTAGTAACAAGAATTTTGCTGTTGTTTGTCCCAGTGATATTGCTCGGGGAAATCGTGGCTTTGAATAAAGCCAGATCTAGCCTATTAAAAACCGCCGGCGAAAATCTTACAGAGAGTGCTGTCTTTAAAAGTGAAAAAATAGCTAATGCGATCGCTACCCTCAATACTCACTTATTGATTCTTAGTCAAACAAGAGTCATTCAGTCCGGTTCTTCTGCTCAAGTAGAAAAATATCTTACTGAAGTAGCAAAACAATTACCAAGTCACATTGACTGCTTACAATTAACTAATATACAAACAAGTAAAATTATTGCCAGTAGCTGTGGTCAGCAACCAATTGCCGAGTTACAATCATCTATTCCTCAGCAAACAGGACAAGTTAATATACAAAAAGTATTACCGCCAAAATTAGGAACCACAGGTCAAATAAATCGGAGTAATCAACTGCAACTGCTACTATCTACCCCAGTCAACAACCCCAGTGGGCAAGTGCGGTATACATTGAGTATCAAATCAGCACTATATCAACAAACAAGAAATCAACCAGGTTCCTTAACAGGCTCTACTATAGTTATTTCTGAAAATGGGATAATCTTAGCACACCCTTCACCGGATTTGGTTGGTAGTAATATTCAAGAACACCCAGATGCTCGCCAACTGCAAGAAATTGTTAAAAATGCCTTAGCTGGCCAAAGTAATTCGGTCAATTTAGCATCTCAAGAGGGTACAGAATTCATAGTGGGTTACAGGGCTATTGTTAATCCCATCACAACACAACCGGGTAAAAAATGGATAGTTCTGGCTGTAACCACTGTCGATAATGCCCTCCTAGGTTTAGAAGAAATTAAACTCATCCTCATCGTTTTAACAGTTGGTTTAATAGGTGCTAGTTTGTTAGTATCCCTATATCTAGCCCCCTATTTAGCCAGTCCTGTAGAACAATTGCGAGACTATGCTCTGCATCTTCATAGCCACCACGCCGCACAACCAGTACCGCGAAATTTCCAAATTCGGGAGTTTAACCAACTGGCCCAAGCCATAGACCAAATGGTTGAGAGACTCAAAGCCTGGGCGGAAGAACTAGAAATTGCCTGGAAAGAGGCAAAAAGTGCTAACCAGATCAAAAGTCAGTTTTTAGCTACCACTTCCCATGAGTTGAGGAATCCACTTAATGTGATTATTAATTGTGTGCGGGTGGTTCACGATGGCTTGTGCGATAGCCGGGAAGAAGAAATAGAATTTCTGCAACGTGCCGATGAAACAGCTATTCACTTGCTAGGTATTATTAATGAGCTGCTTGATATTTCTAAAATTGAAGCAGGTAAGCTCTCAGTAGTTACAGTACCTATTGATCTGCGACAAATACTGCTGGAAGTGATTAATTTACAATCAGTAAATATTCAAAACAAAAGTTTGCAGTTAAAAACTGATTTAGGTACTGATTTGATTCCTGTAGCAGCAGATGCAGCAAAGTTAAAGCAGGTAATAATTAATATCATTGGTAATGCGACTAAGTTTACCGACCAAGGAAGCATTACCATTGCTACAGCCATTTCCAAATCTAGTCATCATAAATCTCAGGTGATCATCAGCATCACAGATACGGGTCTAGGTATAGAACCTACCCAGCAGCACAAACTATTTCGCCCCTTTGTGATGTTAGATGGAGGAACTACACGCAAGGTAGAAGGTACGGGACTAGGATTAGCTATTTCGCGGAATTTAGTCGAACTTATGGGAGGGAGTATTACTCTTGAAAGCGCAGGTATAAACCAAGGTACGACGGTGAAGATTACATTACCGATGATTGATAGTGCTTTATTAACTGGTGCAGCTGCAAAAGAACCTGTGATTAACAGTTCTGGTTCTCCAGATCAGGGGACTAGGGGTTACCTGAGTCGTCATTAGTCAATCGGCACTCGCCAGATTGACGATGTAATGAGATATATAGTCGGATTTACTGATTTTCAGGTTGAGATATAGCTAAAAAAGCTACTTTTGCCGCAGCTTGCTCCGCAGCTTTGATTGAGCGTCCTTTACCTTCACCTAATTTATTGTCATGAAGCCAAACTTCGGCGGCGAAACGCTCTTGATTTTGATTTGGTTGATTAACTTCCCTGACTCGGTACTCAGGTAAAACTTTAAATTCTGCCTGTGTCCATTCTTGCAGAGCTGCTTTGTAGTTGAGTCTGGCGGGGTCGCTGCGAATATCCGTGGCTAACTTTTGCAAGTGGAAATCTAGCCAAGGGCGAATTAATTCCAGGTTGTTTGTGCTCAGGTACAAGGCACCTAGAACAGCCTCAAAAGCATCTGCTAATCGTGATTCTTGACCAATTTTATCACTGGTAGCACTACCCGCTACAAGTAAGTATAATTGAAAACCATACTCCCTCGCCAATTGTGCGAGGATGCGATCACTGACTAACACTGAACGAATGGCAGCAAAATCCCCTACTGGACAATCAGGATAGGTTTCCCATAAAACTACCGCCGCCGCCAGTCGCACCACCGCATCACCCACAAACTCCAATTGTTCATAATTTGCCGATTCCGAAACACTAGGATGAGTCAGAGCCAAATCCAACAGTTCCCACTTAATGGGTAAACCTGGTGGTAAACCTAACTTTCTCACTAAACTTTCGAGCTGTCGCTGACGGCGGGGATAAACAAGTGTCATTAAAAGGGATGGGGAAATGGGGGATAAAAAAGAGGGGAGAGAGTCGGACATAAGCCGGGTTCTGTTCTCGCCGAGTGTTAAAAAACACCTTTGAGGGCAGTTATCTATCTGGGACGCTTGTTACCAAACGCCTCTAGCGGCTCTCATAAATGGAAACTGGTAAAAGACCAACCTTAGTTTCCCTTGGCCTTGCTCCCAACCGGGGTTTACCGAGCCACAACCTCTCGGTTGTGCTGGTGCGCTCTTACCGCACCTTTGCACCCTTACCTTTAAAAAAGGCGGTATCTTTCTGTGGCACTATCCTCGCGATCGCTCGCACTGGGCGTTATCCAGCAAGTTTGGGCTTTCGGGAGCCCGGACTTTCCTCAAACCAGTCACTCTGACTAATCTGCAACCGCCTGCGCCTACTCTCTCCCTAAATCCAGTGTAATCCGGGATGGTACAATGTGTGTGGTGGGGATTACTTATTTTTTCTTCCAAGGCAAAGCATAAGTCCAGGGTACTTTTCTAATAGTGAAAGGACAATTGATAATACAAGTGGGAGGGATATCCACACCCGGGGCTAGACCCACACGTAATTCCGAGATGCGTAACACTAGCTGTAGTGAAAATGTCAACTCCTTTCTTTCCTTCATAAAATCGTTATATAACTTTTTTTGCGGTCCACCACCTTTACTAAGTGCTGTGATATTAACTATGGGTTTGGTAGCACAGTAAGTTCCTGTGGAGGCATCACGGTCAAAAACATCTTCTGCTGTGACCGTTTCGGAAAGAGTTTTCTGGGGAGCAATTAGGCTAGGACTTTGTGGTACACCTAAGTCACGGGTTAAGTCAGGTGATTTGCGAATGACTCGACGTGACTGCTTGGTATGTTCCACTACTAAAGAGCTATTGTCCCAGTCTACATATATGGCAATATTATCGGATTTATTTTCAATACTCAGCGATAAATCTTTGACATCGTCTACGGGATACAAAGATTTAAATTTAAAAGAAATCCCCAGTTTGTCCAGGAGATTTTGTTCTTTGAGTTGTTGATCAACCGCTGCTTTTTGAAATTCAAATTTTACTTGATCATCAATAGACTCAACCATACGATTAAAGACGTAAGCAACGCCAATAATATAGAGGGTCAAAATAACTAAATTTTGGTCGCCACTCCTCATATTACAGTTTTAAGCAATAGGAATTATTTGACCAGTATACCAGTGCCGTGCCAGCCCACTGCCCAGGCCAGACTAGTAGAAGATGAAAAAAACAGTTTGCCTTGATTCAGACAAACTGCACCGGACAATATTGACATTCAGCAACACAGACTAGAACATACCCATGCCGCCCATGCCGCCCATACCGCCCATGCCACCCATGCCGCCCATGCCGCCCATGCCGCCCATGTCAGGAGCAGGAGCTGCGGGTTTCTTCTCTGGTTTTTCGGCGACAATGGCTTCAGTAGTCAAGACCATAGCCGCAATAGAAGCAGCATTTTGCAAAGCTGAACGCACAACTTTCGCAGGATCGATGATACCAGCAGCAATCAAATCCTCAAACTTGCCAGTAGCGGCGTTGTAACCAATATTGCCATCGCTGTCCTTGACTTGAGAGACAATCACAGAACCTTCCCCACCAGCATTATCTACTATTTGACGCAGGGGAGCTTCTAATGCGCGCTTGATAATATCCGCGGCAATTTTTTCTTCTTCGTCAAGGGTTGCTTTGATGGCGTCTATTTTCTTAGTCAAGTTGATTAGGGTCGTACCACCACCGGGGACTATCCCTTCTTCCACAGCAGCTTTAGTGGCGTTGAGCGCGTCTTCAATCCGTAGTTTGCGGTCTTTGAGTTCGGTTTCTGTGGCCGCACCCACTTTAATGACTGCGACACCGCCTGCTAGCTTGGCAATGCGTTCTTGGAGTTTTTCGCGATCGTAGTCAGAATCAGTTTCTGCCAATTGCTTACGAATTTGAGCAACTCGGGTTTGTACCTCTGGTTTGGTTTCACCAGCTGCCACAATTGTGGTGCTTTCTTTGTCGATGGTGATTTTGCGGGCAGTTCCTAGCATTTCTAGAGTAGCAGTGTCTAGGCTTAAACCGATTTCTTCAGAAATCATCTGTCCATCGGTGAGAATAGCGATATCTTGTAACATCGCTTTGCGGCGATCGCCAAATCCTGGTGCTTTGATAGCGGCCACAGCCAGCACACCCCGTGCTTTATTGACTACTAAAGTTGCTAGAGCGTCTCCTTCTAAGTCTTCGGCAATAATCAGTAGGGGTTGACCCAGACGGGCTACTTTTTCCAACACAGGAACTAAATCCTGGATGCTGCTGATTTTTTTGTCGGTAATCAGGATGCGGGCGTTTTCAAATTCTACGATTTGCCTGTCGTTATTGGTAATAAAGTAGGGAGAAATATAACCCCTGTCAATCTGCATCCCTTCTACTACTTCCAGTTCTGTTGTGAGGGATTTGGATTCTTCCACAGTGATCACACCGTCTTTGGTGACCTTTTCCATGGCTTCGGCAATCATTGCGCCGACTTGTTCATCATTACCGGAGGAAACAGTGGCCACTTGAGCGATCGCACTTCCTTCTACTGGTTTTGCCGCCTTGGCAATTTCTTCTACCAATACTTCAACAGTTTTGTCGATTCCCCGCTTTAAGCTGATGGGGTTAGTACCAGCGGCGACGTTCTTTAAACCTTCTCTAATCATCGCCTGTGCTAAAACTGTGGCGGTGGTAGTCCCATCACCAGCGATATCCTTGGTTTTGGATGCCACTTCTTGAATCAGTCTTGCACCGGTGTTTTCTAAAGGATCTTCTAATTCAACTTCTTTGGCAACTGTGATCCCATCATTAACGATTTGGGGGGCGCCAAATTTTTTTTCTAAAAGGACGTTACGACCTCTAGGTCCCAAGGTGATTTTCACCGCGTCAGCTATGGCGTTAACACCTTTCTCTAGCGATCGCCGTGACTCTTCATCAAAGGAAATAATTTTTGCCATGTTTTATCTCTCTAGTCGTTCCATTAGACAATTTAGCACTCACTAAACCAGACTGCTAATCACCAAACAGCTCAGATTATAAATGCAAATTCCCAAAATTGATTAATATTACAGTTGATACTCATATAGGAAAATGCAGTAATGCTTAACTTGGGGGATGAATATATACAACTTTCTTAAATCCCTCGGCATTGCCGAACCTAGCGGCTCCGGCTGGTTGGCAGTAGTCTTGACATTTCTGTTGGCTTGGCTGGTAACGTGGCGTTTGATTCCCACAGTGCGGAAATTTGCCTTGCGGGTAGGTTGGGCTGACCAACCAAATGCACGACGACTTAACCAGCAACCTTTACCCAATGCGGGTGGTTTAGCTATTTATGCGGGAGTGATTGCCGCTATGGTACTAGCTAGCCTATTGCGACCTATTGCCCTGCAAAGCGTGCTGGCTCAAGTTTTAACTATTCTACTAGGGGGTTCCATCCTAGTGCTGGTTGGTTTTATTGATGATCAGTTCGGTTTACCGCCCTCTGTGCGGCTATGTACCCAAATTGTCACGGCATTGTTACTGTATGCTAACGGCATCAGTATTGATGTTGGCTTTAACACGCCGATAGACTCGCTGTTTTCCATGGCGGTGACGGTACTTTGGGTAGTAGGTATTACTAACGCCATCAATTTGATGGACGGTATGGATGGGTTGGCAGGGGGAGTGAGTTTTATCACTGCCATGAGTTTGTTAGGGGTTGCTGCCCAATTTCCCAATCGGGCAGCGGCTATTTTAGTCCTGGCGGCTTTAGGGGGTGCAGCTTTGGGCTTTTTACGCCATAACTTCCACCCCTCAATGATTATTATGGGTGATGCCGGTGCATACTTTTTTGGTTATGTTCTATCTGCAACCAGTATTTTAGGTAACCTACAACAAAATACGATTTTTGCCCTCGGACCAACGATTTTATTTCTCATATTGCCAGTATTGGATACTACACAAGTGTTTATCCGCAGGTTATTGGCAGGAAAAAACCCCCTGAGTACCCCTGGCAAAGACCACATACATCACCGCCTACTGGCCTGGGGATTTTCCCAGCGCCATGCTGCGTTGACTCTGTGGAGTATCAGTTTAGTTTTTAATTTGGTGGCCATGAGAATACAAGGCATGACTGTGCTGGTGATATTTACCACTGCTATTAGTATTGTCATGCTCTTGACTGTTACCATCTGGCAAAGAACCTGAAGCCATTCTTGATTACATTACCATGCCGCCATCAACGTTAAAGACTTGTCCAGTAATGTAAGCAGCACCAGGATCAGCAGCTAGGAAGCGCACCATACCAGCTATTTCTTCTGGTTGACCGTAGCGACCTAGGGGGATAAATTTCAAAATATCTTCGGTGTTGCTGAGTTTACTGGTCATATCTGTGGCAATAAAACCAGGAGCAACGGCATTAACCGTGATTCCCCGAGAAGCGAGTTCTTTGGCTATGGTTTTAGTAAACCCGATGACCCCTGCTTTGGCAGCGCTATAGTTGGCCTGACCAGGGTTACCCATTTGTCCAGCTACGGAGGAGATGTTAATAATGCGTCCAGAACGTTGTTTGAGCATGATTTTACTGGCTGCGCGGGTGCATAAGAATACACCTGTAAGGTTGAGGTCAATCACTGCTTGCCAGTCTTCTGGCTTCATGCGTAAAAGCAGCGTGTCGCGTGTAATACCGGCATTATTGACAAGAATATCAAGGCGCCCGAACTTTCCCATGGTGGCGTTAAATAATGCCTCTACTTCCTCAACCTTTGATACGTCAGCTTTGAGGGCAATGGACTGACCACCGGCGGCATTAATTTCTGCGACTACAGCGTCAGCAGCGTCGCTAGAACTAGCATAATTAACTACTATACTCGCTCCTTGTGTAGCTAGTTCTAAGGCGATCGCTCTGCCAATTCCCCGTGAAGCACCTGTAATAATTGCAACTTGTCCCTGTAAAATCTCCATAAATTATTCCTTTTGCCTTTCAAATCACCGCGCTAATGATCTTATGGTGATTTGTGCCTATAATTGTAGGATTTTAGATTTAGTTGCTTCCTCAATCAGACATCTATACCTTTGGGAAGATTGGGAAATTGAGCAACAATAAAAACAAAATGATGATATGCCGATTCTGTAAGGTACACATTACCATTAAAAGCAATCAATAAAGATTTGGTGTGTGTCACATGGCGACAAAAAAACAATTCAACAGTTTTGAAGAGATGTTATCTGGTTCTGATGTACCAGTATTAGTAGATTTTTATGCTGATTGGTGTGGTCCTTGTCAGATGATGGTACCAATTTTAGAGCAAGTTAACGCCCGATTACAAAATCGTTTGCGTGTTGTCAAAATTGACACCGAAAAGTATACCATGTTAGCAAGTCAGTACCAAATTACTGCCTTACCGACATTGATACTGTTTAAGCAAGGTCAGCCAGTCGAGAGAATTGAGGGAGTGATGCAAGCAGAACAACTAGTACAACATCTGCAAAATTTCATATGAACTACCCACAGTTGGCTTCGCCTGAACTGTAGGTTTCTACCTCCCTCAGTTCGTTTTTAGCAAAACTTTCTGTAGATTTTTGTCGCTTCTTTGCCCCTAGTTGCCGCATCGATCCAGCTTGCTGGATCGATACGGTAGAGCTAGGCGACTCTGCAACTACGAAGCCAGTTCCTGACTCCGGTAGAATTCCTTTTCCCCAGTAAAGCATTACTTCTGCTGCGGCGATGTCGCGGTCTTGTGTATAACCACAAACACCACAATTATGCACCCTCATATCAAGTGTTTTCTTGTGTTGATGACCGCATTTAGGACAGGTTTGGCTAGGTTTTACTTTCTTGGTGGGAACTTCTACAAATACACCACCAATCTGCTCAACTTTGTACTTGATGGTACTGCGAAGCATCCCAAAACCAACATCTAGTATTGACTTATTCAAACCTGCTTTTTGTTTCTTACCCTTGCCTTTTTTAGCTTTACTGGTCATGTTCTTGACTTCTAGTTTCTCAGTTGCAACGAAGCTATTACCGCGTACAATGTCTGTTGCAACTTGATGTACCCAATTTTGACGCTGGTTAGCAACCTTACGAATTAGTTTACTAACCTTTGATTGAGCTTTTTTCCATCTCCTAGAAGCTTTAATTTTTTGCTTCCTATTTGGGGCGCGTTTTCGTCTTTTATCCTTGGATGCTTTCTTGATTTGATGTTCAGCGGTTCTCAAAAACTTAGGAGCCTCAATCTGTTGATGATTCTGACCATCAGTAATTGACAACCCTGCATTACAACCTAAATCTATACCAACAGCACCAGTTGGTAAAATTTCTGCCTTGAGAACTTGGTCTAAAACATCTACAGTAATCGATGCGTACCATTTACCATGACGATAAAGGATAGTACAAGTAGTGGGAGTTCCCCAATACTTAGCTTTACCCCGCATCTGAATACGTCCGATTTTAGACAGATTCAAATACCCATTTTCGCCGTGGGATTCTACTGAATACCCAGATTTAGCCGGATATGTCCAACCTGAATAATGTAGAATTGATTTGAATTTAGGACGTTTACTTAAACCTTTGAACCAACGTTCAAAAGCATAATCTACGCGTTTTAATGTGGCTTGCAGAGATTGAGAGTTAATTTCCTTATACTCTGTCCACACTTCTTTGAATGCAGGTAAACAATTTTGTTGCTCAAAATAATCAACCTTATGGTTGAATTTTTGATATTGAGTAAATCTGTTATATACAGCAGCGTTAAAAATGTCTTTGTGAAGCTTTCGGTGATACCTCAAAGACTGTTCTATCTGCTTATTTGGGTATAGCCTGAAAGTCATCCGCCTTGTCGCCACTGATTTATTTTCCTCCTGCAGGTATTTTGTTCTATTATATTAGAAATGATGTATATGTTTGTCAATTGGTTGTAAGAAAAGGTTCTCACTCGGTTTTCTCTGTTCACCTACACTTGGTGTTTGTAACTAAATATAGACGGAAAACAATAACTACAACAATATTGGAGAGACTACAAGAAATATTTGCTAATGTTTGTGTAAAAACCAAGTGCAGACTAATTGAATTTTCACCAGAAGTAGACCATGTTCATCTGCTAGTTGATTTTCATCCAGATAACAATTTATCTTCTCTTGTAGGCAGATTGAAATCAGCATCCAGTAAAATTATCCAAAAGGAATTTTCAGAGGATGTTTGATCAGTCATGATTAGTGTATCAACTATTGTTTCACCCCACCCTCTCCTTGCAAGGGTAGGTTTTTAATATGATCTGTGAAGGCAAGACTAGGAAGACAAGGAAGGAAAGTGGACAAGGAAGATTTTATACGGACAATGGTCTTTTAAGGGGCTATTTTTCTTACTAAAAATACAGACTTTGTACTGTTTTTCTCCCTTGTCACCTTGTCCACCTTGTCCACCTTGTCTTGTCCTTGTAAGGGGAGGGGACTGGATTTTATTGTTTCGGAGTGTCCCCCATTCCCTGTTCGGTGTGTTCCCTGTTCCCTAATATAAAAATTACCTGTTTAATACTTTCCAAACATCCTCTCAGAATATCTATCTAATTTTTATAGAAAACCTGTTTTTTGGTCGAGTTCATATTATGTTGCTTCTACTTGTTGCTTCTTGAGAAAATCAAGCAATATATACAATCTCAAGATGCGCCTAACAAGTAATTGTCAATTACTCAAATCCCCTGAGCACTCTCTGAACTACGTTCAGATACATTTTAGAGGTTTTCGTAATTTCCCACTATTCATCCCTACCTTGCTTCGCTGAAGATAGGGACTTTCGTGTTAGCGTTAAAATTGGGTAGACTTCCCCATATAAGAACGGGGGGTTTTACCCTAACCACAACGGCGATCTACTGACGAAGATGGAAATGTAGGATGGGAGGTAGTCCCCAGCAGCAACTATGGAATATTTATATTACCTGGCCAATGCCAGTTTAACCTTGAGAATTGTACAACATCTCCACGCCAGACCTCAGATACCTGTTTCTTTCGTGAGCGTAATACATCAAATTGACGGCTGGGTAGTAAGGATAAAATTAACAGAGGCAATTTCGCCCCAACAGGATGGGGACTTTCGGGCTTTTCTCAATGAATTAGGAATTAGCTATACACCACCAATGCGGGTGCAAATGGCACTTTGGAGTTTACAAGCCGGACAATACCCTGTAGAGGTAATGCGGCGCTACCAAGTGGCGATCGTCTCCCATGGTAACCCCGAGAAAGAAGAAATTGAAGCCTTCCGACAACAATTCGTCCGGGGGTTGGGTTACTGTCCGGAAACACTGGCGTGAATGTTAATTCCAGACCATCAGTCCTCGACAGAACAATCAAAAGCTGCTGGGAGATATTCTTGCAAATAAAATTGGTATCCATCCGCTGATAAGCTAGCTAAAGGTTCTGGAATCAATGTAATTCTAGTCGGCTGTTTTGATATTTGCCGAGAGTAAACAAGAGCAACGTCAAAGCGAGATGGGTAGTCAGCTTTATGAGGATACTCAGCTAAAAATATTTTGGCAGTCCGCCAAATTTTAGCCTGTTTTTTGGGTGTGATGGCACTTTTACCCCCTGCATCCCAACTTCCGCGACTACGGGTTTTGACTTCCACAAATGCTAGTTGGGGTAATTGGTGAACAAACAGATCACCTTCACTACCTAGCTGTTGCTCCTGAAACTGGGCGATAATGTCGATTTCCCCCCAACTACTGGAAAAACGACGATGCAAAATAGTCCAGCCTCTAGACTGTAACCATTGTGCTACTAGGTCTTCTCCTAATTCACCAATATCGGGATAATGAGAGGAAGGAGGGTTCGCCATTGGTTAAAAATATGATGAATAGTAGATTAAGTCAGGAAATTGGGACTAGCATACTCGTTGTATTGCTTGGTGTCCTAGTTAGCATCACAATAATTGTAGGGTATACGCCAACAGCTGTAGCCCTGGAATATAACAAAGAGATATTGACAGAGTCTGACTTTTCTGGACGTGATTTGACAGACTCTAGTTTTACTAAAGCTAATCTCCGCCAGAGTAACTTTAGCCATGCGAGTTTGCGTGGTGTCAGCTTTTTTGCGGCGAATTTAGAATCGGCAAATTTGGAGGGTGCTGACCTGTCCTTTGCTACTTTAGATTCAGCTCGACTGATTAAAGCTAATTTGACTAATGCGATTTTAGAAGGTGCGTTTGCTGCTAACGCTAGGTTTGACGGTGCGATTATTGATGGGGCGGATTTTACTGATGTTCTGCTGCGTCCCGATGAGGAAAAAAAATTGTGCCAACTGGCTAAAGGTACTAATCCCTTAACAGGAAGGGATACACGGGATACATTGTTTTGCCAGTAATCTGCTTTTCAAAATTTAAAACTCGCTGGTTCTGTGATATGAGAACATTAGAGATTATAAATATGTCACAAGACAATTCATGCAGTTTTAATTAAAATGACACAAGATCAGAAATCAACAGTCGTGATCACAGGCGCTTCCTCTGGGGTGGGCTTGCAAGCTGCAAGAGCACTTTCCCAAAAAGGATGGTATGTGGTGATGGCCTGTCGGGATTTATCCAAGGCAGAAAATGCTGCTAAGTCTTTGGGAATGCAGCCGGACAGCTACACAGTCATGCATATTGACTTAGCTTCTTTAGATAGTGTTCGGGAGTTTGTCAAGGATTTCCACGCTACTGGTAAGTCTTTGGATGCTTTGGTTTGCAATGCGGCAATTTATATGCCTTTAATCAAGGAGCCATTGCGCAGCCCAGAGGGATTTGAACTGACTGTGGCCACAAATCACCTTGGTCATTTCCTGTTGTGTAATTTGCTTTTGGAAGACTTGAAAAATTCCCGATCTGCGGAGCCACGCTTGGTGATTTTGGGAACTGTTACCCATAACCCGAAGGAGTTGGGAGGAAAAATTCCACCGCGTCCAGATTTGGGTGATTTGAAGGGTTTGGCTCAAGGGTTTAAAGATCCAATCACGATGATTGACGGTAAGAAGTTTGAACCCGTGAAGGCTTACAAGGATAGTAAGGTGTGTAATGTTTTGACTATGAGGGAGCTACATAGGCGTTATCATGAGTCACACGGGATCACTTTTAGCTCTCTTTATCCTGGTTGTGTGGCCACAACTGCTCTGTTTAGAAATCACTATCCTTTGTTTCAGAAGATTTTCCCAGTTTTCCAAAAGTACATTACTGGCGGGTTTGTGTCTGAGGAGGAGGCTGGCGATCGCGTAGCTGAGGTAGTTAGTGATCCTGCATATAATCAATCTGGTGCTTATTGGAGCTGGGGAAATAGACAGAAGAAAAACCGTAAGTCATTTCTGCAAGAGGTCTCTAATGAAGCTAGTGATGATGACAAGGCTGAAAGTCTGTGGGATTTAAGTGCCAAGTTGGTAGGATTAGTTTAGACTTTTGCTAAGTTGAACTACAGATGAACAAGCTTCATCTGTGGTTTTTTTTATATTTTGGGAAATACCCGAGATAAATCTAAAACTAAATTAGCAAACCCGGATAATGTGATTTTTTCCTCTGGTAAGTAAATTAATTTGCGGCGATAGCCAAATTTATCTTGTAAATCTTGATAAGGTTGACTGTAACATTCTAGATGATTATCTAGTAAATTAAATATCCAATAATTATTAATATGTGCTTTGGCATAAAGAGGTAATTTTATCTCTTGGTCATATTTCAATGAGGAATCAGCAACTTCAATTAATAGCAATATATCAGATGGCTGAGGATGACCAGAAAGGTAATTATCATCAACATTACGAACAATGGCTAAATCTGGCTCAGGTTCACTGTACTCAGAGATGATAATTGGTTGTTGACCTCTGACTAAAGCGCTGTCTCCTAAAACCTTGATTAACTCCCTTAATAAAAGAGTTTTACAAACGGAGTGTGGTGTACCTTTAGCGACCATTTCCACTATTTCTCCTTCAATTAGCTCAAATCGGTCATCCTCTGCAAAAAAACCGAGTTCTGCTAGACGGTGATATTCATCGACGCTGAAGCGTTTAGCAGTATTTAGGTTCATAAAAGCTAAGGTGATACAGGTTTATGTTGATTGTAATAGATTAGGGCGGATTAATGGTATTCCAATTCTCAAAAATTTCTTGAGCAGTTGTAATTCTCAGCATGAAATTACAGCAAATCTGTAATGGGAAATAGGCGTTGGCTCTCTAATTCCTGTAGTCGGATTTTTTCGGTGTAGAAAGATTGGTAATCTGATTCTGATCCGGTTTTTTGCCAGACTTCCAAAAAGTAACGACAGCGTTTTTCTATTAATACTCTCTCCATACAGGCGATCGCAGATTGGACTACTTGGGGTGTCCGCAGAATTTCTTTCTGAGTTTTTTCAGTCAGATGAAATAAATGGGAAATTACCTCGATTGGTGCTGATAATTCTAAATATTTATTTTGTAAACTTGATATTAAATCTAGTTCCTCTCCCATTAATTCTAAAATATTCTGCCACAATAATCGATGGTGGGAAAGGCTAAATTCTAAATTCCTTGCTTCTAAGGTCTGGAAAATAGCCTGGCGCTGTTCGGGACAGTGCAGATAAATTCTTAGGAGTAAGGCTTCTGCTAATTCTAAAAGACTTTTATTTTCTGAAATAAGATCCGGTGTAGGCTTAGGACTATCCCATTTCTTCTGAGGGGGTAAGGGTTTATTTGTGATGACTCTAGTGGGCGCAATTTGAGTTAACAGATTTTCCACTCGTAGGGGTATGAGTCTGGTGTCACCTAAGCTGAGAATTTCCGCACAGTGAGAGATGTAATAGTTTCTGGTATCACGATTATCTATATTTTTCAGTAATTTAACAAATTTTTCGCTGACCTGCTGAAAGTCGGTAGCTTTTTTTAAGTCTCGATTTTGAATAATTTGCTCAATCTGCCAATTCAGCCACAGTGGCGCAGTTGCTAGCAGTTGTTTATACTCTTGGGGTGTATGACTATATAAGTATTCGTCAGCATCTTTACCATCGGGAATATTCAGAATCTTCAGTTGCATTTCCCCTTTATATGCAAGTGCGGCTATTTCCCCAATGGCCCGTTCAGCAGCGATATTACCTGCTTTGTCAGCATCAAAGTTGAGTATTAATTCTTTAGATTCGGTGTAGCGTAAGATTAACCGCACCTGTTCTATGCTTAAGGCTGTACCCAGGGAAGCCACAACATTAGTAATACCAACAGCATGGAGGGCGATCGCATCAAAATATCCTTCTACAACCACAGCTTGATCACATTGGCAAATTCCAGTTTTAGCTTGGTCGAGGGCAAATAATGTTTTACCCTTACTAAAAAGCTCAGTGTCTGGTGAGTTTAAATATTTTGGTTGCTCATCAGATAGGGTTCTAGCACCAAAAGCAATTATCCGCCCTTGAACATCGCGGATGGGAATCATCAAGCGATCGCGAAACACATCATAATAACCGCTTCCCCCCTGACGGGGCTTAATTAATCCGCCTTTCTCCAGCAATTGTATGGGGTAGTGTTTATCTTCCACCAGATAGCGTTGTAGAGTTTCCCACCCCGGGGGTGCATAACCTAACCCAAATTGCTGAATTGTTTCTTCCCGGATTTGGCGATCGCGTCGTAAATATTCATATGCTTTTTCTCCCTGACTCTGTCTGAGGGCGTGTTGATAAAACTGTGCTGCTGAAGCCAAAACCTCATACAACTGCTCACGTAAAGAAATATGACGTTGTAATTCTTGACGTTGTTCTGGTGCGAGAGTTTGGATAGGAACTTGATAACGTTGTGCTAAATCTAACACAACTTCCGCAAAAGACTGTTTTCCCACGTCCATTAAAAACTTAATGGCATTTCCCCCAGCTTGACAGCCGAAACAATAATACATTTGCTTGGTTTGACTGACTGTGAAACTGGGACTTTTTTCATTATGGAAGGGACACAAGCCCACAAAATCTTTACCACGCTTGCGTAAAACCACGTACTGTGAAACAATATCAACAATGTCAGCACGTTGTTTAATTTCCTCAATTGTATCCGGGTGCAAACGGGGAATTTGCATTTTAGTTGATTATTTTGTAGTCACTAATAGGTATTATATTCTTACTCCAAAGCCAACAGAAATGTATAAAATTATTTGCACTGAATTTTGATAACACACAGTAACTAAAAATGGGACGTATTTTTATTTCCGCTGCTGGAGGTAAAGCAGCAAAAGGTGTATACACAGGCTCCATAGCAGGTAGTATAAACGAAACCACAGAAATGATTTTGCTGCGGGATTTAATAGTAACAGAATTACGGGCACAAAATTGTCCAGTTTTAGCCGTTCCAGACCACCTGAGCGCCACCGATACTATTGCTTGGATTAATTCCCGTAGCTGTCCGGGTGATGTAGCCTTAGAAATTCATGCTCAAGCTGCTATCAGTCCTATTCTCCAGGGTGCTGGTATCCACTATATTGCTGATAACCAAGAGCGTCAAAGTCATGGAGAACTATTATTACTCAAGCTTTTAGGGCGTGTCCCTCAGTTAGGAAATTGGGGAGTTAAGCCAGATACAGATAGTTCCTTGGGGAGTTTGGCATTTTGTCGCCAGGTTATCATTCCTTCTTTATTGATGCAAGTAGGCTTTCTGAGCAGTCCAGAAGATCGCTTATTGTTACAAAATCGTCGCCGTGATTTTGCGTTGGGAATTGCTGAGGGTTTAATATCTTGGAGTCGGCTAACTGACCGCATTTCTGTAAATACTGTTGTATCTAATTATCCAGTTATTGATATTCATATTAATGGGCAAAAATATGGGGAAAAAGGCATATTAGTTAATGGTAATTGCTACATTCCCATTAATTTAGTAGATCAGCTACAAATTGATTTATCTAAGTTAACAGATGTTTACCGTATTAGTTACCATAAAATAGTTTATATTAAAGCTGTGGATTTAAGAGAATTTCACGTTGAAATTACATGGGATTCCACAGTTAATATAGTTAATTTACGTTCTAATTTATTAATTTGTCTGGATCAACTAGACCGGATTATGTCCAGGGGTAACGCATCGGAAGTAGAGTTACAATTATTCCTGAAAAACAACTATGAAAAAGCTTTAGTAAATTTTCCAGAGATAGCCCAATTATATCGAGAAGAAGGTAAGATCGAGGGTGTGAACTATGACATTGCTTTCTGCCAAATGTGTTTAGAAACTGAATTTTTACGTTTTGGGGGCGATGTCAGACCTGAGCAACATAACTTTGCTGGTTTGGGTTGTATTGGTGGTAGTGCTGAAGCTGCGTCTTTTCCTAGCGCCAGAATTGGGGTGAGAGCGCATATTCAACACTTAAAAGCCTATGGAAGTCTTGAACCTTTAGTAAACGAAGTGGTAGACCCACGATTTCGCTTTATCACCCGTGGAATTGCGCCATCAATTTATCAACTTTCTGGGCGCTGGTCAGCAGATTTAGATTATGCTACAAAAATCTTAGCAATCATGAAACGCTTATATACTTCAGCACAGATTTTTTGATGTAACTGATATCAAAGGATTTAGGACTTACGCATTGACAAAAAATATGATCTATGGATCTAGGACTTACGCATTGACAAAAAATATGATCTATGATATCTAGATCATGCGATCGCTATTAAGATTAGCAAAAATATGCTCACGTACAACTAAAGTAAACAGATTCCGTTGTATTTCATACCAATTGCTAATTATTTTCTCAGAGCGCATAAACTCCAACTTAACAAAAGCTTGAAGTGAACAAAAGATGTGAGTCTTAATTGCATGAGTATCTCTAACCATGAACCGACAAATTCCACATACTTGTTTTATGGCTCGATGAAAGGTTTCAATTCCCCAATGAGTATCATGAATTGTCATAAATTCATTTCTAGTTATATCCTCGATTCTTTCCTCATCTGGAAGATACAAAATATAGTGTCTAGAGTCTTCTTTTTTAAAGTCTTTCCTCAACAACTTTATAAATCCAAATTCTTTCAGATGAGTCCTTAATCCTTCTTCGGGAATAGCCAGAGTGCTTACTTGACAATACTTGTGTGGCTCATTTGAAACAGTTCTATTTTTTTCAATTCCGAAGAGAAAACCCAATTTCTGGTTTTTTAGGAATTTCAAATTTTCTACTCCTGAATACCAACTATCACCTGTTACAATTCTGGGTTTGACTCCCCAGCTTATTATTTCACTTACCATTTCTCTAAAATAATCGTTTTTTGTTTTTCCCTCCTTTTTATCATATATTCTGTAATTTATTGGCACTGAATTACCATGAATATCACTGTAATATAGAGTGATTAAATTTAAGCCAATGATTGTTTTATGGGCTTTACCTGACCAAAAATAACCGATTAATTCAGCATTTTTGGGGTCGCTGTAAATCTTTTCTATCACTGTATCATCTACACTTAGTATTCCTCCTACCAAGTTAATAACTTTTTCTATAATGTTGAATAAATCTTTCGGTTCATATCGCTCTCTCAGTAAAAAGCGATTCACACTATCATGTGAAACGTCTCCTAATATCTCTGCTAACCTACTGCACCCCCCAAACTTTGGCTCTGACAGTAAAAATAAGGTGTATAGGTCTAGATTGCATTGCGCTGTGGATGGTTTCGTGATTTTTCTAATTGTCTGATACCTAGCAAGTAGACGACCTATATTTATCAATGCACTATTTTGTTATTCTGTCAATGCGTAACTCCTAGGATTAAATAGCTGCGCCAATTCCCTTGTGACTCCTGGTTTTGTTGTTGGGGAAGTAGCAAGCGCCAGCTTTTCCCTTCTTGCTGAATTTGCAAATAAACTTCAAAAGGTTGTTGGTGTTGTGTTAACTGTCTTTTGGGAAGGTGCAAAATTAAATCGTAGGTTCCCCGGACGCGGAAAGCTGGTAAGTTTTCAATGGTTAGGGGTTGTTCCTGGCGAATTTTTAAATGTTTGATTTCAAAATCGGAGAAGTCTAAATCCAGTTTTTGGTTGAGTTGCTCCTGGGTTTGTTCTACCTGGAGTGCGATCGCTTTTTCGACTAACTGAGTATTAGGCAATAATCCAATACTACCACACCCTGTCAATAACGCCAGTAAAATCGCAGTCACCAAAAGCCGTATCATGTTAAATTCATATACAATCCGCTAGCGATAGTATACAGCATTTTCCCAGGTTAAGGTCTAACAGCTTTAGCGGCGAATAATTTCTGAAACACTTGTAACCTTTGCTCTTTAGGTTCTGGGGTAATGCTACCCCACAAACTTTCCCAGTAAAAAAATGAAATACCTGGAAAATTGCGATCGCGTACTGTCTTCACCTGTTGTTGAATTTGGGAAATCTTCATAGGACTAGTAGAGGTTCCGGTTAAAATCCCAATACTCACCGGTATCCGAGTCCGAGCGAATTTCACTGCTGGTTGTTCTAATTCAGTAATAAAACTCTTTTGATTATTGCGATATACCTGCAATATTAACTCATCCACCAAACCTCTCCTTACCCAAGTTTCCCAGTCTTGTAAATAGTATTTATAGGCAAAACCCTGTGAATTTGGGGATAGAGATATGACCGCATTAGGTTTAATTGCTTTCACACTTTGATGAACTTTTGCCATAAAATTAGTAATCTTATTAGCGCGCCAAGCCATCCATTCTGGATCAAACGGGTCACTAGGAGGACTTTTACCATCATGTTCTTGGCGATAAAGATCAACGGTGAAAGCATCATAACCAAATTGTACAGGCATACCAAAATGATCATCTAATTGAACACCATCCACATGATAAATGCTGACCACTTCCTTAATTAAGCCCAAGATAAACTCTTGAACTTCTGGATGCAGAGCATTTAACCAAGCTTGCTGATGTCCTGAATTATCATTCATTTCCTCTAAAGGAACTTCATTAGTAGATTTTTCCCCTTCTTTTCCCATGGTTAACCAATCAGGATAACGCCTGGCTAATTGTGAATGAGGTGGGGTCATAAAACCATATTCAAACCAAGGAATCACACTTAATTGATGAGGTCTAGCAATCTTAATAATTTTTGCTAAAACGTCCTGTCCGCCGTGCATGATATTGAGTAGAGTATCTGCATCTGAACCAGTTACAACTTTAGCTAACTTACTCTTATAAAAAGTATGGCCGCGGTTCCAAACCACCGGATAAATGGTATTAAAATTCAGTGCTGATAATTGTGTAATGGCGCGGTTAATTCCCCAGGGTATAAATAATACGCCACTAGCGACATTAGTCAGCCAAACACCGCGTAATTCTGTTGTTGGTAAGCTTTTTTCCGATTGAGATGCAGGAAGTGAAGGAAATAAAAATACTGTGTAGACGATCAGAAATCCCCAACACAGTAAGTGAAAAAAACTACCTTTATTCCAAGTTTTCATTGATGGGCTTGACTTTTGTTCCTAAGAAATAGCTATATATAGATATTTAGTTAACATTTCTCAGGATGATATGATGATATCATTAATACAAAACTCGCCGAAATTACTAGCCCAATTAAAATTTTTCCACTCCGGGAAACTGCTTAATACTCACTGAATTTGCGGCTTCGCCACAAGTGCGGGGTGTGGGGAATATTTTACCAGGATTTGCTAAACCTTGGGGATTAAATACTTGTCTTACCCATTGCATAGTTTCTAAGTCAGCAGGGGTAAACATATCTGGCATATAACATTTTTTATCAGCACCAATACCATGTTCACCGGAAATACTTCCTCCGACTTTAACACACAGCTTGAGAATTTCTCCCCCTACTTCTTCTACTTTTTCCAGCGCCCCTGGTATGGAATTATCATAGAGAATTAAAGGATGTAAGTTACCGTCGCCAGCATGAAATACATTAGCAATTTTATAACCATATTTTTCACTTAATGCCTCAATTTCTTGCAGAACATAAGGTAGCTGAGTTCTGGGGATAACACCATCTTGGACATAATAATCTGGGCTTAAGTGTCCAGCGGCCGCGAAAGCTGCTTTGCGTCCTTTCCAAAGTTTTAAACGAGTTTCTGGATCACTAGCACTAGTTACATTGCGCGCTCCATTTTGCCGACAAATTTCCGCAACCCGTTGTTTATTGACTTGAACCTCCACATCCAAGCCATCAATTTCTACTAATAAAATAGCCGTAGCATCGCGAGGATAACAATTTGTCGCGACAACATCCTCAACTGCATTAATACTAATGTTATCCATCATTTCCATCCCACCGGGAATAATTCCGGCGCTGATAATATCAGAAACCGTTGCCCCAGCGGCTTCGATACTGGTAAAATCAGCTAATAATACACAAATTGATTCGGCAGTTTTGAGGATTTTGAGAGTAATTTCTGTCGCGATACCTAAAGTACCTTCAGAACCGACAAATACACCTGTTAAATCATAACCGGGTGTTTCGGGAATTTGCCCCCCCAAATCTAAAATTTCCCCGGTGGGGGTGACAATTTTTAAACCCAAAACATGGTTAGTTGTGACACCGTACTTTAAACAATGTACTCCGCCAGAGTTTTCTGCCACATTACCCCCAATTGAGCAGATAATTTGGCTGGAGGGGTCTGGTGCATAATAAAATCCCGCCCCGCTGACGGTTTGCGTTACCCAGCTATTAATTACCCCTGGTTGTACGACAATGCGCTGATTATCTAAATCAATACTCAGGATTTGTCGCATTAGGGAAGTGACAATTAAAACTGAATTTTCCGAAGGTAAAGCCCCCCCAGATAATCCAGTACCAGAACCACGGGCGATAAAGGGTAGAGAATATTGATTACATATTTTGACGATTTGGGCAATTTGCTCTGTGGTTCTGGGTAGTAATACCAGAGCGGGACGTTCACGATAACTGGTTAAACCATCGCACTCATAGGTAATGAGTTCTTCCCGGCGTTGTACCACGCCATTTTTACCAACTACAGTTTCAAATGCTTTAATAATAGCTTTCCAGTTGTATTGCTTTTTCTCTGGGATGAGCATAGCTTTTTATAGTCAGATGTAGATATATCTTCATTTTTACTAGAATAGCGCTTGCAAGGAGGGACAGTTACTACTTTTATCCCATGGTTCAGGCTTTGCTGCTAAACAAATTCCCCCATTCGTCGCCAAACCTTTTCTACTAAATCAGGATCATCGGCGTTAAACCACTGAATTTGAGGATATGCTTTAAACCAGGTACGCTGGCGCTTGGCGAATTGTCTTGTATGTAAAACAATTAATTCTTGGGCTGTATCTAAAGAAATTTCACCCGCCAAATACTGCTTAATTTCTTGATATCCCAAAGTGTTTAATAAGGGTAAATCAGCACCATATTTTTGACAAAGATATTCTACCTCGGCCACTAAACCATCAGCGATCATTTGTTCGGTTCGCCTGTGAATGCGCAGCCTTAATTTTGTCGGGTCACAATCTAAACCTATTTGTAAAATTGGGTAATCTGGGGGGTTCTCTCCTTGCTGCCCAGAAATGGGGCAACCCGTAATGTAAAATACTTCTAATGCTCGTAAAGTCCGAACATGATCATGGGGATGGATTTTTTGGGCAGCGATCGCATCTACTTGTTTTAACATACCATATAGGCTAGCTTGTCCTAAAGATTCCAGTTGCGATCGCAATTCCTGATCTGGTGCAACCCTGGGAATTTTCATCCCTTGGACAATAGAGCGGATATACAAACCAGTACCACCAACTAACAGTAATGGAAACTGGGGTAGGGAAGAAATTAAACCTTGTGCTTGTTCCTGATAGTCTGCTACCGTCATAGTGTCCTTGGGGTCGCAGATATCTATTAAATAATGAGGTGCTAATTTTTGTTCTGTAAGTGTTGGTTTCGCCGTCCCAATATCAAATTCCCGATACACCTGACGGGAGTCAGCACTGAGGATGACAGAACCTAAACCCCTAGCTAAAGTCAAAGCCAGGCCTGATTTACCTGTGGCCGTAGCACCGCAAATTACAATTAATTTAGTCATCAGTTTAAACTTCCCATAGTGCCATTTTCCAGTCAAGTCTTTGTGATAGAATCTTAAAGTTTTTCTGGCATTTTGGCTGATGGGTAATTTGCTGTTCCTCCTCGCCTTTCCTCTACCAAAGTGATATAGTACAGAGTCAATCGGAGTAATTCAAAATTTCAAGGCATAAGTTGACAAAACTTATGGGGCTACATCCCTTATATAAACTTCTCACAAAATTGGTCTATAATCCTCATTAACCCTTTTGTGTTATAATCTTGGTGTGTTTTAACTTTTTTGTTTTTGGGCGACTTTTAACCCATGCATCAGGAGAATTTTCATGACGAGCAGTTACAGTGCCGATCAGATTCAAGTTCTGGAAGGTCTGGAAGCCGTCCGCAAACGGCCGGGGATGTACATCGGGACTACCGGGCCGCGAGGACTCCACCATTTAGTTTATGAAGTGGTAGATAACTCTATTGATGAAGCTTTGGCGGGTCACTGTACCCATATAGAAGTGGATATCAATGGGGATGGTTCCGTGACTGTCACAGATGATGGTCGGGGTATTCCCACCGACACCCATTCGCGCACGGGGAAATCGGCTTTGGAAACTGTGTTAACCGTATTACACGCCGGGGGAAAGTTTGGCGGTGGTGGTTACAAGGTTTCTGGAGGATTACACGGGGTGGGGATTTCTGTGGTTAACGCCCTGTCGGAACTGGTAGAAGTGACTGTTTGGCGGGATCATAAGGTTCATATCCAGCGCTATGAAAGGGGTATACCAGTTACTGAACTGCAAGTAAAGCCTGAAAAAGAGGCTAAAACAGGGACTTCTGTCAAATTTAAGCCAGATTACCAAATATTTACTACTGGTATTGAGTTTGATTACATGACTTTAGCAGGTCGCCTGCGGGAACTGGCTTATCTGAATGCAGGAGTCAAAATTACCTTTAGCGACCATCGCCTGGAATTACTCAAAAGCGACACCCCCAGGGTAGAAACCTACGAGTATAAGGGTGGGATTAAAGAGTATGTTGGTTATTTGAACCGGGAGAAGCAACCACTGCACGAAGAAATCATTTATGTGCAGGGAGAACGCAATAATGTACAAGTGGAAGTTTCTTTACAGTGGTGTACTGATGCTTACACAGACAATGTGCTGGGGTTTGCTAATAATATTCGTACCGTTGATGGTGGTACTCACTTAGAAGGGTTAAAGGCGGTTCTGACTCGTACTTTAAATGCTATTGCTCGCAAGCGCAATAAGATCAAAGAGAATGAATCTAATCTCAGTGGGGAACACGTCCGGGAAGGTTTGACAGCAGTAATCTCTGTGAAAGTCCCTGACCCAGAATTTGAAGGACAAACTAAAACCAAACTCGGTAATACTGAAGTTCGCGGGATTGTTGATTCTTTGGTGGGAGAAGTTCTCAGTGAGTATTTAGAATTTCATCCGGGAATCGCTGACTCGATTTTAGATAAAGCTATTCAAGCCTTTAAAGCCGCAGAAGCAGCTCGTCATGCGCGGGAGTTAGTGCGGCGCAAATCTGTCTTGGAATCTTCGCCGTTACCAGGTAAATTGGCAGATTGCAGTTCTCGTGACCCCAGAGAGTCGGAGATATTTATCGTCGAAGGGGACTCAGCAGGTGGAAGTGCTAAACAAGGACGCGATCGCCGCACTCAAGCCATCCTGCCCCTGCGTGGTAAAATCCTCAATATCGAGAAGACAGACGACGCGAAAATTTATAAAAATAACGAGGTTCAAG
Organism: Anabaenopsis elenkinii CCIBt3563; assembly: GCF_015245355.1. GTDB lineage: Bacteria > Cyanobacteriota > Cyanobacteriia > Cyanobacteriales > Nostocaceae > Anabaenopsis > Anabaenopsis elenkinii. The sequence goes on along the minus strand of NZ_CP063311.1, from coordinate 3,337,061 downwards.
CGTTAATTACAGCCCTGGGTTTAGGCGTAAAAGGTGACGAATTTGACGCTTCCCAACTGCGTTATCATCGGATTGTGATTATGACTGATGCTGATGTTGATGGGGCGCACATCCGGACACTATTGTTAACTTTCTTCTATCGATATCAGCGATCGCTCATTGAACAAGGTTTCATATATATTGCCTGTCCACCACTATTTAAATTAGAACGGGGACGCAATCATGAGTATTGCTATAGCGATCGGGAATTACAACAAAAAATTGCTCAATTCCCCAGCAACGCTAACTATACCATCCAACGTTTCAAAGGTTTGGGTGAAATGATGCCTCAACAACTCTGGGACACCACCATGAACCCAGAAACCAGGAAAATGAAGCAGGTGGAAATTGAAGACGCAGCCGAAGCTGATCGCATTTTTACAATTTTAATGGGCGATCGGGTTGCACCCAGACGCGAGTTCATCGAAACCTATGCTTCTAAACTCAATCTCACAGACTTAGATATATAAATACCCATGTTCTCGAGTGTAATTACTTAAATAAGCCACAAAAATAGTTAATTAATTACATAAAACCGGGGCTATTTGACCTCACCTCCCTTTCCTGACTCAGGATAAGGGCTGGGGGTGAGGTTATTTATTTGATTGTGAACTGGTATGGAAATTTAGGGATTATAAATAATTATAAATAATTATAAATAATAATTTACTTCTTGTGACTGATGAAACCTCACGACATATTAAATAGTCACACCATGCAATGACTGGCTAAAAGAGCCTTAAACCCTGATTCCGCCAGCAGCGAATATGAAATTAATTTAACTATCAATTTAAGTGTTTCCAAGCTATGTCGTTAGGTTGAGGGATGATTGCCATGAAAATATTCACTATTATCAGTAATTCTTGACTGAATGGAATCTTCACCAACATATGAAATTCACTCCAAAAGTTATAGGTAAAGGATTGCTGAATATAATCAGTTTGGGCAGTTTAGTTACTCTATCTGCTTGCGCTGAACCTCCGGTGACAGAAGCGCCGCCAGTGACTGCGCCTCCTGTTGCAGATATTCGTGTAGAAACAACTGCTGATCTGAATTTAGCCCAACTAGCACAAGCTGCAGCTCAGGAAGGACAGTTTCAAACCTTAACACGAGCAGTGGTAGCAGCAGGCTTAATCGATCAATTGGCAACCCCAGGGCCTTATACTGTCTTTGCACCTACTGATGCTGCTTTTGATGCCTTACCCACAGGTACTTTAGACAACCTCTTCAAACCAGAAAACAAAGACCAATTAACCAGGCTAATTGCTTATCACGTTGTTCCGGGGAAATTTGCGTCCAATCAACTGACATCTGGACAAGTGAATACAATTGAGGGTAGTCCCGCCACAGTAGATGTTAATGATGCTACCCAAACTATAACTATTAACAATGCTAGGGTGACTCAAGCAGATATTCTAGCTAGCAACGGGATTGTTCATATAATTGATCGGGTAATTCTGCCACCAGATTTCCCCGATACTTAGACCATTAGCCAGAACTCACATAATTTGATCAAAAGTAATACTCCCTGGTTGAACTTCCCATTTGAAGCAAAACCTAGGGAATTTTCTTTGTGATTTCTTGTCTGGTAAAATTGTTTGATATAATACATCAAGATAAAGTTACCATAAATATCATTTTTAATGATGCAAAATAACCACAAAAAGAAATTCTTGTCAAGGGGTATCCAATATTAATTGCATGTGACTGAGATCCAGGAACTATATTGCCACTGTGGTAAGAGTCAATACCACCTATATCTAGGTTGTGGGTAAATTTTTTCCACAACTGAGAACAGCATTTGTTATGCTGGAAGAGCAAAGCCAAATCTCTTTCCTCTAGCAGAATTACGTCAATATATTCAGGATTAAATATCAGGTAATCTGAACATTGTTCATAGAAAGAGGGTATTATATTTGACAATCTTACCAATTTCACCAACTCTGCCAGTGGGTAATAAACTCGTGATATGACTGTTTTATTTTCAGACTTCTGAATACTCAAACCTTCTTTGTATTGCCGGGGTGATGGCTGTGATATTGCCTGTATAATTTAAATATTAGCCTACTTAAGTCTAATATCTGTAATTTTGACTGTTAAAATTCTTCTGAATTGATTAGAATATCGGTGTATACAATAAGAACAGTTTGTCAACTATCATAAGGTAGAAATCTCAGCAGTGCGCTAATGTGTGAATAAGACGAATCAGTTAAATCTCAACTGTTGGTCATTTTGCTGATGACACCAGAGCCTCAACTCCCTAGTTTAGGCATTTGGCAGGGCAAAAGTTCCGTGTCTGAAGACGAGCATGATGATTCTGACTGTGTTGACAGTGCCAGAAAGTCCATGCAAATCTAAAAATTGAGTTGTTTATGAAGGAAATGTAAAAATGGGTGCATTAGTATTTCTCGCTTAAGTTAACATTAACAAAAGAGTTGCTATGTAATTAATGTTGCATATCATACTTAAATGTATGTAATAGCGGGTGTAGTTTCCTTTGAATGTAAAGACAATGCCACTAGGATGGGAGAAAGTGAAAAATTTCAGGGGATGACTACCATTTCTAATATCTTTTAGTTATTAGTGGCTTGACTTTGGACAATTGCATCATGATTAACACACAAAAAGAGTGCAATTTTTGTGAAACACGCTACAATCGGAAAAGTCTTTATCAGAAAATATGCCAACATTCATATTAGACTCATATTTTGGTTATATGAAATGGTAGGTTTTTGGGATCAAGACAAATCTTTGTTTAAACAAATGGGTTAAAAATTATATGTCATAGCAACACATATGATTTCTAACTAAAATGAGCAAGTCAGTACTACGACTTTCTACATATCATCAAACAGCCCTCTAACAGAGGACGAAAACTTCCGGGAAGTCAGTCTAAAACCCTATTTTCGGTAGTTAACTAGCTCGATTCACAGAGCAGTAAACACATCTGAGTAATTGATTCTGCAAGGAGCATGAGGAACGCGGCATGAACCAGGCTAACAACGTACTCGAAAGCATTTATCAGCCTGACCTAGAAATAATAAATCAGCCTGAGCTCGAGTTAGAACTCTTAGTCGAAGAAGAAGAAGAAGAGGACTTGCTGATTAATGATGATGGCGAAGATGAGTTTTTAGAGCCTCAGTCTGATGAGGACGACATAAAGTCTGGAAAAGCCGCTAAATCACGTCGTCGGACACAAAGCAAGAAAAAGCACTATACTGAAGACTCTATTCGCCTTTATTTGCAAGAAATTGGTCGGATTAGACTATTGCGGGCAGACGAGGAAATCGAATTGGCGCGTAAAATCGCTGATTTACTGGAATTAGAAAGGGTGCGGGATAGACTGCAAGAGCAGTTAGAACGGGAACCTGAATATCGGGAATGGGCAGAAGCAGTACAATTGCCATTACCAGCATTTCGTTATCGCCTGCATATCGGTCGCAGGGCAAAAGATAAAATGGTGCAATCGAACCTGCGTCTTGTGGTGTCAATTGCCAAAAAATATATGAATCGTGGTTTGTCTTTCCAAGACTTAATTCAAGAAGGTAGTCTTGGTTTGATTCGCGCTGCAGAAAAGTTTGACCATGAAAAAGGTTATAAGTTTTCTACATACGCCACATGGTGGATTCGTCAAGCTATTACCCGGGCGATCGCTGATCAATCCCGTACTATCCGCCTACCGGTTCATCTCTACGAAACCATTTCGCGGATTAAGAAAACTACCAAGTTGCTATCTCAAGAAATGGGTCGCAAACCCACTGAAGAAGAAATTGCGACTCGCATGGAAATGACCATCGAGAAGTTACGGTTTATTGCTAAATCTGCTCAGTTACCCATTTCACTAGAAACCCCCATCGGTAAAGAGGAAGATTCTCGATTGGGTGATTTTATTGAATCTGATGGAGAAACTCCAGAAGATCAGGTCTCCAAAAATCTGCTGCGTGAAGACCTAGAAAAAGTCCTCGATAGTCTCAGTCCTCGTGAGCGTGATGTACTGCGACTCCGCTATGGTTTAGATGACGGTCGTATGAAGACTCTAGAGGAAATTGGACAAATTTTCAACGTCACCCGGGAACGGATTCGTCAAATTGAGGCTAAAGCACTCCGTAAGTTACGTCATCCCAATCGCAATAGTGTTCTTAAGGAATATATTCGGTAGTCATTAGTCATTAGTTTGACCAACAGAATGGGATACAAGCCCCGTCCTAAAAGGACGGCTTTTTGGTTCATAGAACTTGCTTTTTTTGGTGTATGAATACAAAAAACAGTCCCCATAGGCTATCGTCGGTACGACTTTAAATGGACGTGGAGCGACGACTGTAAGACTACCTTGGTAGCAAGTTGTTGTGAAGCGTCAAGAATCACCTATATCCTAGCGTGGCGTAAGCCATACTTTATAGGTCGGTGAGTATGTCAATGATACAAAAATGAAACATAAATAAAAAAACCTGGTACTACCAGGTTTTTTTATTGATTTTTTTTATCTAGCTATTTCTGTATATCAAACTTACAGAATTCCCCAGAAATGAAGGAAGCCTTGACCAGAAAACAACTCAATCAGCGCGGCTGCTAAAAAGCCAATCATTGCCAAGCGACCGTTCCAAATTTCTGCCTGGGGTGTAAAGCCCCAACGCCAAGCGTTGCGATCTTCAGTTACCGGAGCATTAACGTTTGTTGCGTTTGTCATGGCTGGCACTCCTAACTATATTTACAAAATATTATTGCCTTACGTAAAATAATATAACAAAAAATTGAGAAATGCAACATTTATTTATGATTTGTTGCAGTATCTTGACTTACGCAGTTGTTGGGAAAATAGCTAGAAAACCATCTATCACTGGGTAGATGTCCAGGAATTACAGCCATTTTACCTAATTATTAGAAGTAATTCCCAATAACTATATCATTAATTCGGTGATTTTGCGCCTAAAATACAGAGATTACGGATTATTTTGGGAATAACTAGCTGGTAACTTCTATCTATTAATAGAAAATTTTATGATTTCTGACGCTAAAAACCCCACACATAGACCATTAATACAACGGCGAGCTAGCCCATAAATTCCATTTATGGGCTAGCGGTTGGCGATTAAAATCGCCGTCAAGTTTCTCTTTGGTTTTGAATGTACATCTTAACTGCCTCCAGTGGCGTGCCTCTACCAGAAAACGCGCACAGTGCCCCTGGTTTCTAACTATGGGCACTGTGCGCTAGCGACTTTAGTCGCATTAGAACGATTTACTGGCTTTAGCCACAGTGATATAATGGTCAACGCGAGTAAAACAACCATTTACACGCAAACTTGCAGCCGTGGGGCACACGGTCAAGATGCTTGCAGTTAGCGGAGCGGCGCGTTAGCGCGGGTAAATTCATTGGAATCCCCGTGAAGCAAGAATCCCCCAGCTTCTAGCCGTGGGGAGTGTCAATTCTGCTAGACGCAAGTCCAGTAAAAGCAAGGAACGTCAGTGACGCACCAAATCCCACGCCTTTAGGCGGGGGAAGTGTCAAGCTGCGTGAGTTTCCCATAGTTCTGATGTGGTGTATGCCGATTACAGTCCGACTGGTATCACCGTGATCACTCTTTCATCACGGTGCAAGTCAAGAATGCTTTCACCCTGACCATCTCTCCCCAAAATGGGTACAGCCTCTACTCGGATGCGTACAATACGCTCTTTATTAGTCACCAGTGCCACCTCAGCAGAGGCGATCGCCCGCACCATACCAGCTAAATGATCGGTTTTGGTAGCAAACTTCAGGGCTTGTGTACCTAAATTACCCCGTTCAGCTGTTTTTAAATGACTCACAGGTAGCCGTTTGGCGTATCCTTCGGCACTGACGAGCAACAGTTTATCGTCCCCAGCCACAGTAACACAGCCTACCATGTGTTGATGTTTCAACAGCCGCAATGCTTGTAACCCCATAGCAGTCCGCCCCATCACCGGAAGTTGTTGATCATCAGGGGCGAACTTTAACAAGCGTCCGCCAGAACTGGCTACAATCAGATTGTCCTGGGCAGTAGTTAACTGGGTAAATAACAATTGATCATCTTCTTTGAGCTTCAAAATCGTCATTCCGCGACGGGTCAGATTGGTAAATTCTGCCAAAGACAGGCGCTTAATTCGTCCTTCCTTTGTCAGCAGAACCATCTGCCTTGTTTCCAAATTTTCTGGTAAGAGGACACGATCAACCACCGGTTCCTGAGTATTTTGAGCCGTACTACTGAGCATAGTAATCAATGGTGTTCCCCGGGGAGAACGTCCAGTTGTAGGGGGAATATCTCCCACATTCACCGGGTAAACTTTGCCACTAGCGGTAATTAGTAGTAAGTCTTGATCTGTTGTACTTAAATCAGTTTGGGTGATGAAGTCATGATCTGCTACACCGTTGTCAGCTTTCGATTTTTTCCCTGATGGCTGTAGCCGACGCACATATCCCCGGTGGCTAAACTCTAATAATACCTCTTCTGGTGGTTCAGAAGATGGTAAACTTTTGTCAGCCACTTGGTTTTGCCCTAAAGATAATTTATTGTGATTTTGCGAGCCTTTTTTGTCTGGTAACCCTTGATGACTATGAGTTAAAAGCTTAGTCCGTCGAGGATTATTATATTTGCGCTTCAGGGATCGCAGATCCTTTTTCAGTCTTTTGAGTAATTCTTGGCGATCGCTAAGTAATATTTGCAATACAGCAATTTCGCCGCTGAGTTTCTCAAACTCTTGCTGTAAATTAGACTGTTCTAAACTAGTCAGGCGGCGTAATGGCATAGCCAGAATAGCATCTCCTTGCTCATCACTCAAATCCAGACGGCTACAAAGGTTGATTTTCGCCGTAGTACCATCAGCAGCTTGGCGCAAAATCTCAATTAACTGATCCAGTTGAGATAGTGCTTTGAGTAACCCTGACACTAGATGCAGCCTACTTTGTGCCTTACCCAACTCATAACTATAGCGACGGTTGAGGGTTTGTTCCCGGAATTTCAAAAACTCCTGCAAAATCTGGCGTAAACTTAACTGGCGCGGTTGTCCATCCACCAATGCTAAAAGAATCGCCCCAAAATTACTTTGCAAGGCAGTTTGGTGATATAAGTTCTCTAGAACTTCTTGCGGGTTGGTATCACGTTTGAGTTCAATCACTACCCGCATCCCTTCGCGATCGCTTTCATCCCGCAGATCAGAAATTCCCTGCAGACGACCTTGATTGACTAAATCTGCGACCTTCTCAATCCAGCCCGACTTATTCACTTGATAGGGCAATTCAGTGATAATAATTGCTGTGCGCCGCTTACTACCCCTAGTAGGGGCAATTTCCTCCGTCTTAGACACTCCTCGCAGTACAATTCCACCCTTACCAGTAGAATATGCTTCTCGAATTCCTGAGTTACCAACTATTTCTCCCCCAGTGGGAAAGTCCGGACCTGGAATGATCTCCCATAGCTTTTCATCTGACAAATCCGGTTGGTCAATCAAGGCAATCAAGCCGTCAACTAATTCTCCTAAATTGTGGGGAGGAATATTTGTGGCCATACCCACAGCAATACCAGAACAGCCATTGAGTAATAGAAAAGGCAATTGAGCCGGGAGTACAGTGGGTTCCTGTTGGGAATTATCAAAGTTGCCGATAAATTCCACAGTTTCATCGCCAATTTCTGACAACATTCCCTCATGGCTGATGGGTGCCAGACGGGTTTCTGTGTAGCGCATCGCTGCTGGTGGGTCATTATCGACACTACCAAAGTTACCATGTCCTGACAATAGGGGATAGCGGCTGGAAAATTCCTGAACTAACCTGACTAAGGCATCATAAACAGCTTGGTCACCGTGGGGATGGTATTTACCTAGCACATCTCCCACCACACGGGCGCACTTACGATAGGGTCTATCTGGTGTTAGTCCCAGTTCATGCATGGCATATAAAATCCGCCTATGCACTGGTTTTAGTCCATCACGCACGTCTGGTAAAGCCCGCCCTACAATCACACTCATGGCATATTCTAGGTAAGACCTCTGCATCTCTGTATGCAGGGCCGTTGTAATTACCTGTCCCTTTGGGAGAAGGTCTAACTGTTTTGCCATGAGTTTTTTTCCTGAAATTTAATTACACAAACGTCGCTGGGATTCAACACTGCACGCAATAAGCAGCATAACGGATGAGATGCGGTTCATAATACAATTTTGATGGTAGTTTATCATGGTGATGAAAATCCTCCATACCTTACCCCCATGTCTCCCACCAGTAAGGGTCACAGGATAAATCACCGCAGTATTATCCTGGAGGGTTGGCAATTTGCTCTGTCATCTCCTTTGATAGTAACTTTGAAATTTGGGATTTTGGTTTACCTTCCGGCGCTTCTGTCCAGAAGAGCTACAAATATCCTGTATGCCAAGGTTAAACTTAATCTCAAATCCTTTGGCTACTTTGATGCACAATTGTTTGACTCTCTCAATAAAATCCTCATGAAAACTGTTTTAATTGTTGAAGACGATTTGATTAATGCTCGCGTTTTTTCCAAAATTTTGACCAAGCGGGGGGGCTTGAATGTTAAACATACGGAAAATGTGGAAGAAGTCATCAAAATTGCCCAGTTAGGAGAGGCAGACCTGATTTTAATGGATGTTTCTCTCTCAAGAAGCGTTTACCAAGGTCAGTCTGTTGATGGGATCAAAATTACACAAATATTGAAGTCAAACCCAAAAACGGCAAATTTACCTGTAATTCTGGTCACAGCACATGCAATGGAAGGCGATCGCGAGAATTTTTTGCACCAAAGCGGCGCCGATGGCTACATCTCTAAGCCAGTTGTTGACCATCAACAGTTTGTTGAACAAATTATTGCACTTCTTCCCACAGAGATCCACTAATCATTGAGTACTAGCTCAGGAATACTCGCCCAGTAAATACCCAGGGCGAATTCTGGCTGAGATAGTATATATGTACTACTATATGATCATGTATTCACTATCAAGAATTACAAATCAGTTATTAGTTAGTAGTTTTCTTCTGGCTGTAAAGCCGCTTGCATGGGTGGTAATGCTAAGAATTTTTCCGCATCAGATAGTAATCTTTCACCCCAGAGATTTTTCTTGAGGAAATCTAAATTACCATAGCGTTGATCGATGCGCAGTGCTGCTCGTCCCATTGACAGGGCTTGTTGGCGTTTCCCTTGATTATATAGTGCTACTGCTAATGCTAATTGCGGTTCTGCGGCTTGTTTGTCCATCTTCACTGAAGCTTGCCATTGCTGGATTGCAGTGTCAATATCCCCCTGTTCGTATTTGATTAAGCCAATATTATTAGTCGCCGGCCAGAAATTTTGATTTTGAGACAAGGATTTATTGTAGTGGGCGATCGCTTCTGGTAATCGACCTAACATATAGTAAGCATTGCCCAAATCAAACCATCCTTCAGCGCTGTCGGGTTTTAACTGCAAACCCTTGTGGTAATGCGCCGCTGCTGCTTGGTAATTTTCCTGTTGGAAATGAGCCGAACCCAAAGTAAACACAATATCAGGATTTTTGGGATTGAGAGATTGGGCTTTTTCCAATGCAAAAATGGCTGCTTCAAAGTTCTCGGACTGTAAATGTAAACTGCCTAATAAAACCCAGACCTTATCATTCCCCGGAGCCAGTTGAGTCGCCAATCTCGCCCTAGTTAAAGCCAGGTCAAACTGCCGAAACTGTCCGAGTTGAACTGCTTCTTGTGCTAAACGCAACCCTTGTTTTTCTAATTTTTCTGCATCTAGTTGCAATACATGAGGTATCAGTGCCTGTGCGTGAACTGCCCTAGGCATACTCCACAAACTACAGACAACCAGAAGGGAAATTAAACGAATATCTTTAGGCACACCAACGCCTCCTAGCCGTAAATCAAGGAATCTTTCAGCTAGCTTAAACGATCTCTGCTGGAGAAGAAAGACACACTGGAGTTTGAGAACACATTATAGCCTATTTCAGGTCAATAAAATATACGGTCAGATGGCTTTGTGTTGTGCTAGGGCACAAGAGCAGTTGAGCAGAGCAACAAAATTACGACTTTAGCTGAAGACATAAACAAAGATTAAAATGTAATATAAAGAAAGATTAAGCAACTATCAGGCTAAATTCCAGTCTGGTTGTTTAGCTGATGGATAAATAAATATTGACAATTGATTCCAGATGTGCTTTAAAATCCCGCACTTACTCAGGTGATTAAGGCTAAGTGATATTCGTAGGCTATTCTTATTTATGGTTACGCAAGTAGAAGTTCCCTTCCTGGGCAAAGTTAAATATCCATTCCGCTGGGCAATTGGGTTAATAGCAGTGAGTTCTTTAGCTGTGGGTACAACTGTTACCTATAATCTGATCACTCAAAGAACTAATGAACAAGATATTACCCAATTAACTGTCCCCGTAGAAGCACAAAATGTGACTTTGCGAATTGCAGCCAGTGGTAAGGTAGTGCCAGTTCAAAGTGTGAATATTAGTCCCAAAAACCCCGGTGTGCTGGCACAATTATATGTAGAACAAGGCGATCGCGTGAAACAAGGGCAAGTTTTAGCCCGGATGGATGTGGGTGATATCCCCGCCCAAATCCTCCAATATCGCGCTAATTTAGCCCAAGCCCAGGCGCAGTTAGATCAAGCCCGTGCGGGGAGTCGTTCTCAAGAAATTGCCCAAGCCCAAGCCCGTTTAGCCCAAGCCCAGGCGCAGTTAAATCAAGCCCGTGCGGGGAATCGTTCTCAGGAAATTGCCCAAGCTCAAGCCCAGGTAGATTCAGCCCAAGCTTTGGTAAATCTTACACAATCGCGGGTAACTAGATACGGGGAATTACGGCAGCAAGGGGCAATTGCTCAGGACCAATTAGAACAATATGTTACCGACCACCAAAGGGCAAAAGCGGCTTTAGCAGAAGCACAAAAACGCTTGTCACTATTGGAAAGTGGTAGCCGCAATGAAGAAATTGCGGTCAGGGAAGCCGCAGTCACCGAGGCTAAAGCTGCATTGATTCTGCTACAACAGGGTACTCGTCCGGAGGAAATTGCTCAACGTCAAGCTGCAGTTAAAGCCGCTGAAGCTCAAGTTAAAGCAGCAGAAGTGCGCTTACAAGATAGTGTGATTCGTGCGCCTTTCTCTGGAATTGTCACTCAGAAATACGCTAACGTGGGAGCTTTTGTTACTCCCACAACTTCCGCTTCTACTAGTGCATCGGCGACTTCTAGTTCTATTGTCGCAGTTGCAAGGGGTTTAGAAGTACTCGCTCAAATCCCAGAGGTGGATCTTGGCAGAATTGAACAGGGACAGCAGGTAGAAATTGTCGCTGATGCTTATCCAGATCAAGTTTTTCAGGGTCATGTGCGCCTCATCGCTCCCGAAGCGGTGGTAGAACAAGGTGTAACGTCTTTTCAGGTGCGGGTGGCGCTGGATACGGGTACAGAAAAACTGCGCTCTGGTTTAAATGTGGATTTGACTTTCTTGGGCGATCGCATTAGTGATGCTTTAGTGTTACCGACAGTAGCAATTGTCACGGAACAGGGGAGAACTGGGGTATTAGTAGCAGATGAGAAAAATCAACCCAGTTTCACCGAAGTGACCATCGGGGCGCAAATCGCCGACCAAACTCAAATTTTACAGGGGGTAAAACAAGGCGATCGCGTGTTTGTCAACCCACCACCAGACTACAACAGGAGGGGGAATAACCGATGAATTTCCTAGAAAGTATACAAATGGCGGGTAAAACCCTACTTTCTAATAAATTGCGTAGCGCCCTGACTATGTTGGGGATTGTCATCGGGAATGCTTCAGTAATTACCATGATGGGAATCGGGGAAGGTGGACAAAGGTTTGTTAACCAGGAATTAGAATCTTTAGGACCGAATGTATTATTTGTAATTCCTGGGAATCGCGCCACTATGCGCATATCTAGGGATGTGCCCAAAACTTTAGTTTATGAAGATGCAAAGGCGATCGCCAATCAAGTACCAACAGTAGCAGCAGTTGCAGGGGAGTTAAATAGTCGGGAGGTAGTCACATACCGTAACCAAAACACAAACGTCAATATCATTGGTACAACTCCCTCGTTTTTGAAGGTTCGTGACTTTGAAACTGCTATGGGGCGATTTTTCACTGACCTAGATATGAGACGCAATAACCAAGTTGTGGTTCTAGGTGCTGAGTTAGCAGAAAGACTATTTGGGAATAGGAACCCCGTCGGTGAGCAGTTGCGGATTAAAAATGCTAGTTTTCAAATCATTGGGGTACTGGAAAGTAAAGGCTCAAATCTAGGTGTGAATTACGATGAAGCAGCGGTAATTCCACTGATGACCATGGCTAACAGAATTGTGGGGCGCACTTCTCCCTACGGATTAGAGTTAACTTATCTTGTGGTTTCGGCTAAAAATGCCGAGAGTGTGGATGCAGCTAAGTTTCAAATTACTAATTTACTGCGGTTGCGGCACAAAATTACTGGGGAGGATGATTTCACTATCAATACCCAAAAGGATGCTTTACAAACCGTCGGCCAAATTACTGGCGCATTAACTATTATGCTGGCGGCGATCGCTAGTATATCTTTATTTGTCGGTGGTATTGGCATTATGAATATTATGTTAGTTTCCGTGACCGAACGCACCCAAGAAATCGGACTGAGAAAGGCCATCGGTGCTACCCAACAAGATATTCTAGTTCAGTTTATGATTGAAGCTGTAATTGTTTCGGTTATGGGTGGTGTGGTTGGGACTGCAATCGGTGTCAGCAGTATTCTACTAGTAGCAGCAATCACCCCCTTAGAAGCGGCAATTTCTCCTAGTGCAATTGCGACAGTTGTTCTTGTATCCGGTGGTGTTGGTTTATTTTTTGGTGTAGTTCCGGCCCGTCGTGCGGCTCAACTTGACCCCATTGTGGCTTTAAGAAGTGCTTAATGTCTGTGATACCTTCCCTGTTCCCCATTCTATGAAAAATACCATCGCAATTACCGATGATCTTGGTGCTCATCCCCCAACCCCATCAGCAATTATTCGCCTAGAAAATATCTTTAAAATTTACGGGAGTGGAGAAACGGAAGTTAAAGCACTCAATGATGTGAATTTGACCATCAATGAGGGGGAATATTGCTCAATTATGGGGCCCTCTGGTTCTGGTAAATCCACAGCTATGAATATTATTGGCTGTTTGGATCGCCCGACAACGGGACGTTATTACTTAGATGGCCTGGATGTAGCAAGAATGAATGATGGTGAGTTGGCAAAAATTCGGAATATCAAACTGGGGTTTGTGTTCCAACAGTTCCATTTATTACCTCAACTCACAGCATTAGAAAACGTCATGTTACCAATGGCATATGCTGGTGTCAACCCCACGGAAAGACGCGATCGCGCCAGGGAAGCATTAATCAAGGTTGGTTTAGAAAAACGCCTGAATAACAAACCCACTCAATTATCAGGGGGACAGCAGCAACGGGTGGCGATCGCCCGTGCTATTGTCAATCGTCCCGTTGTCTTGCTAGCTGATGAACCCACCGGCGCTCTGGATTCTCAAACCACCCAGGAAGTTTTAGATATTTTCACCGAATTAAATCGCAGTGGAATTACGGTGATTATGGTCACCCATGAGTCAGAGGTGGCGCGTCAAACCCAGCGGATTATTTGGTTTCGTGATGGCGCTGTGGTTCACAACCATTTGACACCAGAGGACTTAACCGCAGTCACTATGTCTTAGATGATGTTTGTCAAGTCATGATTAGTGTATCAACTATTGTTTTACCCCACCCTAACCCTCCCCTTGTAAAGGAGGGGACTGGATTTTATTGTTTTTTGTGTGTTCGGTGTGTTCTTTAACCCCACCCTAACCCTCCCCTTGTAAAGGGAGGGGACTGGATTTTATTGTTTTTTGTGTGTTCGGTGTGTTCCCTGTTCGGTGTGTTCCCTGTTCCCTAAGATAAAAATTACCTGTTTAATACTTGACAAACAACCTTTTAGATTGAGGATATAGGGCAGTTATTAAGTAAATCAACCACACAGCTTAATATTATAAATCTTGTGGGGTGGGCATCTTGCCCGCCCTTGTCTATGAATCCATGCACACAAGGAGAGGATTATGTTAATGGTTGATGCAGGGTTCGCAAAAAAAATATTGATGTCCCTCTCACTAATTCCAGCCATTTTCATTGAACCGTCAACCGTCAACCGTCAACCGTCAACAGTCAACAGTCAACCGTCAACCGTCAACAGTCAACAGTCAACAGTCAACAGTCAACAGTCAACAGTCAACCGTCAACAGTCAACCGTCAACCGTCAACCGTCAACCGTCAACCTTATCCATTAAGTCTGCTGCTTCTGCTAAAAGTTGTTGTTGTTCTGCTTGAATGACTTCTAAACGTTTGGAGATTTGAGCTAATCGCTGATGTTTGTTGTTATCGAGAGTTTCAGAGTTTATAGGTAAATTTTTTAGTGTATTATCTAATTTAGAATCTATCACTGATTGAAGAGCAAAACCTGTAAATTTAGTCAAAGAAACAAAGCTAACTTTAATCACAGACAAAATTAATTTAACTGGAATTTGGAGTAACGACCAACTAGCTGTTTCAATCAGGCGGACAATGACTTTAATAATGCTCCAAATCAAAGCGATCGCAAACAGCAAAATCACTATAGTGACAATCGGGTGACTAGCAGCCCAGACCAAGAGATGAAGGAACCGCAAAAATCCAGGGTGTTGAGTCAGCCAATTATTTACAGAATCAGTCACAACAGTTTGCAATGCTGATGATGTAGTATTTTTGATTTGTTCAGCACTTTGCAAGGTTTCGTCTACAGAGTCTTTAACTTTTTGGAAAGTATTAATAACTGTATCAACTACTTCACCTGTCTGTTTACTTGCTGTTGCTTTTAAAGACTCACTAAACTGCTGTTTTGAGTTAGCTATTGAGTCAACACCTTGGTTAAGCACATTTTTAGTTGCTTTCCAACGTTCTGTAATTTCTGGGGATAAATTTATTAGGTATTGGCGCGATCGCACCCGGACGATTTCCCCTGCTGCAAGGTCAGTCACTGGCTTTTGGTAACCTCCACGTGCTGTTTATACAAAAAAAAAGCGAGAAAAATTCTCGCGATAATAAACAGAAGATTATTATACATCTTTTGGTAAGCAATCCGGGGAATAAATTCCCCGTCTGAAAGCAAAAATCCTCCCAAGAGGATTGATGAAAATGTTCAAACGCTTGGCTTTAGTTTCTATTCGATTGATGTCCCCAGCGAGTGGGGAAAACAGAGGAAAAAAGCAAATGAGCTTAACTTTTGACGTTTCCATTCGATTAGTCTCCCCAGCGAGTGGGGACAAGGATAAGTGTCGTGGTCAGCCAAGAAGACCTTGTTTCCATTCGATTAGTGTCCCCAGCGAGTGGGGACCTATTCTTTCAAAGTTATTCCACAAGCTGACAAGCTCGTTTCCATTCGATTAGTGTCCCCAGCGAGTGGGGACTAGAGGACTAAGCATGAATATTCGTGATCTCGTCCGGGCATACGTTTCCATTCGATTAGTGTCCCCAGCGAGTGGGGACGGTAGGTACGTATATCGCTGATCACTACAGCATCAAGAAGTTTCCATTCGATTAGTGTCCCCAGCGAGTGGGGACTAGTGGAGTGGGCGAACTACGTCCATCACTGGAGAATGTTTCCATTCGATTAGTGTCCCCAGCGAGTGGGGACTGCACTACAGTTCTGCCCCATGGTAGAAGGTGAAAGGTTTCCATTCGATTAGTGTCCCCAGCGAGTGGGGACTATTTGGGCAGATACCCAAAAGCTCATCAAGAGGTCAGTTTCCATTCGATTAGTGTCCCCAGCGAGTGGGGACGAAAATAGCATGAAAACTCAAACACAACAACAAGGTTTCCATTCGATTAGTGTCCCCAGCGAGTGGGGACTCTACAGGAGCTTCTGTGGTCAAGTCGTTCACACCGTTTCCATTCGATTAGTGTCCCCAGCGAGTGGGGACCCTTCCATTTTAAACACAGTCCCAGTAAGAAGTCTAGAGGCACTTTCCGAGGTTCAAGAAACTTAACGGCTGAAATGGGATTTAGCATAGTAATTAAACGGCTGAAACTCTTACATAGCAAGCGACCGAGGTTCGGAACGGGAAAATAATCATTTCAGCGATTTTGATTGAACCTCCGTGGCGGGTTGCTAGTGCATTCTAGCAATCCGGGGAATGAATTCCCCGTCTGAAAGCGAAAATCCTCCCAAGAGGATTGATGAAAATATTCAGACAATTTCTCATCGGTTTCAACCGATTTCCGCTATTAGCCCGGAAATTGATTTCCGGGCGGTTGGGGATGTACAGGCGCGTAGCCTGTTTGTTGTTATTTGATTGGTGTCCCCAGGGAGTGGAAAGGTATTTCAACTAGCAAGTTCATGCCTATTTGCTGTTTCCAGTAGTAAAAAATTTATTTTTTAAACAATCTATCTTTAGACAGATGACAAGATTATCTAACTAGTGTAATGGGAATTTCAACATAGAAAACATTGATCAAAAAAGTTGAATTAATCCAAGATTTTTTAGTATTTTTGTGATCCACAAATAACCTAAAATACACGTAATTAGTAATTTTCTGTGTTTATAGGCATTATGCAAATAATAGGACTAACGTATAATTGGCGTATATTCCTGTACTTGTTTTTGACAGCAATAAATTTGTTTATCCATCAGCCTGTAAATGCAGAGTTTGTGGATTGTAGTAGAGCAGATCAAGAACCATCCAAATTTCATAGAACTATCATATTAGATAAATTTGGTATTTCAATGACAATACCTGCTAACCATAGAGCTATGGCAAGAGATAATGGCACGGTAGAAATTCTTGATGGGGCAACTTATGATAGGTGGGTATGTCTTACTCAAAACCCAAGAGCCGACGGTGCGGGAGGATACTACGGAATAACAGTCTATAAATCGGAAGCATCTTATTTATATCAAAATGTTTGGGATAAAGTACCAGGCAAAGAAAATATGTATATTGTTTGGGAAAAAACTCTCGCAGATCAAGGATTTGGTTTTCATTACATAAAGTTGAGGATAAAAACTAAAAAGGGGTTGGTAGAAATTTATGCTGGTTCGGAATATACCCCACAGACAAACGATGATGTTAAAGCAGCATTACAAGATATTTTGGCAATAGCTGATAACACTGAAATACTTGAGTAAATTAGAGATTTATACATTTCAGGACTTACGCAAAATAGAATGAAAGTAGGGGCAATTCATGAATCACCGGTACAACTAACTGATAAAAAACTAAAAGCCGATCGCACAAATTGCCTTGTAACACTGCTCAGGGGATACCTCCAAATATCGTTGTAAAGTCCCTAAGTCATTGTGTCCACTAATTTCTTGAATATGACGTAGGGGTATCCCGGCGCTGGACATTTGATTTAGTGCGGTTCTCCGGAAGCTGTGAGTACTGACCCCCTCTAACCCCACTCGTTTACTAGCTTCACGGAGAATCTTATCAGCGGAGTACCTTGTTAATCTTTCAGTCACCCCACGCTTACCAGGGAACAGAAAACCAGGCTTAGGAGCATAGTCCTTTAGAAAATCAGCTAAGGTGGGGGGAATAATTAAGCATTAGGTAAAAAGTCCGTGGGGAATGAACCCACAATCGGTTCAACCAGTCCGGGGAATGAATTCCCCGTCTGAAAGCAAAAATCCTCCCAAGAGGATTGATGAAAATATTGAGGTGATTTCTAATCGGTTTCAACCGATTTCCGCTATTAGCCCGGAATTTGA
Organism: Anabaenopsis elenkinii CCIBt3563; assembly: GCF_015245355.1. GTDB lineage: Bacteria > Cyanobacteriota > Cyanobacteriia > Cyanobacteriales > Nostocaceae > Anabaenopsis > Anabaenopsis elenkinii. The sequence goes on along the minus strand of NZ_CP063311.1, from coordinate 3,319,277 downwards.
TTTCCGGGTGGGTGGGGATGTACAGGCGGAAACGCAAACTCAAACTCAAATTCTACCTCTAACCCGTTTCCATTCAAATAGTGTCCCCAGCTAGTGGGAAACTCACTGTAAGCGATCGCACTCCGATAATTTACAAGCTTTTTCTTTCAGTTCTTGTAGGAACATAAGAGGTTATTTTACTACGATTTAGGTTTGATCTCAAATTCAAGTTTTGAACGATAGAAACAAACATCAAATTCCATAAAGAAATTAGTTTGTCCCAAAATTAAGGGTGCATTTGGTTTATTCACCCATGCAAAGGCCAAATTAACTGATGGAAATTCACCTATTTCAGCAGTAGCAAAAAATGGCATAGCTGCTTGACTGAGATTACCTGCTAATTGGATAATTGCCTTTCTACTATCCCAGATTCCACCTAACTCAAGCCCTATTTCATAAGGTAAAACGTTTATAGTAGCACCACTATCTACTAAACCCAACACTTCTATTATTTGATCACCTTTACGTAAAATTAAGGGAAGTCTGGGTAAGCTATCAAATTCATTTTGACTGGGATCTGTTGTTGAATATTTCAACCGCATAAACGTTAATCATTAGCAATAGACTGATTTAGTTGTTCCATGAGGATTTTTCCAGCACCGAAGCTGTTATCAGGAGTTGCTAGGTAATATGTTTTGAATGGTTCTAAGGGAGAAATATCTTCTGTAGAGTCTAACTCTTCTGCAAGAATGCGAATTAATTTGAGTTTTTCGGATGCTGAAAGTTGTTGAATTGATGGTAGTAATTCGGTTAGTGTCATATTTTGCTTGTGAGGAGTGTTATCTTATTATATTGTATTGTAGCTGGAAGCAATACAATGAATTGATTATCGTTTCAACCGGTCCGGGGAATAAATTCCCCGTCTGAAAGCAAAAATCCTCCCAAGAGGATTGATGAAAATATTCAGAGGATTTCTAATCGGTTTCAACCGATTTCCGCTATTAGCCCGGAAATTGATTTCCGGGTGGGGATGCACAGTCGGCGTAGTCTGTTCGTTTTTATTTGATTAGTGTTCCCAGGGAGTGGGAACCTTTTACACTATTTTCGCGGATCACGATAATCAACAACGAGATAACCATTACACTTGTTTCGCGATGATTTGTGCGATCGCACTGGTGACTAAGGGGTACAGTAAGTAACAATACTTATAAATTAGTCCCTGGCAATTAACTTCGCAATTTGCTAAGATTGCTCTATACCAAATCTCAAGGTTAACTTCTTCTTATTAATTAAGTAAGATTTTTCTTTTCTTGAGTAGCAACAAACAGAGCAAGAAATAAAGCAATACAGATGGAGCCTGATTATGTGTACTTTTTTGAACCCAAAAAATTATGCGAATTATTACAGAAACGCGGCTAAATCAAGCTTGTGAAAAGCACCCAGATGCGAAAGCCAGTATACAAGCTTGGAAAAAACTTGTAAAATTCCAAAGATGGAATAGTTTTACAGATATTAAAACTACTGTACCTTTTGCAACTGACCAAGTTAGAAACTTCGTAGTTTTTGATATCGGAGGTAATAAATATAGATTAATAACCTGTATTAATTACAATAAAAAAACTATATATATTCGTGATTTTCTGACTCATGCAGAGTATAGTAAAAATAACTGGAAGAATGATGAATGGTTTCGTAGCTAACTTTGGATAAAATCCTTCTGTTAAAAAACAGATATTTAATCTTACTAAATATCTAGTTGATCAACCAAACAACACCATGAAGGGAAAATGTTAGATCAAAACACTATCTACAGACAATTAATTATGTCTTTTCCTCCTCGGGTCATACAATCGGAAGAAGATTTGGAGAAAACTCAAGCAGTTGTCGATCAACTTCTGGATCAAGGAAGATTAACCGAATCGGAAGAAGATTATTTAGATTTATTGGGAATTTTAATCCATGAATATGAGCAACAGAAAGATTTGGTTTCTGATATTTATGGAGTAGAGCTTATCCAAGTTCTGATGGGAGAATTAAACCTCAAGCAAAAAGATTTAGTTTCTATCTTTAAAACTGAGTCAATTGTTTCTGAGGTACTCAATGGTAAACGTAAATTAACTGTGGAACATATCCAAAAACTTGCCGAATTTTTCCAAGTTTCACCTGCTGTATTTTTCCCAGAAAATCCATTACAGCAAATTTTATCAGATGCTGCTTAAAGTTTATCTATCCAAGCGTTTACTAAGTGAAAATGCGTATAAATATACCCACCCAAGAATTACTCTTTATACAGCACTTTTCAAGTAAATAAAGTACACACCTTAATATCATAAATCCTGTGGGGTGGGCATCGGTGCCCGCCCTTGTACCTACTCAGATAAAATGCGCTGTAGATACCCGATAGCGATCGCAATAGTTACCTAACAACAGTCTAGAACTCGGATAACTTCTGGTAGTTCCTGGGGATGGTTAATTAAAATATATGGTTCTTGTTTAGCTAAAGCTTCTGGAGAATTAAAACCCCAAGTGACAGCGATAACTTTAATATTGGCTTTTTTCGAGGCTTCTATATCCCTGGTTTCGTCCCCCACATAAATTACTGCTGTAGGGTCGAGTTGTTTCTGTTTTAATACATTATTAATTATAGTTGTCTTACCAAAGATTGTCACCCCTGAATGAATAAATTCAAACAAGTGATTTAATTGGTTGTTGCTCAAAAATGCTGTGACGTTTTCTGGAGAATTAGATGTAATGATTCCTAGTCTATAACCTTGACTATGGAGTGTTGCTAAAACTTCAGAAATACCCGGTATAGGTTTTAATTCCGAGATTTTGGCTTTTAATTCTCCCTTAACTTTTTTGAGGAGGAAGGGAATTTTCAACATAGAGACACCAGAGTATTTAATAATTTCCCTAGAGGTAAAATTTCTCAGCAGGGCTAAATCCTCTGGAGTAATTTGGATATAACCAAACTCTCCAGCTAAACGATTGGCGATAGTCACCAGAGCATCTACTGTATCCGCAATTGTGCCATCAAAATCAAAAATAATTACTTTGTGGGTCATTCTTTAGGTGGGGATACGTCAAGATTAGCACGAGCATTTCTTCTGAACATTTCTGGCTTAATCCGCCGCAAGGCTGAAGCAGGAAATCGTTTTTCCCACTCTTGGTGGGATATATTGGCTAATTCTAGCAGATGGGGGGCAATATTACCAGGATAAGGCCGAAAATCAGCTACATCTGTTATTTGAGCAAAACGCTGATTCCACGGACAAACATCTTGACAAATATCGCAACCTGCTACCCAGCCTTGTAAATTGGCTGATATGGTCTCTGGTAATGTTTGGGAACGATTTTCAATGGTATGATAGGCTATGCACCGATTGGCATCCACTACAAAGGGTTGGGTAATTGCACCTGTGGGACAGGCTTCTAAGCAACGAGTACAGGTACCACAGTGTTCTGTGTGTGGGCGATCGCTCTCTAGTTCTAGATTAGTCAATATCTCCCCTAAAAACACCCAGGAGCCATATTCCCTAGTGATGACATTACCATTTTTACCAATCCAACCGATCCCCGCTCGTTGCGCCCAGAGTTTATCTTGTACTGGGCCTGTGTCTGCATAATATCTGGCTTGAATAGTTGTATCTAGTGATTGTAACCAAGTAGTCAAAGCTTTGAGCTTTTTGTGCATGACCCGATGATAGTCTCTACCCCAGCCATAACGAGATATTTTAGCATATTCTTCACCTTCAGGACGTTGATCTGGTGTGTAGTAGTTGAGGGCGACACATACAAGCGATCGCACTTCTGGCATAACTAAGGTAATATCTTGACGCTTGGGGTTATTCATCCATTCCATATCGGCGTGATAACCCAGATTTACCCATGTTTGTAACCTCTGGGCGTTTGTATCATCTACCTCCTTGACAGCAGTGATCCCTACTTTGTGAAATCCCAACTCTCTGGCTTTAGCTTTAACTGTACTGCTGCTAGGTAGGGAATATTGATCCATGTTTGGTGAATCGGCTCCGCTATTATGGGCAAGTTATTTATACATTATCTGTTAAAAACCTTTGTTAAACATTTCTTAATATACCTATATGTAAAAATTATTTGATTTTTGTTAAGAAATCATGCATTATGTAAATTAAGCGGTAAAGTGAGCCTCCAGCTTCCTACCTGCGTACTTCCATTAACCAACTGTGGTAATATCATGACATTCACTTCTGATTCAGCTTCAACCAGCTTATCTAACGCTTTAAATCAGAGTAATCAGTCCGCTGATGCTGTTAACTCCACAACTGCTGTGTTCCAAAGTCTGAGCGCAGATGACCAGCTAGCAGTGCTATGGTATGCCTATACAGAAATGGGACGTTCTATTACACCAGCAGCTACAGGTGTGGCTCGTTTACAGTTAGCTGAGGGTCTGCTAAGTCAAATCAAGCAGATGTCTTATGCAGAGCAGTTAGATGTCATGCGTGACTTAGTTGCTCATAAAAATACTCCAATTTGCCGTGCCTACGGTATCCTCAGCAATAATACAAAGTTGGCTTTCTGGTATGAATTATCAGAATTAATGGTAAAACACTTGGTTATACCCATGCCAGTTGGTTATCAATTCTCTCGTGATGGTGTACAGGTACTTGAAGCTATCAAGGTATTAGATTTTGGTCAGCAAATATCTGTTCTGCGCAAGGTAGTAGCTGATATGGGCGTTGATCCCTTCGCAGAATAATTCTACCTGATAATATTTGCTGATTTAAGGTAAAAAATATGGCAGCAGGTAAATGTAAGGTCGCCGTTACCAGAAAACTCGAATTTCAATCGGAATTTCTTGATGGCATCACTGAACCCACTATACTGCGTTACTTTGCAACTCTCAACGCCGGGGAATTTGACACAACCGCAGACCTATTCGCCGATGATGGCGTAATGTATCCGCCCTTTGAATCTCCTATTGTGGGACGAGAGGCGATCGCCATGTATTTGCAACAAGAAGCTGAAAATGTCAAAGCTTTTCCTGTTCAAGGAATTGTCCAAACCTTACCTAATGACCAAGTTCAATTTCAAGTCACAGGTAAAGCTCAAACTTCTTGGTGTAGTGTCAACGTCACCTGGGTATTTATCCTCAACTTACAGCAGCAAATTATCGCCACTAAAATTAAACTCTTAGCTTCTCCCCAAGAGTTGCTCAGTTTACGTCGGGAAGATTAGCCTATTTTTTCGTAGCGGCGGTTTGTGCCAAGGAGCGCAGTAACAATCTGCGACCTAAATCAATATCTGACGGCGCACATTGCCAATCTGGGTGTGCCGTCATCAATAAACTATCTAAAGTTTCTTGATCAAACAGATGCCAAATAGGAGCGCCATTAATTTCACCTTCCACAGCATAACAGTTAGGACTAGTACAGTAAATTGTGGCAGCACTGGCAATTCTATTTACCGTCATCTGTTCCCCTGGCTGCAAACAGCGAAACTCTTTTATAGCCTGTTTCAACTCACTTATTGAGGAAACTACTAACCCAGGTATAGCTATTGTTACATTTTTGTCCCCATTCACTGCCACCCAGTAATGACGACTGGGGTCGATACCTTCTAGCCAAGGCGATTCATCATCAAGGCGATAGCGTGGGGACAAACAAAATAAAGCTGCCATAGATTTCGTCATAACTTTGGTTTACTGGTGATTTTTGACCCACTTAACAATCCTGGGTGTTGTGGGGCTATGCCACGAGGTTTTTTTGGTTGGATATTGACTGTTAGAGTTGCTAATATCTTCAGTATTTAGTAATTAGTAGTGATAAATCAAATAAAGTTAGCAAAAATTATTAACTAACTTAATATTTCTTCATATATATTGGTTGAGGACTGAGGAGAAATCATCAAAAAACCCACCCGATTACCTAGCTTCTTCTTGATAAGCAGACACTGTTAACCCAGCAATCCATCACGCAAAGCACGTACTGCTGCTTGGGTGCGGTCATCAGCACCTAGCTTACTCAAAATATTTCTGACATGACTTTTCACAGTTCCCAGGCTAATATCAAGTTGTTGTGCAATCATGCAATTAGTACAACCGTCCACCATGAGGCGTAATACTTGTATTTCCCTGGGTGAGAGGTTATAAGCCGCGGTATTGTTCTTCTCACCCTGAGAATTTGGTAAAATATTTTGCTCATCTGGTCGTAATTGGGTATTTCTTTGTGCTGCTTGTAAGACAATCCCGGCGATCGCTGGATCAATCCAACAATTACCCTCGTAAGTGTTCCGTAAGGCTACCACTAAAGTATCAAAGTCAACATACTTCGTACAATAAGAGTCTGCGCCCGCAGCAAAAGCAGCCATTACAGATTCTGGATGATTGTCAACCGTGAGAATCAGCACTTTTGTATGTAAATTTTCTCCAGTAGAGAGCGCTTTGAACTCTTGTGTGAGTTGAATACCATCCTTGTCTGGTAAACCAATATCAATAATCGCAATATCTGGTTGTACCTTTTTTAGCATTTCCAGACCTGTCACCCCATTTGCAGCTTCTCCTACAACTACAATTTCCTCCTTTTGCTCTAAAAGTGTCCTAATCCCCAGACGAATCAGTTGATGATCTTCAACGATCGCAACACGAATTTTACAAATTTTATTCATATTCAAATTAGGCAGTACAATATACGAGCTTAACTTAACAATAGATATTTCTTTAGTAAATAACTTTCATATTATTCTGCTGTTCACAACATAATTATTTTTTTGCTCAATCAAAAAAAATCTGATAGACTAACGGTCGAAATAATGCTGTTTGATTCCTATTCAAAATTAGGCTATGTTGAACCCGCCTCAAGAGTTTTTGGTACTGGGAATACCAGTTCATATTGTGACTAACTATCCTGCTTGGCTGCTGGAATCCCTACGACAGAGCAGAGGTGCTCATGTAGTGACCCTGAATGCAGAAATGACCATGCAAGCAAAAAAGAATCCCACCCTGGCCCAATCCATTAAAAATGCCGATTTAGTAATTCCAGATGGTGCAGGGGTAGTTTTGTATTTACAGTGGCTTTTATGGCAAAAAGTGCAACGTTGTCCTGGAATTGAACTAGCAGAAACCCTGCTACAAGAACTGGGACAACAGCAAACAGATACAAAAATTTTTTTCTATGGCGGCGCTCCCCAAGTCGTTGTCAAAGCCAAGGAATTTTGGCAGCAACAAATCCCCAGCTTAAACTTAGTAGGTACTCATTCTGGCTACCACACTTTAGAGGAAGAACAGGAATTAAAACAAACTCTCAGGCAATTGCAGCCACAAGTAATTTTTGTAGGTTTGGGAGTCCCACGTCAAGAGTTATGGATTGCCAAAAATCGTCATTTGTGTCCCCAAGCAATTTGGATTGGTGTTGGTGGTAGCTTCGATATTTGGTCGGGGGGTAAAACTCGCGCTCCTGCCTGGTTGGCAAATAATAACTTAGAATGGCTATATCGCCTATATCAAGAACCCTGGCGTTGGCGGCGGATGTTGGCTTTGCCGGAATTTGCTCTCAAAGCTTTGATTTATCGCGTAACTGCAAAGGGTGGTATCTAGGTATTAAGCTAATTTTCTCAAGAAACCGAAACCTGAGACTTGGTAGATAGAGGAAGCAAAGTTTTAATTTGCCTGGATGCTAGAGGCTGTAATCTATCTAAAGCCTGTAAACTGTCTAAAACCGCATCTTTGATCACTGTTTCTTGCTCCTGAATCAGTAATAGCTGTAAGCACTCAATCACCTCTTGTTGCATCTTGTGATCAATGTTGTGATTAGTGATAATTTTAGTTATTTGTCTAATCGTAATTAAACGCTTTAAGGGATCTTCTACTGTTAAATTAACTAATAACTCATCAAGGTTATTTTGCTCTTGTCTCCCATATAAACTCAGGATTTGCCAGCTCAATAAAATTAAAGTTAATAAGGTTGCTAAACCTTGGAAAATGGCACCAGTCGCAATCCAGGAACTTTTGGAGTCAACCCAGATAGCAGCAGCCATGTATGTGCTTATAGTGGCAATACCTCCACTACCCACCGCTAAGGTAAAACGAGAATTAGGACTATTTAGTAACCGCCATACCCGCGATAAGTGTAATTGCCAGTCCCATTGCTGCATTGAGTAAACTAATAACATTACCCCAACCCCAACTATCAGGGCTAAGAGTAGTTTCCAGTTCCACAACAGCATGGCCACCACAATTGTGAGAAAGCCCAGAATACCCCCCGGTCCGGAAAAGGGCTGAAAACCCCTGTGTTTGTACCCTCTTGTTGTCAACTCTTTTAGAGGTGACCATTGGAGAACCTGTGTAATTACTTTAAAAAAAAATGAAGCCTTTGCCATACTCTTGGTCAAAAATCTCTAATATGAAGATAGCTATCAAAAAAATAGCACAAGGGGCAGAAAAATCATTTATGACAGTGGCCAGAGGTGGAAATTTACCGCCTGACTCATAATTAAAATTGTGGCCTGTCTGGATTTAAAAGGACAGCGCTACAATTATTACATGAATCTAATCAATACTTATGTTTCAGCCACAGGGATTTGAGCAACGCTCCATAATGACCTCACTGGGTAAGATGGTTTATTATACTGCCACTAGCTCACCTTGGCAGAATGGAGCTGCAACAGATGAGAAGGAAACTTTGGTTTTCTTACATGGCTTTGGTGGTGGCTCTTCTGCTTATGAGTGGTCAAAGGTTTATCCGGCTTTTGCTGCGGAGTATCGCATTCTAGCACCGGATTTAATCGGTTGGGGGAGGTCTGAGCACCCACCCCGGAACTATATGATTGATGATTATCTGACCACGATTCGGGAGTTTTTACAGCAAACTTGTACAGGATCTGTGACAGTGGTCGCTTCTTCCCTGACTGCGGCTTTCACAATTCGAGTGGCGATCGCCCATCCCGATTTATTTCGGTCTTTAATTCTAGTCACACCGGCGGGACTATCAGATTTTGGTCAAGACTACTCTCGCAGTATTTTTGCCCAGGTAGTTAGTGTTCCCATCATTGATCGCTTACTTTATACCACTGGAATTGCTACCAGTGGGGGTATTCGCAACTTTTTAGAACAAAGGCAATTTGCCCAGTCTAATCGCATATACGAGGAAATTGTCCAGGCTTATCTGGAATCTGCTCAACAACCAAATGGGGAATATGCAGCCCTGTCTTTTGTCCGTGGTGACTTATGTTTTGATTTGTCCCTTTATATTCAACAGTTGACAACTCCCACTGGGATTATTTGGGGGCAAAAATCCCAATTCACAAGTCCAGAAATTGGTCGTCGTCTAGCCCAGAAGAATCCCCAAGCTATCAGAGTATTTCAGCCATTAGAAAATGTGGGATTAACGCCTCAGTTAGAAGTACCCGCCGTGACTATTGGATTAATTCGACGGTTTTTCACTTTGTTGAATTAGTTGATGTCATCTCCCGCTCTAGCGGGAGATGTTCCCATTAATCTTTAACTCTGACATCGATGACTGTAGAATTGAAGTTATAGTTAAAACCTTCTAGTTCAAAAGTTGTACCTATTTTAACTTTGCTATTACCTAATACTGGTCCAGTGTCAGTAATTTGGGCTTTACCTTCTAAGGTTAAAAGCATATCTGTACTAAAGTTATTAGTTCTAGGATCTGGTAATTCTTTCACAGATCCATCTGGTTGGGAAACTGTCACGGTTCTCGGTAGTAGTTGAACCGATTTGATGCCAATCTGACCGTAGGGTTGATTCCGAATAATCACGTTAGTTTTACCCCCTTTGGTGAATCCAGCCTCAAATAAACGTTGAGGGTCACGCACATTTAAACCGCGAACCGCCAGGTCTACTTCAATGGGTACAGTTTTAGTACCGACTTGGGCAACGGAACCTGTGGTTCCAGGGACAATGAATATACTAACTATAACTAGTAATATTACTAGTCCAGCGCCTAAATCAAGTAAGTTGATTTTACCAAACAATCGTCCTTTGGAATCTAAAATAGCCATCAGAGCTTTTCCTATGAGATAATTTATTAGGAGAATACTGAGAATTATAGTCGCCATTCCCTAGGAGAGGCTAGGTTAAGATCAAGCCTTTGTGTGTGTAATGAAGTACACCCAATCTGCCCCAGGCTCCCTAAAACCAAAAAACTGTGTACCTCACGAGCATGGTAAATGCTATAAGTTTGGTTGTAGCCTCAGATGCAACTTATCAGGCCCTAGGGCCGTCCTGTTATTTATTGCGTTACAGTTATTGATCATGAATTGTCAAGCCTTTTTTGATCACCATGGGTGGCGGCGTCGCTGGTTTTATCCGGTGATTTCCGTGGTTGTTGCCCTGAGTGTGTTCCTAAGTACAACCATGCCTGGAACGGCTTTTGATATTCGGTCTCTTCTGTTCCGGGGAGTACAGGTAATTCAGATATCTAATATGTCTGATGCTCAGGAAGTGGATCTGGGTCGGCAGATGAATCAGCAGTTACGCAGTAGTAATATTCGCTTTAGCCGTAATTCTCAAATTAATCAATATGTGGAACAAATTGGCCGGCGCTTGGTAGCTCATAGCGATCGCCCTGACATTCCCTTTACCTTCCAAGTGGTTGAGGATAACACCATCAATGCCTTTGCCACCTTGGGCGGTTTTGTATATATCAATACAGGTTTAATCAAAGCTGCAGATAATGAAGCGGAATTAGCTAGTGTAATTGCCCATGAAATTGGTCACATTGGCGGCAGGCACTTAGTCAAACAGATACGCCAAAGCACTATCGCTAGTGGTCTGGTTTCAGCCCTAGGTTTAGATAGCAATACCGCGGTAGGAATTGGTATAGAACTGGCACTTAACCGTCCCCGCAGTCGTCAAGATGAATTTGATGCCGACAGCCGAGGTTTACAGGCTCTCACCCTGGCTGGTTATGCCCCCTCGGGTATGGTTTCCTTTATGCAAAAGCTGATGCAAAGAGGGGGGTCTATGCCGACATTTTTGAGTACTCATCCCGCCACAGGCGATCGCATTAATGCCCTCCAAATTTCTATTAATGCCCAACCTAGTAATCAGGGTGACGGATTAAATCATGGCGCTTATCGCTCCAGGATTAGGAGCATACTTTAGATAGAATTTGACATACTCACAGCAACTTCCTACCAAGGTAGTCTTAGAGGATGTTTGATAAGTTCTCAACAGGTAATTTTTATCTTAGGGAACACCGGAACAGGGAATGGGGAATGGGGAACACACAAAAAACAATCAAATCCAGTCCCCTCCCCTTACAAGGACAAGACAAGGTGGACAAGGTGGACAAGGTGACAAGGGAGAAAAACAGTACAAAGTCTGTATTTTTAGTAAGAAAAATAGCCCCTTAAAAGACCATTGTCCGTATAAAATCTTCCTTGTCCACTTTCCTTCCTTGTCTTCCTAGTCTTGCCTTCACAGATCATATTAAAAACCTACCCTTGCAAGGAGAGGGTGGGGTCAAATAATATTCGATACACTAATCATGACTTTCTAAACATCCTCTAAAAGGAGGGGGCTTGTATCCCATTCTGTTGGTCGAAAATTCAGCTATGCTCGCTGCTTATGGCGGCGAGTAGCTATTTTATCTGGTGGAACTATGACCACTCCTTCTGCTAAGGGTAAGGTGCGTAAAGAATTATTAAAAATATTGACTTGATAAATGATGTTATTTGTGGCGTCGAATCCAGTTAACCAGCCACTGCGGGGATGATAAGCACCAGTATCTATATTTAGCCATCCCTGTCCTTGTACCAGTTCCCCAGGGCTAACTCCCGGAAAGGTGAAAGTGATGGTATGACCGATGATCATCAGTTTATCAGTAAAGTAGGGTTGTTCAATCCTGTGAAACTGCTCCCGTATCCAGCAAAACTGCTCGGCGGTTTGTGCAGCTAAAGGCCTCTCAGGGTCAACCCCAGCATGAGTTAGCCAAATGTCCCCCAAATCCAGATACAGGGGTAAGGATTTCAACCATTCCAAATGTTGTTTAGGAATAGTACCTTTATCGTAACTGGCTACAGTTGCTTGACCTCCACCATACAGCCATGTTTGCATTGCTGATGTTGAAATCTGATCACCGGTGACAATCTTTAAGAACATCTGTTCATGATTTCCCAGTAGACAACCATAGTTATTTTCCTTGACAAAATCAATTACATATGAACTTTTAGGACCGCGGTCAATTAAGTCTCCAAGAAAATAAACTTGATCTTCTGATGTGGGGGCGATGGACTCCATTAATTTCATCAAACCATCGTAGTGTCCATGAACATCCCCAATAACAATTCGACGTTGGCTAGTTTCGATCATCCGCTCTGAAGTTCTCAATAATTTGGCTGAGTTTTCTGGTTTTCACAAAGACTAATAAAGAACATTTAATCAAGTATAGTTTGATCTGAGTTAAATTGCCGGCAGTGAATTGAGATTCCCATGGTAACAAAAATCAAAGCACAGAAGCTGACTGGCTTTTAGCTGTGGCCATCCCATGGTGCATTGGTTAATTCTCATTGACTTGATTGAAACATTATTGTAACATCAATGAGTGAAGACCCATTAGGTCAGCTGGCGGGATGAAGTAACAATCCCACAAGTTTTTGCCCTTGGCAATGTCAACCACATATGATTTATGGATAAACGCCTCATTGGCTTGACAGGGGGTATTGCTACAGGTAAAACCACTGTCGCTAATTATTTGGCAACAGCTAAAAATATACCAATTCTGGATGCAGATATTTATGCCAGGGATGCTGTGGCTATAGGTTCGCCCATTCTCCTGGCGATCGCACAACGTTATGGCAAACACATTTTACTCCCAGATGGTAGCCTGAATCGAGAACAACTGGGTGCAATTATCTTTACACAGGAAGATGAACGCCAGTGGGTAGAGAGTTTGATACATCCTTATGTAGTCCATCGCTTTCAGGAAGCTATGGTCAAATCACCATCACCAACATTGGTGTTAGTTATCCCTTTACTCTTTGAAGCTCAGATGACTCATTTAGTGACAGAAATTTGGGTGGTACGGTGTTCGCAATTACAGCAACTGCAAAGACTAATACAGCGAAATAATTTAACTCCCGAACAAGCCCAAGCTCGCATCAATAGCCAGTTATCTCTAGAAGAAAAAGCAGCTCGTGCAACTGTGGTGCTAGATAACTCTTCTACCCAAGAATCCCTGTGTCAACAGGTGGATATGGCTTTGGCGATGAGTACCACAAATAAACCATAATATAGGATTGCCAAGTTGACAATAAATTTAAACTTTTGTACTGTGAGCGATCGCTATATGTAAACAACTACAATGAGAATGAGTGAGTTATAGCAAGGAATGTAAAGTATGTATCAGAAAATATTGGTAGCTGTGGATCAATCAGAAACCAGTCAATATGTCTTTGAACAAGGTGTATTTTTAGCAAAAGCGTCTGAAGCCGAACTGATGTTGTTACACGTACTATCGCCATTAGAAGACCCCTATCTCAGTCCGGTATTTACACAACCAGATAGTATCTACCCATCTGTACAAGCTGCACCTATTGATAGTTATATGCGGGAGTGGGAAGAACTAAAAAAACAGAGACTAGATTGGTTGCGATCGCTCAGTGATACAGCAATTAATGCCGGTGTCAAGGCAGGCTTTACCCAGAATCTCGGTGATGCTGGTAGGATAATTTGTGAAGTTGCTCGTAATTGGCCAGCCGACTTAATTATAGTTGGTCGTCGCGGTCGTACTGGCATTAGTGAGTTCTTGCTAGGTAGTGTTAGTAATTATGCACTCCATCATGCTCCTTGCTCAATGTTGATTGTACAGGGACGTATTCCTGGTCATACCGAAATACCAGGGACTGTATAGCTATACAGTCGCTTTTCATCCACCAAGCATAGATAGGTGTATCACGCTCTGGTAAACTACCAAAAGTATTGGGCTGGAGAACATTGATGGTGACACCATTTTGCAAATCCACAACATAACTAACGTGGTTTCCCAAATACATCACCTGATTCAGCCGTCCTGCAAAACAGTTAGTTAATACACTCGGCCGATAAAGGGAAAGTTGGATTTTTTCGGGGCGCACCCTGACCACTACACTTTGTGATAATTGAGTGGGTGTTTTTTCTGTGCGGTCAACCGTAATTTTCAGTCCGGTTGTAGTCTCAATTTCTATTGATGAAGAATCAACACCAGTGATTACACCAGTAAATAAATTACGATCACCAATAAAATCAGCAACAAAGGGGGTTTGGGGATATTCGTAAATCTCCTGTGGAGTACCAACTTGCTCAATTTTACCTTGATTCATCACAGCGATGCGATCGCTCAAGGACATAGCCTGTTGCTGATCTTGTGTCACCATGATCATGGTTAGTCCTAAATATTGATGTAAATTGGACAGTTCCAGCTGCATCTCCTGACGTAGTTTCACGTCTAAAGCTCCCAAAGGTTCATCTAGCAGTAAAACAGTGGGGCGATTGACTATAGCTCTAGCTAAAGCTACCCGTTGCTGTTGAGCAGCACAGAGTTGACTGGGAAAGTGCGATCGCAAATCTGCCATTTTAACTAGCATTAAAGCCTCTTGAACCCTGGTTGCGATTTCTGATTTGGGGAGTTTTTTGTGAAGACGCAAGCCAAAAGCGACATTGTCCCATACATTCATATGGTTAAACAAAGCATAGCTTTGAAAAACAGTATTTACGGGTCGGCGATAAGCAGGGACATTGGTCACCTGGCGTCCCTGAATGAATACCTTACCAGCATCAGCCATCTCCAACCCAGCTATTAAGCGAAGTATGGTTGTCTTACCACAACCAGCAGCACCTATAATAGTTAAGAATTCCCCCTGTTTAATATCCAAATCGACTCCATCGACTACTGGTTCCTGGTTAAAAAACTTGAACACATAACGTAGTTCAACATCTAACGGCTGAAATTTGGTGATGAGATCGTGATTTTGAGTGAGAGTTTGAAACATAATCTTTGGTAGAATGCACTCATATAATGTTACCGCGGTCTACTCATGATACTGAATGGGGTTAATTTCTGGTTTGTGGAAACCAACGACTAAATCCGCCGGTTTGTCCAGCATTGGAGTAAATATAGAGTGGTAGGGTGTGGGGATGTGATAGCACCGAGTCATTGACCAAGCCTAAAATTTACCTTAGGTATAGTCTTGCAAGGTGGAATCTGCTTGTGTTTAGATTGGACAGTGTTAATCTATACTATAAAAACTGGATGTTATGACTTTATTACAACGATCGCGACCCCCCCTACAAAACAATATACGTACAGTTGGAGGAAATTTTCAGCCCATATTTTTAATTGCATTCACCCTGTTAATGACAGGTACAATAGTTATGCGATTAGCACACTTGCAAATTTTGGAAGGGTCACAACACCGGACCAGAGCGGAAGCTAACCGGGTGCGGATTATTCCCAAGCAACCAGTCAGAGGTAATATTTTTGACCGTTACGGACAAGTTTTAGCTAGTACTCGTTATCCGCGTTCTGTATACTTATGGCCAATGGCCCACAAAAAACCTGGTTGGCCCGTTGTCGGTTCACTTTTAGAGAAAATTCTGAATATACCCCAAGAAGAAATAGCAAAAAAGTTAGAAGAGTCTGGACCTAACTCTTCTTCACTAATTCCCATTGCGCGTGATCTGACTGAAGCCCAAATAACTGCCCTCAAAGAGTATCAAAAAGAACTCACAGGTGTAGAGATACATACGGAAGCGGTTCGCTACTACCCACATGGTCGGGAACTAGCTCATGTCCTGGGCTATACACGGGAATTAACTGGCGAACAGCTACAACAGAAGCGGAAGTTAGGCTATCGATTAGGAGATGTCATTGGTCAAATGGGGACGGAAAAGGCTTACGAAAAGATTCTCCGGGGTGAATGGGGCGGTCAGCAAGTAGAAGTAGACAGGGTCGGTCGGCCGGTGCGAGTCTTAGGAGAAAAAGAGGCAACCTCTGGTAATGATTTAAACTTAACTATAGATTTAAATCTGCAAATAGCGGCAAACAAAGCTTTAGGGAATTATAACGGTGCGATTGTAGCACTTGATCCTCGTAATGGTGAAGTCTTAGCCATGGTGTCTCGCCCCACCTTTGATCCCAATATTTTCTCTAAACAAAGACTTTCGCAAAAAGATTGGGAATCTGTCCAAGGTACAAACCATCCTTTAGTGAATCGGGCGCTGAGTGCTTTTCCTCCCGCCAGTACCTTTAAAATTGTCACTACAGCCGCTGGATTGGAATCAGGTAAATTTTCTCCCAAGACGATACTCCAAACCTACGGTTCTTTAACTATTGGTGGGATTAGATTTGGTGAATGGAACCACGCTGGATTCGGTCCTTTAGGTTTTGTGGGTGCAATGCAATGGAGTAGTGATACTTTCTTTTACCAAGTTGCTCAAGCAGTGGGTGGCCCGACTTTAATTGAATGGACTCGTAAATTTGGGTTTGGTGAAAGAACCGGTTTTGATTTTGCTACCGAAGAAACCAGGGGTTTAGTCCCAGATGACCAATGGAAACGTAGGAATCGAAATATGCCTTGGACTGTAGGGGATACTATTAATATGTCAATTGGCCAAGGTGCTTTATTAAGTAGTCCTTTGCAAGTTGCGGTCATGTTTGCAGTTCCTGCTAATGGTGGCTACCGAGTCCAGCCCCATTTGATCAAAGATAATCAACCAGCTGCAAACTGGCGACAACCTATAGAGATGAAGCCGACAACAATGAAACTACTGCGTGAATCATTAAGGAAGGTGGTTACTCACGGTACTGGTCAAGTTTTGAATAAGCCCACACTTCCCCCAGTCGCTGGTAAAACGGGTACAGCTGAAGCATGGCAAAATCGGGTGAAAAAAAATCACACTTGGTTTGGCGCTTACGCCCCAGCAGATCAACCAGAAATCGTCATCGTTGCTTTTACTGAACATTCTGGCGGCGGCGGTGGTAGTCTTGCAGGTCCGATGGTTTTAGAAATTTTACAAGACTACTTTAAACGCAGGTATCCTGGTAAGTATTAAAACTTGGGCGTTGCTAATCTCTCATGTCTGGGATACTACAAATGTTTGGGTGTAGTCAAGACTTGATTCTTGACTATAAATGGTTGATCAGGAAAATGGCAAGCACAAACACAGTGAGTATTTTCAGTCCTAAGACTCAAGACTAAGAGTAGAAGACTAAGGAATGATGAAATATAGCAGTCTTTTAGGGCGGGATAATTGATGGCTATGACAAGTTTTGTTACTGATGAGAGTGACGTAGCAACCACTAGAAGATATGACTTTGATCGGCTTTACTTTCCACTCCATGAGCACTTGACTTTTCAGGATAATGATCCCAATTTCGTGTCAGATTTATCTATTTCCGTCTTGGCTCAGGAGAAAGCTACCTTAGTCACCCCAACCATAGGTGACCAAATGAATCAATTTGATACTGCAACTATAAAAATTCCCACAATTGACTATAACTCCGACTTCATATTTACCCTTCCTAGTGATACTGTCTCAGATGTAGATACAATTAACCCTTTGAGAAATCTAGTCATTTTTGGTGATAGTCTCTCTGATACTGGCAACTTATATAGTGCCACAGGCAATACTTTTCCGCCACCACCAAATGCACCTGGGCGTTTTTCTAACGGTTTAATTTGGGTTGATTATTTTGCTTCTGAGTTAGGATTGACCGGGGAAAACATCAAAAACTTTGCTTTTGGTGGTGCGACTACAGGTAAAATCAGCAGCGATGTTTCATTACCCATACCTATACCAGGATTGCTCACTCAAGTTGAGCAATTTAAAGCTTTAAATGCTGTCGCGCCTATTGGTGGGGATGCATTGTATGTGATTTGGGTGGGTGTTAATGATTTTCTCTCAATCCCCGCTGATCCTCAGCAGGCTGTTAGTGATGCAATCAATAATATTAGTAGCGCCATCACAACTTTAGCACAGTTAGGTGCTCAAGAAATTTTAGTCGCTAATTTACCAGATTTGGGAAGTACTCCACTTTTGAGTAATACTCCTAACGCTATAGGGGCTACAGCCATTACTCAGAGCTTTAACGCCACTTTAAGCCAAACATTAGATAACTTAGCACCCTATTTCAATGTTAATTTGTTTTTATTAGATAAGTTTGAGGCGCTGCAAGAACTGAGTAATGGTCAAAATGATTACGGGTTGACTGATTTCACCACTCCCCTAAGTGACGTAATTAATCCAGTGTTTCCTGATGAATATTTCTTTTGGGATAACATTCATCCCACCACTAAAGGTCATCAAGTAATTGCCGAAAACTTCATAAATCAAGTCAATGAGCGCATATTCCCTGATTTATTTGGCTATGGGGCAACATTAGAAAATGCTCACCCGTCATGGTGTGGAGTTTAAGTTTCTGGCTTTATAGAATAATTCTAAACTATGGCGATCGCCCACAAAACGCCAATGCCAAGGTTCATAACTCACTCCTTGGGGGTTATTTTCTCCAAAGGACAGTTCAAAGCCAAAACGGGCTGCATTGGCTTCTAACCAGCGAAAAGCCCTAGTATTTTCAAAGTTAGTTTGGAGATTAGTTGCTGGTACTGCACCATCACCTATATCCACTGCATAACCGGTGTGATGTTCACTATATCCAGGCGGCGCACTTAAAGCCGCTCTTTGGGCTGGGGTTTGATTACGCCTCGCACCAATAGCAAAAAATAACTGTTCCTGCTCTTCCACTGAGCGAAATCCAGAAATTGGCACTAAAATTACACCCTCACGTCGCGCCGCTTGGGCCATCGCCAGATACCTTTGAGCCGCTGCTGTCCGCAGTCTAATGCGCCCATCGGCAGTAATTGGTAACAGTTCTGACTGCGGCGCTTCTGGGTATGTCAAATGTCCTAAGAGGGCATCGACATTATTATTATTTTGACTATTTTGACTATTGACAGAATCCCCATTTTGTGCATCTAAATTCTGAGGTGATGAGGAATCAACATCAGCCCTGGGTGAGATGACAAAGAACCACAAACCAGCAATTAAACCCACTAGAATAAACCCTGCGAGTCCCCCCATCACCAAAACTAGATTTTGCACAGGCGGTTGGGCTGTACTCTCAGGGACATCCCGTAAAGCCACGGGAATATCTTCACTAGGGTCGCCTGATAACTGATGGGCTTGTTTAGAAAACCGGGCTTTATTCAAGAGACATCTCCTGTTTTTGTGCAATATTTATCAAAAATTGTAGACTGGAGAGATAAACATCTTCAGTACCATTCATATCTATGATCCCAGGGCGCAATTTTGGCTAACCTCCTAGAACTATACTTTAAACTGGTGGGATTGGTCCTAGTAGGTTTTATCCTGGGACGCAAACTACCTCATACAGTTCCTACTCGTGTCGGTCAAGGGCTATTTTGGGTAGGAGTACCGATAAGTATTGTTGCTTTTCTCCGCAAAGCTGACCTATCCGGACAGATTTGGATTGCTCCGATCATCGCCCACTTAGCCATTTTTTTAGGGGCTTTTTTGGCTTGGTGGGCTATGAAATGTCAAGCCTATATCAGCAAAAACATCCACCAAAAATCAACACAAGGTAGTTTACTCCTGGCTGCGATGGTTGGTAATACAGGTTACCTGGGTTTCCCCATCACTCTCGCATTATTAGGTCAGGAATACTTTGCCTGGGCTTTATTCTACGATATGTTGGGATCACTTTTTGGGGCTTATGGCTTTGGTATAGTATTAGCATCTCATTTTGGCGGTCACACCAGGAATTACGGGCAAATTACCGAGTCAATTGTGATTAATCCTGCTCTGTGGAGTTTCGCTTTTGGCTTGCTATTTCGCCAAGTTACCCTCCCTGTCGTTTTTGAATATAGCCTGGAAATCTTAGGTTGGACTGTAGTTAGTTTAACTTTAATGTTAATTGGGATGAGGTTGTCTGGGCTGAATTCTTGGCACAGACTACCAGAGGCGGCTATCAGCTTAACTATTAAAATGTTAATTGTTCCCTTGGTGATTGGTAGCACATTATCACTGTGGGGGGTGACTGGTAAAGCTGCACAGGTAATTTTACTACAAATGGCTATGCCTCCAGCATTTGCCACATTAATAATTGCGGAAACTTTTAATCTTGACCGTGATCTGGCGGTGACTTGTTTAGCAGTGGGGTCTATACTCTTACTAGTTACTATCCCTATTTGGCTGTGGCTGTTTTGATTGATATCTGTTCCTACCAATTAACCAGACATGAATCAAGAAAGTAATCATAAATCTATAGACACACAGCCTAAGTTATCGGCTGGGTTGCTGGAATTAGCTCAATTTTTTCTGAAGCTGGGTTTGACTGGCTTTGGTGGTCCCCAAGCTCATATTGCCATGATCCATGATGAGGCTGTGGTGCGCCGGGGTTGGTTTACCGAGGAGGAATTTTTAGCCGGGGTCGCGGTTTGTGAAATGTTACCCGGACCGGCTTCTACTCAGATGGGAATTTATACCGGATACCTGCGGGGGGGAATTTTGGGGGCTTTGGTGGCGGGGATTTGTTTTATTTTCCCGGCTTTTGTCATTGTCCTAACTCTTTCTTGGGCTTATTTTCGGTTTCAGGGTGTACCACAGATTGAAAATTTGTTTCTGGGAATTACCCCGGTGGTAATTGCGATTATTTTCGGCTTTTGCTGGAAGTTAGCCAAACGAGCTATTACTGATAGTAAAGGTATAGCGATCGCCATCACGGTTTTTGTGGTTACTTTACTACTTCCCATCAATGTCTTGTGGCAATTCTTATTAGCGGGGATGGTAGGGTTAATTGTTTACCCCCCCGCTTCCACTACTTGGCTAGTTTCCCTTGTACCCCTAATGCAGATGTTACCCCACACCATGGCCATGGTAACTACCAATACCCTAACATTATCCAGCTTTTGGGGACTAGAACGGATTCAAGAGTATTATTTAACCCTAACACTGTTCTTCTTGAAGGTGGGTAGTTTCATCTTTGGCGGTGGGTTAGTCATCATCCCCCTCCTGGAGTTAGAAGTGGTTAATCAATTTCATTGGTTAACCCCCAGGGAATTTATCGACGGTGTTGCTATTGGCGAATTTACTCCCGGTCCTGTGGTCATTACCGCCGCATTCATTGGTTATAAGGTCGCTGGGGCTTTGGGGGCTTTCATATCTTGTGTGGCAATTTTTACCCCTTCCTTTCTATTCATTATGGGGGCTGCACCCCTGTTAGTACGCATTCGTCAAAACCCCTGGATTCGGAGCTTTTTGCGCGGGGTAACTCCCGCAGTTCTAGGAGCGATCGCCGCTGCAGCCATTCCCCTGGCAAAAACAGCTATAATTCAAGATACCTGGGTTCGCGCCGTCTTCGCCTTGATAGTCGCCATTTTAGCTTTAATTGCCCTAGTCCGCTTCCGCTGTCCCACATGGCAATTAGTCCCTAGTGGTGCAGTCCTGGGCTTGATGGCTGGGTCTATAATTTAATACTAACAATTAGCGGCAATTTGAGTAATTTTACTGTTTATTGCCGCGGGTCTGATATGCTCATAATGTTCAAAGGGTTGATGAATCCAGGGGTTATCGGCCAGATAATCAACATAATAATCAGGTTGGAAACTAGAACAGGCTTTATACCAAATTACAGCTGTGCGAATTTCTACAACATGAAAATTACTAGTTTCTTTGAGCCAAGGTATAGTTTGATCAAGGGTAATTCCCGAATCTACCAAGTCATCAACTAGGAGAATATGGGAACCTAATTTCTCTGTGGTCATCGTTATATGGCGAGCTAAAGTTAAATTACCCCTTTCCTGCTTCCCAGAACCATTGTAAGATGATGTAGCTAAAATTGCCAAAGGTTGCTGATATATCCGGGAAATGATATCCCCCACTCGTAGTCCCCCCCTAGCAAGGCAAACAATTTGGTTAAACTCCCAACCTGATTGATAAATTTGGGCTGCTAGGTGTTCAATTTTTTGGTGATAATCTGACCAAGAAATGTAAAGGTCTGGCATAAATGCAGTGATATTCAGGTGATACTGAAGCAAGTATAAATCAAGTATAAATCAAGTATAAATCAAGTATAAATCAAGTATAAATCTTATATTTTAGTATGAGCATGAATGATTCCGTTGATGAATCCGCCCCAATTAATCCCGAAAATCAAAAACTGGATCTGAAAACTAAGCTAGCTTATGGCGCTGGAGACTTAGGGACAGCAGTTACTGGTAATATTTCTATATTTTTTCTCCTGGTTTTTTTTACCAATGTTGCCGGCATTCCCCCCGGGTTAGCTGGTAGTATTTTAATGGTTGGTAAAATTTGGGATGCCATCAACGATCCCATTATCGGCGTGTTATCTGACAGAACTAAATCCCGTCGCTGGGGTCGTCGTCTCCCTTGGCTGGTCTATGGGGCTATTCCCTTTGGGATTATTTTTTTATTACAGTGGATTGTACCACGTTTTACTACAGACCCCAGTGGTAATATTTGGCCTTTATTTTGGTATTATGTTATTATCGGGTTAATATCCCAGGTATTTTTTACCGTTGTTGGTTTGCCCTATGCGGCAATGACTCCAGAACTGACTCAAGATTATGATGAACGTACTACCTTGAATAGCTTTCGCTTCGGGTTCTCTATTGGTGGTAGTATTTTGTCTTTGCTCCTAGCACAAATTATTTTTTCTACTATTAGCGATCGCGAACAACAATACTTGATTTTAGCCGCGGTGTGTGCGGTAATTTCCATTTCCGGGTTATATATATGTGCTTTTGGAGTCCGTCATCGCGTCTTAGCTTTTGAAAATCAACACCGCCAAAGCCAAACAACCCCATCTATACCCTTCTTAACACAACTAAAAATCGTCTTTAGCAATCGACCCTATCTGTTTGTGATTGGGATCTATCTTTGTTCTTGGTTAGCAGTGCAAATCACAGCCACCACCATACCTTATTTTGTCGTCAACTATATGGGTCTTAGAGACTCAGATATTCCCACCACCATGATCGCAGTCCAAGGAACAGCCTTACTCATGTTATTTGTGTGGGGTGGTTTGAGTCAAAAAATCGGCAAAAAAGTAGTTTATTTTCTGGGTATGAGTTTATGGATATTAGCCGCGGGGGGTTTATTCTTCTTACAACCCGGACAAATAGGTTTAATGTATTTTATGGCCGTCATGGCTGGTTGTGGGGTCTCCACAGCTTATCTGATTCCCTGGTCACTAATTCCAGATGTGATTGAGTTAGATGAACTCCAAACAGGACAACGGCGAGAAGGTATTTTTTATGGCTTTATGGTGTTACTGCAAAAATTAGGTTTAGCTCTGGGAATATTTTTAGTGGGTAACGCCCTAGAAGCAGCTGGTTTTCAAGCAGCTATACCCGGAGAAACCACCCTACCTATACAACCAGACTCAGCATTATTAGCCATCCGCTTCGCTGTCGGTCCACTACCAACAATTTTCTTGATTTCTGGCTTGTTTCTTATCTACTTTTACCCAATCAATCGGGAGATTTACGCACAGATTATGATGAATTTGCAAGCACGTCAGGAAAAGAGCAACAGTTAAATTGATTAGGGTTGCTTGGTCAGAGGTTGTTTTATAAGTTTTTAACAGGTAATTTTTATCTTAGGGAACAGGGAACAGGGAACAGGGAACACCGAAGGATTGAGGGTGAGGGTGGGGTCAAACAATAGTTGATACATTAATCATGACTTATCAAACATCCTCTAAGGATTTTTGTTCCTTACCTTGGTAAAGAACAAAAAATCAACTATTATAGCTGGATATTGCTAAATTTTGATTTTAATTTCAATATTCTATGACCAAAGTTACATCCCAAGAAATTGCCCTATTTCGTTCTCAGTTAGCTGATGATTCCAGTGCGATGGAAGCTCTAGATTTGATTGAGGATTGTGATGGAGACTTAGAAGATGCAGCGATGAGCTTGGCTATTCGAGCGGGACAAGAACCAGGAATCACTAACTCTGAGTGGTTGGATGCTATGGCCAGAAAATGGCGATCGCTAATTTGTCAACAGGAATACCGCGAAGATTTGTTAAGTAGCTCTGTGGTCAGGATCATGGAACGTCTCAAAAAAATGCCCAGTTTCCCTGAGAGTTTGGCTACACCAGTTCTGATATATGTTCTTAAGCAAGGTGTCACAGATTTTTGCGCCCCTATGGATAAACCAACCCCGCCACAATGGAATAATGGTAATATGTGCAACTTTTAAGCTAATCAAAGCGATTAAACTAGATTAACTATGGCATCCGTCAATTCTGACTCCTCAGAAAGCACAATAGAATCATGGGTCACGGTAAAGGCAGTTGCTTGCAAAGCACGCAATAAAATATTGCGTGCGCCATTCACATCACGATAGACCTGAATTCCGCAATGTGGGCATTTAAAAATTTTGTGTCCACCTAGCTTATGGTGAACATGACCGCAGTTACCACATGTTTTTGATGTATATGATTCATTGCAAAGAACCACTATTACACCTTTTCTTTGTGCAGCTTGTTTAAGATGTTGCTCAAATTTGTAATGGGAAAGAGTCAGCATTTGCCGTACAGACTTACTGTTGATTTTGCGTTTCTTCCCGCTACGTCTTTTAATCACCATTTGACTAGAATCAAAGGTTGGTAAGTAAATTACTTTGTAGGAATTAACAAGTAAGTTAACAGCTTTGTTATGCAAATCTTTAATTAAATTCTGAATCCTTTCTCTGACACGATTAGCAGCAATACGCATCTTTCTACGTTTACGGCATGTTGTTTTGGTAGAACGGCTGATGAGATTGTCAAGGTGCTGACACAATCTTTGTATGCGTCCGATGTCTCCCCTTGCAATTTCTAAGACATTCTCCCCATCAAAACCAGTTAAGAAAGTGCGATTACCAGGGTCTACTGCTATTACCCTATCACTGCCAGTAGGTACAGTTTCTTTATATTCAGGAAAGCAACCAAACCACTTACCACGACGGTAAACAAGCTCTGTGCCATATTCGCATTGTTCAGGAATAGTTTGACCAATTGTCGTAAAACCTAAACCTTTTGTTGTGCGCGGATACCAAGTACCATTTTTGAAATTACCAACTTTGAATTGGATAGTTTGACTTGTGGATTTACAGCTTTTAAATTTCGCACTACCACCTTGAGTGCGAGCCTGTTTAAAGGCATCAAATGCGTCAAAACAAGCTTCTTGACGTTGATGCCCTGGTAATGTTTTCACCCATGGTGGTACATCCATTTTTTGAGCTATTTTATCTAACTCTTCAGCAGATATCTTGACTTGTTTTTCTGTGCTAGTTTTCTGATCAATAATTACTCTGACTTGAGTATCGTAATTATTGTGAAGATAACTGATACATTGGTTGAAGTAATAACGATAAGCAGCAAGCCAACGCTTCCAGACTCGATGTAATTCCTTACTAGGAAATAGCCTGATTTTCAATACACTGTTCGGTGACTGCTTTGTCGATTCCTTGTGACGCGACTTCTTTTTGTAAGTCTTCTTTAATGCTTGACTTGTATTTTTTAAGCCCGTATAACCTGCTAGAGAAACAGTGGATGATCGACAGCATATCTTGTAGGAGTTCCTGTTCTGGACTGAGCTTGCGGTCATTGAGAACCACGAGTTCACACTCAAATTTTGTGCATAACCACCTAACCAATTCAAATCCGAATCGGACAAGTCGGTCAGGATGGGCAACGACAATACGTTGGATATCGCCGTCGATGATTCGTTCCAGAATTGCGAGGAATTTTTTCCGTTTAAAATTGAGTCCGCTTCCAACTTCTGAAATAATTTCAGCCTCTGGGTATCTTGTGCGTAAGTGTTCAAGTTGTCGTTGCAAATCATCTTGCTGGGAATGAGTCGATACTCGTCCATAGCAAATAGTTTTAATTGTCCTGGGTATTCCGCCGATTTTTTCGACTTCTTCGAGGATGAACCGCCTTTGACCTCCTGGTGTACGGATTGCTTTAAGTTTGCCTTCGTTTTCCCATCTCCTGAGACTGGAGACATGGACACCAAGGATTTTAGCTGCTTCCTTGGGAGTGACATGTTGCATCAAAGCCTCATTAAATCAACTACTTTTAGTCTAGCGGGATTTAGTAAGATTTACTCTGTTTAAGCAAATAATTTACAATTAGTTACACGTCCTGAATCTCTCAACTTAGGAGCTTAATTTTGGCAGCACTGATACTCTATAATTAGAACATAAAAACTTTTATCAAACCATTATTATTGCTTTCATGAATTACCTTATTGCTGTATTACCAGACCGCATTCAAGCCGAAGCCGCTTACTTAGCTCTAGAAGCAGAAGGTATACAAAGCACTATTCTGGGTAGGGGTTATAAAAGTGCTGATGAGTTTGGCTTGGTTGACCCGAAAGACCAAGCGCAAAAGCAAGCTAGGCTGATGTCATACTGGTTAATACCATTCGGTTTCTTTGCAGGTTTTACCTTTAGTTTAATTACAGGTTTAGATACTTTCGCCTGGGCTGGGGAAATTGGTAACCACGTCGTCGGCGGACTTTTAGGCGCTGTTGGTGGCGCTATGGGTAGCGTGTTTGTCGGGGGTGGTGTTGGGTTACTCCTGAGTGGTGATGCTGTACCCTACCGTAATCGTTTAGATATGGGTAAATACATAGTTGTGGCTCAGGTGTCTGAAGCTATTAGCCGCCAAGCAACCAGGATTTTACGGAAATTTGACCCGGAAAATATCCAGGGGTATGCTGATACATCTGGTACTTAGGAATTAAACATGAAAAATTTCCCAAAAGATTTGGAATTTTACCATAAATCTTACCATAAATTTTACCATTGACATCATGTTACCCAGAGAAGAACTGTTAAAGGGTGTGGAAAATCGTGATACTATCGCCCGTGTGATTGATCAGGCTGAACAAGCTATTAAAACTTGGGAAGTGGTTTTAACTGATTTTTTGTCACCCCCAGAATTGGCAGAAATTAATCGCGTATTTAGTCGGTTAACAGATGTACAATTAGTACCATGGGGAGGTTATCCCCAAGCGGAACGCCAAAGAATGGCGATCGCTCGCTCGGAAATTCCTTTAGATCAATCTCAAGTTGACCTTGTAGCTTTAGAAATTGCTGGTAATTTTCTGTTTGATACCGCTACCCACCGGGACTTTTTAGGCGCAATGTTGGGAACAGGTATAGTGCGGGAAAAAACCGGGGATATTATTGTTCTGGGAGAACGGGGAGCCCAAGTAATTGTTATCCCGGAGTTGGCAGAATTTTTACAAATGAATCTGCAACAGGTGCGCTCGGTTCCGGTGAAAACTCAAGTGATTGATCTCCAGGAGTTAAAAGTTAGGGAACCTAAGAAGAAGGAACTAACCACCGTGGAAGCTTCCCTGCGATTAGATGCGATCGCCTCCGCTGGTTTTGGGATGTCCCGCAGTAAAATGGTGACTTTTATTGAGAGTGGTGATGTCCGCGTTAACTGGAAAGACGTTAATCAAGCTAGTTCTCAGGTGAAATCAGGGGACTTAATCGCTATTCGCGGTAAGGGACGTTTAGAAGTAGGAGAAATTGCTGTAACTAAAAAAGATCGTTATCGAGTTCAATTAACCAGATATATATGAAGATATATATAAATATATCTGCGATCGCCCTTTGCAGATGCTCTGATTAGGTTTGACCCCACCACCTCCCCTTACAAGGGGAGGGGTATAGAGAATGGCGATACATCTTGTTAAGATTATCGCATAGGTGTTTTTTAGTCAGATTTATCTGACTTAAGGCTCCCGTGTGTAGCATCTGTCACCTGTTCGTTTATCTCCACTATCTGTTGTTGAACGCAAAGGGCGCAAAGGTTGGCGCAAAGGTACGCAAAGGTTGATTTTCTATGGCTTTGAGAGGGTGGTTTTTAACCTTTTTCTCCCTAGCTATCAGACATCTGATTAACTATATTCATGGTTTCTACACTGACTCTACAGACCCGCATTAATAAATCTATTACCTGTTCTTTGTAGTCTACAAAGCGGTAAGTATTAAACTTTTCCGCAATGGTGGGGTCTTTGGGTTTCTTCTCTTTATATTGATCTAAAATCCATTCTAAGGCGCAACGATTGCCCAGCATATATTGCCATGCTATAGTAGGTACACCTTGTAATGTGGTCACATCATCTAAGATAATACTTCCCTGGGTTTTATCAGCCTTTAACTTTGGCTTGGGTGTGGTTTGGTTACCTTTTAAAGGAATATCAACCCGACTGAGTTTGTAGGGTGTGACGGTTTCATAGTTGATATGTAAATCCATGAGTTGTTTTCCCCAGTCCACCCATTGGGGAAAGTTGTCATATAAAGGTAACCGGGGGAAGTCCCGTTGTAGGTTGATTTCGTATTTTTGGCGGTACTCTGGGTTATGTAGCACCCCATAGGTGTAGTGGAAGATATCTATTTTAGTAATTGTTGTGTCTTGGTAATGGGTGTGAATTTGTTCTAGTCCCCAGTCGGTGATGTTATCTATGCGGTTTCCTTCTTTGTCATAGCGGTACAGGGGGAGACATTGGGAACCTGCGGGTAAACAATTTAAATCAATAATTGTTTTTACGGCTAGACAATGAAAATCTTTAGGTGATGAAAGTCCGGGTATGGCAATATATTTATTGTCTAAGTCATTACTATTATGAATAGTAAACCATTGATAAGTCATTCCATTAAAATGTTTATCAAAATAAAAATACCGTTGATTATATGGACGGTATAAACCTTTAACAATTTCTTGAGCATCAAAAGTTTTATTAATTTTTTTGTCTAAATATTTAGTTAATTCCCTATCCCATTTAATTTCATTTCTATCGGGATATTTAGGGTCTTTACGTGTCGCTTGATAAATACTGACTAAAAACTTGACTTTTTGGGATAACGCCTTTTCAGATAAATCATAAACCCACTCATCTCGTTGTGTTTTTAGACCTGAAGAAAACAACTTAAATACAGCTTCTTGTGCTTTACCTGCTTTCACACCCTTATCAACCACAGGTAAAAGACTATCAAAATCATTATCAGTTTGATTTATCCAGTTATACTTTTTATCCGGTGTAATATGTTCAAAAGGAATTTGATTAAATTTATTCTCGGCTAAATATGTAATTTTGTTGTCTCTGAGTTCATGGATATGAAAAGGATGAGAATAAAATATTCTACACCCTGGGGAATTACTATCTCTGACTAAAAAGCATATGACTATACCAGTCATGGCACTTTTACCAAAAATAGTATGCTTTTCTGAAATAAATATACCATCTTTTCCTGAAATTGCTCTAACATTACCTCCTAAATCTAGAAAGTATGCAAAAGAAAAATCATCCTGAATACATTTTCTAAACCCATCAAATGCACGTCCATCTAGAAAAGAGGAATTAGTGATAAAAGCAATAATCCCATTATTACCCAACCTATCAGAAGCCCATCTAATAAACCGGGTATACATATCATACAGGACAATATTATTTTGAGCTTGACTATATTTAACGTAAGTTCCCTTAATTAACCTATCTATGGCATCATAACCCCGATTAGCATTATCATCATTAAAATTCTCCTGTTTAGCATTATAAGGAGGATTGCCAATAATCACCGAAATAGTTCGGTCATTCTGTCTTTTAATCCTCGCTGTATTCTCCACACTCATCGCAAACAGATCCATCTGCTTACCCACAAACAGGGTATTATCTAAAGTATCCACAAAACAGATATTCTCAAACTCCTCATACACCCCCATCTTCTGCTTATAGGTGTACTCAATATTCAAATTGGCAATATAATAAGGTAAAATCGCCACCTCATTACAGTGGATCTCATGCTTATACTTGTACTCTAAGCAATGAGCAGGTAAATAATCAATCAACTCAGTCACAAAGGTTCCCGTACCCGTCGCTGGGTCTAAAATCTCTACATCCCTATCAGCTAACAACTTTCCAAAATGTTTATGTACTAAAAAGTCGGTGCTTTCAATCATAAACCGGACAATCTCGTTAGGAGTATAGACAATTCCCAACCTATCCGCTGCTTTGGGGTTATAAGCTTTATAAAAGTTCTCATACAAAGACTTGAGAAATCTCTGTTTTTCCTGATGATTAGCAATATTAGCCGCAGTGCGCCGAATGACTGCATAATACCTTTCAATACTCCCTAAAGCATTACGCTTTACACTTCCAGTAAAGAAGGTAGCAATTACCCCTTGTAACTCCCGCGCGACATTGTTTTCTGTGTGAAACTGAGACTCGTTAAAAATATTGAGAAAAATATCCTCTGTGAGGATGTGCTGAATCATCATTTCCCGAATATCAATTAAACTGATTTCTGGGTTAATGGACTCCTGACAGATTGACCAAAACTTATTCCTTGCTGCTTCAAATTTACTGTTAGTTTCCCCTTGACTATCAATCAAATCTCTGAGATAATCTAAGATGTTGGGTAAATCTTGCCTAAAACTATCTATAGCTGACCGAAAATCTCTAACTTCCGGTCTGACATAATTAATAAAGTTGGTAATTAGTGTATCTAGAGCTTCAGCATCTTTCATGGATACCCGCTGGGTTTCTGTGGCGTTTTGAATTAAAACCGCAGTTTGGGAATCTTCAAAGAGAATATTACTACTAGGATAACCTTTATTTAACTTTTTGTCTATTTCTTCATCTAAGTTATCATATTGGTCTTTACTTTCCCAGTAACCCCAATCTAAACGCAAGGCATCTTTAACGGTGCCATCGGGGTAAACTAGTTTACCATTAGGTAATTTAAAATCCAATTCGGGAATTAGTAGAAAGTCTCTGGGTTTACAATATTCATTCAAGAGATTTTGAAAAGCCACGCGAATAGAAGTTTCTTTACGGGAACCGCCAAACTGGATAATTTTGGCTACTTCTGTTTGGTACTGACTAATCAAAAGTCTGGACATGGGGAAACTAGGGGATATACAAGGGCAGAAATTTAAATATAGGCGATCGCTGTTAGTAATTTAGCAGACAGTTTATTAAAATTTATACAAGTGTAAATAACTTTAAGTTAGAATAGCTGTAAGTTTGTCATCTACCCTAGGGTAGAGATAAAACCGCCTCATAAGTATCGAGATAGAAGGGCGATCGCCCTGCGTAGATGGTGGGATGAGGTTTGACCCCACCCCCAACCCATCCCCTTGTAAAGGGAGGGGAGTATAGAGAATGGCGACACATTCTGTTAAGATGATCACATACATGATTTTCTAGTCAGATTTATCTGACTTTAGCTATTAGACGGGGGTTTCTAACCCCCGGTTCCCTGGTTAGCATCAAACGCGGGTTTCCAACCCCTTCTAGGTAGCATCAACCGGGGTTTTCCCTGGTCAAGGGAATAGGACTTGATTTTGTTGCTTCGGTGTGTTACCCGTTACCTGTTCCCTCTTAAAAAGTTATAAAACCATCTCTATAACTTTACAGCTTTGCCAATATACCAAACTGAAGTATCTTCATTGATTTTGATGGGAAATGGTTCTGAATCGCCATAATTATGATTTAAACCTTGATATAAGATATTGATCAATGTTTGGAAATTCAGACCTCCTGTTAAGTCAAATCCTTTAATTACAACATTACCCAATCCACAATTCTCCATTGTATAAGTTAATTCTTCCGGTTTAATAAACTTATGCCAATCATGAAGACCTCTTGGTATTTGCTTAAGCATATATTCCAACAGCCAAATCATGATTAATTGGGATTTAAAGTTACGATTAATTGTATCAAAAAAAAGTAACCCCTTTGTCTTTAACACTCTATGGGCTTCTGAAATAACTTGCTGCCAATCAGTGACGTGTTCTAAAACATCACAACACAAAACCGCATCAAATTCTTGATCATCAAAAGGCATATTTTCAGCAATTCCCTGATAATAATTAATATTTAAATTGTTTGTTATAGCATGAGCTTGGGCTACTTGAATTGATGGCTGCGATAAGTCAATACCAGTTACATAAGCCTGTTTTTTAGCTAAAGTTTCCGCCGCTAATCCACCCCCGCAACCAATATCTAAAACTTTCATTCCTTGCCATGTGGATATATAATTGGCAAAGAAGTTAAGTCTATATTGATTCAGATGCTGCGATAAATTCAAAATTTCACCTACAGTCCACCAACTATCTGCCTTTAAGTCGTAGTATTCTAGATTATTTTTGAGCATCTATGATAAATAGGCTAATTATGAGTCAATACATAATTAACTTTTTATCTTTTATCGCTCAATTACTAACTCTTCCTTCGGGATAGTTTTAATTAAATCTCAGAGGATGTTTGGAAAGTGTTAAACAGGTAATTTTTATATTAGGGAACAGGGAACACCGGAACAGGGAANNNNAAAAAACAATAAAATCCAGTCCCCTCCCCTTACAAGGACAAGACTTGGTGGACAAGGTGGACAAGGTGACAAGGGAGAAAAACAGTACAAAGTCTGTATTTTTAGTAAGAAAAATAGCCCCTTAAAAGACCATTGTCCGTATAAAATCTTCCTTGTCCACTTTCCTTCCTTGTCTTCCTAGTCTTGCCTTCACAGATCATATTAAAAACCTACCCTTGCAAGGAGAGGGTGGGGTTAAACAATAGTTAATACATTAATCATAACTTTTAAAACATCCTCTAATTAAAGTTCTAGGATTAATTCAATTGCTTGCAGTCAGATAGACCAATAATTTAGACCAATAATTTTAACGGAAAAAGCCACAGAATATACTATAAAACTCAAATAAAAAAGATATTCTGTGGCTGTAAATTATTTAATCGTAGTGATAAACTCCCTAATTTATTTGTGGTTCTTGTGGTTGTTGTGGTTGTCTGTCTGTTTCTTGGTCTTCTTCTTGTTCTCGTCTTTCTCGTTCTTCTCGTTCTTCTCTTTCTTCTGGTGTTTCAATAGTAGGGTCATCTATCGGTGGTTGTGTTTGGGAGTGTAAAGTACCAGTTGTAGACGTGCTTAAATTGGTGAATGCAAATGCGGGAACACTGACCAAAGCACTTATACCAGCGACTCCCACAAGGCTAAGAAGTATTTTGAAGAAACTTACATTCTTGTTTGCGTTCATTTGGCTCTCCTGCGTTTACAGCAGCAAAATTGTTAAATAGCCCGGTAATTCTAGAAATCAATACAAAATCTCGCAGTATTATCAATACTAATTGGCTATGATGGCCTCATGAATACCGCATTGGAATCTTGTATCTACATTCGATAGTAATTCTATGCAACTAGTAAAACGTCTCTCTCCAGCATCAGATCATATTAAAGACTAAAGTGATGACTCACACTAATTTTTTGTGAAGCATTCATTTATTTAACCCCTCTCTCACCCTACCCTGGTAAAGCTTGGGCTGCGTGGGGTTGTCGTTACTCTTAATTCATAGTAAATTCATACTTATAACCGATGACAAATCAGACCAAAAACTGGTGCAATAGGTGCAATAGGTGCAATAGGTACAATAAATAATAATTGGTGTTGCCTATATTGGAGTAATGAAAGATCGCGTTTTAATTCTGGGTGGAAGAGGGCGGATTGGTAGCCATGTTGCTCTAGATATAGCTACCCACACCCCAGCACAAATTACCATTACTGGGCGTTCACCGGAAACACCCAGTAATCCTAGCTTGTCTTTAGGTGAAAATGTGCAGTTTTTAGTGTTAGACTTGGCAGAAGTTGAGAAATTGAGAGCGGCGATCGCTAACTCTAATTTAGTTATCCATTGTGCAGGACCGTTTCACTACCGAGATGCTGATGTTCTGCAAATTTGTATTGAAGAAGGGGTAAACTATATAGATGTCAGTGACCACCGTTCCTATACTAGCAAAGCCCTAAATTATCATCAGCAAGCGGTTGCTGCGGGTGTAACTGCAATTATTAATACCGGTATTTTCCCTGGTATCTCTAATAGCATGGTACGTCAATGTGCCGAGCAATTTGATCAACCAGAAGAAATACATTTAAGTTACTTAGTATCTGGTTCTGGTGGTGCGGGAATCACAGTCATGCGTACCACTTTTTTAGGGTTGCAATATCCTTTTCAAGCGTGGATAGATGGAAAATGGCAAATAATCCAGCCTTACAGTCAAAGAGAAGTAGTTGATTTTCCCCCTCCCTATAGACTCCATGGCGTTTACTGGTTTGATATGCCAGAAACCTTTACAATACCCCAAGCATTCCCATCAGTTAAAACCGTAGTTACCAAATTTGGCTCGATTCCCGACTTTTATAACCACCTCACCTGGACAGCAGCCCATATATTACCCAAGTGGTTAATACAACGTCGTTACATGATTGAATTTTTAGCCCGTGTGAGTCATTTAATGACAGATTTCACCAATAATTTTAGTGGAATTGGGGTAGCAGTGCGTTCAGAAGTCACAGGTCAAAAAAATGGTCAAACCGCTGTTTACCGTTCTACCGTAGTACATGAAAATACCGCCGTAGCTTCTGGCTGTGGTGCTGGTAGCATTGCAGAATTATTATTAACAGGGAACCTGAAAAAACCAGGGGTTTCACCTGTAGAAGCAGCACTACCAACAGATTTATTTATGCATGCTATGGAAAAACGAGGAATTCAGATCAATTCCCACTGGTGTTAAAAAAAGGTTCTCACTGCTGCTGGTATAATTAATCATGATTCCACCAAATAACCCACCATATTTGTTGGTGCCATCATGGCCGCAATAATTTAAGGTTTACTTAATAAACTATTTATATTATAGTGTTATGGCCTTTGTCAGGCTAATCAAGTACACGCCAAGTTCTGTTTTGTTCTGTGTGTTCAATGGCTAAAAAACAAAAATTTCCTCACCTAGTTGGTTCTAAGTGGACAGCACAGAAGAAAATAGATGGCTGGCGACACTTCCAGGTCGTTAACCGGAAAAATCAGAGTAAGTGGGTATATGCGGAAATGGTCGCAGCTTGTGA
This sequence comes from Anabaenopsis elenkinii CCIBt3563, assembly GCF_015245355.1. Taxonomy (GTDB): domain Bacteria; phylum Cyanobacteriota; class Cyanobacteriia; order Cyanobacteriales; family Nostocaceae; genus Anabaenopsis; species Anabaenopsis elenkinii. The sequence goes on along the minus strand of NZ_CP063311.1, from coordinate 3,284,359 downwards.
CCCCAATGTGCGCTTTTGGTTAAACGCAAAATTGTTACAAGATAACTCTCAGTGGAAAGCTGGCTGGCAATCTTTACAAGAAATTGAAGCACTAGAGACCTAAATATCAGCTAAAACCTAAAATTAATAATTTATTACAAACCAGTCACCAAGGGATGAAAACCATAGTTGAGATATTCTGACCAATGTCTTGCATTTGTCAATATAGCCCCTTAAGTGTCCCACAGCTAATTATCTCTATTCCCGGTTGACACCCAGCTTCTCTGACTGGGATCAGTCTGACTGAAGTTAGTTGAAAGCCATAAAAACTATATACAAAAGTACATATAGCGGTTTTTGTCTTTTGTAACTCTTTTATAAAAAGTGGATCACAAAAATCAATTTACAAGGTTTTAAACTCAATAAACAGATTTAAAAGCGAAATAGACCTCAAATACTCTTTTATAATCCTAAAAGCATCTTATAGATAGCTTTTTCATATTTGCAACCCCTTTCTTTTCTCTGGAATATTGTTAATAATCAAAATCACATAGCTCACACATCGGCAGGCTAGCTAAGGGTAAAACCTTGATCTAGGAGTTTGATAAGAAATTATTAGAGGTAAATAACAGTGAAACTAGCAGTTTACGGAAAAGGTGGTATTGGTAAATCTACAACTAGCTGTAATATATCCGTGGCCCTTGCCAAACGCGGTAAGAGAGTTCTGCAAATCGGTTGTGACCCCAAACACGACAGCACCTTTACCCTCACAGGGTTTTTAATTCCCACAATTATTGATACTCTCCAAGAAAAGGATTACCACTACGAAGATGTTTGGCCAGAAGATGTAATTTATAAAGGCTATGGTGGTGTAGATTGCGTAGAAGCTGGGGGACCTCCTGCTGGTGCTGGATGTGGCGGCTATGTAGTAGGTGAAACCGTAAAATTACTGAAAGAACTCAACGCTTTTGATGAGTACGATGTAATTCTGTTTGATGTTCTGGGTGACGTTGTATGTGGTGGTTTTGCAGCACCACTCAACTATGCAGATTATTGCATGATTGTGACTGACAATGGCTTTGATGCCCTGTTCGCTGCCAATCGCATTGCAGCATCAGTGAGGGAAAAAGCCCGCACTCATCCCCTGCGTTTAGCGGGTTTAATTGGTAATCGCACTTCCAAGCGGGACTTAATCGAGAAATATATAGAAGCAGTGCCTATGCCAGTGTTAGAAGTGTTACCTTTAATTGAAGATATTCGTGTTTCTCGTGTTAAGGGTAAAACTTTATTTGAAATGGCAGAAAATGACCCTTCTCTGAGCTATGTTTGCGATTACTACCTGAATATCGCTGATCAAATTTTGGCACGTCCAGAGGGTGTTGTGCCGAAAGATGCTCAAGACCGGGAATTGTTCTCTCTGTTGTCTGATTTTTACCTAAATCCAGCCAAACCACAGGTGACGAATTTGGAAGAAGAACTAGACTTGATGATTGTATAACATCATCAAGTTCCAGGATGAGGAAAAATATGGCTTTCTTTAACAGCTTTACAGATGAAATCAGACAAAAGTGGTTGGAATTTTTTGAGATCAACCGAGAGTGGATTGTTTTACATATGAAAGCCGACTCGGTTCCAACTCCAGATGGGGGAAAGCGACCGAGTTCATACCTCATCTTGGGTGTTATCAATGCTCTAGAACCCCAATTAGCACAGCTGATGATGCCTTTTTCCAAACTGAATCCTGACCCTGATACTCTGATTGATGTGCTGGAGTTGGATTTTGACCCCGATATGGCTCTGGGTTATCGCCCCAATTCAACAGAACAGATGCGGGGTGTGAATCAACAGCGCAAAGAAGATTTTCATCGCCATGGCTTGGGGGGCGCATCTAAGAAAGGACAAAATAAACTCGATGGTAGATTAAACTCATCACTGACCATGGAAGCTGATGATTTTGGCGGGGTTTCCTTTGGATCAACACCCGGATCTCCAGAAATACTGGATGATTCCCAAGGCAAGGACATATTATCAGATGTCTGGGGTGAGGAAACTGAATTAGAAAAAAGTGGGGAAGACCTCTCAGAGGATGTTTTTGATGAATCAGAGTTGGCGCGTCTGTTCCCCAAACCTTAATTATTACCTTTTTTTGGATATCGGCAGCGATAATGACTTGATTACACCACAGGGGTATTGAGGGGGAAGGATTATCCCCCCCCTGATATCTGCTCTATATTCAACTGCTATTAAATACTCAGGGGAGAAACATACAAATGACTATCGCTCAACAACCAGACACTTTAAAATTTGAGTGTGAAACTGGCAATTACCACACCTTCTGTCCCATTAGTTGTGTGGCTTGGTTATACCAGAAAATTGAAGATAGCTTCTTTCTGGTGATTGGTACTAAGACTTGTGGGTATTTCTTGCAAAATGCCATGGGGGTGATGATTTTTGCTGAACCTCGTTACGCCATGGCAGAATTAGAAGAGGGGGATATTTCCGCACAACTCAATGATTATGAAGAGTTAAAGCGGTTGTGTTTGCAAATTAAGCGCGATCGCAATCCCAGTGTAATTGTTTGGATTGGTACTTGCACTACAGAAATCATTAAAACAGATTTAGAAGGTTTAGCACCCAAGTTAGAATCAGAAATTGGTATTCCTATTGTCGTCGCCCGTGCTAATGGTCTAGATTATGCCTTTACCCAAGGGGAAGATACCGTATTAGCATCTATGGCTAATCGTTGTCCCACTCAAGCACCAGCAGCAGCAACTGATAAAAATGAAGGTAATGCCATTCAAAAGCTGCTCAACTTTGGTAAAAAGAAAGAAGAAGTCGCTCAAGAAGAATCTGAGTATGTAGATCATCCTCCCCTGGTGCTGTTCGGTTCCCTACCTGATCCTGTGGTCACCCAGTTAACCTTGGAACTCAAGAAACAAGGGATAAAAGTTTCTGGTTGGTTACCTGCAAAGCGGTTTACTGAATTACCCGTGATTGAAGAAGGGTATTATGTGGCTGGTGTCAACCCCTTCCTCAGTCGCACCGCCACCACCTTAATGCGTCGCCGCAAGTGTAAACTCATTGGCGCACCCTTCCCCATTGGCCCTGATGGTACTCGCGCTTGGATTGAGAAAATCTGCTCTGTATTTGGTATTACTCCCAAGGGTTTAGATGAGCGGGAAGCGCAGATTTGGGAAAGTTTGGCAGATTATGTGAAAATAATTCGGGGTAAATCTGTCTTCTTTATGGGTGATAACTTACTAGAAATCTCCCAAGCTCGATTTTTAGTACGTTGTGGAATGACCGTACATGAAATCGGTATCCCCTATATGGATAAGCGGTATCAAGCTGCTGAGTTGGCGCTGTTAGAAAAAACCTGTCACGAAATGGGAGTACCTCTGCCCAAGATTATCGAGAAACCAGATAATTACAATCAGGTGCAGCGTATTTATGAATTAAAACCAGATTTGGTAATTACCGGTATGGCTCACGCTAATCCTTTAGAAGCCCGCGGTATTAATACTAAGTGGTCCGTAGAGTTCACCTTTGCGCAAATTCACGGTTTTACCAACGCCCGTGACCTTCTGGAGTTGGTGACCCGTCCCCTGCGCCGCAATAATAATCTTAAAGATTTGGGTTGGGATAAGTTAGTCAAGGAAGAAGCAAAAATTTAAGTGTTTGGCTGAGTTATAGCAGATCATATTGGGGGCGAACTTTGTTCGCCTTTTTTCCTTTGGGTATGCTCTCACCGGTGCGCCTGGCTGTAAGGCTATAATTTATCATTAGCTACGGCCCTGGTTAATGCTAGTAGATGCATAGGTTTTACCTTTTATGGTTGGGGGATCTTGATCAAGGAGGATGGTCAACCCAACTGGTCAAACAAATCAGCTAAGACCACATTAGAAAATAAAAACCCTTGGGGATCAGATAAGGCTATCTTCCCTCCCACAACTTTCACCCAACCTTGATCTAAATAAGGTTGTAAACATTTGTAAATTTTCTTAACTTGATCTTCCCCAAACTTCTGGGCTAACATAGCCACACTCACACCCTCAGCTAACCGCAAACCTAACATTAAAGTTTCTAATAATACTTCCTCTGGGGGTGTAACTTGGCAATCAATTACACCTCCAGAATCTAACCATCGGTAATATTCCTTAGTCTTGCGGGGACGGGTAAACCGCTTTCCATCTAAATAACTAGCCGCACCCATACCAAAACCATAATAAGGGCGGTTTTCCCAATATACCCGATTATGCTGACATTGATGACCAGGGCGGGCATAATTAGAAATTTCGTAATGTTCAAACCCTGCATCAGTCAAAACTTTTTGCCCCATTTGGTACATTTGGACTGTGGTTTCATCTGTGGGTAATGGTTGGTCGCCGGGTTGGTAGTAACGACCAAAAGCCGTACCAGGTTCTATGGTCAGGTCATATATAGATATGTGAGTAGGTATGCTTGCTATTGCTTGTTCTAAGGAATCCTGCCATTGTTCTAAAGACTGATGTGGCAAACCAGAGATCAGGTCTAAACTAAATTCGGGAATTTCGACTTGGTGAATTAATTCCACAGATGTAAAAATATCTACAACAGAATGCGATCGCCCCGCAATCTGTAATAACTCAGCTTGAAACCCTTGTACACCCAAACTCACCCGATTAACACCCACTGTGCTATAGCCAGACAGATGTGGTAAATCAAAGGTACCAGGGTCTACTTCCATGGAAATTTCAGCACCCGGAGCAATTCCCAAATGTTTTTCTAGGGTTACTAAGATCCGTTCTAACTGCTTTGTTGATAATAAAGAAGGAGTACCACCACCAAAGAAAATTGTCTTTAGAGGTTGACCAGTGGGAGCCATGGCAATTTCTCGACACAGAGCCTCCACATACTGGGATATCGTACCAGATGTTTCTCCCCGCAGGCGATCGCCCACCACAGACACAGGAAAATCACAATAAAAGCAGCGCCGTCTGCAAAAGGGAACGTGTACATAGGCTGAACTGGCCACATCAGGAACATTAAAGTTTTGATTCATTGTCAGTAATAATTAATCAACCCCAGTGAGTATGACAAATAGTGAAAATAAATAGTTTTTCTAACAGTTTTTTATCGTTTTACAACAAAACTATGAAAAATATTCCGAGAAAACAGTTTAGTTATAATATTTGCAGATATTACCTGCTTAAAACCCTAATGTAAGTCAATATTGATTGATCACTCCTACTGAGCAAAAATACTTGAGTTTATTGGGTAACACAATCGCGGGAAAACAAGACAACTATGCTTGATGCCATTATTATTCTCTCATTCATCCTAGCAGCAGCGGGAATCGGGTTCTACAGTATTGAATTTCTCCCCGACGGTTCCCTAGATGGGGTCACCAACCTAGACGCTTTACGCCTGGTTTTTGCAGTATTTGCCGCCATTCTGGGCGGTGCTGTGGGTCTACGTTTCCAAACATCATATCGGCGCTTAGAGGTACAAGTGCGAGAAATGCCGGTAGAAACCATCTTAACTCGTGCCATTGGTTTAGTCATCGGGCTATTGCTAGCCAACCTCATGCTCGCCCCATTATTTTTACTCCCCATTCCCCAAGATTTTGGCTTTATTAAGCCATTAGTAGCCGTTGTTGGCAGTATATTACTAGCTGTAACCGGGATGAACTTAGCTGATACCCATGGCCGGGGGTTATTGCGGTTCATTAATCCCAACACTGTAGAGACAATGCTAGTAGAGGGAACCCTTAAACCTGCTAATACCAAAGTTTTAGACACCAGTTGTATTATTGATGGTCGCATTGAGGCTCTACTAGACACGGGATTCCTCGAAGGACAAATTTTAATCCCACAATTTGTGTTACAAGAGTTGCAACAAGTAGCCGATGCGAGTAAAGACCAAAAGCGCGTCCGGGGAAGACGGGGATTAGACATTCTCAACCGCATGAAGAAAGATTACCCAGACAGGATATTAATTAACCCTGTGGACTACGACGATATTGCCACAGTCGATGCTAAATTAGTCAAGTTTGCCCAGGAAATTAACGGTACACTCCTCACCAATGATTACAACCTATCCAAAGTAGCCAGCGTGCAGAAAGTACCTGTTCTCAACGTCAATGACTTAGTGAATGCCGTGCGTTCTACTTATTTGCCTGGTGATAATCTTGACCTAAAGATTCTCAAAGAAGGCAAAGAACCCACTCAAGGGGTGGGCTACCTGGATGATGGTACAATGGTGGTAGTGGAAGAGGGGAGAAGTTATGTCGGTGGTGAGGTGCGGGTGGTAGTTACCAGTGCTTTGCAAACCTCCGCCGGACGCATGATTTTTGCTAAACCCCAGGCTTCCGCTTTGGCATGAAATGTCAAGGTAAATTAAGGTTAATTATCTCATCGGTGTAGTCAATCTGCACCGATTTTGTTTATTAAAATACAGCAATTATAATTAGTTATAAGTAGAGGATGGGTTAGAATGCCCACCCCCCCAATTGTTTTACCATTTATCTCCTGTGGATTTACTCCAAGGAATTATATAGGAGAAAGTAATTTATAGTACAACCAAATTAACTTTATGGGCGAGGAGTATCTTGCAATACGGTTTTAGAGACAATTCTGGTTTTCTTGCGATCGCTCTGGGACAATTCCCCTCCGGATTGCAGTTGGGTAGCAGAAGTTTGTAACACCGTCGCCGCCCCTTGATCACCCATTTGTAGAGCGGTTTTGGCTGCAGTTTGCAACATAGTAGCAGCACCGGCGCGATCGCCCTGTTGTAATTTCGCCTCAGCTATCTGGGTTTGTCGGTACTTAGCCAACGCCAAAATAGACTGATGCACGTGTGCATCAGTTTTTGGTTGATACATCCCCGTTACCTGGATATAAACCGGGACTAAAGGAGTCAATAAACCCATCTGATTTTGAGCCGGGTCATCATAGCGGACTTGGAGATTAGCGATCGCCTGTTGACCTTGTGGTAATTGTCCCAGGTAGATATTAGCCAAAATTACCCTTTGTGCATCCTTCATTAAATCTCCCAAGCGCACAGCCAAGCGCCCATCTGCTTCTTGTAGCACTGGTAACTCAATAGTTTCTGGCGCAACTTGGGCTATAGGTTTAAGTTCTGCTAGGCGAGTATCACCCATCAGGGAGATCAGCAAATAAGCATTAGTCAATCCCACCTTTTGCACACGGTTAAACAGACGGTTAAACTCATCTGCGGCTTCTTCGGGTCGTTGAATGTGGGACAAACTACCTAAGCCAGCATCAGCGATTTTTTCTAAAATATCTTGATTCCATTTGTCACCAAATCCCAAGGTGTTTAAAGTTAAATTATAGCTAGTAGCTAATTGAGCCAATTTTAAACAGCGTTGATTATCACCGTGTTCATTTTCCCCATCAGTTAACAAAAAGGCTTGAGAAACAGTTTCTTTCTTTCCCTTAGCTAACTCCTGAATCCCCAAACGCAAACCTTCATCAATAGCCGTACCACCACCAGCAGATAAACTCTGAATCTGGTTTTTAATCTCCTGTGGGTCAGTAATCATTTGATTAGGGACCAACACAGTCCCACGGTGATCAAAAGCCACAACACTCAGGCGATCGCCCCCTTTAAGTTTATCCACCAGATTAATAGCCGCCTGCTTGACAGTTTCTAAAGGTCGGCCATTCATAGACCCACTATGGTCGAGAATTAAGCATAAATTCAGTGGTAGATCACGGTCTGCAACTTCAGCCAGAGCCGAAACCGATATAGACAACTGACGTTGACTAGTCGGTTGATATGCGTCCAAACTACCATCATTCAAGATTGGCTGTAAATTGACCTTCATAACCCAAAATTTTTAGTTAGGATATCTATACAAATAACTTCAAAACGCCACATTGGCACTACGGAAAAATCAAGGAGTGGGCAACACAAGCAGGGTCAATTACCAATTAGCGAGAAATCCACACTTGAAGTCAGCTAACATCGCGTTAGGATGTATTACAGTTAACGGCTTAGTTTCAGGCGATCAGTTGCTATGGACAATTCCCCCATCAAGGCTGTGCAAGCCCCTTATTACGGTGATAACTTTTACCGGACACCCCCGCCAGATTTACCTTCCTTATTAATGAAGGAAAGAATTGTCTATCTGGGAATGCCATTAGTGCCTGCAGTAACAGAATTGATTGTTGCCGAATTGCTGTATTTGCAGTCAGACGACCCAGAGAAGCCGATAAAAATCTATATCAACTCTACAGGAACCTCTGGTTACAGTGGCGAACCCATTGGCTTTGAAACCGAAGCCTTCGCCATCTATGACACCATGAAATACATCAAGCCTCCCATCCACACCATTTGTATTGGTTCGGCCATGGGTATGGCAGCAATGTTACTCAGCGCTGGTACAAAAGGCTGTCGCGCCAGTTTGCCCCACTCGTCCATTATCCTACACCAACCTAAGAGCTATGCCCAAGGTCAAGCAACGGATATTCAAATTCGGGCAAAAGAAGTTTTGGTCAACAAAGCGGCAATGGTAGATATTCTGTCCCACACCACCGGACAGACACCAGCAAAAATTACCAAAGACATGGATAGGCTATTCTACATGACTCCCTATGAAGCTAAGGAGTATGGTTTAATTGATCGAGTTTTTGAAAAAGAGGAACTCGCCAATCCCCCATTACCTGCCAGTGTGCTTTAAGTAACACAGGTAGTGATTTACCTTAGTAAATCACTCATAACCAATGATTAATTACAAGCGGAGTAACGAATATGCCTATAGGCGTTCCTAAAGTTCCTTACCGGATGCCCGGAGGACAATATACAGACTGGATTAGCATCTACGATCGCCTTTACCGGGAACGGATTATTTTCCTGGGGCGAGATGTAGATGATGAAATTGCTAACCAAATTATTGCCGTCATGCTATATCTGGATTCAGACGATCCAGGTAAAGATATTTATTTATACATAAATTCTCCTGGTGGTATGGTGACCTCGGGTATGGCGATTTTCGACACCATGCAACACATTAAATCAGATGTGGTAACAATTTGTGTAGGTCTAGCAGCTTCTATGGGATCATTCCTACTCGCTGCTGGAACCAAGGGTAAGCGTATGGCATTACCCCATTCTCGGATTATGATTCACCAGCCATCCGGTGGAACCCGCGGCCAAGCCAGTGATATCGAAATTGAAGCTAGAGAAATTCTGCGGATTCGTAGCCAGCTGAATAACATCTATGCTCAAAATACCGGTCAGCCTTTAGCTAAAATTGAAAAAGACATGGATCGGGACTTTTTCATGTCTGCTACTGAAGCTAAAGAATATGGCTTAATTGACCGTGTGATTGAAGAGCGTCCCTAAGCTAAAATTTCATACTCTCCCGATAGCGGACATTAGCGCCGGAACACAAATTAAGTAACACAGTAATCTAGTTTTTGTCCTCACCCGACCTTTGACTTGTCTGATAGTCTCCCTTTCCCTACCAAGGAAAGGAATTGCGGGTGAGGCTCTCTTTTTTTCATCCTCCATGAGATAGAACAGTTGATTGTTCATGTCGCCCCGTTAGTCAGAGGTGATCCAAACTATAGCTTTGTATGATCGGTTTAGAAACACTAGAAAAACTCGATCACCCTGATTAGTCACCATCACCGGTCAGAGCAGCACATCAGGGGACAAAATTTTGTTTGATGCGCGAAGTACAGGAAAAATAGGCGTTAATACATAACACCTCATTTCTGAGGCAAATATCAGGAGAGTAATACCATGGTATTTAAAAATCGCACCATAGCAGGTCAAATGTTGGCCCGAGAATTAGCAGAGTATGCTAACACCACAAATGTGATCGTGTTAGCTCTACCTAGGGGGGGTGTACCAGTAGGTTTTGAAGTTGCTCAAGGTTTAAATGCACCCTTAGATGTCCTGGTAGTGCGTAAATTGGGTGTACCTGAACAAGAAGAACTAGCAATGGGGGCGATCGCATCTGGTGGAGTGCGGATTATTAATGAACATATTATTAATTTAATGAATATCTCTGAAGAAACAATTGCTAGAGTTGCAGCCCAAGAAGAACGAGAATTAGAACGTCGAGAACTGCTGTATCGAGGCGATCGCCCTGACCCTGAGTTAGAAGGACATATAGTCATCTTAGTCGATGATGGTTTGGCCACAGGTGCGACTATGTGGGCTGCGGTAGCATCCGTGCGGCGACACCACCCCGCCACAATGGTCATTGCTGTACCTGTGGGTGCTGCAGCCACCTGTCAAGAGTTACAAACTGCGGTCAACCAAGTCGTTTGTCTGGCTACACCTGAACCTTTTTATAGTGTTGGTCTATGGTATGAACACTTTCCCCAAACTACAGATGAGCAAGTCCGGGATCTGCTGCGCCAAGCTGAAACTAGCTATCAACCATTATCTATTCGTACCTAGGGTTACCCCAATTGTTTTTAATTACCTACTACAAGAATGACAAAAATATGAAAGTACCACCAGAAATTACCTATCGCAATGTTGAGAAAACAAGTGCAATTGATGGCCTAATTCAGGAAAAAATCGCCAAATTAGAAACTGTTTGCGATCATATTAGTAGCTGCCATATTGCCATTGAAAAAATCCATGATCGCCCCCGCAGTGGTTCACCATATCGGGTTCGCATTGATATTACTGTACCCCCCGGTCATGAACTTGTGGCAGAAAGAAATCCGGGAGAGGGTATTCAATATGAGCCTTTAGATGCAGTCATCCGCGATACTTTTAACGCAGCTCGTCAGCAACTAGTTAAACTCAACCAACTACAATATGAGCGTAATGGCCAGGGTGGTAAAGTCCGGGCCTATAATCAAGAACAATTCCAGGAAGGAACGGGACTAGTTACCAAACTCTTTAAAGATAGGGGCTATGGTTTCTTAAGAACTTTAGAAGGTCGGGAAATTTATTTTCACCGCAATAGTGTTTTACATCATGAATTTGAACGTTTAGAAATTGGTACCGCGGTGCATTTTGCCGAAGAAATGGGCGAAGAAGGCCCCCAAGCCAGCACGGTGAAGATTTTTGATAAGCCCGGCGTTGCAGTCGGTAAGTCAGACCAGACCATGATTGAACCGCCATTAGGTTGGAGGGAATAAGGGTGTCACAAGTTAATCAACTCCAACAAACTGCATCTCAACTGCTGGCGGCGATGTTGTCTAACCCTCATATTTACCCCCAGGTTAGTGATGAGGGCGGTAATGGTCTTATGGAGGAGCAATTAATTATTGTCGCCACTGAGATGGCTAAAACTTTACATCAACATATAGAAAATTGTCATGGTACTACCCAACTAAACCAAAAAAACTAAATTATTCATGTGTTAATACCCCTGCAGATCATGCGGGGGATTGTTGCTGCATGGGAATATGTAAAACTTCTAGACAGGAGTACATTCTGCTGTGATTAAGGCAATACATACTCAAGTTAAAGGGAGAGCTAGATACAAGGTTGATCAACTGTACGGTTCGCCATTACTGCAAAAATATTTAGAGCGATCGCTGGGTAATCACCCAGAAATAACTTATGTTTGTGCCAATTCATTTACAAGTAATATTCTGGTTATCTTCACCAATAAATATAGCTATCATACTATAGGGTTACTGATTGAGGAAACCTTAAAAAATTATCACCCCAAATCTAGTTTAAATAACGCTGAATTAGTTATTAATCATGCCCAAGAACAAAAAAGTGATCATTGGCATTTAATGACAGCAGAACAAGTCATAGATACATTAAATTCTGCTCAAATATCAGGCTTATCTAGTGAGTCGGCTCTAGGGAATCTCACTAAATATGGGCAAAATATTTTAACTGCAATCCCCACCCATTCCCCTGGGAAGATTTTAATTGACCAGTTTAAATCTCTGCCAGTGGCTTTACTAGTGGCGGCGGCGGGAATTGCCATGATTACCGGAGGTATCATAGATGCTGCGGTAATTATGGGTGTTGTGGGTCTAAATGCCTTCATTGGATACACCACAGAAAGCCAATCAGCAAAAATTATTCAATCTCTCCAAAATCAAGAACAAATATTAACTTGGGTAATTAGAGATAGCCAGCAGATGGAAATCCCCACAGAAAAACTGGTGATAGGAGACATTTTATTACTTAAATCTGGTAGTTATATCCCCGCAGATGCCAGACTGATAGAAGCTGATAACTTGATTGTTGACGAATCTCCCCTGACCGGGGAAAGCATCCCCATCACTAAAACTATTACACCTGTGTTTGGTGAAAATATACCTTTAGCAGATCGCTCCAACATGGTCTATCAAGGAACTTTTGTCACTGGTGGTCAAGGATTGGCTGTGGTTGTAGCTACGGGTAGATTTACAGAAATGGGTAAAATCCAACAACTGGTGAATCAGGCCACAGCTACAGATACTCCCCTAGAAAAACAACTAGACCAGGTGGGAAATCAACTGGTTTTATTAGGTATGGGAATTTGTAGTTTTGTCTTTGGTTTGGGAGTGCTGCGGGGATATGGTTTATTAACAATGATGCAATCATCTATATCCCTCGCCGTGGCGGCAGTTCCCGAAGGTTTACCAACAATTGCTACCACAACCCTAGCTTTAGGTATCCGTGAGATGAGGAAGAATAATGTCCTGGTGCGCAGTCTCAAGGCGGTGGAGGCTTTAGGCTCTGTACAAACAATTTGCTTGGATAAAACCGGGACAATTACAGAAAATCAAATGTTGGTAGTGGAAATACGTACAACCACTCAACAAATCACTATCGCTGAAGAAAGTCTTAACCCCTACAGCAATGATGAACTATTAAAGCTGATTCATATATCTGTGTTGTGCAACCAAAGTGAAGTGACTCAACAGGATAATGGTGAGTATGGGGTTACAGGTTCGCCCACGGAAAATGCTTTGATTTACTTGGCAATTAGGGCGGGAGTGGATGTGATCGAACTCCGACAAAAGTATGAACTGTTAGAAACTAATCTGCGCAGTGAAAACCGTAATGTCATGAGTACAATTCATCGCCTTGACAATGATCACAAGTTGATTGCAGTCAAAGGTAACCCCGAGGAAATGATTAACTTATGTCAATGGTGGATGAAAAATGGCCAAGTTGTGCCTTTAACTCCAGAAGATAGGCGGGGGATGGAAATGGAAAACCACCGCTTGGCTGCAAAGGCTCTGCGAGTGTTGGGGGTAGCCTATGGCTATGTTGATCATGACCATTGCGATAACTATGAAAACAACCTGATTTGGTTGGGGTTGGTGGGGATGACAGACCCGATTAGAATGGGTGTAAAACAATTAATTGGGGATTTTCATCAGGCTGGAATTGAGACGGTGATGATTACCGGCGATCAAAGTTCCACCGCCTATGCGATCGCTCAGGAATTAGAATTAAGTCCAGATTCCCAATTAGAGATTCTGGATGCTAGCCACCTTGAGAGTCTGACTCTTGAGGAATTAACAGCAGTCAGCGATCAAGTTAAGGTTTTTGCCCGGATCAGTCCCAGTAGTAAACTGCAAATTGTCCAAGCCTTGCAAGCAGGGGGTAAAGTAGTAGCCATGACCGGGGATGGTATCAATGATGCACCAGCGCTCAAGGCGGCGCAAGTTGGTGTGGCCATGGGTCAGGGAGGAACTGATGTCGCCCGTGAAGTAGCAGATATTGTTTTGGAAGATGACAGACTAGAAACTATGATCATTGCTGTCAGTCGGGGGCGGACTATCTATAATAACATTAGAAAATCCGTGCATTTCCTCCTCTCCACCAATCTCAGCGAAATCATGGTGATGACCACCGCTACAGCTGCTGGTTTAGGTGAACCCTTGAGTGCTATTCAACTGCTATGGCTGAATTTAATTAGTGATATTTTCCCCGGTTTGTCCCTGGCCATGGAAGCACCAGAACCTGACGTATTGAGTCAACCGCCGCGGAATCCTCATGAACCAATTATCAAAAATTCTGACTTGGGCAGAATTGTCTTTGAGTCAACAACAATATCTGTAAGTACTTTAGCAGCATATATTTATGCCATCCTCAGATATGGTATGGGAACCAGGGCTAGTACTGTGGCCTGTATGACCCTAACAACCGCACAACTACTACATACTATTAGCTGCCGTTCGGAAAACCACAGCATATTTAGTCGAGAGCAATTACCTAATAATAATTACTTGAATGCTGCTATTACAGGTTCTTTTATCATACAACTATTGGCTTTAGCTATGCCACCGCTCAGGAAGCTTTTAAGGATTACCCCTATTAGTTTTGTCGATGGTGCTGTGACCGTCGGTGCTGCTTTATTGCCTTTCCTCGTCAACGAAAGTACAAAGGTTATGGATCAAATTCCCAAATTAAATTAATTTGATTAATCAAATTAATTGAAATTTCATCTCAATTAAATTCTGAAATCTCTCTTCCGATAGATTCCGAAAAACTGGGTGTTCAAGTTTACATCTTCTTGAATAAAAAGCATATTATAGTTAGTTAGGGATAATTTTTTTATGATCATATATTGCACCTAGATGTTATATTATAACGGTTATAAACATTTTGATCAAACTAGGTGGGAATTATTTGTTTAGTCAACAAGACTCAAAAAAACAGGTGTGTAGTTGACCCAGCGCGCCTAAAAACTGAGAAGACTAAGTAGGTTTGAGAGCTACCAAATTGTCCTGATGACAAGGGCGCACCCAAGAACTTATTGGGATAATTTACCTCTTGTTACATACTTCGGTTTTTCCCAGTGGTTTTACTTGGTAAATATTTGGGTTTTAAACAATGGGGTTCACTCATATCAAGGCCTACTACCATTGTGAACAGGTTTTTTGTCACATTCTAATACCTAGGATAAAAACCGAACAATTGAGGCATTTGTGAGAAATATTTCCCAAAATATGTGGAATTTCTATATTTAGTCACCCAGAGATATAGCAATTATTAAGACTTTCATGGTGATAATTAAGTATATGTATCTCCAGCAGAGAGTTGATTGATTACTCCCAATTTACCATGAGTGAAATCAAGGAACTGAATAAAACTGATAATTGGAGACACACGGATCACATTTCATTTGCTTGAATAGCTATATTGATAGGAATAAAATTCACCGTTCTGGATTATGCCTAGTAAGTTCATTGATGTTAGAGAGTATACTGTCAGAGCGCATAAAAGACAGATTCATACTCGTGTTTTCCACTTTGTCTGTAAGCAATGCAACCAAACTACACAAAGGGAAACCTTTGGACCTCGCCCATTATATTGCGAACAATGTCGGCCACCACAACCACCCAAAAAATCTTATCAGTCATCTCAAAAAGCAAAACCCAGAGCAATGACTTACAAAAGTGATGTCGATTTAGGATAATTTGAAATTTTATGAAAAATAGAGTAGTATCAGCACCCCCTGATGTTTTTCTCTCGCCATTGTTAGAATTACGAGAATACTATGGGCGCCTGGTTAAAGAGTATGAAAGCTTATACACCCAAGCGCAGCAGCAGCTACATCATGTAGATGCTTTGTTATCTAATTGGTCTTCTAGGTCAGATGCTCAGGATGTGGGAAAAGTGGAAATGCTTCCAGAGGTTTCTTACCCACATCCGAGAGATTCACTGTTATCTATACCTGATAAAACTCTCAAGTCTACCCAGTCTGAACTTGAAGAGTCAGACAATTTAGATGGGAACAATACACAGATGACAGAGTTTTCTGGGTCACCAACATCTGTGGAAATTCAGGATCAATCAATGAAAGTCCCAGACATACCGCTTGTACCTGAGTATCAATCTCAAAGTCGCATGGAAGCTATTAAAAGTCTTCTGGAGAAACATATTGGTACTGTCTGTCATATAGACTTTATTGTGCGATCGCTTTATGGAAATTTAGCATCACCCATCTTTAAAGTCGTTAAAGCCAGAGTGCAGTCCTCACTGGCACAGGGAAAAGAAAGGGGTGTCTGGTCAGTCGTTCCTGACGAACCTGGTTGCTACACTCTGAAATTAAGTTTAGTTAAGTCCAACAGGACTAAACGTTTCTCTCCAAATGGGAAAGATCAACAAAAGAAACCGCAGATTATCTCTCAAACAAATACTATCCCCATGGTGAAAGAATTTGAAGGGAGATTTTTGATTGATGCTCTGTCAGACTTCTTAGAAAAACATTCAGGGAGGGTTTTCAGTGTGGCGGAAATCATCAATGGTATTTATGGTGAACTAGATCAGCAACAAGTGCGAGAAGTTAAAAGTAAAGTTCTCAATGAACTATCACGGGGTTATCGCATAGGGCGATTTTCTCGAGTACCCGACAAAATTGGAGTATATACTTGGGACTCAAAGTTGATGCTAGCGACTAGTCGAGGGAGATGAAAAATCAAATAGTTGGTTTTTCCCAATTGAGACATCTGTGACCCACAATCTAGGGACAATTAATCAATTGTCCCTACAAAGATAATTAATCCCCTAAAATAATATATTTTTTGGAGTCAAAACTAATTAAACCCTGTTGTTGTAACTTTCCCATCAATCTGGTAATTGTGACTCTGGTAGTACAACAAGCACTAGCGATCTCTTCATGAGTTAATCGCACAGGTAAGCGAGTCCCTTGTGGTACAGGCTCACCTATTTCCTGTTTCAAAAGTTGCAACAGATGATATAGTCTTTCTTCCACCCGACGCTTACCAGCAATCACTAAAAAAGACTCTGTTTGTTGTAAGCGTTGGTTAAATTTTGGTAACAGCAGATGACTCAGGTTTGGGTTAGCTGCTATTTCTGCTACATAAATTGAGCTTAATTCCACATTAGACAGGGCTATGGCTTGATAAATGGGTAGAGAGGTCATGTGAGAGCCAAAAACCATGTCTTTGATGGCTAATCCTATGAATATTTCTTCCCCAGTTTCGCAAAAAGTATTGAGCTTTACTAAGCCCCGGCGTACATACCAAACAACTAAAGGATTCAGGGGAATAGTTTCTCCTTTAAGATATTTATATACAGTGCGATGATGAATCAAATCACAGTCACAATTTAGCGCTTCTGTTTTCTGTTTCTCACCTTGAGTTATATTGCGCAGTAACCAAAACAGAAAGTTTACTTTACCCTCTGGGTTGGTGACTGCTGACACTTTTAAAGCCGCGTCAAAATACTCCCCTTGACGTTGTTGTAAGCGGAGTATAAACTCTGCGACTCTGGCGGAATGGTATAGCTGGCGGATTTCACAGCCAAATATCTGTCTTTCTTCTGGGGGGAGAAAATTAACTATGGCTTGACCTACTAGTAATGGCTTGGAAATGTTGAGTAATTTAGCCGCGGCCAGATTCGCTTTTTCAATCACCCCCGCAGTATTAGTGACTAAATAAGCTTCTGGTGCAAAGTCGAATAAATCTTGATAGCCTTGGCGTTCAGCTTCTAGACTTTTGTTTGTTTGGATGATCTTCTCATGTTCTTGATACAGTTCCTCTGCTGCTAACCGCACTATTTTGGAGGTACTATATATTTCTTTAACAGCTTGGGGTAGCATTTCAGGCGGAATCCAAGGTAATACGCTAGCTGTTTGGTATAAATCTGCTAAACAACTATCTAATGCTTGTGCGCTTTGAATGAACTCTTCTATATTCACCTTCAATTCTCGCTACTTACTTGCAGAGGTTGATCAAAAAAGTCTCCCATAGTAATGCTGGTATAAATTCCGCCACTTTTCCAGATGCTCAATTGTGAAAGTAGGTGGGAATCAGGGCAATTATTGCCCATGGCTTTGCTGAATATGTATGTAAGTGTATTTGCAGGCTATACTATTTCTTTAACTTTTTCAATCTCAGACACAATCAGTATCTCATAAAGTGACAAAATAAAATATTAAAATATCCTCCGTGTTATTAACTATTTTTTGATCATATCTTCAAGGTTTTATAGTAAGGAGGATTGATGATTTATTCAGATAGTTTGATGGTGTTCCAACTTTATAGTTGTTTACCAGAAGTAACTTCTATCTTTAGTTAGGGGTTCCCATATATGTCTAATTACCAACCATGATCTTACTGCTATTCCACCGTTAAATTAGGGCAATTTTTCATAACTAATCCCTCCAGACCCAGAAATATACAAGGCGGACTTGATATCAATGGCTAAGAAATATTTTTTACCTACACTCCCAGATCATTGAGACTGAATGTTATGATATGTACTGTCAATTTTTCTAGGATATTCCTGGGTAATACCAAATCAGGCTGACAGGTATGGATAATAATGAGTTAAAGTTTCTGTTAAAATTGCTTGGATGTATAAATTATCGAGCCAGCCTGAGTGGTAGTGCTTTTAAAGGTAGTAAGCGAATTTGCCAGACTTTAGGCGATCGCGAGCTAGTAGACTATTCTCGTGAGATTGCTAGCGTTAAAATTCTCCCCCCTGGTCAAGCACTGCTCAAACTCGATTTAACTCAAGTTCCCATTCCACCCAAAGAACTCAAGGTACTACAGAAGATTGCTCAAACATCCGGTAAAATCGCCCCCAGTAAAATCACCTCACTCAAAGCTGCTGAACGAGACACGGTAATCAAAGCCCTCAATGAGCGGGGTTTGATTGCAATTGAACTCAAAATCAAAACAACAAAATCTCAAGTGTGGCTAACTGAAAGAGGAATTGAGTTTTTGCGGGATGAATACACCCCCACAGGAACAGCAAATATTAGCCTAGACTTACTCAATAATTACCTCCGGTTTTTGCGCAAGCATTTACGCGGTAACGTAGCTGTAGCGGAAATTACTACTGCAAAAACAACTCTTAATTTTAGTGATGAAGATATTTTACAGATTATTCAACAGTTAGATAAAGAACTAGGTACAAGGAATTACTTACCAATTTTTCACTTACGTCAGAAGTTACAACCCCCCCTGTCACGAGATGAACTAGACCAGGCGCTGTATCGTTTGCAAAAAACTGACAAAATTGAATTGAGTTCATTGTTAGATCCTACACCCTACACTATAGAACTTAATGCAGGTATTCCCCAAAACGTTGGTGGTCCATTGTTCTTTATAATTGTGAACGACCAATAGATACATTAGTTTATCAATCCAGTTCGCTCCCTCACCTGAATCAATTATGGCATCTATCAACGACATTATTAAACGCGAAGTTAACCCCTTTGACTTAGTAAACTTGAGGACGGGTAATTTTTGGGGTCAAAATCAAGACTCAAACTCTATGGTTGAGTCAATCCATCAAGAGGTAATCACAGAAACTGAAAACCTGCTGAATTTAGTAGTTAAAGATAATATTAGTCGGACAATTTTACTTATAGGTGATTCTGGTTCCGGTAAAAGCTATCTTTTAGGTAGAGTCAAACGTCAACTCAACCCAAAGGCTTTTTTTGCTTATATAACTCCCTGGGTAGATGATAATTATATTTGGCGTCATATCTTACGAGCTACCGTTGACAGTTTGATTCAGGTACCAGATGGACAGCAAGAATCTCAACTAATTCTGTGGCTGAAAAATTTATCAGCCTTCACTCAAGGAAACTTAAAAAATAAACCATTTAATGATAGTATTTGGCAATTATTGCTAAATGATCGTCAAAAATTTATTAAACAACTTAAAAGAAACTATCAAACTGCTGGTATTTACAACCCAGATAATTATTTTGGAGTTCTACATGATCTCACCGATCCAGAACTTTATCCCCTCGCTTGCGAGTGGTTAAGAGGTGATGATTTAAGTGAAGAATCAATGCAGGCTTTAAGAGTTAAGCAATGTATTGACACAGAAGATGCAGCCAAGCAGATTTTGGCTAACTTTGGTAAAATATCCACCGCTACTCAGCCCATTGTTTTATGTTTTGATCAGGTAGAAAGTATACCCAATTTCTTATCTAACCCGCAAACCATATTTAGGGTAAATACTACTATTCATAATGAAAATATCCACAATTTTCTCATAATAATTACCTTAGTGTTAGATCCTTGGAGGCAAACGCGGGATCATATTCCCCAATCTGACCAAGCGAGAATCGATAGAGAAATATTCCTAAAACAGATTGACCTCAAACAAGCGGAAGCACTGTGGTACTATCAGTTACAAACAATATATCAACAAGCTCAACCCAAGCCGGAATCACCTATTTTTCCCTTAAATATTCAATTATTAGAGAAAAATTTCCCCGGCGGTAAAACTAATCCCAGAAATGCGTTAATGTTGGGAAGGTCAGAGTACCAAAAATATAAAGTTTCCCTTTTGAATATTGGACAAACTATCTTAATTGACTTACTACAACAGCCACAAAAACAGCCCATAAATTTTAAAGTCAGAAAGAATGATTTTTCTGGGAGCTTCGATTCTGAGGAGAAAGATCGGGCAGAATTTCAATTATTATGGCAACAAGAATATAAAAAGTATCAAGGAAAATTGAGTAAAATTTCCTTATTGTCATCTCCTGAGTTAGTGCGGATGCTACAAGAAGCATTAGAAGCATTACAATTGCAGTCCGTAAAATCTAAAATGATTGCAGGTAAATATGCGAGCTATTCCTTGAGTTATCAACATCGTGGTAGTAGAGAAAAAATAGGTGTTGTATGGACAGAAGATTCTAACATGATGAATTTCTTCCATGTAATGAACGCCTGTCATAAAGCAGTTCAGCAAAATCTATGTCAAAAACTTGTCCTAATTAGAATTAGTAATGTAGGAAAACCACAACTCAAATGCTATCAAACCTATAGCCAGATTTTTAACAGTACTCAACATATTCACATTAAACCGACTCTTCAATCAGTGCACTACTTAGCTACTTACCATTCCTTAGTTAATTCTGCACTTTCCCAAGAATTATTTATTGGAAATAAAAACATTAATTTACAGACATTACAAAGCTTTATCCGTGAGTGTAAAGTCTTGCAGAAATGTGTTTTACTACAAGATTTAGGGATTATTACCAACCCTCAACCTAATGATGATAGCAACTTTAATAGAAATGCTAAACAAGATTTAAGGCCTATCAAAGAGTTTTTATTCAATGTCATCACAACCCAGGGTTTGATGGGTGTCCCTATCCTAATTTCCCAAGCAGCAAGTCAGTTTCCCAATGTCAAAGAAACTGAAACCCACCTATTAATTGATTTATTATGTCAGGAAAAGAAAGTAAAAATTGTTAACCCCCATGATGAAGTGAAAAAACAATTGATTTGTTTACTTAATTAAAGTTAATGCAGTACCTCACAGATCCAGGCGAAATTAAATACGTAATATCTGAATTAGCATCTGCAAAAGTCCTATGGGTAGATACAGAAATTGCAGATTGGTACACTGAAAATCCCCGATTATCCCTAATTCAGGTGTTAGCTGACTCTAGAGATTTAACAGGGGTATCTGCTTATATTCTGGATGTATTAGATCAAGATCATTTAGCCACAGAGTTTATTAATAAAATCATGGTTAATTCTAGTATTGAAAAGGTTTTTCACAATGCTAGTTTTGACCTAAAGTATTTAGGCGGAGAACTAGCAACTAATGTTACCTGTACCCTAAAAATAGCCAGAAAAATTACCCGTGAACGTTTGCAAGTTTCTAATTTAAAACTCAAAACCTTAGCATCAGAACTTTGTCACTTTATCAATGTAGATGCGGAATCAGGAGCAAGCAACTGGCGAACACGTCCCCTGAGCCAAAAGCAATTACAATATGCAGCTATGGATACAGTTTATTTGGCTGCTGTACATCGGAGTTTACTAGATATGGAAAATAATATTTCAGAACCGGTAAGAGAAAGACCTTCTCACCCCTCCTTAAATCCTACTAAGGTGAGAATCGCTTTTGAATGTCCGCGGCTTTTTTATTTAAATCATAAATTTGGCGACTCAGCAATATTTTTACCCGCTGATACTCCTAGGGGTATTGGTAACCACTTTCATCAATTAGCAGATGAGTTGATCAAACTAGCTTTAGTAGAACCTGAATTTCAGACTTTATTCCAAGCGGAGGCGGAAAGTTTGAATATAGAGGAAGTTTCCTCTCAAATGCAAGGAATATTTTATAAATTAATATTTTACCCATACTTAGAAAGAGTAATCCAAAAATCCCCTGATACAGTAGTAATTTTATTAAAAGTTTGGGAGGGCTTACAGGGACTGATTAAACGCTTTGCACAGTTGTTAATCACTAATCGTAGTTATTGCGATGCAGAAAGTTTAATTAGTCAGACTTTCATATCTGGAGAATCCAGCCTTGAGCATTACTTTACTTTACCTGATGGCAGACAGCAACGGGTGAGGGGGGAATTTGATTGCTTAGTTTTTAACTTGGCTAAAAAACGTTTGTGTGTGGTAGAATTTAAAACCTATCAGCCTGTAGACCCATCGGCGCAATTAGCCCAGGTTTCACTTTATAGTTATATGCTATGGCAAACTAAAAAGGTGGCTGTGGATGCATCGGTTTATTGTGTTTTACCGGAGTTTAAAGAATATCAATATTCTTGGGAACAGCTAGAAAGTACAATACATCAACTGATTCCCTACAAATTATTACAGATGCAGCAATGGTTGAGTTGGGAACCACCCCAACCCGATGGGCCACCTGTAACAACTCAGGTTCATTTGTGTGAAATTTGCCCCCAGCAGCAAAAGTGTGGGACTTTTTTTACTGTAGCTCCTGAAAACAGGGACAATCAAGTTACTCAAGATCATACTTGGGAAAATAGTGGGACTTTTTTGACTGTAGCTCCTGAAAACAGGGACAATCAAGTTACTGAAGATCATACTTGGGAAAATAGTGGGACTTTTTTGACTGTAGCTCCTGAAAACAGGGACAATCAAGTTACTGAAGATCATACTTGGGAAAATAATAGAGGAGAGTCTGTAAATGCTGATGCTATTGGGGAAGATTTAGTTAACACTCTGCAATCTTTTAAAGTACCTGTTGAGTACCAGGGGTCTGCTATTGGGCCAGCTTTTATCAGGGTGAAGCTTAAACCTGATTTGGGTGTAAAAGTCAATGCCATTATGAGATTATCGGCAGATTTACAAGTACACTTGGGTTTAGAACGACCGCCTTTGATTGCTCCCCAAGCTGGTTATATCAGCATTGATTTACCACGTCCACAGCGTCAAGTTGCTAGATTTGAAACATATATTCAACAGCAATTTTTACCACCCACAGCACCGATAAAAATCGCTATGGGGGTGAGTATAGATGGAGATTTGATAGAGGCTGATTTATCCGATGCGAATACTTGTCACTTTTTGGTAGGTGGTACTACTGGGAGCGGTAAAAGTGAGTTTTTGCGATCGCTTCTCCTGAGTCTACTATATCATCATTCTCCCCAACATCTGAAAATTGCACTAGTTGACCCCAAAAGAGTCACATTCCCAGAATTTGAGCAGATCCCCTGGTTATATTCACCCGTGGTCAAAGACAGCGATCGCGCTGTAGAACTCATGGAAGAATTAGTTACAGAAATGGAATCTCGTTACCACAAATTGGAGAACGCCAGATGTCCTGATGTGATCACCTATAATCAAAATTCTCCTCAACCTTTACCCCCTATTGTCTGCATCTTTGATGAATATGCCGACTTTATGGCAGAAAAAGCAGTCCGTAAAGTATTAGAATTCAGTATAAAACGTTTGGGAGCAATGGCTAGAGCCGCAGGTATACATCTAATTATAGCCACACAACGCCCAGAAGCGGGTATTGTTACCCCCATTATCCGTTCTAACTTACCGGGAAGAATCGCCCTACGAACTGCTAGCGAAGGTGACTCAAAAATTGTCTTGGGAGGTACAGAAACATCCGCTGCTTACCTGTTGGGTAAAGGTGATTTACTTTACCAGATAGGGGCAAAAATCCAGCGACTACAGAGCTTGTATGCTCAAAAGATTCACATACCCAGATTTGCAGCTGTAAAATAAGTTCCCAAAAATATGCCAAAAATATTAACTTTATACAAGTTTTAATTATTGAGTAACAGTGTACCCTACCTAAATACGGGAACGCATCATCAGAGGAATTTACCAATGGGATACATTATAGCTACTGCAAATATGAAAGGCGGCGTAGGTAAAACCACCCTTACAGTCAACATCGCCACCTGTTTGGCTCAAAATCACCGTAAGCGGGTACTGGTCTTAGATTTAGACAGCCAAATCAGTGCTACACTGAGCATGATGTCTCCTTTAGACTTTGCTAAACTTCGCAAACACCGCAAAACATTTCGATATTTAATAGACCAAATTATCAATCCTGAACCAGAAGCAAAACTGACAATTCATGATATTATCCAAGCTCAGGTTTGTAATCTTCCTGGACTAGATTTATTACCCGGAGATATTGACTTATATGATGAGTTTGTTGTATCGGAAATGCTGCACCAACAAGCAACAGCTTTAGGTGAACAAGATTTTGAAACTGTATGGAATCGCTTTGAAAGAGTCCTGATCAATAATATTTTAAAACCAGTGCGTGAGGAGTATGATTTCATCCTTTTAGATTGTGCGCCGGGCTATAATTTATTAACCCGGAGTGCTTTAGCTGCGAGTGACTTTTACATTCTCCCCGCTAAACCGGAACCCTTATCTGTGGTTGGTATCCAGCTATTAGAAAGACGCATCGGTCAATTAAAAGACAGTCACGCACAAGAGGCGAAAATAAATATCAAAATGCTAGGAATTGTCTTTACAATGGCGAGTTCTAATCTTCTCAATGCTAGATATTATCGACAAGTAATGCACCGCGTCATTGAAGACTTTGGTGTAGAACAAATTTGTAAAGCCCAAATACCAGTTGATATGAATGTCGCCAAAGCTGTGGATAGTTTTCAACCTGTAGTTTTAAATGCGCCTCAGTCATCAGGTTCCAAAGCATTTAATCAATTGACTCAGGAATTATTACAGAAGTTATAACGGGGTTCCATGGGTTTTACCCCACCCTCAAACATCCTCTGAGGGTGGGGGGTGAGATTCTGTATTTAATTAAAACTCTCCTGCTAAAGCTGGGATACAACGCTCACACAGTAGGGGGTGTTCTGCTGATTCTCCTACATGGGTAGAATAATTCCAACAGCGATCGCATTTTTTCCCCTCTGCATCCACTACCCCAATTCCCCATTGATCAGACTGCAAATTGTATTTTAAATCTGCTAATGCTTCTGGAGTCTCTAATAGTTCCACTTGGGAAGTAATAAACAGATAGCGCAGTTCATCAATACCATTACCATTGTCAGAATCCAGTTTTTTCACCAGGGAACGTAATTGATCATCCTTAACGTAAAGCAAAACCTTTGCTTCTAGGGAGGAACCAATCATTTTTTCTACCCTAGCTTGTTCTAACACCTTATTAACATCATTGCGAACTTGGCGTAATTCTTGCCAAAATTCCGCTAAATCAGGATTTAACCATTTTTCATCTACCTGTACCCAGCCAGATTGAAATACTGACTTATAGGGTATATGGTAGGGGATAAATTGCCAGATATCCTCAGCCGTATGACATAAAACCGGAGCGATCGCCCGTGCTAAATTCTCCAAAGCAATTTGCAACACCGTTTGACAACTGCGACGGCGCAAAGAATTCGGCGCACTGATGTATAACCTATCCTTAGCAACATCTAAATAGAAATTGGATAAATCCACCACACAGAAATTCTGCACAGTTTGGAAAAAGCGGAAGAATTGGAAACTCTCAAAAGCTGTGGTCACTTCTGTAAACACCTCAGTCATCCGGTGTAACATATAGCGGTCAATTTCTGGTAAATCTTCCAGAGGTACTGCGTCCTTTTCCGGGTCAAAATCATGTAAGCTACCCAACAAAAACCGCGCTGTATTGCGAATTTTGTTCCTCACATCAGCCAATTGCTTAATGATATTACCACCCAGACGCACATCAGCAGAATAGTCAACCGAAGACACCCACAAACGCAGTACATCAGCACCATAAGCAGGTTCCTTCTTCTGGTCTTTACCCCCATTGATCACAACTTGCGGGTCAACCACATTCCCCACCGACTTACTCATTTTTCGTCCTTGTTCATCCAAAACAAAGCCGTGAGTCAGTACAGTTTTATAAGGTGCAACACCATTTACAGCTACACTAGTCAACAAACTTGACTGGAACCAACCCCGGTGTTGGTCAGAACCTTCCAAATACATATCAGCAGGATAGCTTAACTCTGGACGTTGTTTAGCCACCGCCGCCCAAGAGGAACCAGAATCAAACCATACATCCATTGTATCAGTACCCTTGCGGTAAGACTTACCATTATGGCGGTAAGACTCCGGTAACAACTCCTCCACCGACATTTCCCACCAAGCATCAGAACCTTTTGCAGCGACAATACCTTGAACCTGCTTGATAGTTTCCTCATTCAGCAGTGCTTCCCCCGTTGCTTGATCATAGAACACCGGGATAGGGACACCCCAAGTCCGTTGACGGGAAATACACCAGTCAGAACGCTCCGCCACCATGGGCGTAATGCGATTTTCCCCTTGGGCTGGAACCCATTTTACACCAGCGATCGCCTTTAAAGCTGCTTCCCTAAAACCAGCTACCGAAGCGAACCATTGTTCAGTCGCCCGAAAAATTGTGGGTTTTTTTGTCCGCCAATCATAGGGATACTTGTGGGCGTAGGGTTCCTCCTTCAACAAAGAACCAGCAGCACTCAAAGCATCAATTACCGCCTGATTTCCCTCACCCAAAACATTTAACCCAGCGAAAGCACCCGCCTCCTGAGTAAAATTACCATGATCATCCACCGGAGCCAGAATCGGTAAACCATAACGCTGACCCACAATATAGTCCTCTTGACCATGACCCGGAGCAGTATGTACCAACCCAGTACCCGACTCAGTAGTAATATAATCACCACCCACCACCACGGGACTTTCCCGCTCAAACAGAGGATGACGATAAGTAGTATGTTCTAAAATCTGCCCCTTAAAAGTAGCCCTCACAGCCAAGTCAACAGCCAAAATAGCAGACAAACGCTCTACCAAATCAGCTGCTACAATCAAAAACTCTCTGTGCGACGGTGGGTCTGTTGGTGAAACCTCCACCACAGCATAACTCAAATCACCATTTACCGCCACAGCTAAATTCCCCGGAATAGTCCAAGGGGTTGTAGTCCAAACAGCCACAGACAAATGAGGTAAAAATTCACCCAAAACAGGTTTAGCCGCATCAGACAGACCTGTTACCGGAAAAGTCGCATAGATACTGCGGGAAACATGACCCTCCGGATATTCCAACTCCGCCTCAGCTAGAGCAGTTTTAGAACTAGGGCTCCAGTGAACCGGTTTTAAACCACGATAGATGTATCCTTTTAACACCATATCGCCGAACACCCCAATTTGTGCCGCCTCATATTCCGGCTTCAAAGTCAGATAAGGATGTTCCCAGTTACCCCACACACCGTACCGTTTAAAACATTCCCGTTGGTCATCTACCGTAGCTAAAGCAAACTCTTTCGCCTTTTGTCGCAGTGTCAAAGGTGTTAAACTTTGCCGTTCTGCTGACTTCATATTCTGCAGAACTTTCAACTCAATAGGAAGACCGTGACAATCCCATCCAGGTACGTATCTAACCTTACGTCCTCTCAGTAATTGGTAGCGGTTAATAATATCTTTGAGAATTTTATTTAAGGCATGACCAATATGCAATGAGCCATTGGCGTAGGGAGGCCCATCATGGAGTATAAATAATTCGCCGGGGTTTTCCTGGGACAGGCGATCGTAAATCTGATTTTCCGCCCAGAATTTTTGAATTTCGGGTTCCCGCTTCATGGCGTTAGCCCGCATCTCAAATTGAGTCTTGGGTAAGTTTACCGTATCTTTGTAGCTTCCAGGTTCTGTCACAGTCTCATGCCTAAGATTATATATGCAAGTTATCCCATCAATTATAGAAGATGGGCATGGATACCGAGAAATCACCTTGACAATTGGTTCTCAAAATGAGAACCTAAATTAAATGAGACAAAAAACATCTACTTTGATATAAACCGGCAAAATGCACCTAATCAGCATTCGCAACTTACGAGCTGATACTAGTAAATACCCAGATGCAGTAGAACCTATTAACTCTTGGTATCAAGTTGTGAAATCTGCATCATGGCACAAGTTAAATGAAGTTAGACAAGTTTACCCCACAGCAGATGTAGTCAGCAATTTTACAGTATTCAATATTAAAGGTAATACCTATCGCCTCATTGTGAGTATTGATTATGAAATTCAAACAGTTTATTACAAATATTTTTTAACCCACGCTGAATATAATAAAGATAAATGGAAAAATGACCCTTTGTTTTGAGAACTAGATATAATTATTATATAATATAATATTCAATTGATAACTGTTAACTTTCATACTTACTTTTGTGGATTGAAGTAAGCCATGATACGGGTCGCCGCCGATAACGGGCGAAAATCCTCCTAATGTTGGGTCGCCGCCAAACGGGCGAAAAGGAATATGACGAATTCTTTTAACAGAATCACTTACAGTCAACTTCTACTAGAGTATCAACCTCAAGTTATCACCACAGAAAAAGAATGCGATCGCGCTTTAAAAACAGTTGAGCAATTAATGGCCTGTAAACAACGTACACCAGAGCAAACTGCTATACTAGAGCTTTTAGTGACTCTTATTGAAGAATTTGAAAACAAGGAGTATCCCATTGAAGCATCGTCCCCTTGTGCAATTCTGAAGCACTTAATGGATGTTCAGGGAATTAAACAATCTGACTTAGTAGGAATTATTGGCTCGAAAGGAGTTGTTTGCGAAGTTGTCAATGGTAAAAGAGCAATTAGTAAAGGTCAAGCCAAAGCTTTAGGAGAATTTTTTAATGTTTCTCCAGCATTGTTTATCTAGCAGTATAACTAGGTGGGTTTGACACTCCTTCTATACAACCATTGCTGTTTGAACTTGGTCGTCCTCTAGATGAATTAGAACAAATGCTCCTAGATCAATTTGCAGGACAAACAATCACAATGATAGAAATTTATCTACAGCATAATGTAGGTAAAGCCTACATTAAGAAGAATTACAAATCCGCTCTGAAAAATCTTGAATTCCAAGGGAAAATCACAGCAGAACCACCTGCTAATCAAAGACCAACGAACAAAGGAGAAATTACCTTTGGAGATGCAGTTAGAGTTACCTTTCCACCTAAGCAGTAAGCCCTAAACTTTCTTTTTTAACTCTTAATTTCTGTGGAGATACACCCCATTGCTGATGGTGTTTTTGCCAAGCATTAGGCATTTCATCCCAGATTTTACCATCTAGTAACTTACCACCAGCTTTAGAAGTTCTTCCACCAACTTGCTTAAAGAAAAATGCTACTTCAGCTTTTTGACATTGGTCACGAATATCCTCAGCCCACTCAATTTTCATAGGACATTGCAATTAATGTTTGGTTTCGTTCCATTGCTTTGCAAAGCTGACGGGAACAACCCAACCTAAAAATATTGGAGGTTAGAAAATTTGCGATCGCTCAATGGCTGAATCCTAATATTTATACACTTTACTAAATCCAGAAATTGAAAAAACCCAACGCCATAACAGACAACGCTGGGTTTAATCCAAGTCAACCAGCTTGATTAGTCGGTGGTATTTGTTCTGCTGGCGCTTCCGCAGGGGGCGCAAGTGCTGCATCCGGTGCAATTTCCTCAGCAGGAAGCGATGGTTTTTCTTCCGTCTCAGGTTGTGCTGCAGCTACCATTTCCCCAGGTGGGGTATTTGGTGGAGTTGGTTCGGGGACTTCCTGGGTTGCAACTTTTTCTGCAGGTGGGGAAGCTGGTGTCACCGCAGTTTTATCAATAATCTCTACCAGAGGTTTCTGGGGTGGTGTAGAGTTAGTTGGCTCCATCTTAGGAGTTTCAGGGGTTTTCTGGGCGATCGCCTCTTGTCCCTTGTCTTGTGCGCCGCTAAATATCTTACTAATACTTTGTTGTACCTGAGCCAGCCTATCCGGGAGAGATAACTTAGTTATTTGCTCCTGAATCCCAGTTTTTATGGTTTCAGGACTGGGGACAGGGGTTTGTGCTGTTTGGGGGGTGACTTGGCGACGTAATGAAAAAGTTTGCCAACCAAACCAAACTAACAGAGAGACGCTAGCTATATGACCCAGTAATAAGCCTCCAGAAATGCGCGGAGCAAACACCCATAACACTAAACCATAGAAAAGTCCCACACCACTCCAGATAAAATCATTTTTACGGTGGATTTCCGGGAACAAGAAAGCTGTTATATAAATGGCTAAACTACCTAGTCCAACCACAAAAGCTAGAATATATGCCAGCATTTTTGGTTACTCCTTACTGCACTGCTTCATTAGGGGCTAGGAATTAGGGGGTAAGAGGGTGTTTACAGTTTCTGACTACCAGCCCTCAGTACCCAGTTCCTTAATTAGATATTTCAATTTTGCATTTTTTGCAACTTAATTGCTCATTTAGATACAAAATGCATGACAAAAGTTATCCTGACAGCCTTGGGCTTTTGAGCCAGGTGATCAAAGGGAGTTGCAAGGGTTAGCGGGGTATGATATTATCAAAGGCTAAATAATTCCGCTGTGTCTTGTCAGAAATAAGCCAAAGTCAATACTAACCTGCTTGCAAGTGCTTCAAAATCAACTTGTCATAACTTACTTATTGTGTTAATCGTGGATTTCTATAATTTATTCAAGTCTTAAGGTCTTCTTTAGGAGATCAGCCAAAATCTCGGTCTACCCTAAAGATAAAAGGATCTGCAAGAGTTAGCCAAACATAATTTATGACACTACAAAGCTTTGGTGTGATTGGATTAGCCGTAATGGGTGAAAATATAGCTCTTAACGTCGAGCGTAATGGCTTCCCAATTGCAGTTTATAACCGCTCCAGAGAAAAAACCGACGCGTTTATGGCGCAGCGTGCGCCAGGAAGGAACGTCAAAGCCGCCTTTACCCTAGAAGAATTTGTTGCATCATTAGAACGCCCCCGTAAAATCTTGGTGATGGTGCAAGCTGGTAAGCCAGTAGATGCAGTAATTGCCCAACTCAAACCTTTACTAGATGAAGGCGATATCATTATCGATGGTGGTAACTCTTGGTTTGAAGATACAGAACGCCGGACTCAGGAATTAGAACCTGTGGGACTGCGGTTTATTGGTATGGGTGTGAGTGGCGGTGAAGAAGGCGCTTTGAATGGCCCTTCACTTATGCCTGGTGGTACACCCAGCTCCTATGAGTATCTCTCTCCAATTTTAAACAAAATTGCCGCCCAAGTCGATGATGGACCCTGTGTAACCTATATTGGCCCTGGTGGTTCTGGCCACTATGTAAAAATGGTACACAACGGTATTGAGTATGGTGATATGCAGTTAATTGCAGAAGCCTACGACCTGCTGAAAAATGTAGCTGGGTTAAGTGCAAGTCAGTTACATGAGGTGTTCACTGAGTGGAACACCACCGATGAACTCAATTCCTTTTTGATTGAGATCACATCTAATATTTTCCCTTACGTTGACCCGGAAACCAAGAAACCCTTGGTAGATTTAATTGTTGACGCTGCTGGTCAAAAGGGAACTGGACGTTGGACAGTACAAACTGCTTTGGAATTGGGTGTGGCTATTCCTACAATTACCGCCGCAGTTAACGCCCGGATTATGTCTTCTATTAAAGATGAACGGGTAGCAGCATCTCAGAGCCTCACAGGTCCTAGTGCTAAGTTTGATGGGGATGTGAAGGATTTTGTCAATAAGGTGCGTGATGCTCTTTATTGTTCTAAAATCTGTTCTTATGCTCAGGGTATGGCCCTTTTATCTACAGCTTCCCAGACTTATAAATGGGATTTGACTCTGAGTGAAATGGCTCGGATTTGGAAAGGTGGCTGTATTATTCGTGCTGGCTTCTTAAATAAAATCAAGAAGGCTTTTAACGAAAATCCTGCATTGCCTAATCTGTTGTTGGCTCCCGAATTTAAGCAAACTATTCTCGACAGACAAGATGCTTGGCGGGAAGTGATTATGACAGCGGCAAAAGTGGGTATCCCAGTACCTGCTTTTAGTGCATCCTTGGATTATTTCGACAGCTATCGCCGCGATCGCCTACCCCAAAATCTCACCCAAGCACAACGGGACTACTTCGGCGCACATACTTACAAGCGTCTTGACAAAGAAGGAACATTCCACACTGAGTGGGTTCCCATCGCTGAAGCTAAAAAGTAAGTTCTCCTGCCTGAACCAGATTATCTGGTAACATACTTAAAAGTGACTCTGAAATTCAGAGTCACTCTGTTTACAAATATATAAGCGCTTCATCCCATCATTCAGTTCTATTTACGCCTACCTGACAATTACCGCAGTCTTGCTGAGGATTTGATCCGGGTGCTTTTAACTTGTTGACCAAACAGATAGGTCACTGGCGGTTAACCATCAATAATCGTCCGTTCTATGCTATTGATCCGCCCACTACCGCGGTGTTGTATGGGTTTTTCTGGGTCATTAACTTGTGCTTGATATGCAGATGAATCTGAGTAGAACTTTTGCGAACTAGAAGAAAATATTAACATCTCGGATGAGAGATTTGCCTTTACCTGGCAGTTAACAGCTAATACACTGAACACTAAACTTGAAACCAACAGTGAAATCGTAGCTCCCATAACAGATTTTTCTTTTAGGACTCTCTGACTAATACTACTGTTTTTCTGGCAGACTTCCCGGAAACATCCTTAAAAAGTATTCAGCTTTACTGAAAAAAAAACAAGTTCAGGATAAGTCCACATCTTCAGCTATTAACCAATGACCAGCATGATTGAGGAGACCCCAAATAGTTAGGGGTTGCCCATCTATTAACCTTTGTAGTTTTTCCTCTATGGGCGATCGCAAAGTCACAATCTGCCAAGTTTGACCATCATACTCATCTGGTGTGGTGATGGTAAATTGGTAATCCTGCTGATTTCGCCGCTGAAAAATACCTGTAAAACAACTTACTGTGTGTGTTAATACTTGTTTAGTCTCTAAGTAATTAGAATGACTTCCTGAGGCAATAGGGTGATTTCCACTTAATGGATAGGCTTGAGGTTGATTTAAATAATACAATTGCCAATTTACCCATGCAGGATTTTGGGCTGATATATCTAAATTAAATAAAGGTACAATAGCCCCAGGCACTTGCAAGTCTGTTAACAGAGCAATTTGCAGTTGCCTTACAGGTAAATCCCTCGGCTGACAATTCAACTCAACACACATAGCTGCAGCCATTCCCGCGGCTTGACCGATACCCATAACCACAGGTTGTAATCTTGTAGCACCATTGGCAATGTGAGATACAGAAATATTCTTTTCACAAACCAATAAACCATCTGTGATTCTGGGGATCAAGGACCCATAGGGAATAGTAAAGGGTGTACCAGTCCAACGCCCCCCCCAGCATATAGATTTAGGTTGCAGTGGTAAATTGAATCCAGGATAATGATGGTCGTTAGGGTAGTTACCCACAGCAATGCTATCGGCAAACAAAGGTGCGACCCTACCCCCAGACATCGGTAAAATATCCTGTTCTCCCACAGTAGTTACCCCTACCAAGCGGCGACTTTCACGGTAGTAAGGATGTAAGGCAAAAGCACCACAGTTACCCGGAAAAACTGACTCAGCCAAACCATAGCGCCTACCCAAGTTTTTTTGGATGAAATGAGCAAAATTTTGGCTATGCCAGCGACATTCTTGTAAAAATTCTTTTTTAGCTGCTTCTGACTCGATTAATCTTCCTACACCTTCGCCATAGTCATTACCACATATAGGCCAGTTGATCATCAATCGACCACCCGGCAAACGTCCATAATTTAAGAACTTCTCAGCCCCATAATTATCCCAAGCACCGGTAAACAGGGACGGATCATAATTGGGGGGTGGAATAATTTCTGGAGCAATACTTTCACCAAAATCTTGCATCACTACCACCCAAGTAGGGGCTTGCACCGGATACCTTTGTGTGAGATAATTATAATCTGCTGGGGCGCTAATTTCTCCCCACTGAGATTGTAATTCCCAGCCCCAACGGTGAGGTATTTCTCCTAAAGCCAGTAAATCCCCTAGTTCCGTACCGTCAAGAATAATCTTGGCAGTAACTGTGAAATCTGAAAAGCGCACACCAGTTACACAATTCCCCTGGTGCAATACTTCTTTTGGTACCTGTCCAGAAATCCAATGCAGATTCTCTAATTCTTCCACCCAATCAGTAAAAATCTTGGCTCCAATAGCAGGATCATAGCTAAAAAAGCTCACCCAACTGTTATCTAGTCCCCCTGGCTGTCGTTGTCGCAATTCTTGTAAAAATGCGCCCCATAAGCCAGTTTGAAAAGCCATTAATTCATTCCCATCGGGTGCGGATACCCCTGCGGATGTGAGCATTCCCCCTAACCAAGGAAACTCACTGACTAAAATGGTTTTTGCTCCCCTTCTTGCTGCTTGAATCGCCGCTGCTGTTCCCCCAGTTCCGCCACCCACTACCAAAACATCAGCTGTATATGTCTGATGAACCATCACTCCACCTTGGTCAATTTTTCATGATTTTATTTCATTGGGAAAATTTAATTTTAAAAGGGAGGATGACAGTTGATTATTTAAGCTTGTCCTTTCACAGGTGTTCCCATGAGCCACTAAATGTTAAATCTAATAAAGATGAGTGGAAAAAACAAAGGTGAAAGCACAGGTATTTAGAGGTGTAAATCAACTATCATACGAAGAAATCCCAGTCCCAACTCTGGAACCGGATGAGGTGCTGGTACAGGTGAGAGTTGTGGGGTTGTGTCAATCAGATATTAAAAAAATTCGTTATCCTCTGTATGCACCACCGCGGATATTTGGTCATGAAACAGCCGGAACTATTGCCGCAGTCGGTTCTCAGGTACAATCTTGGCAAGTAGGACAACGGGTAGCAGTGATGCACCATATCCCCTGTATGCGTTGCTCCTACTGCCTCAATGATAATTTCTCTATGTGCGATGTCTATAAAAATATCTCTACCACAGCCGGATTTAATCCTAGCGGTGGCGGTTTTGCTGAGTATGTCAAGGTTCCAGGACATATTGTCCAGAATGGGGGGTTAATTCCCATTCCCGATGATATCAGCTT
Source organism: Anabaenopsis elenkinii CCIBt3563 (assembly GCF_015245355.1). Classification (GTDB taxonomy): domain Bacteria; phylum Cyanobacteriota; class Cyanobacteriia; order Cyanobacteriales; family Nostocaceae; genus Anabaenopsis; species Anabaenopsis elenkinii. The sequence goes on along the minus strand of NZ_CP063311.1, from coordinate 3,249,316 downwards.
TGAAGAGGCGAGTTTTGTAGAACCGACTAACTGTTGTCTCAAAGCCGTGAAAAAAGCCCAAATTGCTCCGGGACAAACTGTTTTAGTCACAGGTGCAGGACCCATTGGGTTAATGTTTGTCATGTTGGTTAAGTATTTTGGGGCTAAAGCGATCGCCACTGATTTATTACCATCTAGAATTGACAAAGCCTTAAATGTGGGGGCAGAAGCGGCTTTTGATGCGCGTGATCCTGATTTACCTGGGAAAATTCACGCCTTGACTGGGGGGATGGGCGTTGATGTGACTCTGCTAGCGGTTCCCAGTGATAAAGCTTTCTTTCAAGCCTTGGAATGTACCCGCAAAGGTGGTAAAATCCTATTCTTTGCTGAGTTTCCCGATCAAGTAGAAATTCCCATTAACCCGAATATTCTTTACCGCAGGGAAATCGACTTGATGGGTAGTTACAGTTCATCCTATCGGCTTCAGGGTTTATCAGCGGATATTGTGTTTAATCGCCGCATTGATGTCCAAGCCTTGATTAGCGATCGCTATCCATTACAAGATTTATCAGCAGCTGTAGCACAGGCGATCGCACCTACACCAGAAACATACAAAATTTTAATTTATCCGTAATCCGGGCAAACAAGATAACAGTAGAAAGTAATATTTATAGCGCTGCTCGTGATTTGACGATAGTCCCTTGCTATTGATTCATCTGAGAATCGCTGTTTTCTTTCCATCTACCCCCACCCTAAATGTCCACCATTACCTTAATTTTCATCGCCCTACTAGCCTTTTACGTCGCCTGGAATCTCGGCGCTAATGATGTCGCCAACTCCATGGGAACCTCTGTAGGCTCCAAAGCTATCACCCTAAAACAGGCAATAATTATTGCTGGGATTTTAGAGTTTACGGGCGCTGTATTATTTGGGGATCAAGTATCCCAAACCTTAGCCACGAAAATTGCCCACCCGGCTTTATTCGCTGCTACACCAGAAATTTACATAACTGGTATGGTAACAGTTTTAATTACCTGTGGTTTGTGGCTGCAAATTGCTACCTCTGGTGGTCTACCTGTAGCTTCATCTCATGCAGTGGTCGGTGCGATCGCCGGATTTAGTTGGGTAGCTGGGGGAGAAAGTGCAATTAATTGGTCATCCATTGCCTTAGTCAGCATAGGCTGGATTTGCACACCCATTATTAGTAGTACCATTGCGGCTTTATTCTACAGTCAAATTAAGCACTGGATTTTAGAACAACCAAATTCAATAGTACGGCTACAAGAGTGGATTCCCTGGTTAAGTGTAATTCTACTGAGTATATTTGGTCTAATTGTCCTCCCTTCCCTAACCCAACCCCTCACCAATTACTTAAATCAGCACATAGGTTTAAACCTACCGGATTACGACATCCCCTTATTCACAGGTGCACTTGCAGCTGTTGCACTCACAGTCATAAGTTGGCGACACTTAGCAGCACAAAAAGGAATAGAACCCCTATTCACTCGCTTTCAAGTTCTTAGTGCTTGCTTTGTCGCCTTTGCTCATGGTTCTAATGATGTGGGTAATGCCATAGCTCCTTTAGCTACCATCGTCTATATTAATATCACTGGTAGCGTACCTATTAATGGCATCACCATTCCCATCTGGATTTTAATCCTTGGTGCTGCTGGTATTGTCGCCGGTTTAGCTGTATGGGGTCAAAAGGTAATTGCTACCATTGGCGAAAATATAATTTCTTTAGAACCTAGTAGTGGATTTTGCGCCGAACTTGCAACCGCTACCACCATCCTGCTAGGCTCTAGATTAGGTTTACCTGTCTCCACCTCCCATGCTCTTGTTGGTGGTGTGATTGGTATTGGAATGGTACAAAATATCAAATCAATTCAATTTCGCACTTTACAAAGGATTGCGGTTGCATGGGTAATTACAATCCCACTGAGTGCAATCTTAACCGCTGCCATCTTTAGCACAGCCAGAATCATATTCCTATAATATATAGCCTTTTTCAGGCTAATGAAGTACACATCAATTCCCTGTTCCCTGTTCCCTGTTCCCTGAAACTAAACAACTTTGTACCTCACGAGCATGGGAAATGCTATATCTTCTTTATTTATGTTTATGATCTGATATCTATCTAACTTTTCCCTGAGAGTCAGGTTACTACAACACCAAAATCAAAATGTCTTTTTGCACAATAACAGTTAATTTATTAAAATATTTTATAGGGGATAAAATTTATGCGATTTACTAGTCTAATACATATCTAAATGTAACTTGTATGACAAGTTACATTCCGACAGAATTGACATAGAAGCCCAGAACTTTCTTGATACTCTGGTATTAATATACTCACTCATAAGCCCTTGGTCATTACTGTTACTGCTAAAGAAAACAGTATTTATATCAGAGTCGAAAACTGTTAATTTAGATCAGTCTGTGATCAAAAGCAGTTGTGTGATATTGAAGATAACAGAGTATAGTATGGCTGTTATGTAAATAAATTTAGATACTTTGCCAACCTGGCACTCAGCATGACAAAATTACCCTTATGTCAGCAGTTTCTGCGAAAGTGTTCAGTTCATCTGAACAAATCTAGAAACTCAGTATGAGTACCAAGCCAGTTGACAAAAAGAAGCTTTATCTTCCAGGTGTTAGAGGTGAGAAGCTAATGGGGCGATTTGAGAAGCGACCAGACAACCCGCGAGTCAGAGGTGATCTATCCAGAGCAGCAGAGACAGCTTTATGGGCTGTAGTGGAGGACTTAGAACGTCTCCAGCAAAATGTGCTCAGATCGTTACAGGAAGAAATAAAACGGCTTCAGGCGGATAAAACTCGTTTATCTGACGAAATCCAACAGTTATTAGCAGAAAAAGAACACTTACAAAAGGTAAGGCAAATTACTGAACAGCAAGTGTTAATCCGTCAGTTATCAGAAGCCTTAGCAAAACATATATCTTCACAACTACAATTATCACTTGCCAATTTAGCTCGTAAATCAGCAGAAGGTAATGCTCAGGAAGTATCTGCTATTCAGTCAGCAGGGAATAACAATCAGAATATTGAACAAATGCTTGGCGCTTTGAACGATACCCTGATGATTACCTTCAACTCCTTACAACAGGATCTGAAAAATTATCAAAATCATCTTTCCCAACAGCTGTCCCAAGTACAAAACCAACAGCAGCAACAGGGGGAAGTGATTGTAGAGGAGTTGATTAATCACCTACGGTTTGAACTGGTCAACACCATAGAGGAAATTTCCAGAGCAGCGGTAACAGCATCACCGCCTACTATTTTACACCCCACGGAGTCACAGCCACCCCGTTCTTCTCAGACACATTTACAGTCAGAAGTAATCGAGACTAGCAGTACCGAACCAATTTCTACTGGAGATTTGTCTCCAAGCAACAATACTGATCCTTCTACACTAGGGTTATCGTCGAACACAAGACCATCAGCAAATTTTCTACCTGGTCGAGATGTTTCTCAACCCCAAACCCAATCACCACCAGAGGTCAAACAGTCCAGTTTATTACCAACTGGGGAATCTTTAGAACCCCAAACCCAATCCCCACCAGAGGTCAAACAGTCCAGTTTATTACCAGGTAGAAATTTATCTGAACTCCAGACTAAAACCTTTAGTTCTCAATCATCAACTAGCTCAGAAGTGGAACCTCCATCACCACGGTCTGTTAGATCCCGCAGGTCTTCCCAACTCCAGGTGGGTTTCTTGCTAGTTGTGTTGTCAACGGTCGTATCGTCGTTATACAACATAGTCATCAAGTGGATGTTCTTTAAAGCTCAGGACAATTTTGGAGTTCTGGAGATCCAGGGAATTATTTCTCCAACACTGGGAAATGTGTTTTTAATTTTAATGCTACGTCTGCTGGTAGTTGTGCCATTGATGTTACTCTTGGCCCCCATGATGCATCCAGAAGTATGGCAAGATATGCAAACTCTGGTAGGGTCATTGGGTAGTAATCCTACTCCCAATCGTACTGTCAAGAAACAAAGAATTTTACAGATTTCCATCGCCAGTGGTTGTTTTTTGTATGTATCTCAGGTGCTGATCTATCTTTCTATTGGTCAGGTAGCTACTGGAATGGCGATCGCTTTGTTCTTTGTCTACCCCATCATCAGCGGATTTCTCTCATGGTTACTATTCGGCGATCGCCCTCCTGGATTCCGATTTGTGGCTATGGTTGGTATTTTAGGTGGTGAATTAATGGTTTTAGGCGGTTCTAGCACCCTAGGTACGAGTATTTTTAATCTGGGAAGCAGCACAGCAATTTTAGCTGGTTTAGCTTTTGCTTGCTACGTGATTTTGACAAGGATATGCGCTACTAAACTCCATCCAGTGTCTTTTACCTTAGTTAATTTCACCACCATGTTGGTGTTGAGCTTTATCTGTTTGATGCTACCTTTACCAAGGAACTTGAATATTACTGTTGAGCCATCTAATGTACTGGAACTTATTTTGATTGCTTTTATTTTGGGCGTTCTCACTCTAGTAGGTTATGTCTTCAACAATGTTGGTATTCGCAAATTAGGTGCTTTACGTTCAGCCATTATCGGAGCAAGTGTACCAATTTTAACAGTAGTTTTTGCTAGTTTAATACTTCAGGAAACCTTGGCAGTTGTCCAAGTTATCGGAGTACTATTTGTAACTCTTGGCGCAGCAGCTTACAGTTTCGAGAAAATGCTACCCTCTCGTTAGAACTTCTTCTAGTCGGTAAAATTGCACTTGAAGATTTCTGTCCTCAGTATACACTGAGATTCTAACTTGCTAAACTTAACTTGCACAAGAATGTATTGCCACGCCTAAAGTAGCTTTCACAACTCCGTTAGGTTACATACCAATGACGCAACCCAGCCTGTGGTAGTCGTCATTCTTTAATCTAGATTCAGGTGATTTATTCAGTAAATATACTATTTAGAACTGTATTTCATATATGAATATTCTCTCCAGTCCTATTATAGTACTTTCATAGAATCAGAGATTTATTCGCCATGGTGTCAAGCTCCAAGAACCAATAGACCTATAACTGATCACCTTTAGTTAAATATAGGCAAAACATGACAAATAATTGCATACTAACCATTTTCATGGTATAGATATGGCTATTGAAAATAAATTACTTTATATAAAATTAATACAAAAGGAAGCTAAAAAAGAATATCATATTCTAAGAAAATAAAATCCATGTTGAACTGGGAATTAGCTGCTAAATTCTAGGTAGGTAATTTCACCTTTGTTCAACTGCCTATACTCCCAAAAAATGCTGAAAGTTGTAACCTAGCCACAACATCTCGGCAGGGCTGCCAGTTAACCTAATGGCATGAGGTCGAACCTAGGGCTAAATGAGTCCCAACCACGAATGGAAATCTGTAAACAAGCAAACAATGCTGGAAGCTGATTGAATCCATGCAAGAGTTATTGTTCTTAGATATACCCTCTCGATTATTATGTGTGACTCCCGATAACTTGGCAATTCAGCCATAATTAGGTTAAAACTCAAGACACCGGCGGCAATTGGATGTATAATACTTATTACTGTGTGACTGACAAATCTGTAAACTTGCTATTCAAATGTCTGTAATATGAATAACGACATAGATCTGATTAAGCGTCTTAGCCCTAGTGCCATGGATCAGATCATGCTTTATCTTGCTTTTAGTGCCATGCGGACAAGTGGGCATAGGCATGGAGCATTCTTAGATGCAGCAGCAACTGCAGCTAAATGTGCAATCTACATGACCTATCTAGAGCAAGGGCAAAATCTCCGGATGACCGGCCACTTGCATCATCTAGAGCCAAAACGCGTAAAAATCATTGTTGAGGAAGTAAGACAGGCGCTCACAGAAGGGAAATTATTAAAGATGTTGGGTTCTCAAGAACCTCGCTATCTGATTCAGTTACCTTATGTCTGGATGGAAAAGTTTCCCTGGCAGCCAGGAATGTCTCGTGTACCTGGTACAAATTTGACCAGTGAAGAAAAAAGACAAATTGAGCAGAAACTACCGAGTAATCTGCCCGATGCTCAATTGACTACATCTCTTGAGTTTTTGGATCTGATTGAATTTCTACACAGACGGTCTCAAGAGGTATTGCCACCTGAGCATCAAATGCCATTAAGCGAAGCCTTAGCGGAGCATATCAAGCGTCGGCTACTGTACTCCGGTACGGTTACACGGATTGATTCTCCTTGGGGAATGCCCTTTTACGCCCTTACCCGTCCGTTTTATGCGCCAGTAGATGATCAAGAGCGTACATACATCATGGTGGAAGATACAGCCCGGTATTTCCGGATGATGAAAGATTGGTCAGAACGGCGGCCAAATACCATGCGAGCTTTAGAAGAGCTTGATATCCCTGCTGAAAAATGGGATCAGGCTATGCAGGAACTCGATGAAATCATTCGTGCCTGGGGAGATAGATATCACCAAAGCGGTGGGATTCCTATGATTTTGCAGATGGTTTTTGGTAGAAAAGAAGACTGATAGTTGAGGTGTTATAGCATTAACACCTCTTATTATCACAGTCAAATGTAAATATCAATACTATAAGCTCAAGGTAGCGGTTGCTCTTTTGCTGACAAGATGGCAAAGTGATCCGGCTTTTAGGCACCTAGAAGAGGCGATCGCGTCTGGAGGATAACAAATAATTTTAAGTATATCCCTCATGACAATTGTATTGTGGTATTACCTGATTCTCTGCATGAGATAGCAAACCCCATCCCATGGCGGATGGGGCGCTTCATAGACGTAATTTATACAATTTTTCAATAATGTAGAATGGGAGTGACCTCAAAAGAAGGGGTAAATATTGTAGGAGCTCTATTTGGCGATGGAGATGGAGGTGAAAAGCCACTAACACGGTCGCTGGCATCAATACAAGTATCCATTGCCTGCGTAGGTGCAATATCTGTTACACTCCGTAAACCCACCACGCACTGAGCGAAGCGCTCCGGTAACAAACTACGGTCACAGTAATTTAACACGGTTACCTGGACAGCATCTTGAATATTTCTACTGATAGCAACAACACAATTAGATAAATCCTTGGGTCGCCGGGCTTGCTCACAGGAAGAAAGAGCATCTACGGCACTAATTTGAGTTTGCTGATTAATTCTCACCACGCAACCAGACAATTCTCGCGGACGCAGTGCTTTTGCACATCCTCGTGACGCAGATTGTGGAGTTAGTCCCAAATCCAACAGTTGAGCTGTACAGACACGGTAATCATTAGCATTAGAGACAGCCACAGCCATACCAGGAGCGGGGATCATGATCGCCAAACATCCAACTATAGCTAAAACTGGCGTTGTCAAATCCATCCTTTTGCTCTCCAATATTCCCATGGTTAAACTACCTTGGGGGTTACCAGCTTGACTCAATTTTTTTTTCCTCATCGCCTTTCTCCAAACACCCAAGGTTATGCTAACTCAAATTTACGACTAGTATGGAATTGAAATTCCCACCGCTAGAAGCCCGTGGGATTCTTGCTTCATCCAGCCAACTTACTTAGGGGAGTTTCCTCATCTAAACAGAGGTTGTTCTGTCCACAAGCTTGAGATTCCCTGTGCGCCAGGGTAGTGTTTTATCCTACAATGATGTTTAAACTCAGTCAATTTAGACTAACTGATGCACCATTATGTGCTACACATTAATCCCCCGGCTAAAAGCCTGTGAGCTAACTGCTTTTATTTTTGTACCCCAGGAAATTTAGCCCAATTTTCATAACCCGCAGCTAAATCTTGACAAATTCTAGGCTGCTTGGGAAACAACTTCTATGATCTGAGAGGTTCATCCAGTACAGTGCTGCTGACTAATTATCCTAAGTTAACTTATTTGTTACACAATAAAAGCTATAAATGAGATTGATCAGGACACTGTGAATAGTAAGACATCTGATTGACTATTTAGAACCTGATAACCGGCCTGGTATAACCAGAAAAAATTACAACTTATAAGCAAAACTAGAGGTTGAACAGATGAAATTTGGCATTGATATCGGTCATAATTCGCCTCCAGACACAGGTGCTGTGGGGATCAAATCGGAGGATGTTTTAAATACAGATGTGGGGAATAAAGTCATATCCAAGTTACGGGCTTTAGGGCATGAAGTCATACCCTGTAAACCAGATAGGTCTACCTCCGTCACAAACTCACTATTCCAAAGAATTAACACTGCCAATACTAACAGAGTTGACGTTTTTGTCTCAATACATTTTAACGCTTTTAATGGTCGGGCTAATGGTACAGAGGTATTTGCCGCTAGTGATGCTGGGAGAAAAATTGCTCAACCAGTGTTAAATGAAATTGTCAAATTAGGATTCTTTAATCGTGGGGTCAAGAGTGGGTCTCACTTATACGTCCTCAGACATACTAGGATGCCTGCCATTTTGATCGAATGCTGCTTTATCGATTCACCAAGAGATATGAATATCTTTGAATCGGAAGCAACCGCTAATGCGATCGTCAAGGGCTTAACCGGTGAAGTGCCCAGCACTCCTGTTAATGCTGTGCCAGATGAAGAGTTGAATACCGATACTACAGTTATTAGACTGCAAAGAGCCTTAAATCAATTACAAATCACCGACAGTAATGGTAGGCGCTTGGTTGAAGATAATGTCATCGGACCGGCTACAAGATCGGCAACAGTCAATTTTCAGAATATTATGGGACTACCACCCACTGGAATTGCAGACACAAATACCTGGAATGGGATTAATCTGATTTTAGCTAGACGAATAATCAGACCCAACCACGCTGGCGGTGAAGTTGTGAGATACATACAACACCGTGTAGGTGCTGGTGTGGATGGTGTCTATGGACCCCAGACAGGAAGAGCTATTAGGACATATCAAAGACAAAATGGTTTACTTGCCGATGGTATTGTTGGACCAATGACCTGGCAGAAATTAATTGGTTAGCTTCACTAGCGCGACCAGCATACAATCAGTGGGGGCTTCCTCCACTGGGGGCGAATAAAATCATTGATGTCACCAGTTAAAGCCTTTGTGTGTGTCTCATGAAGTACACACCAATTTATTCGGTGTGTTCCCTAAAACTAAAAAACTTTGTACCTTACGAGCATGGGAAATGCTATATCAAATAGCTGTTGCCATCAGCTTGAGTACTGTTAAATGAAAACTGTACCGATGTCCAGCTTGCAAATAGCGCTCTTGCAAAGGTCGCCATTCCTGCCACAATTGATAACGATTATTTTTTAACAGACTAGCAAGGGTCGGCACTTGGGCATCAATTTCTGACTGCAATACATCCTCGAGCCACTCACCCATCACAACGCTATCTTGGATCTTGCCTAATATGTCTTGGATAGTTTTGACTTCGGCAACATAAGCCGAGTATGACTCACCATATAAATCACTAAATAACTCCATTTGGTAACGCAGGCGTTTGGCTTGCTTGCGTAAATTGTGAATGCTTGCGCCTTGAGTTGTCAATTCCTTTTCTATGTTTTCTGCAGGCCAGTTTGTGCAAACTTTTATATCCCCATCTGTCATATCAGTCCCCACTAACCACCCCGGATGTAGCAAAAAACTACTCACTTCAGGTAAGAGTAAATCCGGTAACACTTCTTCAATGGGTAGAGATGCTAAAGGCTGATAAATGGGTTGATCTAACCAAAGTAGTAATCCTTGTTTGAGAGAGTTATAAGCTTCCCCTTGTAATGTTTTGCGGGTCTGGGATAATGCTTTTTGGCGTTGTTTACCTAAAATATTTAAAGCTGTGTCCAGTACTTTTTGTTCTTCAGCAGGTAAATGTGGTTGGTAAAGGTTTTCTAAAGTTTCCTTAAGTACATCTATGTCTCTTAGCTTGCCTAAGATTGCGGCAATATTACTGATTTTTTTATCCCGGGATGACCTCGGTAAATTCAGTACTAAATCAAACCTGCTGATTGCAGTACGTAGGCGACGCATCCCGACTCGCATTTGATGCAATGCTTCTGGATGTTCATCTTTCTTGACGGATTTCTCCCATTTCAAGGTTTTTTTTAGGTGTTGTTGAACCGCTCGGTAAGCATATTCCTTGAGACTGTTGGATGTAGGTTTTATTGCTAATATCATAATCTCAAATTAAGTACTGAGTTAAATGATTGTATATTAACATTAGTTAAAAAAATGTATTCGTATATGCCCCTGATGCAGAGTACCGAATATTACTGTTCCCACTAGATAGATAGTTTCTATCACTGTTATTAAATGAAAAAGTTATCTTTTGTTTAAGGAAAAATTAAATCAATTAAATAGTTCCGCTCGCCTGGTATCAAGCAGTTGTAGCCATAGATTTATAGAGTTGTTACGCTAACTGATAAATACCCTTGCTGTTCAAGAATATTGATGTAAAACATAAATAAAGTGTATAACACCTCATAGCAAAAATGCTATACTGTGATAAGTAGATGCACCCTGATGATCTGGAGAGCTGCCCATGTAGCTCTCCTTGTTTCATGCTCGGCGAATATCTGGCAGTTGTGAAGAATTGGTATAATCAACGCCAGTTAAACAGCTAAGAGTGGTGCAAAGAAAAAAATGACAGATTGGCAAGAAATTACTGGCGGTGTTACGGCTCCAAGAGGTTATCAAGCAGCGGGAATCACTGCGGGACTTAAGCCTTCGGGATTACCAGATTTAGCTTTGATCTGGTCAGATGTGGAGGCGATCGCAGCTGGTGTATTCACCACTAGCCAAGTTAAAGCCGCCTGTGTAGACTATTGTCGCCAACGCCTACAAGCCAAACATAGCGCCCGTGCAATCCTCTGCAATGCTGGTCAAGCCAATGCTTCCACAGGTATGCAAGGTATACATGATGCTGTAGAAAGTGCCGAGATATTAGCGCGGGAGTTAAATATCTCCCCGGAATCGATTTTGCTAGCTTCTACAGGGGTTATTGGTCAACGCATGAAAATGGATGCTTTGCGCAGTGGTATTCCTCAGGTAGTAGCAGCACTCTCCCCAACAGGTTCAGATGCAGCAGCCAAAGCAATTGTCACTACAGACTTGGTAACAAAGTCCATTGCTCTAGAAACAATTATAGGCGATCGCCCAGTGCGAATTGGTGGTATTGCCAAAGGTTCCGGGATGATTCATCCCAATATGGCTACTATGTTAGCATTTGTAACCTGTGATGCAGCGGTTTCATCTCATCTGTGGCAACAAATGTTAAGTAGGGCGGCGGATCAAAGCTTTAATGCCATTACCGTAGATGGTGATACTAGCACTAACGATAGTCTAATTGCTTTGGCTAATGGTCAATCTCGCACACCAGCAATTACCGAAATGAGTCCAGAAGCCGAAAAATTAGAGGCCATGTTAACAGCAGTGTGTCAGCATTTAGCAAAAGCGATCGCCCGTGACGGTGAAGGCGCAACCTGCTTAATTGAAGTCCAAGTTACAGGTGCTCATGATCAAGTTTGTGCGCGTCAAATTGCTAAAACCATTGCAGGTTCATCCTTAGTTAAATCTGCCATCTTTGGACGTGATCCCAACTGGGGACGTATCGCCGCCGCTGCTGGACGTGCTGGCGTCCCCTTTGAACAAGAGAAATTACAAATTAAATTAGGCGATTTCCTGTTATTAGAAAATGGTCAACCAGTATCATTTGATCGTGCAGCAGCCAGTACATATTTAAAACAAACTGCCGCTGATTCTTCTGTCTATCATAACCACCGCCCAGAACAAAGAATAGATCATCCCGTGATTATTGCAGTTAAGGTTGGTAATGGTCATGGTGATGGTAAAGCTTGGGGGTGTGATTTGAGTTATGACTATGTAAAAATTAACGCCGAGTACACCACTTGAGTTAACGCTGAAAAACTCCCCAGTCCGCTAATTACTCGGTGTAAAGCCTAGCTCTTGCATCGAGATTTCCCCCATTTATCACCGCGACACTGATGATTTTTTACTCATTCATGTTGCGATATGTAGCCACAGCCGAAGGTGATATACGGTTTAAATAACGGAAAATCCAGTATTTAAAGATGGTATCCAAAATCACCGGGAATGTAGCAATAAATAGGAAAATAAAATCTCGGTTAGCTGGTAAGCCCCAATGACGTGATGCACCCTCTAAAATTATTTCCCAGCCGTGGGGAGAGTGGAAACCGACAAATACATCAGTAAATAAAATAATAATAAATGCCTTAGCACTATCACTTAAACCATAGACAATATGATCAATAAAATCTTTTAACACCATAATAGCTGGCTTGCTAATCAGTAGCAAATAAATAAACGCACCAACTGATAAAATATCCGCAAAAACATTTTTAATGGCGTTAGCACTTTCGCGACGAAATTGTTCGGCAATTTCATGGGCTTTCTCCTCCATCTGCATTTCCATCTCTGTAGGAGATAGTCGAGGAGCGCCACTAATCAAATTTTTAAACCTGATTTTATCTTCAAATTTTTGCAGTTCTATCAATGCTTCTTCTTCCATTTCCAAGTTAAGAAACATTGGTACTGCTTCCTCTCCTCTAAAATGGTTAATCACCGGACCTACCACTAATACCTTTGATATTTGATGGGTTAATAGAGGGACTATAATTAATAGTAAAATAAATCTAATGGCTATTATACTTCTTCTTTGATTCTGACGGAAGTTTTTGACAACATCTTCTTCAGCATTGGGATCTAACTCAACTTGCAGACGGCTGATGGTACCTAAAAGCGACCGGGGTAATATTCCCATTGTGTCAGATTTACCCCGCTTTTTTTGATTTTGTTCTTGATTTTGACCTGGTAATTTTGGTGGTGATGCTTGAGATGTAGGCGGAGCAACTTTAACTATTTGAGGCGGATTTACTAACTCCCGGGAATTGACCTCATAATCCCAGTTATTATATTTAGATATAACTTGATCAATAAAATTTAATTTTTCTAAAATTGCCGCAGCACTGGGATATTCTATACCTGTTTTATCCGCCGCCCTGTGATGAGATTCATTAGAAAACCAACGACTGGAGCGAAACTCCGTCAGTCGCATCCGCACAATTTTTAATTGTTGCTTTAAAACTGACTCGAAATAATCCATCACACTGTTACTGTAGATGGCTGAATTTATCTCTATTTTGTTTCCCTCAAAATGGTCATTTTCTAGGGATTTAATCTGTAATGCTGCCTTATAAGCTGCATCCAGTGAACGCTCCGGGGTGAGTAAGTACCATCTGTAAGCAGATAGTAAAAAAGGGTAAACTTTATGGGTAAAAATTTGGATTTTCATCGTCGGTAAGAGGCTGTTTCTAGGTGATTATGAAGTGGTTAAAGAAGATTTTACCAGTGGTTTTAACAGCAAAGGAACCATGACTGTATAAAAACTAGCTTTCCTCATTTCTGGTAACATTTCCTAATCCCTGATCAGGCGACGGTCTTGATTCCACTATGCTCAGGTACATTCAACAATCGAAGTGCATAGGACAATTGACTATCAATCATAGCAGCCCAAAACTGCCAACTGCAATTTTTATTAGGGATAAAAATAAGTATAATTTTATCCAAAAAAAACATTTCGATTCCCTAAGAGCAACATTTGACCAGACCAAGAGAATACAATGAGCAATTGAGGACTTATTGCCAAATGTAATACAGTCTGAGATATCATCCCATTTATAGGTCACAAGGGTGAGCGATCGCATCACTGCTATAATTCAGTTACTGCAAAACCCCTCAATAACATTTCTATAGCGGTAGACTATTTACCGGATGATGAGGTGAGAGCTAATGTCAGATTCCATAAAAGATCAACCACCACGCCAGTCTATCTGCAATGATTGTACTTTTCATGCCTTGATAGCAGAAAGAATCGAATGTATTCATCCCGATGAATTAGAGGTAAATTGTTCTACAGTAATTTTCTGCGATTCTTTCCAAAGCACAGTATTTGTTGACAGTCCCTGCGTGTCTTTCGGTGATAATCAAGATTGACCCTGCTTGTAACTTGATACTAATCAACCAAATAACTAATTTAGCGTACTTGACAACACAGACCAATAATACAACGGCGAGCTAGCCCCTAAATTCTATTTATGGGGGCTAGCCGTTGGCGATTTTAATCGCTGTTAAGTTTCTTTTTGATTTTGAATGTACATTTTAACTGTCTCTAGTGGTGCACCCCCGACAGTGGAAACAAAATAAGAATTAGTCCATAAAGTAGGTAATCTACGTTTCAATTGGTGGAAATTCTAATCGTAAATACCTAGAAGTTGCACCCTTAAATCTTTTTACAACTCGATGTATTCCTTGAGGGTCAACTTCTACCAATAAATGTACATGGTCTGGCATGATTTCCATCTCTATAATTTCAATGTTAATTTCAATCGCTATTTGAGCAAGTAACTCTTTTAATCGAGAAGCGATTGCGTTCACGAGAACTGGTCTTCTATATTTAGGGCAAAAAATAACATGATATTTACACGAATAAACAACATTGTTGTTTGATTTGAATTTTTGCATGGAACCCTGTTGACTTATGCAGCTACAGGCTATAATTATTTCAAGCAAAGATAAATATCAAGGAGGTGATTTAAGAGTGTTGGTAATGGAGTACAAAGCAGTTGTCAAAAAAGCGCAGTCAAAAGCCATAGATGAAGCTGTTCGCACGAGTCAGTTTGTTAGAAACAAGGTGCTTAGATACTGGATAGATAATCGCGGTATTGGCAAAAAAGAATTGTACAAATACAACACTCAATTACGAGCAGAATATGAATTTGTGAGAGATTTGAGCAGTCACGCTTGTCAAGCGTCTGTTGAGAATGTAGAACGTGCTATCAATAGATTTTTCGCTAACTGCAAGGCTAAAAAACCCGGAAACAAAGGGTATCCAAGATTTAAAAAGCATAGTCGCTCTGTTGAATATAAACAACAATCTTGGAAGCTTCACCCCACAAAACGTCGTATTACCTTTACTGATAAAAAAGGCATTGGTGAACTCAAATTGTTGGGTAAGTGGGATATCCACACTTATCCTGTAGAGCTAATTAAGAGAGTTAGGATTGTTCGCCGTGCGGATGGATATTATGTTCAGTTCTGTGTGAAAGCAGATAATAAACAGGAAGCTCCATTAACTACATCTGAAATTGGTATCGATGTAGGGTTAGAGTATTTCTACTCTGATAGCAATGGCAATCATCAAGAAAACCCTAGATATTTACGTAAAGCTGAAAAAGATATCAAGCGAGTTCAGCGCAGTATTTACAAGAAAAAGAAAGGGTCATCTGGTAGAAAGAAAGCCAGTGGTGTTTATGCTCGCAAACATTTAAAAGTAACTCGACAAAGGAATGAACACGCCAAACGATTGGCGCGTAACTTATGCCTAGCTAACGCTAAGGTGGTCTTGGAAGATTTAAATGTTAGTGGGTTGGTGAGAAACCACAAGCTTGCTAAGAGTATTTCTGATGCGTCTTGGTACAACTTTCGCCAGTGGCTCGAATACTTTGGAGAGAAATTTGGACGGGAAATAATCGCTGTTCTGCCTCATTTCACTAGCCAAGAATGCAGTAATTGTGGTGCAATAGTTTACAAATCACTTAGCACTAGAACTCATTCTTGCTTGCATTGTGGTCACATAGAACAACGTGATGTGAATGCAGCCAAAGTAATTTTAAGTCGTGCAAACGCTAGGGGTGGGCAACCCCAAAGTAACGCCAGTCGAGATGTTCCCTCTACTTCTGTTGGTCGTAAGACCTCCAAAAGCAAGGAACGTCAGTGACGCACCGAATCCCCTGCCTTCAGGCATGGAGAGTGTCAAAATGACAATTATTTCCCAAATTCAGGTAATCAACTTGAGTTGGGAAGTATAAGAGCAAATCTATAAGGGGATAGTTGGGTGATTTCTGATTCTATTTGGGTTGTAGGACCTAGTCGCAGCGGTAAGACGACTCGCTTGGTCGAGAATTTGTGTCATTGGTGGCTTCAACATCATAATTCTGCCTTATTTGATCCGGAAAAACCACAGAAGCAAACACCCTCGGATATACAACCAATTTCACATTGGCAAAAAACACGTCCGGGAGCCTTGGTTTTAGCTGCAAACAGTGATAATCGCCGGATTTTGGCTGATAGAATTACCACCGCCACCCAGGGGAAATATCCAGTGCGCGTCAAGACCATGATGGGTTTTTTTCAAGATGAAGTAATTCTATTTTGGCCCTTATTGATTTCATCTTTAAACCTCAAAGCGCAATTTCCCATCAGACTACGTCCAGAAACTGAACAGCAATTAGCTACAAAACTGTGGCGTTCCCAATTGGATGCAGCTATTTTGCGCCGTGCGGGGGTCAATGAGTACCGTTTAGTCCGTCGCCTCCTGGATTTCTTGCAGCTAGCTGCTTACAGTGGTACACCCTGTGAAAATATTGGTGAGATTTTACACACCGGCTTACAAGAAAATTTCCTGGATTTAGATGCCGACTTTGTGGCATCTTTATTGCTAGATTGGCGCCGCTGGTGCTTAGAAAGGGGACTACTTACCTATGGTATAATTACTGAACTTTATAGTCAGCAATTATTGAGCCATCACCATTACCAACCGCACTTAAATCAACGCTATCAAGCTATACTAGCAGATGATGTTGATGATTATCCCGCGGTAGCGCGTCAACTGTTTGATTTTTTACTGGATCAAGGTGCAGTGGGTGGATTTAGCTATAATCCCAATGGTGCGCCCCGTCTAGGTTTAGGGGCTGATCCGGATTATTTGCAGGGTTTAGCACAGCGTTGTCGGATTGAGACATTAACCACATCACCTTTACCAGGTCTAGCAGATAGACTGCTGACTCCTATGGTAGAATTAGTCACAACACCAATGCTGTTATCTAGCTTACCCCAACCAGTGCAGTTAATTAAAACTACTTCCCGTGCTGAATTGTTAAGAGAAACAGCACAGGAAATTAGTCAAGCTATCAAGTCCGGAAAAGTACAACCAGAAGAAGTAGCAATTATTGCACCTGGTCTAGATGCGATCGCTCGTTATACTTTAGTGGAAATCCTCACTAAGCAAAATATACCCGTCCAATCACCCAAGGAACAAAGACCCCTGATTACTTCCTCTGTGATTCGTGGGTTACTCACTATGCTCACACTAGTTTATCCTGGTTTAGGTCGCCTGGTACATCGAGATGCAGTGGCCGAGATGTTAGTTATCTTGAGTAGAAACACAGAAGTCGTTGATAATTCTGCCTCATTTTACTACCCCATCGACCCAGTACGCGCCGGATTGATTGCTGATTCCTGTTTTGTACCTCATCCCGACCATCCACACTTGCTACCAGTTACCGCATTTCAGCGATGGGATCGCATTGGCTATGCTGCCACAACAGCTTATCATGAGATTTTACAGTGGTTACAAAAACAGCGAGCTGCTTGCAGCAGCGCTACCCTATCCCATTCCCGTTCCATCTCCCATCCCACTACCGTTTTATTCCTAGCCATACAGGACTTTCTCCTTAAGAATAACCATCTTCCCTACGACCAAATGGCAGCAATTCGGGAATTACTGGAAACAGCCCAACACTATTGGGAGATTAATACCCGATTAGAACTAAATAATACCAGCACAACCATTGCCGAATTTATACAACTACTCCGAAATGGTACCATTACCGCCAATCCTTACCCCTTGCAACCCATTGGCCCCGGTAGCAAAGCCGTCACCTTAATAACTATTTTCCAATATCGTTGTAGTAGGAAATTTCACCCTTGGCATTTTTGGTTAGATGTTGGTTCACCCTTATGGGCAAAAGGGGGCGCTTCCGTGTTATTTGGATCACAATTATTCTTACAACACAGGTTAGGGCAACCTTGGACAGCAGAAGAGGAAAATTTGTTAGAAGCAACAAGATTACCAAACATTTTGGCAGATTTACTGACTCGTGTCGGTGACAAACTGTATTTATGTCACAGTGACCTAGCTATAAATGGACAGGAGCAGCTGGGGCGTATGTTACCTCTAGTGCAGTCTTTTATGTAAAATTATTGAGATTGAGCCAGTGGGTAATCATCCATGAGTTTTTTTGTCACTTATCCCAAGCCCCATGAGATTCTTTACAATATTAAGTAAAGTAAAGAAGTTTAAGACAAATCAAAGTTAAAAGCTATGGGACTATTTGGATTTGGTAAAAAGCTAACTATCCCCTCTCCAGAGGAAGCTTTACCAGGAAGAAACTCATTAATGCCAGTACCCAATGAACATTATGTGAATCACAATCCCCTCAAACCTCCTTTTCCCGCAGGAATGGAAACAGCAATATTTGGCTTAGGCTGTTTTTGGGGTGCAGAACGCAAATTTTGGCAACTTCCAGGAGTGTACACAACCGCTGTGGGTTATGCTGCGGGTAGCACCCCTAACCCCACTTATCATGAAGTGTGTACAGGAATGACTGGTCATAACGAGGTAGTCTTAGTTGTCTTTGACCCCAAAGTGATTAGTTACCCTCAATTACTCAAAGTGTTTTGGGAAAGCCATAACCCCACCCAAGGAATGCGCCAAGGTAACGACACTGGTACTCAATACCGTTCGGGAATTTATGTTTATTCCCCACAGCAGAAGCAACTAGCAGAAGCATCAAGGGACGCTTATCAACAAGCTCTCAACAAAGCAGGTTATGGCAAGATTACCACGGAAATCTTAGATGCCCCTGAATTTTACTACGCAGAAGCCTATCATCAACAGTATCTCGCCAAAAACCCCAATGGTTATTGTGGTCTAGGGGGGACAAATGTTACTTGTCCCATCGGTGTTGTAGAATCTCAAGTTACCGGTTAATACAAAATTAACTACCCGTTGTGGAGACGTTCCTGGGAACGTCTCTGTGTTCGGTGATAATTAGGTGATAATTATTTGCTCAAACCGCCTTGATAACCAGTGACAATCCGGCTACCATCCTTGAGAATATGTATTTCTATCTGGTCGCTAGCCCAAGTCATCTGGTTTGCTAACTCTGGGTTAAAAACATGAACCCCTTGATTACTAGAAGAAACCAGAGAAGTGGGAGAATTGATAGCTAGAGACTCCACAAAAGGGCCATCAATCAAGATATCTAGTTCTGCTAATAAGGACTGAGAATCTGGGGGAGCAGATTCCGACTGTAATTGTTGGAGGGTGAACCCAGTAAAAGACATGATATTTAATCCCCCTGCTTTGAGCTTACGGGCCAATGCAGTTAGTGCGGTGGCTTGCCAAAATGGTTCTCCACCAGAAAATGTCACACCTGTATTCTGAGGTTTGCTGAGGATATTCTCAGCCAGAGTGTCAACAGCAATTAATTGATTAATCTCAAATGACCAAGACTCAGGATTAAAACAACCAGAGCATTCACGGGGACAACCTTGTACCCACACAACAGCACGACGACCAGGACCGTTAACCTCTGACTCATCCACATAACCCATGATGTTCAGATACCCCGGGGGAATTTCTGTCAGTGCTACAGATGGTTTGGTTAATTTAGTTTCCATGTCTATTCCTCTGTATTGGATAGTAAATCAATTGTCACCACAGGCTGCTTGACTCGCTGCTATTGATTTGACTAATAGAAGTGTTCTTCTTTGCGCTACCCTCACTCTTAATGGTAGCAAAATTTGTTAAAAACCCATCAACCCATCTGCTCTCCCTAACACCGCCATATCCTCGCCATCTAACTCCACGGGAATACCACTAAGAATTAATTCGGAAAAATCTTCATTGGGAACTAGGACTTACACAACTGGCACAGGGGGATGTCTAGTGTAGTTGATAGTAGAAAGGTATGAATAAAACCAGATTCAGATAGCGATTCATGAGAAAATAGGTAGAGGGTGTAAGAGATCATGTTGGTGATGAGCATGAGATTTACAAAGCTTAATTACTGCCAATACTTATTAATCGGTAAAATTAATTACACGACTACCAATTTAGCAGAGCATTTAGAGCAGATTAGCCATGATGCAATTAATTATTAAATGAATCACTTAAAAAAATTTGTAACAGAACCTCGATATCCACTCATATTATTTGCTGGTATTACTTTTGTCATATGGATCTTTGGTAAATTTTACCAACCAATACTTTCTGAAGCACAGGTATACAGTGGTGAATCTATTTCTTCTAATTCAATAGGTCAATTAGTAGTATCTGAAGGAATAGTAATAAACAGTTATCGTAACAAACAAGGTATACAGTTCCTTACTCTAAAAAGTGAAAATGGTGAGTACCGTGTATCTTTTTTCCCTTCATTAGGAAAATTATCCTTTGTGCCACGTAAAGGAGATTTAGTAAGAGTTACCGGATTATTAAATATCTATAGAAAACAGCCTCAAATATCTCCACTTTCATATCAATCAATTACCAAAATTAGCGATGAATCCTCTGCGACTACTATTGTTAGCCCTTATCCAATCATTGATATAACCGAAGTTAATAAATACATGGGTCAAACTGTATGGATTAATAATCTGATTCCTACCTCGGTAGAAAAATTCACCTCACAAAAAGGTTATAAAATGCTGAGGTTTCAGGTCACTAGTTCTACTGGTATATCTGTGAACGGTATTTTTTTTGAAGGTAATTGGGACAAGGAAACGCTTGATATTATGCTTTCATCCCAAAAAAGAATAAGTATGCTAGCTACTATAGGCGAGTTTCGTGGAGAAGTTTCTCTTAACGGTAAGCAAGTAAGATTTGATTAGCTATCAAAATATATTCTTCATCACCTGAGTACCAAATGGTAATAAATCTGGATATTAGATTCTAATGATTTTATTTTTCTACATAATTGCTTTGATTTTAGGATTATTAGTTGGTATTATTTCTGGTCTCACTCCGGGAATCCATGTCAACGTTATAGCTTCTTTAATGGTAGCTCTTTATTCTTCAGCTTCTCTCAATGGAGAATTGTCATTACCAATTTGCCTATTTATTGTAATAGTAAGTATAACCCATACGTTTTTTGACTATATTCCTAGCTTGTTTTTAGGAGTACCTACAGATGAGATATATGCCCTTTTACCTGGACATCAACTAACAAAAGAAGGTCAGGGCGGTGAAGCTTTAAAGCTATCTATTGAAGGGTCATGGCGTGGATTAGTGATTGCTTTTACTTGTGCAGTTTTTTGCACATTATTAACAGTTATAGGAATTAATCCTCTAGCTTGGGCAGAAGATATAGTCAAGCCAATTTTAGTTTGGATATTACTGATTATCTCATGTACTCTTATTTTGACTGACACTAACTTCATCTGGGCTATTATTTTATTCTTGCTCAGTGGTGTATTTGGAATTATTATTCTTGGTACCCCTTTAGTTGCTGGAGGTTCCTCATCTGCATTTAACGTTATTTTACCGGTACTATCAGGTTTATTTGGTATCAGTGGTCTACTACAAGCATTGTCAGAAGAAACAACAAAGTTACCTCCTCAATCCAAAAATGTCAAGTTAAAAATTTCTGATGTGCAAATAAATAAGGCAAGTTTAATAGGTACATTCTGTGGAATAGTTGTTGGCTTATTACCTGGATTAGGTGCTGCTAATGCCGCTGCATTAACATTACTCTTCACTGCTAATAAAGAAGGTGCTAGTAGCAGTAGGCTTTACATTGTAACTACATCTGCAATTCAGTCAGCCGATACAGTATTTGGTATTGCTGCTTTGTATTTCATAGAAAAGTCACGTTCTGGTGCATCTGTGGCAATTGGATCAATGATGGGAGAGATCAATGCTTTCCAAACCCTCTTATTTTTAATAGGAATGTTTGGCGCTGGTCTTTTGAGTCGCAATCTATTACTGAAAACTTGGCAAATATTCATTTCCATCATAAACCATTTAAATCATCGTGCTTTAACATTAGCTGTAATAATGTTCATAGGTACACTCGTTTTGACAAGCACTGGTTTTTGGGGTCTTACTGTCCTTATAGCTGGTACTTGTTTGGGCTTATTACCACCAATGGTAGGAGTTAGACGAACTCAACTTATGGGATTTTTCCTCGTCCCAACAATGCTTTTCTTTAGTGGATTTCAGGACAGTTTTGTAACATTATTTAGTTTACAAGCTCAGGTTTCACCATCCTCACCTATCGCCTTTAGCCAAGTTTGTATATTCTTAATTATTAGTTTTACAGTTGCAATAGTTAGTTATTTTATTCAATGTGATTCCGGGTCGCACCAATAATTACAGTAATCATATCGATACCAATCCTTAGTATTAGGACATTTAAAGCATCTATCTTCTTTGTTTTGGCAACTGGTGACAAAAAACATAGTGCTACAAGAGAGAATAATTATAGCTGAGGAAATGGCACCATATATTTTCATAACTTACAATAAATTCCTACAACCAAAGAAGCAAGATAGAACAGACTACATCAAAAAGAAATCATACCATATCTAAAGTCTGCTCTAGTCTGCTAATACAAGGACAGTGGGAAATAAGCGATATATTTACATACCATTTTTGATCACAACAAATTGGCTGGGTGATGTAATTTTTAACCTGTTTATATTTCCCTCTTGTTCTGGAATAACACCAATAATTTTTACAGATTGGCTTTGCAAGGCAATGGGATTAGGTGCATCAGGTATCTGATTGAAAATAGGCTCTGGTATAATCACCTCATAAATTTTATTGTCGTCCCCCGCAAGTTTGAAGGAGTGATTAGCACCTTTCTTTGTCCAGCCGTTAATCCTTCCTGATATCTCTAAAGATTTGCTCTGTGGTTTAGGTTTAGAAGAGGTTTCTGCTGGTTTATCAACACAGTAGAATTTAACAGGATTATTTGTAAAGTCTGAACACTTTAATATCTCTTCAGTCCTTGCGGAAATCTTAATTAATTCCGAATAATCATGCTCTTCACCCGGTCCATAATTTGCATCTTTTTTGATTTCATCTGGAGCATTTAGTAAAAGATTGGTGATGATTTGACGATCTGATTGAGAAAGGTTTGGTGACAAGTAAACATTACCGCCAGGAATTTGCTTACTTACATGAATAATTTTTAGATCCTGATCATTCCCCGCAGTTGTATATGCAGCCGCTCCAAGATCAGCCTGACCAGTTTTCACTAAGTCTTTAATTTTGGATGCTCTATGTCCCATGTTTACATTTAGGGTCTTACCATATAAATCATAAGATGCAACATAAAAACTAGAGGCTGAGTTGAAGTCACCCATAGCTATTGTGTGTGTTGATTTTAAATCATAAATTGATTCAATTGGGCTGTCTGCTTTTGTAAATAATACTGCTTGGTAGTATGCCGGTTTATCTGGAAACATTCTAACTGCGAAGTGATAATTATTATTTTTAGCAGCAACTGAAAGTATTGGTGACATGGTAAAGGCAATGTCCCATTCTTTGCTGATCATTTTTTTTCTTGCTTCTTCGTAGGAAGTTGCTCCACTACCATCAATGATTATTTCTACTTTGTTTTTCAGTTCTTCTTTGAGGTAATTAGATAATTCCTGATAGTATTCTGGAGGGCTCAAAATTCCTAGAGTCAATTTTTTTGCTTTTAATTCTTTACTCCCAATTATAGGACTTAGAATAGGTGGACTATTATCAATTACCTGATGTGTAACTATCCCAACACCAGCCAGAAGTCCAAGCATTGCTACTACTGTTGCAATCTTTTTCCATGGCCATGGTGGAGGTGG
The DNA here is from genome assembly GCF_015245355.1 of Anabaenopsis elenkinii CCIBt3563. Classification (GTDB taxonomy): domain Bacteria; phylum Cyanobacteriota; class Cyanobacteriia; order Cyanobacteriales; family Nostocaceae; genus Anabaenopsis; species Anabaenopsis elenkinii. The sequence continues at coordinate 3,225,689 of NZ_CP063311.1, read as the reverse complement.
TGGAGGTGGAACAATCACTACTGCACCTCTGGGAAGACCGCATATCTCACAATTAGGTCCAATATTTTCGTGAGGGTTGTGTTGTTCTACATCAGGATAATCATCGATATTGTTCGCAATACCATTACAGATCCAAGTTCTTCTCTCTAGCATTTTTATTTCCCCTTTTTGTTTTTTAGTGTTAATACTATATTTCTAAAGTCCTAATTGCTCTTTTGCATTTTTAAATTCTTCTGCGGATAAATATCCTGCTTCTTTCATTTTGATTAGTTGCTCTAGTTGTTGCAGTAATGATTCAGGTGGGTCAAGGATCGGTTCATCAGGATCGGCTTTTACTTCAATTACAGGTAATTGATAATCTTTAATTAACTGACCTATTATATCCTTTTCACGTCTGTACTCTAAACTATTTTCAGCATCACCATGAGTCATCTGACTGATCCTCTCTCGTAAATAATCTTGTAATCTATTTGATATTTTTTGTTTATCTTCCTCTGTTTTAAGATCTAATTTTTGGTTAATTTGTCTTTGTATTTCTGCTTTATCATCAGAGCAAACATCAACACCCAAAACTTGAACAGCTTCCTCCCAAGTGGAAGCAATATCAACTTTTTCTTTACCAGTTTGAGTTGAATGAGTATAACGAATTACTTTTTTCCCACTGTTCGGATTATGCTCCAAGTTCAAAACTTGTAGTGCGCGAGCCTGTACTACTAATTTCAAAATACTTGGGTCTTCTGGAAAAATATCCCAAAATGGAGGTTCTTTTTGAATGTGTACTGGGATGGGTAAATCCTTGTTTTCACCACGGAGTTGAGCACGTTTCGCCAGAATCATTTTTCCTTTCCAGTCTTGATATGACTTTTGTATTACACGCATACCATCAATACATCTTAAAGAAAAACCACCTTGTTCTTGAACAAAAACAATGCGATGACGCTCTAAATATCCTAAAGGAGAAATAGGATCGTTATCCTCAACAATTGGTTTTATCAGCTTAATTACCTCTCTGATTGCTGAGTTACCACTGCTGTTACCTCCCAGTAATGCCACTTTGACACTTTTGCTAGGAGTAAAACCAGCATCTTGTCCGCCTAAAACAGCCTGAGATAGTAGAATTAATGGATAGGATTTTTGATACGTATTGTTAAGACTAGCTTTCATTTCCTGCCTATTATTATCATGTTTTAATAAAAAGCGATCGCCCGCTGTCAATTGACTTTTTAATATACAAGTGTCGGGACTTTTGTTTATAGCTACTTGAACTTTCTCAAAAATAATCTTAAAAAAATCAGACTGTTTTATATCTGGTATGTCTGATACCTTAAACAAAGGCATAACTTCATCATTAAAACTAATATTGATGTATAATTGTTTGACATCCTTTAATATTTCATCAGATATAAGGGAACAAATATTGTTCATTCCTGATTCGTAACGGGTTTTATCAGGTTTGTTTACTGATATCTGCTGCTCAATTAAGTCTGTGTAAATATCATTGATTTCACTACGTTCAAATAGTTTAATACCGTTGACTAATAATGCTGACGCATTATTGATTTCTCTGTCATATTCTTGCTGAAAGTAATTTTTTATTTGGGAGAATATTTGTTTTAATTTCATAAAACGTAATTCTAATTCTTGTAGGTGTTCGAGTAGTTGATTAATTACTTGTAAACCTAATACCCTGGCTTTTTTTTGAATAATAGCACCAAAAAATCCTTCAACACCTTCTAAAGCTTCCTTGCAATATTGTTGCATCTTGTCTTGTTTATTTACAATAAATTCATTTTTAGATTGAGTAATGTTTTCTAGTGCTTTTTTGTATTGTGTTTGACGATCTTCTTCATTTTTCTCCCAAATATTCTCAACATCTCTGTTAAACTTTTTGCTCATATTTGTAAAAAATTGACGGCAAGCATCTATGAAAGCGTCTACAAATTTTGGGCCTTGTGTACGGTCTGCTATGATTCTGGATATTTCTGTTTCTAAGGCTTTTTGACCTTGTTGAATGATGCGATTACGGTTACTATACATTTTTTGGAGGTAATCGCCGTGCAACCTTTCATCTATACCAATTTCATTCAGGTGATCAGTACGGTAATCATTTACTACCTGTTCTAGATTCTGAACAAAATTCAGTATATTACCCTGTTCTGGGTTGAGAAAGTTGACCCCTTGCCGTGTACATTCCAGTTGATTTTCTGTCTTAATCCGATTAGCAATACTATTAATCCAATTAGATACCTCAGCCGTATACGAACGATCTGTGGCTGCTGACAGATCAATAATCATTTCTGCATTGCTCAGGCGCAAAACTTTAAGAGTAGATTGCACTACTTCTGAAAGATTTGGGGGAAGATATATAGACTCGTTTAACCACCAATCAACCAAGTCTACGGCTAAACGGCTTGCCATAGATTTACGAATCTGATCGATGGGAATTTCTATAGTTGATAACCCGAAGCTCAGAAAATTTTTAGGATAACCTCGTCCACCTGGATCTTGGGTTGCCCATGCTGTTTTGATATTATCGCGTATTGATCTTTTGTACGGACTAAAATCAGAAGTTAAATCTAGAAAAATATTTTGGGCAATCATCTCACGTATTTGCCCTAGAGTAAACTCAGTTTTTCCGTTTTTATGTCCAACAAGATAGATGAAATCTGCTGGAGCAGACTTGTTAGTGACTTTATCTTCGAGACTATCACTAAACCGTTCAGAATATTCAGTGCGATAATCCGAGAAATAATTTAACTCCATGAGGGCGGCGTAACCATTGGCTGAAATACGTTCACCCGCATTTATTCCTGCGAATACTGTAGGCATTGGTACAATCATATTGATTGAAGGACTAGCTTCTCCTTGTTCTTTTAACCAATGTCGGACACAGTAACCCATATCAATTAACATACCGCTGCCCGTGCCACCGGAAATGGAGCCGACTATAAAGACATTGATTTTACTATTAAGAAGATTGACTCCATACCGACGCGACATGAAGTCCTCCTTGGCTTTCACACGCTTACATGCGTCATTAAACTTTTGTCGAATGTTTTTATAGTTACAGAAGAATGCAAACCTTCCACAGGCTCGAATTTGTCCGGCTCCAGCTTCTAAAGCACCTATATTACGTTCTAGCTCGTCAGGAAACCAGTTATCAATCCAGGGGAAATTACTCATATTTCTAACCATGTCTGTGACTTGGTCGCCAGTGACACGAGACCAGTACTTCTCATTGTTTTCAAAAGGTGAGCCAGCGGCTAAAGGATCATCAATTTTATAATCGCTATCCGTATCCACTACCAAGAAGCTGATAATGGGAAACTCTCCCACTCGTCCATAAGTTTGCTCTACTAGTCGGCGTATTCGTGATAAAACCTCATACCCAGTTCCCCCGATACCTAGTAGTACAGTGGGAACCATAGTTTTTTCTTGAATATCAGGCATCAGTTTTACCTCTTCGTGATAAAGTAAGTAACAATAAGTGATAGTATGTGTATCTTATATTACTAAAAACATACAAAGTCTTTATGGTATCGAGTGCCTATCGGCTTTGATATAAAAGACAATCCGGTGATTAAGAAACAGTTTTACCAGCACTAAATAATTAGATTTAGTTTCATGGTTAACATATAATATAAAACATTTTTACCGGTACAGGGATATAAATCTCCGTAGGGTATGTTTGAAAAAAGGAGATCGATGGGAATAACTCTTGGATGGCTAAATTGGTATCGGCAATTGAGCCAGAATTATAAAAGACCACATCAGAACTCCGAGACTTTTATCTATATTGCTATAATTGATACCATGCTTAGGCGATGTTTGGAAAAAAGTATTAAACAACTCAATTAAGCGAGTCTTCTGAGCATTAACCGAATCATGGCGATTTGCACAAAGGTTTCATGGGTCTGGGGTAAAATTTCGTAGTCCTTACTCAATCGACGACACCAATTAAACCAACCAAAACTACGCTCGACAACCCAACGCTTTGGTAACAGAACAAAGCCTTTAGTATTAACTGGACGACGTACAACCTGCAAAACCCAGTGAACCGACAGCTTGGGATACCATTGTTCCATTCTCTACAGACTGAGAATCCACAATTGCTGCACTTGGAGGTTCATGGTCTTCGAGAACACGTACCCACTGTTGAAGTTTGTGGTTAATGCGTTCCCATGTTCCATCCAGACGCCATTTTCGGAAGTAATAGTATACCGTTTGCCATTTTGGGAAGTCATTTGGCAACATCCGCCATCGACAACCTGCACAAAGAACATAAAATATGGCACTAATCACAGCACGTAGGTCAACCCGACGGGGACGACACCCTAAATTTAAGAGTTTTGGTTTCTGTTGATAAGATAACTGTTTGTGGGGTCTTTTGCACTCGCGTAATATCTGCAATAGACTGATTCACAGTCCAAGCATTTGGTGCAATTCCCAATGTCCGATGAGGCTTGATGAATTACAATAGCCAATACTGCTATACCAATTTGTAACTTGAATTTTTCCTAAAAGTTTGATTACTTCATTAAGGTTAAAATCGTGAATTTTACCATTCAAAATGTTTTAATTGCTACTGAGAATGCTTATCTCACCCTAGATGTACAAGTAATAGATGGTAAGATAGCCGCCATAGCACCGGATTTAGATGTGGTTGGTAATACCATTGATGGTAGCAATAAGCTGTTACTCCCTGGTTTCTTTAACGCCCATACCCACTCATCGGAAATGTGGCAACGGGGTATTATGTCCATGTTGCCTTTAGAATTATGGTTAGGGGAATTATATGACTTTGCGCCGCTGGATTTAGAAAAGGTTTATCTGAGTGCTTTGGGAACCGCTGTGGAAACTTTACTTTCCGGTGGTACTAGTGTGGTAGACCATTTGGTGTTAACTCCTGGAGAGGAGTTAGAAACTATCGCTGCTGCGGTTCGTGCTTATGAAGAAGTGGGAATACGTGCTTTTATCGCACCCCTGATTCAAGATCGGTCCCTCACTGCGGGTATACCAGGGGGAGAGTCAAATCAAAACTGCACCTATTTTCGCTCAACTGCGGCCACTTTGGAAATTATAGAGGAAGCAGTCAGACAATTTCACCGTCCTGAAGCGGGTATAAGTATTGTGGTGGCACCAACGGGGATACAATTGTGCAGCGATAGTTTATTTATAGGATGTATTGAGTTAAGCGATCGCCATGATCTTTGTCGTCACTCTCATTTACTAGAAACTAAAGCACAGGAAAAACTCGCCCAAGAAAAATACGGTTGTACCGCGGTTGAACATCTACAACGCATCGGATATTTAAGCGATCGCACGTCCTTGGCTCATTGTGTTTGGTTAAACGATAACGATATCACCATCCTCGCCCAAACTCAATGTACAGTTGTGCATAACCCCTTGAGTAACCTCCGTTTAGGCAGTGGTATCGCCCCTATTTTAAAATATCTCCAAGCTGGGGTAAATGTCTCCTTTGGTTGTGATGGTGCTTCGAGTAATGATTCCCAAGACTTACTAGAAGCCATCAAAATCGGTTCCATCTTACACAACACTACAGACCTAGACTATCACAACTGGATCACACCCAGAAAATCTGTAGAAATGGCTTCCCTAGGAGGCGCAAAAGGGCTGAATGTAGCTGACAAACTTGGTTCCCTCACCCTAGGGAAACAAGCCGATTTAGTCATGTATGATCTCACCAGTCTATCATTGCTACCCCGAACAGATCCCATTGGCTTATTAGTATTAGGTCGTCCTATCAATGTTGTCCATAGTGCTTGGGTAAACGGAAAGCAAATTGTTAGCAATGGTCAAGTTAACACCATTAAAGTAGATGATTTACAGCAAGAATTATTTAAACGTAGTCAGTGGGAAACACAGCGCAAATCTCCAACCGTAGCAGAAATAGAAACCCATTATCGCCAAGTCATGGACATATAGCCTCTGTTGACCTTTACGCCCCTTTACTTGTAGAATAACCCAACCTCCAATTTTGCGGTTCCCTTAACTGACTTAACTTACCTTGAAGAATAAATTGTACTGCAATTCGAGTGTTTAAAAATCCCCTCACCCGATTATAATCATTAGTGTCATCAACTCCAGATACAACCTTGCCAATCTTCTGAGAACGTCCACAGTGAGTAGAAGACCCAGGTATTGTTAAGGTAAACAATCCATCATGCTCGTATCCTACAGGGATTAAAAATATAGCATAGACATGATGTCGTCCACGCCAGGGTTGAACCACTAATTTATCAGGATATGTGTAGTGTTTATGCTCCCGTTCCTCCTGAAATACCCATTGCTGACACCTAACTACAGGCTTTTGTTCCGAGAGATAATCAGAGATATAAGCCAATCCCATAACGCTCAATAAGCCAAGTAAAAATAACGTGTAAACTATAGGTTTTCGCACTTGTTCAATGGTAAGCTAACTGTTTGAACTCATATTTTAGCTAGTGAATTTAGAATCCTATATTCACCCTAGGTTTAACCTCAACAATACCCAGCATTGACTGAAATTATTAAAATTTATACAGTATCACAGTGGCTATGGTTCTGCTGTTGTTAAATTAACAAATAGTATAAGAATCAAGCCAAGTTAGTTAATATCGGTCATGATATCTAATTCTACTCGTTTCCCGGATGTTCAAAATCATTGGGCCGGCTTATTCATCCAAGAATTAGCGGTGCGTCGAATTTTAAATGGCTATCCTGATGGTAGTTTCCGACCAGATAGCCCAGTGACTCGTGCGGAGTTTGCTGCTATAATTGCCGCAGTATTTACAGTATCAGCAAAGCGTCAGTATGTCCCCTTTGCTGATGTCCCCGCTAATCATTGGGCTGTGAGTGGTATTAAAAAAGCTTACGAATGCGGATTTATTATCGGTTATCCCGATGGTAGTTTCCGCCCCAATGACAGAATCATCCGCGGCGATGCTTTAGTTGCTTTAGTCAATGGTTTGGCAATGGCTACTGATGTTCCACCAGATTTACTAAGTAAATTACCAGAAATCTATCAAGATGCGGAAAAAATTCCTGGTTATGCTAGAAATCAAGTGGCGATCGCTACTCAATCAGAATTAGTAGTTAGTTACCCCAACACGAAGTTACTCAACCCCACCGCACCAGCCACCCGTGCAGAAGTGGCGGTAATTGTATATCAAGCTTTGGTTTACTTAGGTAGAGCCGATAAAAGGCCATCTAATTATATCATAGTTCCCCCAAAACTTGTCAATACTCCTAAAACTGTGAAGGTGAATCATCAGCGAGAGTTTCGGGGGGCGTGGGTGACAACAGTATGGAATAGTGACTGGCCCTCTAAAGCCGGACTCTCAACAGCACAACAGCAAGCTGAATTGATTGCAATTCTCGACCGATTACAAGCACTCAACTTCAACGCCCTGATTTTGCAGGTGCGACCAGAAGGTGATGCTTTATATGCTTCCCAACTAGAACCCTGGAGCGCTTGGTTGACGGGAACTCAAGGGAAACCCCCAGAACCATTTTATGACCCTTTGGAATTTGCGATCGCCCAATGTCACCAACGTAATATTGAACTCCATGCTTGGTTCAACCCCTACCGCGCCAAAACTAGCATCACAGCTAGACCCAACGCCAGACCCCATATAGCTTTGACCAATCCCGAAGTAGTTTACAAATGGGGTAATCAACTATGGATGGACCCAGGAATCAAAATCGTCCAGGATAGGGCGTACAACGTGATGATGGATGTTGTGCGTCGCTATGATATAGATGCGATTCACTTGGATGATTATTTTTATCCCTATCCCATCGAGGGTCAAACCTTCCCCGATAGTAAAACCTATGCAGCTTATAGATCAACTGGTGGTCAACTCAGCTTAGGTGACTGGCGACGGGAAAATGTGAATCAAATGGTATTGCGCCTATTTCAAGGAATTAAAGCTATAAAGCCCCATGTCAAATTTGGTATTAGTCCCTTTGGTATTTACCGCCCAGGACAACCACCAGGGATCAACGGCTTAGATGCTTATAGTGTCCTGTATGCTGATGCTAAAAAATGGTTACAACAAGGTTGGGTAGATTATATCGCCCCTCAACTTTATTGGCGCATTGACCAGACCGCCCAAAGTTATCCCGTATTACTAAAATGGTGGACGGAAGTTAATCCTCAAAAGCGACATATATATGTAGGCAACAATATTAGTCAACTTGATGGCAAAGCTTGGAACAATAGCGAGATTAACAGACAAGTTACCATAACTCGCAACCTAGCTGCTAACTTGTCATTGGGTAATATCTTTTTTAGCATGAGTCCCATTCATCAAAACCGTCAGGGAATTGCTGATAGTTTCCGCAATTCCCTCTATCCCACTCCCGCCATAGTACCCACTATGTCATGGCAGAAGACAGACCCACCACATCCTCCTCGAGAACTACAAGTTAATCATCGTCGCCTAAGCTGGAAACCCGGCGATGAGAAACCCGTGCGCTCTTGGACAGTTTATCGACAGACTGGTGAAAGTTGGGTACTTCAGGAAGTCTTATCTGCTGGAATTTATGACTACGCCACGCCAGCTACCGCCACAGTGCAACAAGCTGGAACTTATGCAGTCTGTGCTGTTGATAGGTTAGCAAATGAGAGTCTGGGTGCGGTAATTACAGTGAGTTAGAATTACCAATCCTATCTGAACATTCAAATAAATGTAGCCCTAATCGTTGGGAAAGTTCCTCACACACTTTGACTCCCCGGACACTATTACCACGCATATCTAACAATGGTGAAAATACTCCGATGCCCATTTTATGAGGTACTACCGCCATAATTCCACCACAAACACCACTTTTAGCAGGAATACCAACTTTATAAGCCCATTCCCCAGCAAAGTTATACATACCGCAGGTGTACATGACGCTGAGAATATCCTTAATGTAACGACTATCTATTGCTGAGTGTCCGGTAATGGGGTTAATACCTCCGTTAGCTAGGGTGGCCGCCATCACTGCTAAATCTTGACAATTGACCATCACAGCACACTGCTGAAAGTAAAGATCCAAAACTTCTTCAATGTTTTGGTCAATCATGCCAAAATTCAGCATTAAATGTGCGATCGCGCGGTTGCGATGTCCCGTACTGCGTTCAGAGGTAAACACCGAGATGTCAACCAGTGTATTCTGTCCGGTGTATTTCTGAAACATATCCAGAACCCGGTTTAAGCGTTCCGTTGCACCAGACCCTTTGATTAAACTGGTAGTGGCGATCGCACCTGCATTTACCATCGGGTTATAAGGTCGCTTCGATTGTTCATCCAGAATAATGGCGTTAAAGGCGTCTCCTGTGGGTTCGACACCCACTTTAGTTAATACATAATCCCGTCCATGATCTTCCAAAGCCAGTCCATAAGCAAACACCTTAGAAATCGACTGGATCGTAAATTGGTGTTGATAATCCCCCACTTGGTACTTTTGACCATCTACACTCACAATACAAATGCTGAATAATTCCGGATTTACCTTTGCTAGTTCTGGAATATAGTTTGCTAATGTCCCCTCCTTAACTGACTTGTATTTACAATATAAGTCGCTGAGAACAGCTAAAAATGGCGCCGAGGCGATTTCTACATCTTCTAGATTTGCTTGGTTTGCCATGAGGCTGATATTTTACTCGTCTCTATCATATTTAATTCAACTTAGCAACTAAAACAATATGTAATCTTTGCTACTGGTTTTTTGGTTGAGCTCATGCCACAGAAGCTTTTTTCATTGTCTCATCATTGATTTCGATTTGTAAAAATTATTTTTTTACAAATCGAAATTTCGGTAATATTCCTCCAAACAGAGGATATAAAAAATACTTACAATAAATAATAGATTTAAGGGTATATACCATAAATTAATCTAATCATATAACTGACAAGTAGAAAAATACCCCGAGCTATTTCATCTGAAAAATATCTGTAAGTATTGATAAAAAGCATTTTCAGTAATACAATAAAAAATTACTTAAGGAAACGTCATCAAATATATTGAGCTAGTTGTGAGCAGGAAATATTTAATAACTATCAATGTGATTTAAGAAATTTATATGTTTCTTTAATCACACTTTAATATCAGGGGTTTGATAGCTAATTAAATATCGTTAATATATTAAATTTTCATATACAAATTTTTGGGGATTAAAAAAAAGTTACATAGTCAAAATCCCGATTTGATAATGGTTTCAACCTATAAATTTAACTAGAAATTCCAACAGGGAATTTATATCTACGGTAAAACCCTGATCCCCAAGCTAGAAAATTCATGATAGTGTGTTGCAGTTATAAATCAAAAAAGTGAAAAACAGAGCCCAGAAAATTTCACGGGGTATGCCGTTAAAACACAGCAAAAAATCCCGGGAAATAAAAAACTGACGTTCTACAGTCGCTTTAAAAATCAGACGCATGAATCAACGATATTTGTGGACTATTGTCGCCCTGTTTCTGACTGCTGTGGGTACGCCCTTAGTCGGTCGCAATCAAACTGCTACTGCAAAAGACACTGCTGGAGTTTCTCCAGAAGCATCGGTTAATGATGTAGTTAAAGTGGGAGAGTTTCAAACCGCAACAGGGAAACTGACTTCGGATGCTGTGATAACAAATATTCATTCTCACTACATTGGAGGTCGTAAGGCGGCAACCCTGTTTATCAACAATATTCCAGTGATCACCTGTTTGAGTTCTCAGCTACAGCCCCAAAGTTCCACGGGAGTTAGTGTAATTGGCAATCCTGCTGGGATTGGGCATGAACCGGCTGAATTAACAAGTGTAGGCAATTTTACGAATGCGGCAAAGCAAAAGAAATCTTTCCCTGATGAGCCGGTTTATAGAGCTAGTTTAATAGCAGCTAATATTAACCAGCTAGTCCGCAATGGTGAGGATGCTCAACATATTACCGTCAGTTGGAAGGGTGAGGGCAAAACTACGGCTGATAGAACAAGTGCCGCCGTCACAGATCAGCCCAGCCAGAGCTATAGGATTAAAATTAAAGGCCGAGAATTAGTGGAAATCAATCCACAAACGACTCTAGCAGGAACAACTGGAAATCTAGCAGAAGATGCATTACAAGCAACTAATCGCTTGCGGAGACTCATTGGTAACGCATCTCCCATCACAGAAATTGCTAATCTCCCTAAATCGGTAAAAGTTGGTTCGCAACAGCCAGCACGGCAGATTGTTAACCGACCCACTTTGCGCGGCATAGCTTCGTTTTACGGTCGGGGTTTCGCTGGTAGACCTACTGCTACTGGGGAAAGATTTAATCCTGAAGGTATGACTGCTGCCCATCGTAGCTTACCTTTTGGTACCAGGGTTCGTGTTACTAACACCCGTAATGGTCGTTCGGTTGTCGTGCGAATTAATGACCGCGGTCCATTCATTGGGGGTCGAATCATAGACTTATCTACTGGTGCTGCTCGCAACTTAGGAATGATCAGCAACGGTTTGGCACCGGTGAAGATTGAAGTTCTGGGTCGATAATTCCTCAGAAGTTCGGTGAATAATTGTCTGTTTCCTTAATTCCCCTAGTTGAATACCTCTGTCTCCTATTTCAGATATAAACTAACGGGGGAGAGGCTTTAAAAAAACAACTAGGGGTATTTTGTGCGTCTGCTGACAACAGTTGCAGCTTTACGCTGCTATTTAACCCAACGCTGTTCAGAACATCAGCTCAGGGTTCCTGAAGAGTTGGAACTAGATGCGATGTCTAGCTGGTATCAGACTGCGGTCGGTTTGGTGCCAACTATGGGAGGACTACATCAAGGTCATTTGAGCTTGATTACAAGGGCAAGGCAGGAAAATTCTACGGTGATTGTCAGTATTTTTATCAATCCCCTGCAATTTGGTCCCCATGAGGATTATGAACGTTATCCCCGCACTTTAGAGCTAGACCAAAAACTGTGTAGAACCGCGGGGGTAGATGCGATTTTTGCCCCCACTCCTGAAGAAATGGGTGTTGCTCACAATAGTCTAGAAGGATCTCAAGTCACACAAGTAAGTCCTCCATCTGCTATGATATCAAGTTTGTGTGGTCGTTCTCGCATCGGGCACTTTCAGGGTGTGGCGACGATTGTCACTAAGCTTTTTAACTTGGTACAACCAGACCGCGCCTACTTTGGACAAAAAGATGGTCAACAACTAGCTATTATAAGACGGTTGGTGGCTGATTTAAATTTGCCAGTAGAGATTATTGCTTGTCCAACCCTGCGGGAAGAGTCAGGTCTGGCTTTAAGTTCTCGTAACCAGTATTTGACTGCACAAGAAAAAGCCCAAGCTGCAATTTTATATCAAGGTTTACGGGCTAGTGCAGATGCTTTTGGGGCTGGTGTTCGTGATAGCCGTACTCTCATAGCAGTGGTACAGCAACAACTGGCAAAGGTTCCTAATCTGATGGTTGAGTATATTGAATTGGTTAATCCGAGTACGTTAATGTCTTTAGAAACAGTTGAGGAGGAAGGAATGCTGGCGATCGCAGGTCGTCTTGGTTCCACACGTTTGATTGATAATACCATCCTGAGCGATCGTCAGCCCATCATCGCTATCGATGGCCCGGCTGGGGCTGGTAAATCTACAGTAGCTCGTCAAGTAGCAACTCAGATCGGTCTAGTGTATCTCGATACAGGCGCTATGTATCGGGCTGTCACCTGGCTGGTGCTACAAAAGGGTATCGCTGTAGATGATGAATGCGCGATCGCCCAATTAGTCACTGAGTGTAATATTGAACTGACACCCACAGAGGATATGCAATCTCCTGTCAGGGTTTGGATTAATGGTACTGATGTAACTCAGGCAATTCGCACCATTGAGGTGACATCTCAAGTATCAGCGATCGCAGCACAAAGCGCCGTGCGTCAAGCACTCGTTAAACAACAGCAAAGCTGGGGTAAAAAAGGTGGTTTAGTCGCGGAAGGTCGAGACATTGGTACTCATGTCTTCCCCGATGCCGAAGTTAAGGTATTCTTAACCGCCTCTGTTGATGAACGCGCACATCGCCGTCAGCAAGACTTGAAAAAACAGGGACAACCTGAGGTGAATCTAGAGCAGCTGAAACGGGATATTGCCGAACGTGACCGAAAAGATAGCACTCGGAAGATTTCCCCTTTACAAAAAGCAGTAGATGCGGTTGAAATCCAATCTGATGGTCTTAACGTGTCTGAAGTCACAGCCCAAATTGTTAACTACTATCAAAATATAGTGGGAGCGTGAGAACCCCTGCGCTTTAGCCTATTCATTACTCACATCTTTCTTAACAATCTTGAAACATTTATGTGGCAACGGTTTCAACGCTTGAAAATTTCCGTACTCTTGACAAAATGTACCTTATTATTCTTGATAAAACCCTTATTTTATTGAGAATCATCAACGGAGGATTAAGGTTTGGGGGTTTGCGAGCGATCGCTCTCACGAATGTTAAGAAAGATCCGGGTAATGGATAGCGCTTTAGCGAGGGGATGAAAAGCGACTCAACAGGATTTACCCTGTCGTATCCTGACTACAAAAAACTTATTTACAAGGCATTTCTGATTAGTTAGGATAAAAAAGCATCCACAAATATGGTGAAAAACCCAAAAGATGTTTTCCTTAAGTAGCCACACAGCTAGATTTATTTTTAGCCGAGGTGGGTAGGGCATTTTGACTGTGCCACAACGATATTATTTATTCAAATTTTTAAATAAATAATATCGTAAACTTTGCGTAGCGTGTCTTCAGACCGCGTAGCAACATCAGTTTAGAATCCCCTGTGATTCTATCCAGGGGAGAAGTCAACAACAACGCTTATCTTAGTCGTTCAGCAGCCCTGATATTTCTACCTTTATGCAATTTGGCTCAAATCAAACAGTATTTTGCCCGAATCCTCCCTTTGGTAGTAGAATGACAATGTTAAGTTTTATATCCTATAGCGTTGGGATATAAAACCCATACAGATAACACCTGTCGTTTCCTAAGTTTCGCTCAACAGTTTTAAACCGGAAAACAGTCAAGAGAGGATTTCACAAAATGGCATTTACACAACCCCCCTTACCTTACGACTTTAACGCTCTCGAGCCCTATGGCATGAAGGGAGAAACATTCGAGTACCACTATGGCAAACATCATGCAGCCTATGTGACTAACTTGAATAAGCTAACTGACGGTACAGAACTGGCTGACAAGTCTTTGGAAGAGGTCATCCAAATTGCCTTTAAAGACTCCTCTAAGGTGGGAATCTTCAACAATGCTGCTCAAGTTTGGAATCACACCTTTTTCTGGAATTGCTTAAAGCCCGCAGGTGGTGGCGCACCCACTGGCGACCTAGCAGCCAAAATTAATCAGGATTTTGGTAGCTTTGACAAATTTAAAGAAGAATTTTCTAACGCTGCAGCAACTCAATTTGGTAGCGGTTGGGCTTGGTTAGTGGATGATGCTGGTACTCTCAAGGTCATGAAAACACCAAATGCAGAGAACCCCTTAGCCCATGGGAAAAAAGCGCTCCTCACTTTAGATGTTTGGGAACACGCCTACTACATTGACTATAAAAATGCGCGTCCTGCTTTCATCAAGAATTTCTTAGACCAATTAGTCAATTGGGAGTTTGCGGCTGCAAATTACGCTCAAGGCTGATAATTTCTCAGTCTGACTGTGAGTTTCATCCTGGTTGATTCTCAAAAGTAAAAATCAGTTAATTCAAATTACTCAGTCACGATCACTATCGTGGCTGTTTTTACTCAGGACAGTAATATCTATATTTTCTACAGGTGCTTGGTAGACACAAACACAATTGATTTGGGAATTGGAATGGCGACTAAAATCGCCAAGGGCTAACCGCCATTTCTAGAGCTTGGACTTGCTGGCGGTTGAATTATTGTTCAATTGCAATTCTCGGCGATCGCCCGGGGTGAGTTCCATCACCTGGGTAGACAAATTGTACTGCTGTAGTAGGCAATTAAATTCTGCCACGCTTCCTTGAGCTTTCAAGAATTTTGTCAGCACACCTTCCAAAACCACATCTCCACCCGCAGCCGTGGGAAGCATAATTTGAGGTTTTAACCATTGTGCAACTTCCAATGCACTCTTTCTACCTTTAATAACTGGCACGCCCAAAGGCAATGTGATATCTATTATCGGGGTAATTATTACGTCAACCGGTGCAAATTGTTTAATTTCCGGGGAATGAGACCCATGAGGCTCATAATAAATTGTTAACCCACTAGTTAATTCTTTAATCAGATAACCATTTTCTACCAGATTATAACCTACTACCGAGCCGGGAACAGCTGTGATTTCCACTTGTTGATTCAAGTTGAAACTTTCCCCATGCTTCAGGGATGTTACGTAATTGTAGCCCAACTCACGTGATAATTTTGCGGCATTGGCAGAACCCACCACCTTAATTTCATGATCTAGTTGTTTAAGAGTCGGTGGATGAGCGTGGTCTTCTAAACCTTGAGACAGCAAAATCAAATCAATATTTTGTGGTATTGGGCGTTCTTTTGTCCGAGAACCTTTGAAAAACCAATCTAAATTTCCAAAAGTTAAAGAACCAACCAGCCAAGGATCAAGTAGTATCCGTTGGTTACCGATTTCCAGCAACCAACTATTGCTGTCTAACCAAGTTAGGTACATAGTCAAATTAAAAATAATACTTACCCTATTATGGATGAGTTCACCGCAATTGTGCTACCATCTCCTGGGGATTCCAGTAAGCCCGAGTTGTTTGAATCTTACCAGCTGAGTTGATTTCAAAAATCGTAATTCCTGCAAAGACAACTGGCTTACCTGTCTTACTCACACCTTCCATTGTCCATTTTACCGCCGCTTCATTACCAGCCACAAAGATATGCTCTGTTTTTGGCTCCAATTTCTGAAAAAATGCTTGTAATTGCCCGATAAACTCGCGATATCCCTCATGTACTTTTGCTGGTGGTGCACCAACTGGGTCATAACTCATAGCATCTTCTGCAAAGTTATTCACCCACCCATCTGGATTCATAGCGGCAATATTTGCAAAGTAGGCAGATACAATTTTTTCAATGGTTTGTGGCGACATGATGGGAGTTGATGAATGATAGACTAAAAATATATTTTGATTTTACAGTAAATTCACGGGAAAATACTCAAAGGCGGATGGTTTACGTTAGGGTTACATTGACTTCTCCCTTGGTTGAAACACAAGGGATTCTAAACTGATGTCGCTACGCGGTCTGAAGACACGCTACGCAACGTTTACGATATGATTTATTTAACCTAATAAACAAGTCATATCGTTGTGGCACAGTCAAAGATGCCCTACCCACCTCGGCTAAACATAAACCTAGCTGTGTGGTTACTTTTCTTAAAATATTTGCTGCAGCTTGAGCATCTGCGGAGGTTAATAATCCTTTGGCAGATTGGTATAATCCACGTTTTACCCTTTTACCTGACGGTTTCCATCCTGCGGGTTTTTCACCATGCGTGTAGAGGCTATCGTCATCCAGGTAAGACGCTTTTGATGTATACGCTTCTTCCGTTAATGTCACAATAATTCCATATTCATTAGCCAATTCCTTTAATCTTTGAATCAATCTCCCTGTGGGGATGGGGACAAAGTTTTGATTGTTTGCCTTACCTAAATTAGCATTAACTTTTTGTCCTTGATTCCATCCAATAACTATATTTCCTATCTGGTCATTCAGGCATCTGTTAACAATGAATCTAGCTGCTTTGTTAATGGCATCTCGCATCTGGTTATTGCGTTTGCGTTGAATGCGGTCAAGGTTAGCATCCCAATAAAAATCAGACTTACCTTGCTTATATTTAGCAACTAGACGGCAATAACCTTGATTCATTGATTTGAGTTTCTTACCATCAATGATTAAACTTTTGCCAAGAGTAGAAACACCTGTTAACCAATTAGTCCCTCCGTGGTCAAATCCCCATGCTTGGGAGTAATCAAGATGTGGGTTGTTTTCAATTGGTTGCTTACCATCATCAATTACCCAGTCAATCCAGAAAAGACCATAATAAGGACGAACTGTTACTTCCTTTACCCAATCGGAATCAATAAAATCAGGCAAGGTTAGTTTGATATCTGTGATTAATTCTGGTTTGGTTTCTTTACTTATTGATGGCTTGAAATAACCATCTTTAAAAGTAAGTGCTTGTCTTGGGAATGTTACTGCCGCTAATCCTCCTTTTTTACGATACTTAGGTAATGAGGGTCTATCAAGCTCCCCGTTGTAATAAGCTTTAACCAATCCGTTGTAACTGGTTATTGCTTCACCAACTAGTTTTAAGGTTTGTTGTGCTGCTTGTGCGGCTAAACCTTTGTAATGGGGATTATCTTTAAGAGTTTTATCTAATTCCGGGTAAGTTGTTTGGCAATAATAAGTTTTCCATCCACTACGCAATTCGTCGCCAGACCAATAAGTTGTCAAAGCATTATCCATGCTTTCCAGTCGTGCGTAATGACTTTGACGAGTATAGTAAATCGCACAATTTATTAAGCTATTCGAGTGTTGGCATTGGTCAACCCAAAAAGCTTTTTCTTCATCAGTGAATTTAGCTCTGATTGGAATTGTTCTGTACAATCTTTACTCACCTCCTAAACAGGAGGATAGTTGAAACAACGCTCAAAGTCAACAGCACATAATGGCTAAGTTATCAAAAGAAGATTATGAGTACAGATGAACCGAAAACTCTGTATCATCAATCAACTACCACTTTGTTTTTGTACCAAAGCGTAGAAGACCAGTATTAATTAAAGATGTTGCTACACGATTACAAGAAATTATTTTTGACTTAGTTACTGAACATGGATGGAAATTAATTGGACTTGAAGTTCAACCAGACCATGTTCACTTTTTTATTAATGCGCCGACCCATGAATCCCCAGCAGATATCGCTAGATGGGTTAAAGGTAGAGCATCAAATTACTTAAGAAAAGAATTTCCACAATTAAAAAAGCTACCTTCTTTGTGGACGCCAACCTACTTTGTTGCGACAACTGGACAAGTAAGCACTGAGGTAGTTAAAAAATATATTGAAAACCAGCGTGGGAAATGAGCAAACGGGGGGATAAATCCCCTTGAGTCGGGTTTCATCACCCTCGCTGAAGCGGAGGGGTTCTCACCCTCCCACTATATTTTCGATAGAATATGACAGGTAGTTTCCCATAAAAACGGTGAAAAAATCGGTTATTGCCAAAATACTCATTCCATCCTTAACTTGCTTAACTGTATTTGTCCCCAGTCCAGCACCCGCCCAATTGTTACCACAACCCTGGGTTTCCGTGGGTGGAAAGGATGGAGAAGTCACCTATGCTGCTGGTGTGAGAGTTTTAGATTTTGGTTTTGAGATCGGTAGAGGTCCCGAAGGTGCTACTGGAGGGGATGTTTTAAAATTCTTCAGTTTACCAGTGATTTCACCTTATGTCGGACTTGGCTGGTATTCAGAAGACCAAGGTGTTGCTGTTTCTGGCGGTGTCCAAATAGGTGCTACCGATAATATTTTTATCGGTGCAGGTTACAATTCTGTGCGAGGATTTAATGGACAATTAGGAATCAAATTTTAAATGACTCTCAGATCCCAAAACTTAAATATTTAAGTTTTGGGTTTAATCCTTCCGCTGTTGATAATCATCAGAAGACATTGGATCTAATTCCCAGCGAGAATCATCACGCCGCTCTAAAATCTCTTCAGTATGGAGAAAATCACGGTCATTCATCGGTAATCCTACTGCCTGCCCTAAGTCATCAGTTACACTTTGATCAGGAGTAGGGGCAGTACCACCTACAGCTTCATCTCCTACCGTATCTTGTTGTTGCCAATAAGCATCAACATCACCGCCAGTAATTTCCGGACTTGTGTGTGTATACTGACGTTTTCTTTGTCTGAGCGATCGCCCGCCAATATTATACCCCGGCAAATCCTTAACACCAGTGCCGTAAGATTCGGTAATTTCTGCTGTTAAATCATCAGAATTGACTTCTTGATTATGATTATTTTCTACCATAAATAATATTAATTGCATTTACCGATTCATCATAACCCTGCCACATGGAAAGATGGTATCACCAAGGTTATATTACTTTAGTCATAAAAAATATATCCCCTGAGTACGAAGATAAAATAGTTATTAGACTATAAATTTAGTAAATAAGTCTAAATTAAAATTAGCTGACTTTGTAAGAGTGAAATCCATATATTAGGAATTCAGTTTGATTGATCAACTTATTCCTTGATGCGGGAAACGGGGCAAGAATGCTAGATGTGTAGGTAATAGGTAATCTGTTCAACACTCAAATAGGAGTCCTATATTTAGAAGTTAGCAGATAAATCAATAGTCTCCTGTTAATTACAAATAACAATAAAAAGAGGTATAAAATGGAATATAAAGAGTTTATTACACACGTACAAAGCCTAGCTCAATCAAATTCTCGTGAAGAGGCGGAACGTGCCACCCGTGCTACCTTAGAAACCCTCACACAGCGTATCCCTACCCACGAAGTCAAAGAAATAGCAGCGGAATTACCACAAGAACTAGGTCAGTCTTTGCAAGGGCGAGAAGGAGAAATTAGTGAACCTTTCAAGCTGCAAGAATTCATTAGTCGTGTGAGTCAAAAAGAAAATATAGAACCCACAACCACCGCCATTCATGTTCGGGCTGTATTTGCAGTCTTGCAAAACGCCATTAAGCCCGAGAAATTCAGCAGATTTCATAATTATTTCGACCATGACTATGAAGAACTCTTCACCACATCGCCAACAAGTTAAATACCCGCAATTAAGAATCGTAGTTAGTGAAATTATCACCATAGGGAAAAATCATGACCAACCAGAACAATCATTCCCGGAAGAAAAAAGTTGCCATCCTTATAGAACATGGATTTGAGGATATAGAATTTACTATCCCTTGTAATGGACTCAAACAAGCCGGGATGGAGATAGTCGTCCTCGGTTCACGCATGAACGAAAGATATAAAGGTAAACGAGGTAAAGTTTCAGTTCAGCCCCACGGGACGACAACAGAAGCCATAGCTGCGCAATTTGACGCAGTGGTAATTCCCGGTGGTATGGCTCCCGATAAAATGCGACGCAACCCCAACACAGTCCGCTTTGTACAAGAGGCTATGGAACAGGGAAAATGGGTAGCTGCTGTATGTCACGGCCCACAAGTTTTAATTGAAGGTGATTTGCTCAAAGGTAAAAAAGCCACAGGCTTTAATGCTATCCGCAAAGACATGATTAATGCAGGTGCAAATTATCTAGATGAGCCTTTGGTGGTAGACAGGAATTTAATTACCTCACGTGAACCAGGAGACTTAGCGATTTTCACCACAGCATTGCTCAGTCGTCTAGGCTACGGTGGTAAAGATGCAGCACTTCCAGAGGAGAAAGATACCAGCGCCGAGTGGTGGAAACTAGCTGATGCTTGGGGTGGTTCTACCAAAGGTGAAATTACCAGAGGTTTGAATACGGCTCTGAGTGGCGAGCGTTATTCAATGGAAGCCTTAGAACAGTACACCCAAAAAGAATCAGATAGCCAAGGGCGATCGCTCTTTCAAGAGATGATTAGTAATAGACATAGCCACATTCAGAAATTGGAAAGCTATCTCGACAGACTCGGTGAAAAACCTTCCATAGTGGCAAATATCGCCAATCAATACGCCAAAGTCAAAAGTACCTTTACTGGTAGCGATGACATCTATCAGTTACGTTGCGCCCTAGGAGATGTACAAACCGGTCTTGGGGATATTAGCAATTTGTCTGCAATGTATACTGACCCCGTAGCAACCACGATATTTAAGGAAATTTACCACGATTTACTCAAATACGAGCAGCGATTAGCACAGCTATATCGGGAACGCATAGGTACTGAAATTCAGCCTCCCAAGCCCACCACAGGTGCGGCTCTTTGACACTCCCCACGGCTAGAAGCCGGGGGATTCTTGCTTCACGGGGATTCCAATGAATTTACCCGCGCTAACGCGCCGCTCCGCTAACTGCAAGCATCGTAGATATGCAACTTTGAAGAAATAGAGTTGCAGCGGGGTAAGTCAATTTACAATCTTTATCCGCTCGTTATTCCCCGCCACTCTGGTGCCTCATCATCAACAACCCCATCTTCTCCCCTGGGTAGAGGCTACCCTTGGTTAATAAACACAATAGTCATCCCATCACAGAGTATTTTTATGAAACCCTTCTTTTCTTGGTTACAAAATATGCTTCTGCGCCAGATTGTCATACTCTTTGTCGCAGGTTTTGCATTTTTCTCATTTCAGATGTTCAACTACGGTAATCATATCCTGTTAGCCAAAGCTGACACAGTAAAAACTCCTGAAGGCATTTATTACAAAGGTACACCTAACAATAAAGCCTTCAAGGGAGAAGAGCAACTTGATAATACCCAGAAGCAACTCAAAAAAACTGCTGAAAAAGTTAGAGAAAAACTTAACCTAGATGAACCAACACCTCAAGCCACAAAAGAATTTTTAGATTCAGCACAAAAGCAAGTAGAAAAAACAGTGGAGCCAATTACTCGCACTCGACATGGATACTACCAAGAAAATAAACCAGAAGTCAACAGAAGATAAAGTACCTGTATCAAAGTTGAACTCCAAAAATAAGCTGGTTAATGAAATATGACTGATACAAGTGTTAAAAAAGTAGATTCTAACCATTCCCCCAAAGGTAAACTCGGTCAGAAATATTTAGCCTCTGGGAAATCAATTTCTATGCGTCTTTGGGAAGACGAACAACCAAACACAGACAAACAGCCTACATCCCGCGACTATGAAACAGTTGGCTATACCATCAAAGGTCGGGCGGAATTGCACATAGAAGGACAAGTGATCTTATTAGAACCTGGGAGTTCCTGGGTAGTTCCAAAGGGAGCAAATCACAGCTACAAAATTCTCGAACCATTTACCGCAGTTGAAGCAACTAGTCCACCTGCTCAAATTCATGGACGAGATGAAAGTTAAATCTTTTCTGCTATTCCCTTGAGAGAAGCAAAATGCTTACCACCTAACTCAATTTGTCCCTGCTCACATCCCGTTTTCAACCTTTCCACAAGGTACTCCAAATCATTAGCAATAAAATTGGTTCCATGATCTGGCTCTACTAGGCTAACCAAAGATATATTTCTCTTCCCTTGATTTGCTAAACTAGAAATGCCCAAAAAATTGAATACCCCCGATTCATAAGTACCACAAGGTACAGAAGGGTTATCTACTCCTACACAGTATTCATTCGGTTTAAACCAGTCAAATGCCGGATAACCATGAAAATGCACAATTGCAGCACCATTTTTAATTAAATCAGGTGCATATAAAGCCGCCGACAAACTAATAGCCACCATCACGTAGATATCATAAGAAGGTTTGATATCTACTTGGTTTGTCTGCATACCTTGGGGTAATTCCAGATGTAATTTTTCTTTCAAACCCACTCTAATGATATCACTGGCAATATTCAAGTTAGTTTTATTTGATCCGGAACGAGCACTAACCAGCCAAATATCGGGAATTTGCTGAAATACATCTAGTCCTTGTATTGTAGTTTTCAGATAACGTCTACCTTGTGTATTTTGTCGCAGTTCATGACTACTAAATCCCTCACAAGGTAATAGTTTTTCCCATTCATATATATTTATTTCCTTCGCACCAAAGTATTGAGGTGGTTCAGCATAAGCCACAAAACCATAAGAAACACCTGTTCTCCCATTCACAATTACATTGACAATATCTCGGTGAGATTTCCTTTTAATCACTTCCTTGATTTTAAACCCAGCAGGAAATAAACCTGTTGGTGCTAACTCTTGACCCAACTTAACTAAACTCTTAGCATAGCTAGATTTTTCTGGTTCATACTCTCCTATTTCAAATCTATTCAACAAAAGGGGAGAGATTGGGACAAAAACCTTGGGTATTAGTGATTTTAAAACGAATTCAGATAGTTTATTTTTTGGGAAAATAGAGTCAGAAAGATTCATATTTAAAATAGAAATCTTATCAACACCCACTCCAATCACAATTTCCGCAAAAGTTCTGACTAAAGTATTTAAACCAACCTTGATTTTTTGATCATATGGTATTTGCGGGTTAATAAACTTTTCATCAATATCAGTGATAATTATTACTTGGGTATTGGTTGGATCCTCGACATATTTAGCTGCATGGTCTTCAGCCCAACTACTAATTTTAGCAATATTTACTACCGAAACATCGCGATGTTTTAAGACAAAACTAGAATAAAAACTGTACCAATTTTCGGCGGCACAAATCGCCAATTTTTTCAATGTAGAGGGAGGATTTTCAACATCAATCACAGCATTGATTTCAGCCCTTACTCCCCTCAACTTAAATATCTTTTTTTGGTTAATGATTGGCAATACCATATCATAAGTAAAGTCTGTAGTAGCTTCCTCCCAAGGAATAATTTTTACACCATATTCCCTGAGATAATTTTCCAATTCTTGGCGGAATTGCACAAGTTTTGCATTTTTATAGTTATGAGGTAAAGGTTTAAATGTCACCTTTAACTGTTCAGCCATCTTTTTAGGGTCAATGGTGGGTGGCGTATATTCCCCATTCGTATGACCACCAAATCCCCCAATTAAACGTCCAATAGTTGACAAGTTTAACCCCTGAATAACAGGCGTCACCGGATTTTTAGTTATATCTCTCTCACGCATAAAAGCCAAAATCTCTGTTTTGCAAGCCATGAGATTAGCCTGAATTTCTGGGGTAATTATACCCTTGGGAGAACGAATCCTGAGTTCATTATTATCAGCCCAAATATGAACACCTTTTTCAGTGAGTTGGGTAATAATTTCTGATGCTTTCATAGTGGCAATTTTTTCCAATTATGACAAAGTATGTACAATTTTTTACAGGCAATGATTATCATCGATTAACATGATTTTATTCCTATCAAATCTTCTACAGATTAATTATTTTCAAGAAAGAATTGGAGTTTTATCTAATACTTGTGTAAGTCCAATTAAATATGAAATATCTCCGAATCAGAACTTTCTAAGTCTTCCGCTACACGTTCAGCCAGTGATGCAATAGTGGGGTAATACCACAACAACAGAGGAGACAGCTTAAATCCCAGTAATTTCTCTGCTTTATTTGCCAAAATAACAGCCTGGGCTGAGTCCAAACCGTAGCTATCTAAAGGTTCTTTAACATCTATTTCCTCAGGTTGAATACTCAATTGTTCAGCAATTTGAGATACTAGCCAAGCTTCAATGGTTTTGGCAGTATAGGATTCTCTACCAATAGAATTAGGAGTAAAACCGTTCATTTTTTCCTCGCGATAAATACTCAATAGATACTAATGACATGAATCAAAAAAAGTCATACATTATTAATCTAAAAATAGTCAAAAAAATTCAGATACCGCCATTATTCAGGAGAAATTATCAACTACTCTCTGAATAAAAATAGGAATTTTCCAATTTAGACAATCATTAATCTATCCTCAATATTAAACTGGCATACGTGGATAAGATACAGCATACAATTATTTACAATCTCTTCCATATTATCCCGGCTAATTGAAGGCTCAGAAAACACGAAATTCAACAGCATTTTACCTCTAAAAGTCGCCGTATGGCTCATGAACATACCTGTGTACAAAGACTGGGAGCTAGCAAAACTAATTTCTTCTAATTCAAATTTACCGTAAACTTCAGGTATGTTCACCTGACCAATATTTGATAGTAACACCGTACCAACTAATTTCTGAGGGTAGGTAAAACAAAAGTTGATCATATGCTGTGCTACTAAGATAGTTTTAAAGATATCGCCCCTCTTAATACTAGTTTCAACAGTTTGCTTGACCTCCCTTGCTAATTCCCAGAAGGACTTGTTGGCTTCTAGGGTATGAAAGCCTATAATATTTGAGACCAACACAGCCATATGATGATTACTAATTTTATTTTCCAAACGTTTTCTCAAATCAACAGCTAATAGAGAATTCATACAAATTTTCTTTCCACTAACTGTCTCCATTTTACTGGCAACAGCCAACATCATTGCAGCACATAAAGCACTGTTTACTGTTGTTTTTTCTTGGCGACAGCAATTAACTAACTGTTGGGTTATATGTGGTTCAAGCTCTCTATGAATAATATTAGAATAACGCTGCTCAATCGGTACATATTTTTCATAACCTAATGTTTTTGGATTAAAAAAAAGTTTTTTAAGTCCTAATCGCAACAAAAACAACATACTAGATATTTTACCTTTTAACCCTTTTGTTTGCGGGGGTAATAGTTCCTCTATCGGTGGAAGTGGAAATAAGCTATGAACGGGATGAATGGAGTCGCCGGATACAATTTTCTGACAATAAGTCAAAATTTCGGAATGAAGTTGGACAGATGATAACCCATCCCCTACTGCATGATGTACCGTGGTCATCAGATATACACTGCTCTGACTCTCGATGTGAACCAGCACCGCTCGGAGCAGACATTTACTACTGTCAATTTCCATGTTCATCTCTTCACGAACAATTTCTTCCCATTGTTCATCATCAAAATTTCTAATAACACGCAAAGGAATCTGTGTTGTTCCTTCAGTTTGAAAATAAAGACTGTCCTTATAATAGACAATCCTGGAATTAAGTCGAGGGTGGCGATGCTGAATCATATCTAGAGCGGGTCTGAGGATTTCTGCACTCAGAAATCCTTTGATGCGGCTAATAGTAACTATATTCCAGGTCTTAGCACGTCTATTGACTTGTTCCATAACCTGCTCAGTTCTTCCCAACTTTCGGTTGTCACTCATTTTTTTATAAGGGTTGAAATTTAGGGTTTTTGACTGTTTGCTCAGTAGTCAGATAAATCCAGATTAACGTTTAGTTAAACTTGGTACAAACTTTAACTCAGACACATAAATAATGTCCGAGATCAATTCATTTACAAGAGTCTCCATATTCTGGCGACTAATTGCAGGTTCAGAAAATACAAAATTCAAGAGCATCTTTCCTTCAAAAGTTGAAGCATGAGTAATAAACATACCTGCATATAAAGCATGAGAACCAAGAAAACTGATTTCTTCTAGTTCAAATTCACCATAAAGTTTGGGAATATTGACTCTACCAGCATTAGATAGGGATACTGTGGCGGCTACTTGCTTCGGGTAGGTTAAAGAATAATTTATGAGATGCTTGGCAATTAATATCATTTTAAAGATATCATTGCGCTTTGTACTAGCTTCCAACTTTTGTTTTACTTCACGCGCTAATTCCCAGAAACATGTATCGGTCTGTATGGTATAAAATTCCATAATAGATGAAGCTAACACAGCCATGTCCTGATCACTAATTTTTGGTTCTAAATGTCTGCGCACATCAAAATAAGATAAGCAGTTTACTCTGATGTTTTTTGTTCTATTTCTAGTGATTTTCTTGGCAATTATTAGCATCATCAACGCACATAAAGCGCTATTAACTGTGATGTTTGCTTGCCGACAATTATTAACTAACTGTTGAGTTAACTGTTGATCAAGTTGCCTATGAATAATATTACAACGACGTTGGGCAATGGGGACATATTTATCAAACCCTAATGTTTGTGGTCGATGCCAAATTTTTTGTACACCCAATTTCAATAACAACAGTGTACTGCTAATTTTACCTGTTAACTTCTGTGTCCATCTGGGTAGCAGTGCTTCTATAGGTTGTAGTGGTTGTAAACTAGTAAGGTAAATGAGCTTTCCAGAAACAATTTGCTGACAATAAGTCAAGATTTCTGAATGTAGACCCATGGATGATAAACCATCCGCAACAGCATGATGTAATGTTGTGATCAGATAATTGTCATAGCTGTGGCTCTGGATATGAACCAGTACGGATCGCATCAAACACTCACAGCTATCAATTTCCTGGTTCATTTCTTCTTCAACAACCTCTGTCCATTGCTCATGAGCCAATTTTTCTACAACACGCAAAGGAATTTTTGCCGTTCCTTCGGTTTGAAAGTGCAGAGTATTTCTCACACTAACAATGTGGGAATTAAGTCGGGGGTGACGGTCTTGAATCATATCTAACGCCTCTCTTATAATTCCCTCCCTGAGAGGCCCTTTGATGCGGCTAATAGTGACTATGTTCCAGGTTTTAGCACGCCTATTTAGGTTTTCCATGGCCTGCTCAAGACATCCCAGTTTTCTATTATTAATCATTTTTTCTAGAGTTTTCCGATCAGCAATCCTTAAAGCTGACTATAAATAACTGGGTGATATTGAGTATAAGAGTCGGGGATTTGCAATCCTTGAACCTTGAGGTTTTGTAATCTGTATAAAAATGCTGCTCCTATCATCATATGATGGGCAACATCCACTACTTTGCGGTTATTTAAATCCTCTAAGTAAGACCCTTTTACCCAGTTATTGAAACTGCCCATGGATGGACCACACCAGATTTGATAATCAATTTCTCGACCCTTCTCACCAGAGTTAGACCAACGAGAAGACAATCCTAGATACCAGCGAAAAATTAGAGCCATTTTCAGCTTGGGATTGTTGGCGGCTTTATACAGTTTTTCCGGATTACGTTCAGATAAATAATTAACTGTTTCTTGCCAAATGCTATCTAAACTATTTCTGAAGATTTGCTTTTCTATTTTCTCTCTTTCAGTCAAAGGTATTTCTTCGATTGAATCATAATTTTTGTATAACTCAAAAAGTTTTTGTGCTCGCAGAGGAAATAGGGTTCCTCTTTTGAGAACTTGTAATTTTACTCCCATTTCAAACATATCTGCTGCTGGAGCCATCATTACATCAGCCATATCTGCCTGAGCTAGTAATTGTTTAGTATATTGAGAAGTTCCAGCTTCAACACAGGATTGGTTAATGGAACCAGTAACAACATAAGCAGCACCCATCATAAAAGCGGCTAATACTGATTGTGGAGTGGCAATTCCTCCAGCTACTCCGATTCTCACTGGTCTTTCATAACCATATTGGCCTTGAATTTGATCTCTTAATTCCAGCATGGATGGTAACAGACAAACTAAAGGACGATTATCTGTGTGTCCGCCAGAATCTGCTTCCACAGTAATATCATCAGCCATGGGAATTTTTGCAGCTAGAGTTGCTTGTAATTCACTGATTAGACCTTGCTGTAGTAATTTTTTGAGAATTTTTACAGGAGCAGGTTCTAAGAATTTTCTGGCGACTTCTGGGCGAGAAACTTTGGCAATGACTTTATTTTTGATTTCGATTTGATTAGCTGCATTTAACCCTAGTCCTGCAACCCGGTAGTAGACAATGTTTTCACTTAAATCTAAAAACGCAGATGCTTCTATTGTTCTAACTTGATGTTTCAAATACAAATCAATGATACCCCGTTCAATGGAAGGTTCACTGGGACTATGAAGTAAGTTAAAAGCGTAAGGACCTTGGGGTAGGGCTTCCTGAATACGCTTGATGGCTGCTTCCACACGGTCAGGAGATAAACCTCCAGCACCAAATGAACTTAAAATTTTCTCCTTACCAAGGGCTATTACTAATTCTTCAGATGCAATACCATGAGCCATGGAACCCGTGGTATAGGCATATTTAACATTATGGAAATCTATAAAATTGGGATCGCCTAACTGTTGAATCTGCACGCTTGGAACAGACATTAACAGTTCTTGTCCGGTTTTGCCATTCGGGGAATGAAGTAATTCTCCCTCATTAGTGACGCCAATTTTATCTTCAACTCTGATAATAAAACAAGGTTTTACTAAATTAATTAGTTTAGCTTTTATACCATTTCCATCAAATGATATTGTGTTGATATCACCATGCCATGCTTGATGTTTACTGACAAAAAAAATCGATGTATTGAGAAGTGAATTGACTCGTTTATTGTTGAATAATTTATTGGTAAGCATCAGATTTAATGGGTTATATGTTGGCGGTATTTTCAGAAATTATAGCCTAAATTCCTCTTTAATTGAGGGGGTATGTAGCAGAGCTATTTAATCTTTTGGAAAAATATTTGAGTGCATTAATCACTTGATTGGTTAAATAATGTTCGGTATAAGTTTAATTGTTGGTCAATTATGGTGCTAATTTGATGTAGTGATACCTGTCGTATTTCTAATAAAGCTTTGTGGTTTTGTGCCATATTAAAAGCATTATTCATCAGATTTTCATACTGAGAATTGCGTAAATTAGCTAGCTGTTTTTTATCAACTGCTATCTCAGGGTTACGGTTATTTTTTAACAATGCTTTGTCATTTTTTTCTTCGGCAATAAAAATGTTATCTTCTTGAGGTAAAACAGTATCATTGACTTCAACACTATGGGATAGCGAGGCGCTGCTGCCAACAGAGACCTTGGGTGGTAAACTTATACTCTGCTCTAACAAGTCGGTGCTGGCTCGATCGCGCAACAATACACTAGAAGTTTGATGGTTATTGGCGATTAACTTACTCATAACTCTCGGTTCCTCAGTTAAGATTGAATTTTTGTGCATAGAATATCTGGGTTGGGATTGACTAAACTCCAGTAATTCATACTGCTGACTGGGAGGACTAATGGGTAGAGTATAATATTTTTCTGGTAATATTTCTGGCTGGTTATTCCGCATAAATCTGTTATCAGTGGTATGATTAGCTAATGTGATAGTTTCCTCTACTATTTGATTTTTCTTGAAACTAGGGGAAGAGAGAGAATACAGTGGAGACAAATCCATGTCAACTCTATGACTCAATAGCTTTGCTAATACTCTGATAATAGAAATATGATCATCTGTACCTCTTCGATTTAGAGAAACTGTGAAGTGTTCTTTGTCCTGGAGTATTTTACTAATCCATCGTGAACAGTTACTACCTACTCCTACTTCAATAAAGATTTTAGATCCATCATTGTAGACGCGGTTAACTAAGCGAGGAAAATCAAGCTCTTGACAGAGACCTTTGGCAATGTTTTGACCAACAGCATTACTTTCGAGAGTAATGGGTTCATATTCGGCTGCGGAATAGAAAATAGTTTCCTTGACTTCTTGAATAGCTAAAGTGTTAATTCTGGCAATTTCATCATACTCAGAGCGCATTGGCTCACAATGAATCACGTGCTTAAGAGGAGTGAGATAAGCATTACATTTAAGGTGTTGAATCACTCTCTGACAGGCTTGTGGATCACCACCGATGATGACTTCTTCTGGGGTATTTATGAGAGTCAAATAAACACGATTTTCTGATTTAATAGCTTCCTTAACAAGAGATGGTGGACACAATAGAACATAGTTATTCCAGAGATTTTCGTCGTTGATATTATGCTTTTGAGATAATCCCCAATACTCCCGCACCGCATCTTTGCAACCCGCTAATCTGGTTTTAAACAAAGATGATGAGTTCAAGTTTTGACTACTTTGCTTAAAATTAGTCCAAATACCTTGAGCAAACATCATACTAGTTTCACCTAGACTATATCCAAATGCACTTTGGGGCTTAATTTGGAAATAATCCTTGAGAATTGCAGTTATGAATCCGGTAAAGTATACTTCAACTTCTAGTAAAGCAACTGGATCATCTATCAATTTTTGTTCGATAGTTTCTAATTCCCTTTTTGATAATTTTTTCAAGCTTCGGGGATAAAGCAATTTCTCTACATTAGCTGCCCGGTTGTAAATCCCTCTATTTACTAAATCATCATAAATTTGGGGAAAAACGCGGAAGAGGTAGCGGGCGATGCCAACATAAGCATTGAAGGAACCAGAGTAAACAAAAGCGATTTTATTGTCTTTGCCAAGTGGTTTGGCTGTGAAATAACTACCTACTGGTGTTTGCCAATCTTTGCCTGTTTCAAAGGCAATCTTTACACCCTGAAAAGAGCGCTCAATTTCTCGCATTAATTCATCTTGATTACGTCCGAGAATAGACAAGGTGTAAGTGGGGTGGTGATGCTTTTGAAAAGTTCTAAAAGTTTCTCTAGCAGCGGTAGCTAGGGAGGAGCAATTACTGATAATGTTTTGAAGAGTGGAAATCTGATCTAATAAACTGGCTTGGTCATCAGCGGCGATCGCAAACAAATAATAAGGAATTTGCCCTAAATACCTGTCATGTTCCTGTTGGCCTACTTCCTCTGATAAAATCAAATGTGCATAACTGCCATCTACCTCCATACCGTTGACAGCAGCTATTCTCTTAGTGGCTTCTGCTTCTAATAACCAGGGTTTAGATTCCGTGGCTACATAAAAGGGGCTATCTTGCCACATCTGTGGCAGTTTGGGACTAGACCACTGGGGAACTACAGGAATATAGCGGCGATAGAGACAAAGTGCAGTTTTAACTATACTGACCAGCCCGGACACCGCATAGGTATGTCCAACATTAGCTTGCGCACTACCCAGGGCACAACTCAAACTGGCTTCACAAGTCCCATAAGCCCGGAGCAAACCCTTAATTTCTGACTCATCTTGTGATGGAATACCACTACCCATAACCTCTAAATAGTTAATGTCCGTGGGTTTGATCTTTGCCAATGCAAAAGCCTCTTGACAAGCTTGGGTTATAGATTCCGCATCGATATGAGTAGGAATTGAGTTAATTGCAGATGTGGTATTTTCTACAATAGCAAGGGCATCAATTGCTGCATATATGCGGTTATGATCTCGTTTTGCAGTTTCGTGGAGCTTCAAAACAATGGCCGCTGCACCCTCACCTACCATCCAGCCATGAGAATTTTGGTCGTAACTGAGAGTATTAACCCCTGTATTGACTGGGGTGATTTGATTGCGCAGTAGAACACTCGCACTATCCCCCGCTAGCTCTACCGCACCGACTAAAACAGCATCTACTTCTTGATTAGCAAGTAGCTTTTGTGCCATTTTCAAGGCTGGGAAAACAGATTTTTGTTCAGCAGTAAATGTCAATGATGGACCAGTTAAGTTGCACTTGTGAGAAACATAATTAGCTAGTTGATTGTTAGTATCAGGAGATTTGATTACAGGACTTTCTGGGAGAACTAGTTTTGTGGCACTAACAATGAGGACTGCAACTCTTGACCCTGGATCTAGACCTGCATCTTGCAAAGCTTGATCTGCGACATGGATCATCAAAAGTTTTTGAGGATCAAATTCATCTACTCCTACTGACGGCAGTTGTCTATTTTGAATATATGCACCTAATGGTGCTTGACGATCATCAAAACCATATTTACTGAGTAGCTGTTTTTGGTTTGCTATTCCTTGCCATCGCTGTGCAGGGAGGGGAACAAAATGTTGCTCACCTTCATAAATAGTTTCTTCAAAACTATCTAAATTGTGGCAGTTACCACCCAAATAGCAATCCATACCTACAATCGCTATTTTAGGTATTTGATTTCGTGTTAATTCTTCCATCACCCGACTCCTAAAACTGTTATTTGACTGTGGGATTGCAGATATGTATAGGACTTACGCAAGATTGGACTAAAAACCTAGTTATGATGTACGGGTGATTCATAAATTACCCCTACTTTCGTTCTGTTTTGCGTAAGTCCTGATGTATTTAAACTTTTGCTAATTGTCTTTGTAAAACAATGCCTCTTGCACCTTGCATAAGAGAATATATTTTTCCTTGGTCATCGTGTACGATTACATTTGCAACCACTGCGGATTCTGTTTTTGACTTGACTTCACAAGAGATGTAGAATTTTTCACCAAATGGGAGGTTTACGAACTGTTCAAAATAATGAATTTCTGCTGGTAAACAACCTACTTGGTGAAAATGGTGTGACCAAATCCACAGGGGGTGAATTTGAACATCAACAATATAAGGGTTGAATGTTTGAACGGGAAACTGGCCTTGTTTTGTTGCTTCTAGGGGAGCTAATAGGCAATCCATAGTAATTTTCTCATGGCTAATATTTAAAACACTTTGTACGCCCTGGAAAGCAGAACCATGGAATAAACTTGATGACCCATTTTGATAAAATCCGCTGTTGAAATCTGGTGTTTTTACCTCCTGATTAAACATTTCATAAGTTGGAGGTACTGGGATTTGCCTTTGTAATTTGATGTTGACGCTGAAATGATAACGGACTTTGCCGGAATTGTGACTCCAGATTTTAGCCTGAAATTCGATTCTGTCACCATCAGATTTAGTGATTTCTACTAAATCTAAAGCATATTCATGGGGTTGATTATCTTCAAAGATAATCCCCTTCAAAACCTTAAAGCTGTCGGCAGAAAAGAATTTGTACCCGGGATAAAGTTGTTCACAGGTATTAGCAATCCAGGAAAGGGCACAAGTAGCGGGTAGAACAGGTTTACCTGCAATTACGTGGTCTAATAAAAATGGGTTGGCTGTTAATGTTAAGCGCCGTTGGATACGAAAAGTCTTTAAGTCTGGGTTTAAAGTTTTTGGGATGTAGATAAGAGGACTACCAATTAGTAGTTGTGTAGTATCTTGATTTACCTGATCTAGTTGTTCAACTAATATACGCGTCCCAACTTCTACGGGAATCGTCTCGATGTTGCGTTCCGCAAAAGCTTTTTTTAATTGAGGAGATACCATACCACTTTCCCAAGGACCCCAGTTAATCGCGACTACATGACAATTGGGATAATTATGTTTGAACAGATGGGCTGATTTGTTGAGAATTTCATTAGCGATCGCATAATCTGACTGTCCCACATTGCCATAAAAGCCGACTACAGAGGAAAACAACACTAAATATTGCAGTTGATTGGCGTGGGTACAGCGCAACAGGTTTTCTAGCCCTTTCACCTTAGCAGCGTAAACCGTTTCAAAATCTTGAACTGTTTTTTTCTCAATCCGCTTATCAGCTAAATTACCAGCACCATGAATAATACCCGTAACTGCACCCAAACGCTCAACAGCAGCATTCACCTGCTCAGAAAGGGCGATCGCATCAGTGACATCCACACTCAAATATTCAGCCTGTCCACCGGCCTGCTTAATAGCTTGTAAAGTGGCAGCTATTTCCCGACTAGATATAATATTCTGAAATTTCTTCTGCACCATTCCAGGTGTAGGTTTATCTCCTTGGGCGACAAAATCCTCCATAATCCGCTGTTTCAATTCCGCTTCCTTCACATAACCTTCAGCCCATACAGGTTCAGGTTCAGCAGCAGAACGCCCCAGGAGAATAAATTTGCATTGATAACGCTGTGCTAGTGAGATCACACATTTAGCGGTTATTCCCTTTGCACCACCACTCACTAGAAATACTTGGGATTGAGGATTGGGGATTGGAGAATCAAAAATCCCATCTAATTCTGGTTCACAGACTAAGGTTTTACGTCCTTGTGGAGAATATCCCACTTCTACAACCAATCGGTTATGGTCGTGAAGTTCAGCGAGGATATGCTCTACCGAGGTTTGAGCATCTAAATCAGCACTGATGTCTAAAGCTCGGCAAAATACACCTTCCCATTCTTGGTTTAGGGTTTTGGTCAGTCCAAACAATCCACTACTAATAGCACCAAAGTTAGTTTTGTATCCCAGTCCCAATTCCCCATCCAGACGAGCCACAGTCAAGAAACAACCGCGCCCTTGCTCTGCGGCTTGATTCAAGGATTCTTTCAGGTATTTAGCGATGAGAAAAACGTGACGCAGCAAAGATTTTTCTGTTTCCAGGTAGCGGACATGATTACTTGTATCTTCACGACTTGGGGGATTGAGATGAATAAATGCAGCTACTTGACCATATTCCGAAGCGATGGCGGCTAACTGTTGTTGTAAATGTTGCTCACTCAAATCTGACAGCACGACGCGATTGATACCTGAAGGTAAAGGCGATTGTTTACCAATTAGGGTTTGAGGAAAACTCAAAACTACCGTTTTCCAGCCGCGCTTGGTCAAAGCCTCAGCTAATTTTGTAGTGGTCGGGGAACCATCATCAGTGAGCAAAGCGATATGTTGTGCTGGTAAGGTGAAATCTAAAATATCTGGTTGAGGCAGAAATTTGAGTTGAACAGGACTGCGGCGAATTAGGGAGTGAGGATGTGGAGAACAAGAGTCTTGAGCTTGTTGTGTCTGGAGTTCCTCCATCTGACTTTCCTGTACCTGTGTGGCTAACATTTGGGCGGTCTTTTCTATGTACTCAACTATTTCTTGGAGGGTACGCAGTGGGGCCACTTCTTCTGGATGGGGCTGGGGTATATCGGGGTATAGCTCTAATAATGCTCCCAGAATCTCTACCCGTTTGATGGAATCAATTCCCAAATCTGCTTCAATATCCATAGACATCTCTAACATTTCACTAGGGTAGCCTGTTTTATCACTCACGATGGTGAGGAGTATTTGGCTGAGATTCTCTGGAATTGGGGATAATGCCGGAGATGTCTCTTCCTTTAGCTTTTCTGCTTCTAATACCTCATTGATAGTTTTAGGGACTGGTGCTGAAGTTTTGAACTGTTCAACTTCTTGCTGTTCTAAATTGATGTTACCGGGAACTATAGTTGCGATATACTCAGCTATTTCCGCGAGGGTGCGTAGCTGTGCTAGTTCCTCTGGATTGGGCTGGGGTAAATCAGGGTATAGCTCTAATAATGCTCCCAGAATCTCTACCCGTTTGATGGAATCAATTCCCAAATCTGCTTCAATATCCATAGACATCTCTAGCATTTCACTGGGGTAGCCCGTTTTATCACTGACAATGGCCAGCAGGGTGGGCTGCAGGGTCTGTGCATCAATCTCTAGCTGTGGTGTAGCTACTATAGTTGCAGTAGGATGTGGGCGGGGGGCTGCTGGGTTACCGTTACCGTTAGTGATAACTGGCTCTGATTTCTTAGCCACAGCCGATAGGGTTGTGACTGGAATAGGCTTTTCTTCTGGGTACACCCGAGTATTCAAACTGTTTTGAGTGCTATGATCGCAGATCGGTACTTGATGTTGCTGGACTAATTGGAAAAAATTCTGAGTATATTCTTGCTGATAGTTCAGATATTGCTCATGAATGCGGAGACTGTCGGCTTGATGATCGTGAAACCGCATCATGCTACGTTCTGAACTGGAGATGGCCAGTTGCTGGGTTTCTGGTTGTTGTTCAATGAATTTACCATTTCCCCAGAGCATATGCTGTTGTTGCATCAACCCGAAAAAGGTTTTGGTATATTCTGTTTGATGCTTTAAAGACTGTTCATGAACCTCCAAGATGTGACGTTGATGGCGATTTAATTGGATGAGGGTGTACTCTAAGTTGTCTATAGCTCTTTGGTAATCTGCAAATGTTTCTAAATTACTGGGTGTTGAGTTTTGATCCTGTGGGTGTGATTGGCAGTTTTTCATAGATTTGGCAATACCATTAACTGCTACGTTGTTTGTAGATGTGGTTTTCTGACTTAAATTCCCAGAGGTGAAAAGTTTTTGTGTTTCTGGGTGATCGTTGGTAACTGGGGCTGAGTTACCATTGGTTATGGGTAATTTTGCTTGATGTCCATTCTGTAGTAGCCTGTCAAACGACTGTTTCTTTTTGTCGGACACATAGTTAGTGCTATTTAAGCGAACATTTAAGACTTTATTTTGAGGGGATGGGATTGGGCGCTCTATTTGGTACGGGTCTAGGTTGAGCAGAGGTAAACCAGCGACACGCAATTGCATAACTGCTTCTCGCAAAGTGCGATCACTATCTTTTTGGGGATTAGCATTTAATGATACAGCTATATGAGGGCGATCGCCAAGAATCTCTTTCACTAAATTAGTGAGGGTGTTCCGTGGACCAAATTCCACAAAACAATAACCGCCTTGATCATAAATGTTTGAAATCTCCTCTTGAAACAACACCTGACTCCCCAGATGTTCTTTGAGGATGTTCTGAATCACTTTCGGCTGATTGGGGTAAGGCTTCCCTGTCAAATTGCTGTAAACGGGGATTTGTGGTGACTGCAA
The DNA here is from genome assembly GCF_015245355.1 of Anabaenopsis elenkinii CCIBt3563. GTDB lineage: Bacteria > Cyanobacteriota > Cyanobacteriia > Cyanobacteriales > Nostocaceae > Anabaenopsis > Anabaenopsis elenkinii. The sequence continues at coordinate 3,188,873 of NZ_CP063311.1, read as the reverse complement.
ACTCACTTTTTCAATAGCTTGAGCAAAAGGTTGGAGTGCATAATCCACAAGAGGTGTATGAAAAGCTGCCGAAACTTTCAGCAATACTGTATGAAACCCTTGGGTGTTAAGAGTCTCTTCAACTTTAGCAATTTCAGCTTTTGTCCCTGCTAGCACCATCTGTTGATGGGAATTCAAGTTAGCAATATAAACTTGAGAGAAATTTTGGATCAGTTTTTTCACCTGACTCACATCCCCTTTTACAGCCAGCATTGTGCCAGTATCAGAGTTAGAGTCTTTGGGTGTAGCCATAGCTTGACCCCGAGCTTTGACTAAGAAACAATAATCTGACTCCCTGAGAACTCCCGCAGCCCATAGAGCAGAAAGCTCTCCGAAGCTATGTCCAGCAACTATATCTGGTTTAAAGCCCGCTTGTTGTAATATCTTGTATAGACCTGTACTAAAGGCCCCAATCGCCGGCTGTGCGTATTGTGTCAGCTGTAAGGCTGACATCTGGGCTGATTTTTGCTCGGGGCGAAATACAGGCGCTGGGAATACAACCTCTGAGACGGGTTGTAAACCCTCTTGGCATAACAGCCTGTCCATCTGAGCATAAGTCTGTCGTAAGCAAGGAAAGTTAATTGCCAGTTCCCGACCCATTTCTAAGTATTGTGAGCCTTGACCGGAAAAAAGCGCTACAATTTTTTGATCTTTGCTGATACCTGTTTTGCGATAGTAAATTCCTTGGGGATATTCCCAGGATTCTGCTAGGGAATTCTTTTTGAGCTGGTCAATGGTTTTCTGCAACAACTCACGAGCTTGAGTCACAGAATCGACAACAAACCCCACTCTGGCATCTGTGATTGCTATTTCTAAAGTTTTAGTATTCGCAATCAATTCTTGATAATACTGTTCTCCCCCATGGGATTGTAGTTGATGTTGGATTTCTTGACAGCGCGATAACAGCTGTGTTGGTGTTTCCCCTGATATCAGTATTGAATCGGAGCCATGATGTATGCGATAAGGGTGGTTATGTTCATTTTTGTATTCTTCTAAAACCACGTGATAGTTAGTCCCACCAAAGCCAAAAGCACTAACTCCCGCCCTTCTTGGTTGGTCATTGCTGGTTATCCAAGGTCTGGTTTGTGTATTTAAATAAAACGGAGAATCTTCAATATTCAGTTTAGGGTTGGGTTGAGTAATGTTAATTGTGGGTGGCAATACTTTATGATGGACAGCCAAGGCTGTTTTAATCAGACTTGCCACACCTGCGGCTGCCTTTGTATGTCCAATCTGTGATTTGACGCTTCCTAAGGCAATATACTGTTTTTTGGGGTTATTTTCCCCAAAAACTGCTTTGATAGCAGAAAATTCTGTGGGATCTCCGGCTAGAGTCCCAGTACCATGGGCTTCAATTAAACCCACAGTTACAGGGGAACAGTCTGCATCTTCATAAGCACGCTGTATGGCTTTAATTTGACCCTCTGGACGAGGTGCATAGATGCTTTTATATCGACCATCGCTGGAACTGCCAATACCTTTAATGACTGCATAGATGCGGTCATTGTCTGCCTCGGCATCTTGTAGGCGTTTAAGTACCAACATCCCCACACCTTCACCCAGCATCATACCATCAGAGTTGATATCGAATGGTTTGACATTCTCGCTGGGGGAAACAGCCGGAGTTTTGCTGAAACACATATAAGCCATAATTGAGTTATCTGTGTCCACTCCACCAGTCAGCATCATGTCGGCTCGATGCTCAACTAGTTCACTAATTGCCATTTTGACTGCACCCAAGGAACTAGCACAGGCAGCATCAACTACACAGTTCATTCCCCCCAAATCTAGGCGGTTGGCAATTCTACCGGTAATGACATTGGCTAGCATTCCTGGAAAGGCGTTCTCATTCCATTCCACATATGCGCTTTTAATTTTCTCAACTATGCTTTGGCTATCTTGATCAGATAACCCACTACTCTTGAGAACTTTTTCCCAAATGGGATACTGCATTCTGCAACTAAGTGGTAATGCTAATTGTCTACCCAGGGCTACACCTAACACTACACCGGTGCGATCGCGAAGTCTATCGTAGATATGACGATTTCCAGATTCACCATAGCCAGCATCTTCTATGGCAGATTTGGCCACCAGCAACCCTAACAACTGGGAAATATCTGTGACTTCTAAGATGTTGGGTGGTAGCCCAAATTCCATAGGATTGAAATCAATTTCTGGGATAAATCCACCCCGTTTACAGTAGGTTTTGTCAGGTGTTCTGGGGTTAGGGTCATAATAATCATCTATGCTCCAGCGCGAAGGTGGAACATCAGTAATACAATCAACTTTGTGAATAATGTTTTGCCAATATTCCTCTAAGTTTTTGGCTTGGGGAAATATAGAAGCCATACCGATGATGGCAATTGGGGTGTGTTGCAGTTGTGTGTTTATTTCCCTAGTCTTGAGTGGTACATTTTTCACCATGATGTTCTTTTCCTGTATGAGCTGAAGCACAAAATTTTCACAATTGCTGATATCTTCTTGCAGGTGTTGTAATTGATCCTCAATTGTAGGAGCAGCCATGACTTGACGTTAACTATTTTGCTTGTCAAATGTAGATACGTTCAGAGTATGATTCTGTCAATCATAGAATTGGTAATAATCTATCTCCGACAATATTATTCTTCAACCATCAACAGCAGATATATGTAAATTGAAATACTTCGGACATTTGAATATATGAGTATCAGTCTGATGCACATCAATCAATTGGCTAATTGCTGCTATATTAGAATGCTTGATTCTTGATTACAACTTATATGAAACTCTATATTTAGAGCATAGATGCAATAGTAATTAACCATGACTGTTGCAGGACGTCATTTATTAGTCATATGGTTATAATTGCCCAGAATCAACTTATTGAAGAATTATTTTGTGAATCCTCATGATTACTTTGTTTTCTTTTCATTGCCTGTTTCTGATTAGCAACCAATAATTTCTGCTCTAGCTCACTAATACTCATACCAAGCTCCGAAGCGGTTTTATTTTTCCACTCTTCTAGTTCAAAATCATGCTGATTGAGCCATTCATGTACCGCTAGGCGTGCCATTTCAGCTTTGCGAAGAGTTTGGCGAGCTGCATGAAAAATTAGCCTCTGATTATCAAAACTTGGTAAGGAGAGCATGAATCGCTGTAATCTCATGTTGTCTATGCTCTTAGAAGGGCAGTAACTATGAACTCAATAATTATTTAATCTCTGATCTACTAGTATGTCATAGAGTAAACTTTTATTGGTATAAATTGCATATAAATTGCATAGATTATATTTTTTATAGTTCATGTTCTAAGTTGACTGTTGTATGTCAGTATAAATATATATATGAAAAATATTACTGTTTGAATATTTATTTTATCTAAGTATTTTTTACATCTGCCTAAAGATTGATTCAAGCTAAAAGGATTATTTTTGATATATTGTCATAAAGCTTACTATTCTAAGATAGACGTTAGTACTTGATGCGTGAATGACTACAAAATTAAGATATAAAGATCGTAAGAATCGCTATAATCAGAGATATATGGGACTTTTAATTTATTTGTACCACATTCACCTTGGCCAACATCCCTATGCCTCTCAAGCAGTATTATATCTACTTGAAAATTGCCATAAATATTGTATATTTGTCGTTTTTTGCTAAAATCATTATTTTTATCCTGCAGATTTATATTTATTTAATAACAAGTATACCTTCTAAGTAAAAAGATATTGCCCTAAATACTGAAGAATTATTTTTGACAGAATTAGTTTTTATTTATCAGGTTTTTTTTTGCATAAGCTTTATCCACACTAACTCAATGCCAAATTGCCACTTTTTTATTTTAAAATTTATTCTGTAATATGTTGCGTATGGGTTGCAATTGAGTATCTAGATGTTTATTCTAGGTGATATAAAAGGTAATCAAATCTGTTGAATTTCCAATTAGAGAAATACAGAGATATACAATTACTTCATGATCTCCTATCTCTATTCAGGGAAATTCACGTAGTAACACAATGCACTTGCATATAATTAAACCGTGCTGCATCAAGTATTCTACATCATTAGACGGACAAGAAACTATAAAGGATTGCTGGCATGAGACTATCTGAGTTAGATCCACTCATACCGCTAATTGAGTTAAGAGAAGAACTTCTAAAATTGCCAAAGGGTTACTCGTTTTATGAACAAGAAATAATAGATTTCTTATCTAGACGAAGATGGCCCGAAAGTAACCGTCGTATTGATCGGACGACTTTTTGGCGATGGAGAACTGATAATAAGATTCAGCATCAAAAACTATTCAGTCGATTAGATGTTTTGAAACTCTGCAAAATTTGCGACCATTACCGGATAGATGGAACACGGCGTGAATACTTAGCAATTTTGAAAAACCAACAAGAAGCAGTGATTAACAAGTAACAATTTCCGAAGTAGCAAATAGCTTTACTAAAGGCTGATGCTGCTCATGTCTTCCATAGTTTTATCTTGATTATCCACCAGCTGAGAAGATATACGACCACTATCGTATATCTTCTCAGACAAAAGATATCAAGAACTTCTAGATGTCTCTACCTGAGAAAAAAGTGATTATGGTACCCAAGCAAAAGGACTTATTTACAAAACCTATAAGTCAGTTGTCAATATTCTTGGCAATTTCTGTAGCTGTAGCTACGGGGACAATTTCTTTCTATAGCTTTTGGGAAAATCCTTCAACTTATAGATTGGAACCTGCGATTATACCCAGCAGTTCCCCTACTGTAACTGCTGTTGCTGCTTTAGGACGTTTAGAGCCTCAAGGCGAAGTTATTCGTTTATCTGCGCCTAATTCTCAAACTGGGGTGCGAGTAGCCAAACTCTTGGTTAATCAAGGAGATTGGGTGTCTCAAGGACAAGTGGTAGCAATTCTTGACAATTACCACCCTCGACTTGCAGCTTTAGAAAAGGCCCAAAAACAAGTTTTAGTTGCTCAAGCTGTTGTCCATCAGGTAAAAGCAGGAGCAAAAGCTGGAGATATCTCTGCACAAAAAGCCACAATTGCTCGTCTAGAAGCCCAGTTGAGGGGAGAAATTTCCGGACAAAAAGCCACAATTGCTCGTCTAGAAGCCCAGTTGCGTAATGCGGAAAGTGAAAATGAACGATATCAAAAGTTATATGAAGAGGGTGCAATATCAGCTTCCGACGCCCAGAGCAAGCAGTTACGAGTTGATGTTATGCGACAACAACTCAATGAAGCTGAAGCTACTTTTAATCGGACTGTAGAAACTTTGCAAAAACAGTTAAAGGAAGCTGAAGCTAGACTCGAAAGTATTACCGAAGTCCGTCCCACTGATATCCAAGCCGCACAAACTGATGTTGAGAGTGCGATCGCTTCAGTCAAACAAGCTCAAGCAGAATGGGATTTAACCTCAGTGCGATCGCCTATCGATGGCCAAGTGCTAAAAATTAACACTCGTCCTGGAGAAATTATTAGCAACACTGGAATAGCTGAGTTAGGGCGCACACAACAAATGTATGTAGTTGCAGAAGTCTATGAAACTGATATTCACAAAGTGCGCCTAGGTCAGTCCGCCACCATTACTAGTAATGCTTTTCCGGGAGAATTACGCGGAGAAGTCACAGATATTGGTTTACAAGTTACTAGACAAAATATTTTTGATCTCAATCCCCAAGTGAATACAGACAACAAAGTAGTTGATGTCAAAATCCGACTTGACTATATACCTGAGAACCAACAGGTTACAACCTTAACTGACTTACAAGTACAGGTAATCATTGACATATAAGTACAAATTTGTCTGTATAACTAAGTTGACATTAAAAATGTCGTTATGATAAGGGAACACCGCAAATGATCTTACACTTGAGGTTCTCTAGATGATTCTCAATATACCTCTAGCCTGGTTACAATTAGCTAGACAAAGAGTTCGTTTTATTGTCGCATTAGCGGGAATTGCTTTTGTATGTGTGCTGATGTTTCTGCAAATTGGTTTCCAAGATGCACTGTATGCAAGTGCTACACAACTACATAAAAATCTAGACGGAGACCTATTTTTAATTAGTGTTCAATATCAATCATTGACATCTAATCAAAGTTTTCCCCGCCAACGTTTATACCGGATTTTAGGTTTTGAAGGTATAGAATCTGTAACTCCTTTATATGTACAGTTTGCTAAAGTTAAAAATCCCGAAACTGGTCTAAAATACCCAATATATGTCCTGGGTTTTGAACCAGTAAAATCAATTTTCAATTTGCCCAATATTAAAGAAAATCTTCATTTACTAAAACTTCCTGATCAGGTGTTATTTGACGGAGCTTCTCGATCAGAATTTGGTCCTATTCCTCAAGAATTTGAGCGGAGAAAAACTGTAGAAATTGAAATATTTGGCTACGTTGACTTAGTTGGTTATAGAGTTAAAGTAGGAGGTTTATTTAATTTAGGACCCTCCTTTGGAGTGGATGGAAATTTAATAGTTAGCACCTCAACTTTTTTGCGGATATTTCAAGGACGTTCTGTACAAAATATAGATATAGGTATAATCAAAATCAAGTCTGATGCTAACCCTCAAGAAGTTTTAGCCAATTTACAAACCAAGTTACCTAAAGATGTAATAGTAATTGATAGGGATGATTTTATTAATTTAGAAAAAGACTATTGGAGTTTGAGAACACCTATTGGTTTTGTGTTCAACTTTATGGTAATTATGGGTTTTGTCGTTGGTGTAATTGTTGTCTATCAAATTCTCTATAGTAATATTTCTAATCACTTAGCTGAGTATGCCACACTCAAAGCTATGGGCTTTAAGAACACATACCTCTTGATTATGGTTTTCCAACAAGCTTTAATTTTAGCATCTTTGGGCTATATTCCAGGTTTTGCTATATCTGTAGGTTTATATGATTTAGCCAAGAATGCTACAAAGTTACCTGTAATGATGAATTTAGAAAGGTCAATCTTTGTGTTTATTTTAGCCATTTTCATGTGCTTATTATCTGGATTTTTATCTACAAGCAAGCTGCGAAATGTAGATCCAGCCGATATCTTTTAATTTCACTAATTTGGAGGTAAGACACAATCTAAGCCTATCTGTAAATAAAATACAGTCAAAATATTAACTGCCGATACAATAGGATGGTAGTCGATGGATAAATTGGGACTTCAGCCGATGAGAAAACACTATATTGTGCAAATCCAGAACCTTAACCAATACTTTTGTCAAAAATCTATAAAACATCAGATTTTGTTTGATATTAATTTGGCTATTCCACCTGGAGAAATTATAATTTTAACTGGTCCTTCAGGGTCAGGAAAAACGACATTACTAACTTTAATTGGTGGATTACGCTCTATTCAAAGTGGAAGTCTCAAATTCCTAGGAAAAGAACTTTATGGAGCTAACAATGAGGAATTAGTAAGAGTACGTCGTCATATTGGCTATATTTTTCAAGCGCACAACCTATTAGATTTTTTAACAGCTAGACAAAACGTTCAAATGACACTGGAGTTACACAAAAACATTTCCGAAACCGAAGCTCGTTGTCAATCAGAAGCTATGCTCCATGCTGTAAAATTGGCAGATAGAGTCAATTACTATCCATCAAATCTCTCGGGAGGCCAAAAACAACGGGTAGCGATCGCTCGGGCTTTAGTTGGTCATCCCAAATTAGTCTTAGCTGATGAACCGACCGCCGCCTTAGATAGTAAATCTGGGCGAGAAGTGGTCAACCTGATGCAAGAATTGGCTAGGAAACAGAACTGTGCCATTTTAATGGTCACTCACGACAACCGCATCTTAGATATAGCAGACAGGATCATTAATATGGAAGATGGTCGATTAATTAAAGAAGTCCTGTGTAATCCAACTCTTGTATAGGGGTTGGTACTCACTATGCCTAGAAGGCAGGGTATTCTTGAAGAGTCCACAAATAACCATTCAATGGTGCTATCAAAGACATCCTAGACACTCAAGCAACGGTAGTTGCTCTTACGCTTACTTTTGAATTTTTGTTTGCTTTGGTGATTCCATCACAACGCCATTTAGGTACGCTCAACATCCTGCCATTATTTGCCCTTTAACCATTCCAAACTAAGTTAGATATGTCCGTTGCCGGGATTTATCCGTACTAGGATGAATCATTACGCAGATGGTTGTTTTTACTGGGTAACTTTCAATAATACGACTTTAACTGAAATTGTGCAATAGCCTAACTGCGACTAAAGTCGCTTACCGACTTATCCCCATACCACCAAGTCATTGGCTCAGGTCTGGTTTTTTGGTCAAATAACAGTCGCCCACATTCCTATTCCTATGGAACAAATACACGTATTAATTTATCACAATTTTTGTGATAAATTTAATCATCAACATAATTAACAAAAATTGATAAAAATATTTATCAAATCATTAAGAGTTATTTAATTAACCCATAGGAACACGAGTGAAAACAGGGGCTAAATCCCAATCAGCAAATAGGTTTGAGCTATTCACCACCAGCACAACCACCCAAAATTCCTATTTCTCACTCAATCCAAAGTTTTGAGACAATCAGAAGCGATTTAATCATCATGCACTCATAATTATTGAAGTAGAAAAGGGAGAACACAGTCATGAAATTGGCTTACTGGATGTATGCAGGCCCTGCCCACATTGGTACTCTGCGGGTAGCTAGTTCATTTAAAAACGTTCATGCGATTATGCACGCCCCATTAGGCGATGATTATTTTAACGTCATGCGCTCCATGTTATCGCGGGAGAAAAACTTCACCCCGGTGACCACTAGTGTAGTTGACCGCAATGTTTTAGCAAGGGGTTCTCAAGAAAAGGTAGTAGATAACATCACCCGTAAAGATACCGAAGAACACCCGGATTTAATTGTGTTAACTCCCACCTGCACCTCTAGCATCCTACAAGAAGACCTGCACAATTTTGTCGAGCGGGCGCAGCTGGAGGCTAAAGGAGATGTCATGTTAGCGGATGTCAACCACTACCGTTTTAACGAACTACAAGCCGCCGATCGCACCCTGCACCAAATCGTGCAATACTACATTGAAAAAGCCAGGAAGCGGGGCGAATTACCCCAAGGGAAAACCACAAAACCGTCTGTTAACATCATTGGTAATTCTACTCTTGGTTTCCATAATAACCATGACTGTACGGAACTGAAGCGGTTAATGGCGGATTTGGGAATTGAAGTCAATACGATCATTCCCGAAGGTGCTACGGTTCATGACTTGAAAAAATTGCCCCAAGCCTGGTTTAACCTAATTCCTTATCGGGAACTGGGTTTAGCCACTGCTACTTACCTAGAAGACCAATTTGGAACCCCTTATGTAGACATCACCCCTATGGGGGTAGTGGAAACTGCTCGGTGTATCCGCAAGATTCAGCAGGTTATTAACGCCCAGGGTGCGGAGACAGACTACGAAGACTTTATCAATGAACAAACTCTCCATGTGTCTCAGGCGGCTTGGTTCTCCCGTTCTATCGACTGTCAAAATTTGACCGGTAAAAAAGCTGTAGTGTTTGGTGATAATACCCACGCAGCCGGAATCACGAAGATTTTAGCACGGGAAATGGGGATTCACGTTGTCTGGGCGGGAACCTACTGTAAATATGATGCTGACTGGTTCCGGGAACAGGTGAGTGAATATTGTGATGAAGTGTTGATTACTGACGACCACGGAGAAATTGGCGATGCGATCGCCCGTGTCGAACCCGCGGCCATTTTTGGGACTCAAATGGAACGCCACGTTGGTAAACGCTTAGATATTCCTTGTGGTGTCATTGCGTCACCCATACACGTACAGAACTTCCCTATCGGTTACAAACCATTTTTAGGTTACGAAGGTACAAATCAGATCACAGACTTGATTTATAACTCCTTTACCCTAGGAATGGAAGACCACCTATTAGAAATATTTGGGGGACACGACACCAAAGAAGTAATTACCAAAGGAATTTCTGCGGACTCCGACCTGAACTGGACTAAAGACGGTCAAGCAGAACTCAACAAAATTCCTGGATTTGTACGTGGTAAAGTCAAGCGCAACACCGAAAAATTCGCTCGTGAGCGCGGATTAAAACAGATAAACGCCGAAGTGCTGTACGCAGCTAAAGAAGCTGTAGGCGCTTAGTCAAAATGCCGTTAAACAGATCCCACAGCCATTAAAACATCTTCATCCGCCCTCTCCCCACCGGAGAGGGCGCCATAAAATAGCCAGTACTTAATCCCCATATCTCAAGCCAGGGATTGGCTTTGCACTGATATCTGACAAAATCAATCTCTGCGTAGCTTTGCGTACACCTTCGCGTACATTTGCGTTAAAAATTACCTCCTAGCCATGTACTTAAATTGAACAACACAGAATTTTCCATAGCTTACAGACCAGGAATTAGACGTTTCAAGGCCTGTCTCGTCACCTCACGGTAATGTACCTCACCAGACAAAAGCTGAACCATGGTTTTAGGACTGGATGGGTGCTTAACTCCCACCTTGTAAGCAATAGCAGGAAAACGATAGAATGCGCCGGCCAGTTTTTGCGCCCAAGCCATCTCACTACCCCATTGTTCATTCATAGCGGCGCTGTATTTTTCTAAAGCGTTGATATCATGAGAAAGTGCTTGATCAATTGACGCCGCGGCCAGTAAAGCGCTAAAAATAGAGGGGCGAATACCTTCGGCCGTCATAGGGTCAACTACACAAGCAGCTTCCCCAGCTAAAATTGCGTTTTGGGTATGCAGCTTTTGATCACCATTCCACAAACAAAGGGGATGACCATATTGCTGACCAGTCTTAATATCTAGATCAAAGGATTGGGCGTATTCGTCCAAAATTTTCTTAAAGTTTTGTCCTGGACTACCACCGATAAATGTTCCCACGCCAATTGAATAACCATCAGCTTTGGGGAAGTTCCAGATATAACCGTTTTTAATTAAACCAAACTCAAAGTGAGCAGTGGATTTATTGACTACATTAGCAGCAACTTCTGCTTCCAAAGCTGCGGCCAATGTACGTTTGCGGTCCTTGAAGCCTAACCATTTAGCCATGTTGCCCTTTGCACCATCAGCCGCAATTAAGTAACGGCCTGTAACCGGGCCTTTGGCTGTGTTAACTTGCCAATAGTCATTTTTAAATTCAATCCCTGTAACTTCAGTACTATCACTGATAGAACATCCTTGTTCTCGTGCTTTTTCTACCAAAAAATTATCAAAAATATCACGTCTTACCATCCAGATTGGTTCTTTTGTGACGACTTTTGCTTCTACAGGATCGCCCATTTTCCAAGTGAAGCGCAGAGAGTCTACTTTTACCGAAATTGCCGGGCTAAAGTCAAAGTCAAACCATTGGGCGATAGCTGGTGAAACACCACCACCACAGGGCTTATATCTAGGTAGCGATTCCTTTTCCAAAAGTAACACTGAGTGTCCTTTCTTGGCTAAATGATATGCTGCTGTGGCACCAGCCGGTCCAGCACCGACGATGATAGTGTCGTACATAATGGCTGAATTGTTACCCCCGAATTAGTAAATTGTGGATTTTATGTTTATTTATCTGTATTCAAGTGATATTTTCCCGATAGCTAGAGAAAACCCTGTCAACATCCTTACCTGGCATACATAAAGGCTGAAGAATATTTCTTCAGCCTTTAAATTTGATAATACTCTAGTCTAGGAGTAATTGCTGCCCAGCCATAGCTTCCTAGAGAGTTGTAATGTCTCTTTCCTTCTCTGCGAGCAACTCATCGATTTTGGTAGTGTATTTATTTGTCAGTTTTTGCAGTTGATCTTGTTGGTCTTTTGATTGATCTTCAGAGATTTCTGCAGCTTTTTCCTGTTTGCGAATGGAGTCTTGGGTATCACGACGGATATTGCGAATGGCTACGCGACCGTCTTCAGCATACTTGGCAGCAATTTTGACTAATTCCTTACGGCGATCACTTGTTAAAGGTGGAATGTTGAGCCTAATTACAGAACCGTCATTACTAGGTGTTAAACCGACATCAGACAAAGCAATAGCTTTCTCCACTAGGTTTAAGCTGCTTTTATCATAAGGCTGAATCAAGATAGTTGTGGCATCAGGGGTGCTAATGTTTGCTAGTGATTTCAAGGGTGTAGGCGAACCGTAGTAGTCCACCAAGACTTTATCTAGTAAACTCGCATTGGCGCGACCAGTGCGAATAGTGTTAAAAGCTCGTTGAGTTGCCTCAACTGTCTTTTGCATCGTACTCTCAGCTTCAGATAATTTCACAAGAACCTCCCACAAGGGTACCGATAGATTCTCCCAAAACGGCTCGGCGGATGTTACCTCGCACAGTTAAATCAAAAACCAGAATTGGGATATTGTTTTCTTTACATAAGGCGATCGCTGTACTATCCATTACGCGCAAATCTTGAGCCAAGACATGGGCATAAGTTAGACTGGTGTAACGCTTGGCCTTAGGATATACATTGGGGTCAGCATCATAAATTCCGTCTACCTTGGTGGCCTTAAAAATCACCTCGGCATCAATTTCTGCGGCTCTTAAAGCAGCAGTGGTGTCAGTAGTAAAGAAAGGATTCCCGGAACCAGCACCAAAAATCACCACCCGCCCTTTTTCTAAGTGGCGGATAGCCCGACGACGGATATAGGGTTCGGCTAATTCTTGCATAGCGATCGCGGTTTGTACCCGCGTCTGTATCCCCATACGTTCTAAGGAATCTTGGAGCGTCATGGCATTCATTACCGTGGCAATCATTCCTATGTAGTCAGCGGTTGCCCTGTCCATTCCTGCCGACGCAGCTTTAACGCCACGAAAAATATTACCGCCGCCTACGACGATGGCGATTTGAACCCCAGTGGCTACTACCTCTGCTACTTCCTCGGCTATTTCTTTGACCACTTCAGGGTCAATACCATAGCCCATATTGCCCATTAAGGCTTCACCGCTTAGTTTAAGTAAAACCCGTCGGTAATTTGTTCCCATGAAGTTACGCTTATCAGAAAAAGTTGCAATTGCCTCCAATTTAAGATAGCAGTAGAGTGACCATATATGTCTAGTTCGGCCAGATTGAGTACCTCAGATGGTTTTTTCTCCACGGGCTGAAATTCTGCATTTACATAGCTGCTGTTAACCAACCTGTGGCAACCTATGCAGGGCAGAAAACGGCAAGATTAGGAAATGTGAAGTATTATAACAACAATATCGAAATCGGCAAAAAACGCACCTGGTAATCAGTGAGGAGGAAGCCCCTGGCTTTAGGCATGACTCTTAGTCGCAGGCGAATATATAAAGCCTCTGTCACCCTTGGCGTTACGCCGTTCCCCTTATATCTTTACTTAATATTTACAAATTCCCCATGACAACTTCCACAACTACATTTACCCCGGGCAAAACTTGGTCTTGGCAGGGCTTCCCTATCTGCTATCAAACTCAAGGAACTCATGGACCGGCAGTTGTTCTCGTCCATGGCTTTGGAGCCTCATGGTGGCACTGGCGGAAAAATATCCCTGTGTTAGCACAAAATTGTCGCGTTTATGCCATTGATTTGATTGGCTTTGGTGGTTCGGCTAAACCTGAACCAGGGGGAGAAATTACCTATACTCTGGAAACGTGGGGACAGCAGTTAGCCGACTTTTGCCGCCAAGTCGTGGGCGAACCTGCCTTTTTAGTGGGAAATTCCATTGGCTGTATTGTCGTATTACAAGCGGCAGTTAGTAACCCAGATATAGCTTTAGGAGTATCGTTAATCAATTGTTCTTTAAGATTGTTACACGATCGCAAGCGGGCAACACTGCCCTGGTCACGTCGTTTCGGCGCACCAATTCTGCAAAAAATATTATCTATCAAACCAGTTGGGGAGTTTTTTTTCAATCAAATTGCTAAACCGAAAACAGTACGGAAGATTTTGCTCCAAGCCTATGCTAATGCAGAGATAGTCACAGATGAGTTGGTGGATATTCTCACCGCACCAGCAAAAGACCCAGGCGCTGTAGCGGTGTTTCTCGCCTTTACTGCTTATTCTACAGGCCCTTTACCGGAAGACCTTTTGCCTATGCTACCTTGTCCTGCCATTATCTTGTGGGGGACGGCAGACCCCTGGGAACCGGTAGTTCTAGGTAGAGAATTAGCTAACTATCCACAAGTGCTTAAGTTTATCCCCCTGGAAGGGGTGGGACATTGCCCCCAAGATGAGGCACCTGAGTTAGTTAATCCGATCTTACTCCATTGGATGACGGAGGGAGCGCCCGTATAAAAAAACGAAGACCGCGCGGTCTTCGTTTCCTGAAACTTGCATAGGTAGCCTTTCACATAAGTGGTATGAGTCTTTGCTTACCTACCTCCTGCTGCACATTTGTAAGTAGCAAATAACCCAGTTGGTAGACCTTGCCCACTTAGAAAAAGCGACGACCAAAAGCACCGTAGCCAAAGCTTGGGACGCGACGACCAAAAGCACCGTAGCCAAAGCTTGGGACGCGACGACCAAAGGCACCGTAGCCAAAGTTTGGGAAGCCACGACCAAAAGCACCCAAGCCAAAGCCTCCTAAGCCTCCGAAGCCGAAGCCCACTCCTCCCCAGCCGAAGCCACCAGAAACATCTTGTTGTTCATCTGCGGATAAATCCATCAACAAATCAGATCGAAGGTCTTTAACTGACATAATTTTTCCCTCAAATTCCTGTGTTTGTATGTGGTACACACTTATGTAACAAGAAATATGGGAGTGTAGTACCTTGCTTTTTATTTCTAAACCAATTTTTTAGTGATGAAATTGTCCTCAAGCTATAAAAAATAATAGGCAATAATACATCTACAGGCTTATGTAAAACAATAAGTTTTATCCCATTTGATTGGTGTAATAATATTATTCAATTAATCTCCCATATCTGACTTATTTTAATTGATGAAGATTCAAAAATACATACAAACAATGATCAACCTTTATTCTCAGTAAAAAAGGCTGTGAATATTCCTCCTCTCTAAAAGAGAAGAGGATATTTATAGCAACTTTAAATGTAATAGCGACAGATAGATTTACGACCCCAGATATATCAAGGGATTACTCATCCACAGTCTAAAATACCAAATTGGAAAAGATTCTCTTGTGAGTCTTACGGGAAGAAGCCCTGAAAAGAACCGCCACCAGCTGGTGGTCCAGCAACGAATCCAAAAATGCGAACGGGTATACGTTGACCACTAGAATCAATGAGAGTACCAATGACAGTAATATCAGGTCTGGTTTGTCCACCCAATTGTAGTTGTTGACCCCCAGATATAAGTTCTTGTGAGTCCGGTGATAAATCGACCAGTAAATCAGACGAAATTATTTTCTCTGACATAAATTTCCCCTCAATTTTGCAAATATATTTTAAGCAGGTAGCACCCATGACAGGTGCTACCAAATTACAGATCAGGGTTTACTTTCTACCATCAAATATCTGTAATACAAGACTATTTGCGAAGTAGAAACCATGGTAATACTTTAGTCTTTATTTAACGACTTCAAGAATACCAGTTAAGCGGATGGGAATACGGCGAACACGTTTCCTGGGTCGTTGATCAAAGCTATCTTCTTCAGGAAATTGAGTGTCAAATTGGTTCATCTCGTCGTCAAATTGTCCACCAGCTAAAAGCTCTTGTTGCTCTGGGGATAAATCCTCAAACAATTTTGATTCAGTGATTTTGGTTAACATAAGCTTGTACCTCAATTACTGGGAATAGGTATGTAATTACCTATGTTTTTATTATTGACTATCATCCATTTATTTAAATGCCCCTTAAGTTATAAAATAATCAATTAGTTTTATTTCTATAGACTCATGTAATACTTAAATATTTACTTATTTTTTGACCACATTTAGAGTTAATTTTTATTAGTTAAAAGGATAGAAAAATATCCCCAAACTCATGACAGTATGAGGATTAATTGACTAGATAATTATCAAAATTCCCAGCATAAATTTACCTAGATTTACAGAACTAGGTAAACCAGATAAATGAATATATCTTAGTCTTTCATTTGTTAACTAGTTATTTAAGAAAATAATCCTCTAATAATTTGAGAAATGACATGGTTTACACTATTACCATGAGAAGGAAAACTTGGTAATTTAAAGGTTATAGACGATGCCATGGTAATCTGTGAGAAACTATATTTACTAGTTTGTGAACCAGATTCCTCTCCTCCCAGATTTAAGTTATTATCTGCCTCAGTTTGAATGTCAGTTTTTTGAAAGAAAAAATTACTAGTACCTAGTATATTTTCTCCTAGACCACCAACTAAACTTTCTTGCTCTTCCTCACAGAGAGCGTACCAAGAAAATGTATGATTTTCAGTCATGATTTTAGTTCCTCACACCATGGTTAATTTTCATAACAATAAAAACTTTTGATGATCTCCTTTGTCTGAAAGAAAAGTTTCTAGAGTACCTTGTAATTGCACTTCTCCTTTTTCTAACATCACAATCCAATCAGCTCGCTTAATGACACTGGGACGATGGGTAATTAAAATTGTAGTTTTGCCTTGGCGGTGTGCCAGAATTGCATCTAAAACCGTAGCTTCACTGACTGGGTCGAGTCCAGCGGTGGCTTCATCTAAAATGAGGACTGGTGGATTAGTCAGAATCCCCCTGGCGATCGCTAATCTTTGTCTTTGTCCACCAGAGAGATTAGCGCCAAATTCACCTAAGACAGTTTGATACTTATTGGGAAGTTGACTGATAAAGCTATCTGCATCTGCAATCTGGCAGGCTTTGACAATTTCCTCAAAGGAAATGTAGGGCGTTCCTAAACGGAAATTCTCTAAAATCGAGCGACTCCAGAAATGAGGTTCTTGGGGTACATAAACTATTTGTTGTCGCAGACAATCAAGGGCCAGGTCATCGAGGTTAAAAGAGCCAATGCGGATATTACCAGAATTGGGCTGATATAACCCTGCTAAGAGTTTTGCTAAGGTACTTTTACCACAGCCAGATTTACCAATTAAAGCGATCGCTTGTCCACCGGGTAGCTTGAGAGAGAAATCTTCTAATAAGTCCACTCTACCGGGGTGGTGAAATGTCACATGAGAACAATGAATATCTGCACCGCCAGAAATTTGGGCTACAGGCTTTTGACTGCTTCCCGCATCCTCCGGTGTAGCATCAATCACTTCTAAAAGCCGAGAAACTGCTGTTTGAGAGCGAAAATAGTCATCCACTAAGCCCACTAAAGAATTAATTAAACCCAGAACATTCACCTGTAGCGCATTAAAGGCGAGCATTTGCCCAATACTTAATTCGCCCTGAATCACTAAAAGACTTCCCAACCCCAGTAAAGCCACACCACCAATACTAGAAAAGAGTCTAGAAATAGTAGTATTGATAATTCCCAATTGCACAGTACTAAAAGTCAGATTAGCCAGACGACCAAAACGACTTTGAAATTCTTCCCAAAATTGGGGAGCAGCATTTGTAGTTTTAACTACCTGTGCGCCCTTAAATGTTTCTACTAAAACCCCTTGATTTTCCGCCCCCAAGACTAAAAGACTGCGAGTCTTTTGTTGGAGGATAGGTAAAAAAGGCAAAGTAGATAAAGTCATTAAACCACTGATGAAGATCACTGCTAGTGTGAGCCGCCAACTATAAAACAGCATTAAGCAGAAAGAAATCACGGCTATGAAAAATTTACTAGGTAAAAGAACCACTATCTGTGATACTAACTGGTTAATGTCATTAATATCTCTTAATCGGCTGGTGATTTCACCACTACGGCGGGCTTCGTAGTAATTCAAAGGTAACTGGAGTATTTTGCGCCCAAACTCCAAAACTAGCCCTAATTGTAGCCTTTGACCAAAGTGAGCAATCATTGTCGATTGCAATAATTGTAAGGTGCTACTGAATAATGTCATAACTACAACTGCTGCCACAACAACAGTCAGTAGCTGGACATCTCCCCGCACTAAAACATCATCTGTAAGGATTTGGATGAGGACTGGAGAACCCAAAGCGAGTACACCCAGGACAATATTGAGCATTAAAACCTGGGTGAGCAAACCACGATAAGGCAAGATCCGCTTAATAAAGCGTCCTAAGCCGCCTATTGGTTGCTCTTGGGGCTGATCAAAAAAGCGATCTGGATCTGGTTCCAGTAACAGCATCACCCCATTCCAAGCGGCTGCTAACTCGTCTCGGGTTACATAACGAATCCCCACAGACGGATCAGCAATAACATACTTTTTCCCCTCTTGCTTATATAACACTACCCAGTGATAACCATGCCAATGGATAATAGCTGGTAGCTGGACTTGTGTGATTCTGTCAATAATTTCGGGCGAGGCTTTAACTGCTCTAGCATTAAACCCCAAATTCTCAGATCCACGTTTGAGACCTAACAAAGTAGTTCCTAGTTGTCCAGTTCCTACGGATTCTCGACTGCGATTAATACTTAAAAACCTGCCATAATGTTTACAAATAGAAGCCAGACAAGCGGCTCCACAGTCTTCTTCGCTCAACTGCGAAACCCATTGATAGTTTTTTTGTAGTTTGATGAAACCAAACATAAGTTAATTCGTAATTCGTAATTTCTAGTTCGTAATTAAGCTGTGTTCGGTGAACTTTTATCGTGAATCTAAAATGACTAGGGCTAGAGAAATAACTACAGATTTATTGATCGGTCAGACAATTTCAGAGCACTAAAATATTCTAAAAATCAGTGATTAATCTGGCTTTGCGGAGAATGAAATTAAGCACTGTTTCCTGACGGGAAATAATATCAGCCCTACCCTCCATACCGGGTTTGAGATGACACTGACGCTCACCTCTACCCACATATGTAGTTTGGGCTTCTATAGTGGCTTCATAAGCGACCATCTGGGTAGGATTTTGAACACTAGGCTGGGCGGTGTGATTTCCCACCGGTAGGGCATCTGGTGCTACAGTTCTGACTGTTCCGTGAAGAGTACCATAATCTGGATAGGGGCAAGCGGAAACCTGCATCTGCACTTTTTGCCCGGGTTGTACTTTGTCAATATCTTGAGGCTTCACAAAAGCTCTAATGATCATCGGACCATTGGGGGGAGCAATTTGAGCAATAACTTGCCCGGGTTGTACTACCTGCCCAGGATTACGCAGATTTAACTGTAGTAGTGTCCCTGTAATTGGCGCTCGAATTACAGTTTGATTCAGGTCAGTTTGTACTTGTTGTAGTTCTTTGCGCGCCCGAATCATTTGTTTTTCCAGTTCGAGACGCTGTTGGGTGAGGGTTTCTCGCTCTCTGTTCAAAGCGGCTAAGGTGGCTTCACCACTGGCTTTTTCTTGTTGAATGCGTTCATAGGCTACGGTGAGTGCCGCATTACTAGGATTGAGATTAGTTTGAGCTTTTTTAAGTTTGATTTCGGCAATTTTTAAGGCTTGTTCTTTTTCTTCTATTAAGTCCTTGGCGCTAGCTTTTGCTTGTTCTACTTTAGCCTGGGCTGATTTGACCGCCTGTTCTTTTTCTTCGTATAAATTGCGAGAAACTGTTCCCGATTCTACTACTGATTGTAGGCGATCGCGTTGCAGTTTGGCTAAATTTAACGCTATTTCCGCTTCTTGTACAGTTGCTGTTAATAAGTTATTCTGTTGTAGGCGATCGCGTTGTATTTTCGCTAAATTCCAGGTAGCCTCGGCTTCTGTCAGCTCGGCTACAGTTCTAATTTGTTGATCTTCATAGTTGCGTTGAGTAGCGCTGAGTTCGGCTTGGGCGGCAATGATAGCCCGATTAACTAAGGTTGTTTGGGCTGAAATCTGAATACTAATTTCACTAATTTGAGCATCGACTTGGCGCAGTTGTAATTGACTCTGCTCAATGCTGTTTTCTAGTTGGCTTTTTTGATTTTGTAGGCGGGAGTCATCAATGTAAGCTATGGCTTCTCCTTGATTGACTATTTGATTTTCTTGCACATCTATTTTTTCCACTGTGCCGATGACGGCAGATTCCACTATTCCTAGTTTTCCTTCCGGTCGAATACTGGCGGGAACCTTGACTGTGACATTGTAATTAAAAATAGATGTGAGACTAGTAGCTACCATAAATATACTGAGCAAAACTCCAGCCCCGACATTTGTCCATTTACTGATGCGGGGGAGAAACTCCTCAGGGTTCACTAAATTGAGTTCTTCTGGAGTGGGCTCATTAAACCTATTCCACTGGTTTTCTGGTTGGGGAAAGGAATTCACTATACTGTACCTTGGGTGGGATGATCATGTCCAAAAAAAATGGTGCAAAAATTCATAAACACAGTTACCTGTGCAATGATCAATTACAGGACTGCCTGATCACAGAGAACTAAAGTCCTCTGTGATCAGGAACAGCAATGACCACAAACAGAAGTTTTGTGTGATACTTGCGTAAGTCCTAAATTATTCAAGATAGCAATTGCAAATATCTCTAGTACTTGTCAAATGATCGCTTATGAATTTAAACTTGACAGACTAGAGCCTATGGGATGTTATTCGTTATTGGCGTTATTACCTGCGCCGTTGAGAACTGGTGCAGCTCCCAAAGCATCGACTTCAGGAATTTCTGCCGCACCCAATCCCAAGAAATCTTGTGCGGCGGTGTTAATGGCTGTCAGCTGACCTGTGGAGTTTGCATTGCTACCATCCGGACCAGAACTGACTGATCCCTGTAAATTTGCCAATCTGTTAGCGAAATTGCTCCCAGCTAGCTCAAAGTCAACACCGCCTGCTACAAGTTCTTGTTGCTCATCGGATAAAGGAACACACAACTGTGATAGGATATGCTCTGTCATGATTGTTAGCCTCAGTTACATATTTTTTCCAAAAATTCGAGATTTTAAGCCCTATTTAGGTAAAATCAAGAAAACTATGGAATACCAGCCTACTTTCCACCCTTGAGAAAAAGAAACCCCCAGTGTTTCGTTGATTTAGCGCTACCATGTTTTCTGGGCAAACTCACCAGGTTGACCTCTGTAATATTTCAGTTATTAGAGATTCTGTGTTAAACCCCACACATGATTTTGGAAGGAGGTGGGCGCAACGCTGTCGCACATGGGATTTCTTAGTTATTGATTAAGCATTACCATCATCTACACCGTTGAGCACTGGCGCTGAACCCAAAGCGTCAACTGAAGGTACTTCTTGGACACCCAATCCCAACAAATCTTGAGCCGCTGTGTTAATAGCTGTAACATCACCTGTAGAGTTGGCATTACTACCATCAGGCCCGGCGTTACTTGTTCCTTGTAAGTTGGCACGTCTTTGTGAGAAGTTGCTCCCAGCTAGTTCAAAGTCCGCACCGCCAGTTAGAAGCTGCTGTTGCTCATCAGATAAACTGACAAATAACTCTGATGTGAATATTCCATGTGACATGATTGTTAGCCTCTTTTACTTACATAGGTTTGTGACCACCTAAGAACTCAACTATAAGCACTGTTTGTCAGGAATTCATAAATCTGGAGATAGAAATCAATGTTATGTATTTACTCCTTAAAGTAGATATAATGTCCGATTTTTCTCGAGGTAAAGTCATACCTATAGGACATAAATGGTTAATATTCTCTGTTTTTGCCGTAATTTATCAAATCATCAACTTTTTAACTATCTGTTAATTATGGGGAATGGTGTAAAAGAGTATTAATTAATATAAATGCTACCGTGGCACTTCCTAAAGGAACTGTTAAATTATCAATGCCTAAAAATGAAATTGCTTCTAAGCTAGTAGCAACTAGAGCGATCGCCAGGGATACTACCCAAGTTAACCATAAGTTACCTTCAACACTCAGTAAGATACAACTACTGATGAAAAAACTCACTAGAGCCATGGTCAAGGAACCTTCCCAACTTTTTTGCGCTCCCATAAGCATATACTTATGTTTACC
The DNA here is from genome assembly GCF_015245355.1 of Anabaenopsis elenkinii CCIBt3563. Classification (GTDB taxonomy): domain Bacteria; phylum Cyanobacteriota; class Cyanobacteriia; order Cyanobacteriales; family Nostocaceae; genus Anabaenopsis; species Anabaenopsis elenkinii. The sequence goes on along the minus strand of NZ_CP063311.1, from coordinate 3,167,015 downwards.
AAAGCGTTGCCCAATCAATGCTGCTAACCCATCACCCCAGGCCATGACCATGATCCCGATGGCGGCGTATTGGGGTTGTTGTATATGCCAGAACCAGGCGACTAAAATGCCCATACTGACAGCATAAAAGAAGGTTCCCAAACTCTGCCGCCCGACGCTATTAATACCAGGTAGAATGGGAAATCTGTATGATAATAAGGTGATGGCACTGGCGATAATGGAAGCTATGATACCTAAACTGGCGGGAACATTTAGCCACCAAGCCAGTAAAATTACATTACCGGTGCCAATGTGAACTATTTTCCTGACTATTTCTGGTTCACCCTGAGCAAAGCGATGTACCAGCCATGAAATTAGGAGGATAAGTGACACCCAAAGGGTAACTGCCGTAATTTGCAGCCACAAAGGTGTAACTGAGGTTAAATTGATAACGGAAGATAACAAAGAAACTATAAGATATAAATTTTCAGATTTATTATTAAATTATAGGATTTAGGGGATAGTGATGAAATTATTCTTCATTTGGTTAATTAAAGGTTACAGAATGTTTATTTCGCCATTATTTCCCCCTACTTGTCGCTTTCAACCAACTTGTTCAATGTATGCTATTGAAGCTATTGAGCGGTTTGGGGTATGGCGCGGTGGGTGGATGGCTACGCGGCGGATTTTACGTTGTCATCCTTTTCATCCAGGTGGTTATGATCCAGTCCCGGAGGCTACAACCCATGGGTGTGATCATGCTTTAACTGATTCCCAGAAATAACCCCTGGGGTTCTAACACAGCAGTCACTTGTAAAATGGAGGCTTCTTTATAGGGTGCAGGTATTAATTGTACACTCAAAGGTAAAGCCTGATGCTCTAAAATTGGCACTGACTGCTTGATATTAACGCCGCCAAGGTGTAAATTAAATTCTCATCAACGCCCCAGGACCGAGGGGTAAACCCAAAACAAACCAGATAATTAATAGAATAGACCAACCCAACAAAAAGGCGATCGCATAAGGTAACATCATAGCTATAAGCGTCCCCATACCTAGGTTTTGATCGTATTTCTGCCCAAAAGCAACGATCAAAGGAAAATAAGGCATCAAAGGAGTGACAATATTAGTAGTAGAATCACCAATACGGTATGCAGCTTGGGTTAACTCTGGGGAGTAACCCATTAACATAAACATAGGTACAAATACAGGAGCCATAATTGCCCACTTGGCGGAAGCTGAACCCACAAATAAATTCAGCAGCATACTGACTAAAATAAATAATATCAGTAATGGCGCCCCTGTAATCCCTGTAGTCTTGAGAAATTCTGCCCCATTGATCGACATAATCGCCCCTAAATTACTCCAACTAAAATAGGCAATAAATTGGGCGGCGATGAATGCTAAAACGATATAATATCCCATGGCACTCATGGAATTACTCAAGGCTTTAGCGATATCTTTGTCATTTTCAATAGTTCCGGCAATCTTACCATAAACAATCCCAGGAATGAGAAAAGCCAAGGCAATAATAAATACGATGCTATCTAGAAAAGGTGAAGGAATAATTGTCAAGGTTTCTGGATGTCGTAAAATTCCTTGTGGTGGTAACACCATGACCAGAACGAAGGCGATAAATCCTAGTAAAGCATAAGTAGCCCAGCGTAAACCTTTATTTTCCCCTACGCTGAGTTGTTCCATTTGGTAATCTGCTTCTCCTGTGTAATTACCCAATCTTGGCTCTACAATTTTTTCGGTAACAAACCAGCCAATTAGAGTTATTAATAAAGTGGAAACTGCCATAAAATAATAATTGGCAGTCGCATTAACTTGATAGTTAGGATTAATTAATTCTACGGCACTTTGGGTTAATCCTGCCAGTAAAGGGTCAAGGGAAGTAATGAGTAAATTCGCACTAAAGCCCCCAGCCACACCCGCAAAAGCCGCTACCAAACCAGCCAAAGGATGCCGCCGAAATGCCAGAAATACCATCGCTCCCAGGGGTACAAGCACCACATAACCAGCATCGGCTGCGATGTTACCCATAATACCAGCAAATACTACCACGGGGCAGATGAATTTACTGGGAGCAATTAATACTATTTTGCGTATTACTGCTGAGAGAAACCCAGTATACTCAGCAACTCCCACCCCCAACATAGCCACCAGCACAGTACCCAGGGGAGGAAACTCCCTAAAGTTGTTGACTGCGGAGGTAAAAATGCGGCGGATACCCTCCGGGGTAAGTAAGGAAACCGCGACGATGGTGTCACCGTTTCCAGGGTGGACAACAGAAAGGTTAAAAGCAGCGGCGATCGCACTGGCGAGAATTACCATTAAGGATAAGAGGAAAAATATCGTCAGTGGGTCGGGGAGTTTATTTCCTACAGCTTCGATGAAGGCTAAAGCTGCTCCTAAACCGGTAGGTTTGTGACTTTTTTGAGGATTCATAGTTTGTCTGCTTGGCGAGCGCGTATGCGTTCAGGACTACCGGTAGGAATGGAAGCAATTAATTTTTGTGTATATTCTTCCTGGGGTTCCATGTAAATACTTTCGGCTGTTCCCTGTTCTACAATTTGACCACAATTCATGACTAAAATGCGATCGCTCATAAATTTGACGACACTTAAATCATGAGAAATGAAAATATAGGTAAGTTGAAATTCAGCCTGCAATTCTTTAAGTAAATTTAACACCTGGGCTTGTACAGAAACATCCAAGGAAGAAACCGACTCGTCACAGATAATAAACTTAGGATTTAAAGCCAAAGAACGCGCAATACAAACCCGTTGACGTTGACCACCAGAAAACTGATGGGGATAGCGGTGTATTGCATCTGCGCTTAAACCTACCCGTTCTAGAAGTTCAACTACACGTTCTCGGCGCTGTCGCTGGGTCTTCCCCACAGAGTGAATTAACAACGGTTCCATCACCGCTTCCCCAATTTTCATCCGGGGGTCTAGGGAGCTAAAAGGATTTTGGAAAACAATTTGCATTTCTCGCCGCAGTCGCTGTAATGGTTTACCCTTGAGGTGAGTAATATCTTGACCCTCAAAGATAATTTCACCACCCATTGGTTCAATTAACCGCAGTAAACTTCTACCCAAGGTAGTTTTACCACAACCAGATTCTCCCACCAATCCCAGTGTTTCCCCTGGTTTGACATCAAAAGAAACATTGTTAACCGCCATATGATAACGTTTTGTACCACCAAATACCCCCCGCACAGGGAAACCTACCTGGAGGTTGCGGACTTCCAATAAAGGTGATTTATGATTAAAATTGTCCCACCTTTGATACATCTGCGCCAGGGTGAACTCTGGGGGATGTAGAGGTTCTTTGGCGCGAATTACTGCTGTTCCTGTGGGGGTTTCTTCCACAGTCATATAGTCGGAAACAGTCAGTAGTTTGTGAGGACGGTGGTTAAGTGTAGGGCGACAAGCTACCAGACCTTTAGTATATGGATGTTGGGGATGGCTAAAAATTTCTGCTGCTGCACCATATTCGACAATTTGGCCTTGGTACATTACTGCTACTTGGTCAGCAATTTCCGAAATTAGTCCCAAATCGTGGGTAATGAAAATGATAGACATATCACGGGTTTGCTGCAATTCTCCCAACAACTCAATAATCGTAGCCTGCACCGTCACATCTAAAGCTGTAGTGGGTTCATCAGCAATTAATACCACAGGATTGCAAGAAATAGCCATGGCAATCATTACCCTTTGTAGCTGACCTCCAGAAAGTTCATGGGGGTAACGCTCTAAAATAGCTTCTTGGCGCTGCTTCACTAATCTAGCCAAGGTGAGCCTATCTCCTTGACCTGTATTTTCCAGACACTGCTGTTGTATAATTTCATCACTAGGCAAAAGTTTGACTTCTTGCAAAAGGGCGATCGCAATTCGTTGGGCTTCAACTAGAGAAACATTCTCATGTTGCATAATCGCTTCGCACATCTGAAAGCCAATAGTATAAACCGGATTGAGGGAACTCATGGGTTCTTGAAAAATCATGGCGATATCCCCACCCCGGTGTAGTTGCATTTCTTCAGGAGGCAATTCTACCAGATTAATGGGTTTACTAACGGAGTGGGGACGAAACCAAACTTCACCAGCAGTAATTTTACCGGTAGTTGGTAACAAACCCATGACAGCCAATGATGTGACGGATTTACCACTACCCGATTCACCGACTATACCTAGAGTCTGGCCGCTATTAATCTCAAAGGATATATTATCCACCGCTTTGACACTGCTACCATCACTGGAAAATTCCACTTTTAGATTGCGAACCTCTAGGACAGTTTCTTTCATAGGAATCAGGTGATAAATTTTGACGGAAATTTACTTGGATTTTAACAACACTTCTGACTGCTGATTCCATCTTCATGGGGGTGATCTTGGGGTTTTTGGTTCTGTTTCTTACAAACTAAGTAATTGTCCCAAATTTCCCACATCGCGTTATCTTAAAAATGAACTTTCACCGAGTGCATCAAAAATTTATGAAAGGTAAGCAAGTTTTAGTCACCGGTGGTACTGGTGGACTAGGTTTAGGAGTAACGCCTGCTGTTCTAGCTCAGGGTGCAGATATAACTATTCCTTATCGTAACCCTAGAGAAGTTGAGCGCCTCAAAGGAATCCTTTCACCTGCTGATTTTGCCAGAGTTCACTTTATCCCTGCTAATCTGGAGGAAGAAGCCTCGGTAGATCATCTGGTTAATCGTATGGGACGGGTGGATGTATTAATTCATCTGGTGGGGGGATTTTCTATGGGGAAAACTCATGAATACAGTTTTTACAATTGGAAGCGGGAATTTAATTTAAATCTGAATACAACTTTCTTAGCCTGCAGGTATAGCCTAAAAAGTATGTGGGAACATGGCTATGGTAGAATTGTCACGGTAGCTTCTAGGGCTGCTGTGCAACCTGCGGCGCAATTAGCAGCTTATTCTGCTTCTAAAGCTGGTGTGGTAGCCTTAACAAAGGCGATCGCTGAGGAAACTAAGGGTACAAATATTACTGCTAATGTGATACTTCCTAGTGTCATTGATACACCCAAGAATCGGGAATCTATGGGACCAGAAAATGCTCACAAGTGGGTAAAACCGGAATCTCTCGCTCAATTAATCTGCTTTCTGGCTTCAGAAGCTGCTCAGGATATCCGTGGTGCTGCAATTCCCATATATGGTGATATTTAGCCCAAAAGGCTAGTCATTCGACTAATTCATAGTCAAGGGTAGCATTGACAAATAGGTTAAAACTCTTATTGGGGTGTCAATCTTTGATTCTGACTAGGTAGGGAAAGAAAATCATGAATGTGGGATTTTTTCACAGAATACCAGTGATGCCCCTCTTATTACTCTGGTTAGCTTATACTCTTTTAGGGTGGTATCTTGCTGCTCATCACATTATTTGGTTGACGGGGGCTTTTGTGGTCTCCGTCACCTTAGCCATTGTCAGAAAAACTATTGTTTGGTTGGAGCAGTTAGTGGCAATTGGCTCTAGAATCTTGTTTATGGTTTTATTTTTAATTCTATCAGTTGCTTTGGTAGAAACCTGGTCGGTATTTTTCAGTCTGTTTCTTATACCCATAGCAACCACCTTTTTAGCTGACTTAGAAATGCGTTGGAAGGGCTTTAACAAAACTGACTCATTTTGGATTTTAACTGTCCTAGCTTTGAGCGGCTTGGTGGTGGGTGAAATGATAGATATTCTCATCCTACCCAGTAGCGCATTTTAACGGTTATACTTAGGTCTTAATGAGAGCTTATTTAAAATAATTCTTCCTTATCAAGATTATAGTAACCAATTTGGCTGCAATTGTCAACCTCCAAATCTTCATCATTTTCGGCGGATAAACTACCTATGCAGTCCGGCTAGAAGTTAAGTAGAATATGAAGTTGCTCTGGAGGGGTGGAAACTTGTAACATAAGTAACTAGGAAAACCTTATTGTAAAGTAGGGAAAAGGTCTAATGTCAAACTCGGTGACAGTAAAAGTAAATTAGCTTGAGAGAACACAGCCTTTATTATTAGTTCACATATGCAAAGCAGATCCAGACAAGATTTACAAGACCTAGTGCGCGAGCAGTTGCAAGTCCTACTTGAACAGAAAAATTTTCAGGGTGCTAAAGCTTTGTTAGTTCCCGTTCAGGTGGCAGATATTGCCGCTTCTATTGAAGGTTTACCAGAGGCTACCCAGGCCATCGCTTTTCGGTTACTTTCTAAGGAAGAGTCTATAGAGGTGTTTGAATACCTAGATCCTAGTGTACAACAAACACTACTAGAAGATTTTAAGCGTCAGGATGTACAGGAAATCGTTGATAATATGTCGCCTGATGACCGGGCTCGTCTGTTTGATGAGCTCCCGGCCAAGGTTGTCCGACGACTGTTGCAACAACTCAGCCCAGAGGAACGGGATGCAACTGCTTTGCTTTTAGGTTATGCGCCTAATACTGCTGGGCGGATTATGACTCCTGAGTATCTCTCACTCAAGGAAAATCTTACCATTACTCAGGCGTTAGCACAGATTCGTTCTCAGGCTGATGTCCGAGAAACTATTTATTATATTTATGTCACTGATGATGCTCGTCGCTTGACGGGGATTCTCTCCCTGCGGGATCTGATTTTGGCTCAACCAGAGGAAACTATTGGTAGTATCATGACCCGTGAGGTTGTATTTGTGAATACAAATACTGACCAGGAAGAAGTGGCGCGGACAATTCAGCACTATGATTTTGTCGCTATCCCTGTGGTAGATGCGGAACAGCGCCTTGTCGGTATTGTCACGGTGGATGATGTCCTGGATATTTTAGAACAAGAAACGACAGAAGATATCTATAAGTTGGGTGGTCTAGAAGCTGGTGGTGATAACTATTTTCAAACTAACTTATTTACTGTTGCCCGTAAGCGGGTAGTATGGTTATTTATCCTATTAATCACCAATAGTGCCACGGCTGCGGTAATTACTAACCAAGAGGATATTTTAGAAAAAGTGGTAGCCTTAACTGCATTTATACCCTTATTAATTGATACAGGGGGTAATGTAGGCGCTCAGTCTTCTACTGTGGTAATTCGCGGGCTGAATACGGAGGATATCCGCTCTCACGAAGCGTTAAATATAATTAGACGGGAGGCGATCGCTGGCATACTCCTGGGAGCTATGTTAGGTACTGTGGTGATAGTGTGGGCATACTTCTTACAAGCTAATATCTCCGTAGCCCTAGCTGTGGGTATTAGTCTATTTTCGATCTGCGTTTTAGCCTCAGTTTCTGGTTCTGCTTTGCCATTTTTATTCCGTGCTATGGGACTAGACCCCGCTTTGATGTCAGCACCTTTTATTACTACCGCTGTGGATGTCTTGGGAGTTTTAATTTACCTGAATGTAGCTCGCATGATTTTAGGGTTATAGTAGCAGCCCTAAACCATACCGGTTTTGGGTAAAAAGCTGATGAATTCCATACTTTGAGCATATTCTCACAGGGGGAGAAATATTTTCAGAATAATAGTTGGGAATTCTTTGTTTAGTACACAAGATGGAATAGGGAAGTGTATAGTTAACCCACTAGGGTTAAAAACGTACAAAGCTAGTTAAAATTGTTGATGTAACTAGTAACAAGAGATGTGAGTAGTCAGGAAAACCACAATTTAGCTGATTCAGGAGCTATGAATGAAGGAGGAAAACCCAAACGATTACTCACATTATCAGATGCAGTAGCGCTGATTGTGGGTATTGTCATCGGGTCGGGAATTTTTCAAACCCCTGCATTAGTAGCAGCGGAAGCAGGTAGCAATACTGTTGTGGTGCTGTTGTGGTTAGCTGGTGGTTTGGTATCCCTGGTGGGTGCGTTATGTTATGCAGAGTTAGCCACGGCGTATCCCAATGTCGGAGGTGCTTACTATTATCTTAAACGTTCATTTGGGCGAGGAATCGCCTTTTTATTTGCCTGGGCGCGAATGACTGTGATTCAAACAGGTTCTATTGTGCTCTTGGCATTTGTCTTTGGTGACTATGCTAGTCAGATATGGCCTTTGGGTCCGTTTTCATCTTCTTTTTATGCAGCTGGGTCGATCGCTATCTTAACGGCTGTAAATATCCTGGGTTTAGCACAAGGTAAGTGGACACAAAACTGGCTGTCGGCGGCCAAGGTTCTGGGCTTATTACTGGTAATATTTTTAGGACTAACTGCCCTGCCTAATTCTACAGTGGCCACAGAACCTAGGTTATCAGGAAATTGGGGATTGGCGATGGTATTTGTACTCTTGTCTTATGGCGGCTGGAACGAAGCGGCGTATATTTCAGCAGAAATACAGAATCAAAGGCGTAACATTTTGCGATCGCTAGTCGGGAGTATTGGCATCATCACTGCTATTTATCTGTTGATCAATTTAGCTTACCTCCAAGGACTCGGTTTATCAAATATGGCCGCATCTAAAGCAGTCGCAGCCGATTTAATGCGGTCTATTTGGGGTGAAACAGGAGCGGTGTTTATCAGTCTGTTAATTGCAGTTTCTACCTTAGGAGCAATTAATGCGACGATTTTCACCGGTGCACGTACTAATTACGCATTAGGTGAGGATTTTCCTTTGTTTAGTTTTATGGGGCGCCGGCAAAAAGAGGATAATATTCCCACTCCAGCCTTTTTATTACAAGTGGGTATCGCCTTAGCCTTGGTGATTTTAGGCACTGTGACCCGCAGTGGCTTTAAAACCATGGTAGATTACACTGCCCCAGTGTTTTGGTTATTTTTTCTGCTTTCTGGTGTATCACTGTTGGTGCTGCGTATCCGCGAACCACACATATATCGCCCTTTTTGTGTGCCATTTTACCCCGTGATACCATTGCTTTTCTGTACATCCTGCGGGTATTTGCTTTATTCCAGCTTGGTTTATACGGGTGTAGGAGCATTGGTAGGGGTTTTAGTGGTAACAGCAGGAATCCCCTTATTGTTCTGGAATCGCCAATAGATGACCGGGAATTAGAACACATCTTATTGAGAAAGGAAAAAATCATGAATTATCAAAAAGTCTTGTTTTTACTGGCTACAGGAGTTAGTCTGGGATTTGTGGGATGTACACCCCCAGAACCGAATGTGGAAGCCCCTAGTTTGACACCAACCAACACCACCACCATTCAACCTCGAGAACATTCTGGTGATGTACCTTATGTACCAACACCTCAGGCAGTAGTTGATGCCATGCTATCAGTAGCAAAAGTAACTAAAGATGATGTGCTATACGACCTGGGGAGTGGTGATGGACGCATTGTAATTACAGCCGCTCAAAAGTATGGCGCACGAGGTGTGGGTGTAGAAATTAACCCGGAACTTATACAGGAAGCCAATACAAATGCAGAGCAAGCAGGAGTCGGCGATCGCGTCAAATTTGTCCAGCAAGATTTATTTAAGTCTGATTTTAGTGAAGCTACAGTAGTGACACTCTACCTACTACCTGATATCAACATCAAACTCCGTCCTCAGTTATTCGAGCAACTTAAACCGGGAACCAGAATTGTCTCCCATGCTTTCGATATGGGAGAATGGGAACCAGAACAAACATTAAAGGTGGATGGCCGGACAATCTATTATTGGGTCATCCCAGAAGAAGTACCAGCTAATTTGCGGTGAGGCGTACCTATTGCAGAAGTTGGCTGGATGAATGAAGAATCCCACGTGCTTTCAGCCGTGGGAGTGTCAAAAGTGCAACTTCAAGTATTGGCCAGGCGATCGCGGTTAAACTAGCCCCAGCAGGTTGTAATATAGCGTCAATTAATTCCTCCCATTGGGTCGTTGAATAATTGTTTCCACTACCCGCCGTTTAGCATGGGGATCAATTCCTACCAAACGCACATACTCACCGCGATATTCAGCTAAACAGGATTCTAAGGTTAACACAGCATCTGATTCAGCATCAATGTGAGTAGTACCGCAACTTTGCCATGAACCTGTGCGGAAGCGGCGTTCGTCTACGTGTTCAAAGTTAATTTTATGACCTTGAGCCAGTATTTGGCGGATTTGTGCTTGTGTCTCTAGGTTTAAATGGGTACTTGTAGCTTCCTGTGGTTGGGAACCATTTGCGGATGGTTGACTACTGGGTGTTACGGGGGTAGGTGGTGCAGGTTGATAATTTTTGCGACCTCGATTTAAGCGGTTATATTCATCCACCAATTGGGAAGTTTCTACCCGTTGTTGTTCACCCACCATGAATTTACCCGCCTCAATTAAATGAGATAAGCTAAAATCCGGCTTTTTAAACTCTGGTGGTTTCTCAGCACTATTGACCACACGCAACGATACATTTTCAAAACCGACTTGATAAATAAAATCACGTACTTGTTGATCATAAATACGCGATCGCAAGGCGCTATAGAAGTCAATAGATTGATGGGGAAAAGTACCAACTAACTGTTCAATTTCCCGTTGTGACAGTCCATCTTGCTGAAAAATTCCGCCGACAATTCCCACCTTGTCATCCCTATCTGGTTCCCAGTAGAATTTCTCCATGCGTCCATCCCGAACTAATGGGGCGTAGAGGGTAGAAAAATCATTACCTGTGACAATAATCGGAACACGATGTAAGGGAGTGGAATCATAGCTTCCAGGTAACTGCACATCTGTAGGATTATCCGCAATGTTCATCAGTGTAGCATTCACTAACTGGGTATTGACAGTATACTGAGTCCCCTCATCAAAGCGCCCCGCACCCGCATCTAAATCATTAATCATCAGCACACACATTTTACCGCGTACCCTAATTAATTCTGCGGTTTCCCGATAGCGCAAACGAATCAACCGCGCTGGGTCTCCCGCGTCGGGACTTTCCAATTCACCCCCAGAGATGAGAGTTACTTCAATCCCCATTTTTTCAAAGACTAACTGACATTGAAATGTCTTTCCTTCGCCCTTACGTCCGTGAATACCTAAAATTAACGGTACTCGCACACCGGGAAGATTCAAGAAATTTTTAGTAATGTGAACTGCAAGTTTATCTAGGAAGCGAGGAGCAATATAGTAACTCATTTTGTAAATTATTTTACTTATTTAATTAATTTTTATCTACCGCCAACAGGGAATTGAATTCTCAGGAAAATAAATAAGAGAGGTAGACAATTCCACCTCTCCCCAACAAAAAAAATTAATTTAACTTGTCAGCTTTTAGTATCTGCTGGGCTTGTGAACAATAAAGCTGAGAACTTGACACTGTTTGATGTTGTCAAAGCCTACAACACGAATATAGCAGTTGCTATATTGAGAACGACAAGATTGAACTTCGCTGAGTACTTCGTGAGTAGATCTGGCGTTAAACAAAGGTAACTTCCACATTGTCCAGTACAATTCTGTGGGTTCAGAAGTTTCGTTGAACTCAACAGCAGGAATATAACCTTGAGCCAAGATGTAATCTACCTGCTTGGCAATTTGAGCATCAGAAAGAGGGGGTAAGTAGGAAAGGGTTTCGTAACGACGCTCTTTTGGTAAAGTTTGCATAGCTTTTGATAATGGTTTGAGATTGATAGTAGTTTTTCAGTTCTGAGTGAACTACTGTTCACTCTTGACTGGGGGGATCGGAACTTGTCTGCTGTTCTGGGTGCGGACTGGGGTCAGATGTATCTATTTGTGTCATGCGTTCTAAATGCTGGCGACGCTGCTGAATATTGGCTTGTCGAATCCCAGTACAAACCATTTCCGGGAGAAATTCGGCTACTTCTGCGGCTATGTGTTCTCTGACTGTCATGAGCCGCAGTGCCAAATCTGGCTTTTCTTGGAGCAGTTGCTCAAGATATGCTTCTCCGTCTTGGATTTTCCCCGCAGAAAAGTTTTGCAACCAATACGCTAAGGGAGGATTCGTTTCGCCTAGCTGTGCCAATACAGTCCGCAGCGCCTGATAAGTCAGGTAACTTTGGAGAGTTTTGGCTGTGTCTTTCGCAATTTGCTTTAGATTCATGCTTGACCCCAGCCCATAAAAAGTAAAAAGTCAAAAGTCAAAGGTTAAAAGAAAGAATGATTATTTTCTTGTACTCTTTAACTTTTTACCGGTTACTTCAGGATCAGACAGTATCCATGGCCTCGAACTCGAACTTGATTTCTTTCCACAGTTCGCAAGCAACAGCCAACTCAGGGCTCCACTTAGCAGCTTCGCGGATGATATCGTTACCTTCACGAGCCAAGTTGCGGCCTTCGTTACGAGCTTGGATACAAGCTTCTAGAGCCACGCGGTTAGCGGTTGCACCAGGTGCGTTACCCCAGGGGTGACCCAGTGTACCACCACCAAACTGGAGTACGGAGTCATCGCCGAAGATTTCTACTAGTGCGGGCATATGCCATACGTGGATACCACCAGAAGCAACTGCCATTACACCAGGCATAGAAGCCCAATCTTGGGTAAAGTAGATACCGCGAGATTTGTCTTGTTCAACGTAGTTTTCACGCAACAGGTCAACGAAGCCCATGGTAATACCACGTTCGCCTTCCAACTTACCAACTACTGTACCGGTGTGGATGTGGTCACCGCCGGACATCCGCAGGGTTTTAGCCAATACACGGAAGTGGATACCGTGGTTCTTTTGACGGTCAATTACAGCGTGCATCGCGCGGTGAATGTGCAGCAAAATACCGTTATCACGACACCAACGCGCCAAGGTGGTGTTAGCGGTGAACCCGGCGGTCAGGTAGTCGTGCATGATGATGGGCATCTTCAGTTCTTTAGCGAACTCAGCCCGTTGCAACATTTGTTCACAGGTGGGGGCGGTAACGTTCAGGTAGTGACCTTTGATTTCCCCGGTTTCTGCTTGTGCTTTGTGGATGGCTTCTGCTACAAACAAGAAGCGATCGCGCCATCTTTGGAATGGTGCAGAGTTGATGTTTTCGTCGTCTTTGGTGAAGTCCAAACCACCGCGCAAGCACTCATATACAGCGCGTCCGTAGTTCTTAGCAGACAAACCTAATTTGGGCTTAATGGTACAACCCAACAAAGGACGACCATATTTGTTTAATTTGTCACGTTCTACTTGAATACCGTGAGGTGGTCCTTGGAAGGTTTTCAGGTAAGCGACAGGAATCCGTAAGTCTTCTAGACGTAGCGCCCGCAAAGCTTTAAAACCAAATACGTTACCTACAATCGAGGTCAACATATTGGTGACGGAACCTTCCTCAAACAGGTCTAGAGGATAAGCAACATAGGCGATGTACTGGTTATCTTCACCGGGAACCGGTTCAATGTCGTAGCAACGACCTTTGTAGCGATCTAGGTCTGTGAGCAAGTCTGTCCATACAGTTGTCCAAGTACCTGTGGAGGATTCAGCCGCCACAGCAGCACCCGCTTCTTCGGGGGGAACCCCAGGCTGGGGAGTCATCCGGAAGGCGGCTAGAAGGTCTGTATCTTTAGGTGTGTAATCTGGGGTGTAATAAGTTAGTCTGTAATCTTTAACCCCGGCTTGATATCCTGATTTGCTCTGGGTCTTCGTTTGAGCGTAAGACATAAATTCCCCTTCCAAGAAGTCACTCTATTAATTACTTAATCAAATCACGTTCTGTGCAACTTTTTCTCACTCCCGCTTTTTACCCTTATTGATTGGGGAAAAATCAGGAAAATTTTTTTGTTAGAGGTTGGTTTTGGCGGGTAGGTTTTCTGGCAACGAAACATTTATTTACAAATGTTCTCCCCAAGAAGCTGGGGTGCATCAAGCCCGTCATGCTGTTTCCTCATCCCGTAAATAAAAATTCTCTTTTAACTCTTTGCTCTTACCCCGCTAAATTTTTGTCTTTACACCGCTGTCTGAGGATGGTCACAGGACTATTACCCCACATAACGGCGTTTTTAGCTGACTGGGTTGATATCTCACCGGATAGACTCGGTGATATATCCCCTCACAATGGGGGAATAGATCACGGGAGAATTTGCTTGACATAAACTCAGCAGAGTGATAAGCGAAAGAAAAAGAAATTGCACACCACGTCATTTGTATGTTGTCTTACAATATATCAAGAATTTGATAAGTTATTCTTTCAAAGTTTTTAACTGATTTATTTAAATTTGTTATTACATAAAGTTTTAAACATTTTGTTAAGACTGATTTACAAAAGTCCACCTTAAATGTAAAGAAGTGCAGTGGCATGGAGAGGAGAAGCATTATACTCAACATCCACCCTCCCTACTTTCTGGTACAGATAGGATGAATGGCGTTTACCTGTTAAACAATGGCAATCACTACTGGGCAATTAATTCAATGGAAACAACAGGGGCGGTCAATCGTCGCCTTGACTGCTTGGGATTATGCGATCGCCCAACTTCTAGATGCAGCTGGGGTAGACTTAATCTTAGTGGGGGACTCACTGGCGGTGGTTTTAGGTTACGAGACAACACTACCAATTACCCTAGAGGAAATGTTGCACCATGCTAAAGCTGTGCGTCGTGGTGTCAAACAGGCTTTAGTGGTGGTTGATTTACCATTTTTAACTTACCAAGAAAGCATCTCACAGGCGATGCACTCAGCCGGATTAATTTTGAAAGAAACAGGGGCCCAAGCAGTTAAGTTAGAAGGTGGTTATCCCGCCATGGTAGAAACTGTGGCTCGACTGGTACAAGCCGGAATCCCAGTCATGGGTCATGTCGGTTTGACACCCCAATCAGTACATCAACTGGGATTACGACAACAGGGGAAAACTCAAGAGGCTAGTGAGACAATTTTCCACCAGGCCATGGCTCTCGAACAAGCCGGTGTATTCTCCATAGTTTTAGAGCATATACCCGCAGATTTAGCAAGAAAGATTACACAAAAATTAAACATTCCTACTATTGGCATCGGTGCGGGAGTTGATTGTGATGGACAGGTGTTAGTCACCTCCGATGTCCTAGGTTTGGGAGAAAAGCACCCACCCTTTGCAAAAGTTTACACAAATCTGCGAGAGACAATTACCAAAGCTGTGAAAGATTACGCATCAGAAGTGCGCGATCGCCAGTTTCCCTAACCGAATATACTCAAATATTATTAGGAGTAGTTAAATGTTGGTACAAATTCCCCCTACTCACAAAACACAAAAAGAATTAAATATTACTTGGGAAGCTCTTCCCGCCGAATTCATTCTACCCGATGATCCAGTGGAAAATATTCAACAACCGGCGCTGGCTTCGGCACTGACCGATGCACTAGGAGCCACACAACGCATCCAACCCCAGATGTTAATTGCTTCTAACTTCGGTTTAGTAGCGACAGTCAACAAAAAAATAGTTGTCAAAGCGCCTGACTGGTTGTACGTTCCCCAAGTCCAACCCGTAGCCTCTGGGGTGATTCGTCGTAGTTATACCCCCCATTTAGAAGGTGCTCCTGTGGCTGTAGTCATGGAATTTTTATCAGACACAGAAAATGGAGAACTATCAATCCGTTCAACGCCACCCTACGGTAAACTATATTTTTACGAACATATTCTTAAAGTTCCCACTTATATCACCTATGACCCCTACGAAGTGATTCTAGAAGTCAGGTGTTTAGAAAACGAAAAATATAGCTTAATGACGGCAGAGGACAATGGTCGTTACTGGATTGAGCAATTAGAATTATTCCTGGGAATTTGGCCAGGTGAAAGACTATGCCAAAATATGAATTGGCTGCGGTGGTGGGATAAAGAAGGTAATTTGTTGTTGTGGAGTAGTGAGCAAGCTGAACAAGAACGCCAACGAGCTGAACAAGAACGCCAACGAGCTGAACAAGAACGCCAACGAGCTGAACAAGAACGCCAACGGGCGGAAATACTAGCAGCAAAGTTACGTGAGCTAGGTGTTGACCCTGATGCGATAGTATAATATGCATATATTAGATATTATAACTGGAAAAGACGAGCATCCAGCCTTATTCACACCAGCCCAACTAACTTTGACATATGAGCAGCTGAAGTCAAATGTATTAAGTCTAGTTGCACAACTGCATAGTTTCGGCCTAGGTAAAGGAAGCCGCATCGCCATTGCTATGGGTAATGGTTCTGAGATGGCCTGTATTTTCCTTGCTGCTAGCTTGTGCGGAACAGCAGCACCCCTGAATCCCAAATATAAAAAAGAAGAATTTGCCTTTTACTACCAAGACCTCCAAGCCGAAGCCCTGATCACCTTACCAGGGACACCAGAGTCCGCCATTGCGGCGGCTCATCCCGATATGCTCTTAATTAATGTTACAAGTAACTCTGATGGTACATTGAGTTTGGCATTAAACGGGGAAGTTAAACAGCCACAAATAGAACCTAATAAATCTGAGTTACCTACAGATGATGATATAGCGATTATTTTACATACCAGTGGAACTACTAGCCGTCCTAAACGAGTTCCCATTCGCCACCGTCATCTGATAGCTTCTGCCCAGAATATTATCACTGTCTACAATCTCACAGACAAGGACACCAATTTATGCCTCATGCCACTATTTCATATTCATGGATTAGTGGGTTGTCTACTGTCCACCTTAGCATCAGGGGGGACATTTATCTGTCCCACAGGGTTTAACGCCTTAGAATTTTGGCAACTGGTGGATACATACAAACCCACTTGGTACTCTGCTGCTCCTACCATCCATCAAATGATTTTAGGGCGAGCCAGTCGCAATCAAGATATTGTTAAATCTCATAGATTCCGCTTTATTCGTGCTAGCAGCGCCCCTCTACCACCGGTAATTATCGAACAAATGGAAGCAGTTCTTAATACCCCAGTGGTAGAATCCTACAGCATGACAGAAGCAGCCCACATGATGACTTCCAACCCTTTACCGCCGAAAATCCGCAAACCAGGAAGTGTGGGTTATGCGCCCTTGGGTGTGGAAATCGGGATTATGGATGAAAATGGTTACCTCCTTCCCCAAGGTAGTCTGGGTGAAGTGGTAGTAAAGGGAGCCAATGTTATCGATGGTTACGAGAATAATCCCCAAGCCAACGCCACTGCTTTTGTTAAGGGTTGGTTCCGTACAGGTGATCAGGGTAAACTAGACCTAGATGGCTACCTTTACCTTACCGGCAGAATCAAGGAACTGATCAATAGAGGTGGTGAAAAAATTTCGCCTTTGGAAATAGATGATTTATTACTGCGTCATCCTGCTGTAGCTGAGGCTTTAGCTTTTGCTGTCCCTCACAAGTCCCTGGGTGAGGAGATTCATGCTGCGGTGGTGCTCAAAAGTCAGACCAGTGAGCAGGAATTAAAATCCTATTGTTCCCAAGTTTTAGCAGATTTCAAAGTGCCTAAACAAATTCATATCCTGGAAGCCTTACCCCGCGGCGCAACAGGGAAACTGCAAAGGTTGAATATGGCTAAACTGCTGAAATTGGGGACTGACATATGAAAATTTGTATTGTAGGTGCGGGTGCTATTGGTGGGTATTTAGGAGCTAAACTAGCTCGCGCAGGGGAAGATGTCACC
Source organism: Anabaenopsis elenkinii CCIBt3563 (assembly GCF_015245355.1). Taxonomy (GTDB): domain Bacteria; phylum Cyanobacteriota; class Cyanobacteriia; order Cyanobacteriales; family Nostocaceae; genus Anabaenopsis; species Anabaenopsis elenkinii. Next base: position 3,149,652 of record NZ_CP063311.1, on the reverse strand, counting down.
TTAATTGCTCGGGGAAAGCATCTAGAAGCAATTCAAAACAGGGGACTAGAGGTAATTATGGCCGATGGGTCTAGTTATAGAGTCAATCCTTGTGTAGCTACGAGTAATATAAATCAGGTAGGATCTCAAGATGTGGTCATCCTGGCAGTGAAAGCGCAGAGTTTACCGGCGATCGCTCCTCAAGTATCATCCCTCTATAATTCTGATACCATGGTAGTTACTGCCCAGAATGGTATTCCTTGGTGGTACTTTTATAAGCATGGCGGTGAATATGAAGGACAACAAATTCAGTCTGTTGATCCACAGGGGATAATTGCCGCCAATATTGAGATAGATCGGGTAATTGGTTGTGTAGTTTATCCAGCGGTGGAATTACGATCGCCGGGAGTAATTCGTCATATTGAAGGCGATCGCATCAGCCTGGGAGAAATCGACCACACTAAAACCGAACGTGTGCAAAAACTAGCCCAAAGCTTCAAAAAAGCAGGTTTAAAAGCCCCAGTCAGGTCTAATATTAGGACAGAAATCTGGGTAAAATTATGGGGAAACTTAGCCTTTAATCCCATCAGCGCCTTAACTCGCGCCACCCTAGAGCAGATTTGCCAATACCCCTTGACCCGTGAACTGGCAAGGCAGATGATGATGGAAGCCCAAACCATTGGCGAAAAACTAGGTATTGAATTCAGTATCAGTTTAGAACAGCGGATCAATGGGGCGGAAAAGGTCGGCGCTCATAAAACCTCTATGCTGCAAGATATTGAAGCTGGACGACCTACAGAAGTTGAGGCTCTTCTGGGAGCAGTGATTGAACTGGGAAAACTCACCCACACCCCTACACCCTATATGGATACAGTATACGCTAATGTCAAACTACTAGAAAAAACTTTACACCATTATTTATAAAAATATTAGCTTTGTAGCTATGATCATGGTTTATATTACCGGAAGGGTGCCACAAATCACTAATAGTCTATGGCTGACGCCAAGCTACGGGATCAGATCCGATAAACCAGTACCGGAATATCTGTGCAACTGATGCTTTCTTACTTATGGAAAATCACAAGGTGAGTGAGAGGTTGATATGAAAGGGCATAAATTTTGCTCAATTGCCACAGATAAAGACTAAACTAAAAAGTCTTGTGCTGCATAACCTGTAAATTGCCAACAAATCAAGTAATCATGTCCAAGGTTCTCGTCTCCGATCCTATTGACCAAGCTGGAATTGACATTCTCACCCAAGTTGCTACGGTAGATGTCAAAACAGGTCTTAAACCAGCAGAACTGATCGAAATTATTGGGGAATATGACGCGCTGATGATCCGCTCTGGTACGCGGGTTACACAAGAAATTATTGAAGCTGGTACTCAGTTAAAAATTATTGGTCGTGCTGGTGTCGGTGTGGATAATGTTGATGTTGCTACAGCTACCCGGCGCGGAATTGTTGTCGTCAATTCCCCAGAAGGTAATACCATCGCCGCGGCGGAACACGCCCTAGCCATGATGTTATCTTTATCCCGTCACATCCCTGATGCTAACGCTTCTGTGAAAAAGGGTGAGTGGGATCGTAAAACTTTCGTAGGTGCGGAAGTTTATAAAAAGATCCTGGGTGTAGTCGGTTTGGGGAAAATCGGCTCCCATGTGGCAACAGTAGCCAAAGCCATGGGAATGAAACTCTTAGCTTATGATCCTTTTATCTCCAGAGAACGAGCCGAACAACTGGGCTGTCAGTTGGTGGATATGGATTTACTGATGCAGCAAGCAGACTATATCACCCTACACATCCCCAAAACACCAGAAACCACCCACTTAATTAATGCTCAAAGTCTGGCGAAAATGAAACCCACAGCCAGAATTATTAATTGCGCTCGTGGTGGTATCATTGATGAAGCTGCTTTAGCTGCGGCAATTAAACAAGGTCAAATTGCCGGTGCTGCCTTGGATGTATTTGAGTCAGAACCCCTAGGTGAGTCTGATTTGCGATCGCTCGGTAAAGAAGTAATCCTCACCCCCCATTTAGGAGCCTCCACCACAGAAGCACAAGTAAACGTAGCTATTGATGTGGCCGAGCAAATTCGCGACGTTCTCTTAGGACTACCAGCACGTTCAGCAGTTAATATCCCTGGTTTGGGTCCGGATGTCCTAGAAGAACTCAAGCCTTATATGCAGCTAGCCGAAACCCTGGGTAAACTAGTGGGACAGCTAGCTGGTGGACGAGTAGAAGTACTCAATGTCCGACTACAAGGAGACCTCGCAACCAACAAGAGTCAGCCTTTAGTTGTCGCCTCCTTGAAGGGACTACTTTACCAAGCCCTCCGGGAACGGGTAAATTACGTCAATGCTACTATAGAGGCCAAGGAGCGGGGAATTCGGGTGATTGAAACCCGGGACGCTTCAGCTCGTGACTACGCCGGCTCTTTGCACCTGGAAGCTACAGGTACTTTGGGGACTCATTCGGTAACGGGGGCTTTATTAGGGGACAAAGAAATTCACCTCACCGACGTTGATGGTTTCCCCATTAATGTACCCCCCAGTAAATATATGGTGTTTACTTTACACCGTGATATGCCGGGAATTATCGGTAAACTTGGTTCCCTCCTGGGCAGTTTTAATGTCAACATTGCTAGTATGCAGGTAGGCCGGAAAATTGTTCGTGGTGATGCTGTAATGGCTCTGAGTATCGATGATCCATTGCCGGATGGCATTTTGGATGAAATTGTCAAAGTACCGGGAATTCGGGACGCATACACAGTAACTCTATAAACTTGAAGAAATGAGGCCTGCCTCATTTCTTGAAATCAGAATTAAATATGACAAACAGTTGGTGGGAAGTACAGATTTTATGTGATCCAGCTCTAGAAGATTCTATCTTTTGGCGACTGGAAGATTTTAGCAGCCGTGGTACAGCTAGCGAGGGTAAAGGTGATTTGTGTCTTGTAAAGGCTTACCTACCAAGATTGCCAGGAGCAACCCTAGATTTAGAGTTGCTCTCTAGCCAATTACATGAAGATGCTCTGTGTGTGGGCTTACCTATTCCTACCCTCAGCTGTCAGTTAATCAATGAGGAAGATTGGGCTACTAGTTGGAAACAATACTGGCAACCGGAAAAAATAGGCGATCGCTTTTTGATTAATCCTGCTTGGCTACCTTTAAGCGCCGCTTCAGACCGCCTAGTAATTCTTCTAGATCCCGGTGTAGCATTTGGTACGGGCAACCATGCCACAACCCAATTATGCTTGGAATCCCTAGAAAATGTGGATTTTCAGGGTAAAATTGGTCAGGTGATTGCTGATATCGGCTGTGGTTCTGGTATACTGGGTATTGGAGCATTACTATTAGGGGCAAAAACAGTTTATGCAGTGGATACTGACCCCTTAGCGGTACAATCAACTGTGAGCAATCGTGACCTGAATCGGATTAGCCCAGAATCCTTGATACCGGAGGAAGGTAGTGTAGATATAGTCACGCAAGGGTTACAAGAACCTGTGGATGGTATTGTTTGTAATATTTTGGCTGATGTGATTATTCAGTTGCTGCCACAAATGAACCAGATTATTAAACCGAGTAGTTGGGGAATTTTTAGCGGGATTTTAGTAGAACAATCTGCTACTGTGGCTGAGTCTTTAGAAAAAAACGGTTGGATCGTTGATAACCTGTTAACAAAGAAAGAATGGTGTTGCCTCAATGTGCGGCGTTCTCAGAGTTAGTAATTAAGGCAATGGAGCAAGAAATAATACATAGTAATTTGCCGGGATGTTCTGCCACAGAAACACCAGATGTGAGTTTAGACTACTCATTGAGTGGGTATGATTATATATTACCAGAGGAACTAATTGCTCAAAATCCCGTATTTCCCAGGGATAGTTCCCGTTTATTAGTGGTAAATTCCTCTACCGAAACCGCACCCGCACATCATATTTTTCGAGAGTTACCAGATTTGTTACGCCCTGGGGATTTGTTGATTGTGAATGACACAAAAGTAATTCCAGCTAGGCTGTATGGTAGTAAATCTACGGGTGCTACAGTAGAGGTTTTGCTTTTGGAAGAACGAAAATATAACTGTTGGTTAGCTTTAGTTAAACCCGGAAAACGCTTCAAAATAGGATCTAGAATTTTTTTTACATCTAAAGATTCTGCACAAAACCCCACTACCCTCACTGCGACTGTATTAGAAAGCGACCCAGGGACGGGAGGACGTTTATTAGATTTTGATGTACCTGATGGTAAACCTTTAATCGAGGTCTTAGATCAATTCGGTGAGATACCCCTACCGCCATATATTACCAGTTCTACTGCGGCTGATGAACAATATCAAACAGTTTACGCCCAGCAACCAGGAGCGATCGCCGCACCTACAGCAGGATTACATTTTACCCCAGAGTTACTAGATAAGTTAGGCGATCGCGGTATTCATCAGGCTTCCATCACCTTACACGTGGGGGTAGGGACATTTCGCCCTGTGGAAATAGAAGACGTCACTAACCACCAAATGCATCAGGAGTGGATTGCAGTCCCCCCCACTACAGTAGAACAAATCCGCGCCACCAAAGCAGCGGGGGGTCGAATTATTGCAGTGGGGACTACAGTAGTCCGCGCCTTGGAAGCAGCAGCACAGTCTGGGGATTTACAATCATTCTGTGGTCAAACAGATTTATTCATCTATCCCGGTTACCAATGGCGGGTAGTAGATGGTTTAATTACCAATTTCCACTTACCGCGTTCTAGTTTGTTGATGCTGGTAAGTGCGTTGATTGGTAGGGAGCGGTTGTTAAATATATACCAACAAGCTATAGCTGGGAAATATCGCTTTTATTCCTTTGGGGATGCTATGTTAATTCTTCCGGGATTTTAATACTGGGGAAATTTTGACTAAATGGTAAATCCTGATTGATGGCTTCTATCTCCTGTTGTTCTAGTTGATTGACTTCCCTAAGATAGGGATGGAGAATTTTTTCTAACCGCCGATTGTACAAGCGGTGCAAACTATAATTAGGCGTAGCTGGGAACCCACGGCGTTTTTTATGTCGTCCCCCAGCACCAGGATCAAAGCTTTGGATACCATGGGCGATCGCCCACTCAATGGGTGTATAGTAGCAAGCATCAAAATGTAAACAGTCTATTTCTTGAAAACTCCCCCAGTAGCGTCCATATAAGCGATCGCCTTTATACAGACAAAAAGACATACCTATAGGTTGGCCCTGGTCTTGCTGATCATAAGCTGGGAAGAACAGGACGCGATGGCGATAGTTAGTGTGTAGCTGCTCAAAAAACTGTTTTGTTAGGTACTTACTACCCCACCAGCCAAACTTATCACAGGTATCAGCATAGAACTGGTACATTAAAGGAAATAAAGAGTGAGGAATTGCATCACCAGTGACTGGGTGAAATTCTAAACCCACCTTTTCCACAGCTTTGCGCTCTCGCTTGATATTACGGCGCTGATTGGCGTTGAATAATTTTAAGTAATCATCAAAAGTTTTAAACCCCAGATTTTCCCAAATGTAGCTATGGTGTAACCAAGGGGTAAAACCTTGGGGTTCTACCATAGTGCGCCATTGAGGATCGACATAGAGAAAATGACACCCAGAAATTCCATGCTTAGTACACCAAGAATCTATCTCATGTACCATCATGGCTGTAATGTACTCTTCATCTTCCCCCGGAGCAATTAAAAAACGATAACCTTCAGCGGGGGTAAATGGTGTCATTCCCAATAACTTAGGATAATATTGTATTCCCAGACGGGTGGCTAATTCTGCCCATTGCTGGTCAAAGACAAATTCACCATAACTATGTCCTTTCAGGTACAGTGGCGCTGCTGCTATCAAATTCCCCCCTCGCCAAACTGTTAAGTGATTCGGTAACCATCCGGTTTTCGCCGTCACACTCTGGGAGATTTCCAGATTATTCAGCCAGTCCCATTCTAAAAACGGCGTTTTCAGGGGTATTGCTAAAGCATCCCAAGCATTTTGGGGTACTTGTGCAATGTGGTTAATCCAGAGACTAGAGTAATTAGGCTTGATTTGTTTGACCATTGTACAGTTTGCAATGTGAGAATTAACACTTAGTCAGATAAATCTGACTTGAGCTTTCAAAGTTTTAAAGCCTAACTCATGCTATCGATTCTACTCTCAGAGGATGTTTGATAAGTCATGATTAGTGTATCAACTATTGTTTGACCCCACCCTAACCCTCCCCTTGTAAGGGGATGGGACTGGATTTTATTGTTTTTTGTGTGTTCCCTAATATAAAAATTACCTGTTTAATACTTTCCAAACATCCTCTGAGAGTGAAAGGTTTATGATATCAATCTTCTAATTCTCCACTTTGCCGAGCTAGTTCATAAATAGCAGAAATAATACAAGCCATTATACCGATGCTGACACCCCAGCTAGGTCCTAAGCTAATTTCGAGAAACCAGTTGGATAAACCCCCAATGACTAGAAAAGGAATGATGCTAAATAGTGAAGCGTAAAAGGCGTTTTGGGACTCTCTAGCTTGGCGTGTTTTCTCAAATTCTTGTTGACTGATGTAAAGCGATCGCTCGGCAAAGTTAAACCATCTAGTTATAAGGTTAGTTGTTTTATCACGCAGGCGGTAAAATGTCAAGTATAGAGCCAATGACCAGAGACTGGCTCCGGCGATGGCGATTTTGTCTATCTCAAAACCGAAGGGAAAAATTTCAGTAATCATAGCTAGGGATGTCCTGCAGGTGGCAAAGTTAAATATAAATTCATCTTGTAAGCAATTTTAAGCCCAAAATCCCCCATAATTTTTCATAATTTTTTGATTGCCAAAATCAATTAACTGCTTTTGCTTTCATGGGGGGACTAAACTGCAATTATTTGTTGTGACAAGGAAATTACAATTTTGATGATTAATCCCTAACCACAGGGATTAATCAGGCGATCGCTTCCCTAATTAATCTTCTTGGCTGTGGGTTTGTGTGGGGGATTTACTTAACAGAAACCACCATAGCTCTAATGCAATTAAGGCTACACCACCCATAGTGACACCAACTTTCACCCCCAAAGGTTGCTCTATGGGGTGAAATCTGTTATTTTCTCCTGGTGAATGGGTGGGCGTTGTGGCTGATACTGTTCCCAGGGACAAACCCAAAGCGGTCACGGTAGCCCAAAGTATATTTTTCTGGAACATAGATAAAATTATTGTACACTTGCAGAGATGATTTTGGGGTGAAATTGCCGCAATCTCAGGGCATTGGTGACCACACAGAGGGAAGAAAGAGCCATTGCAGCACCTGCAAGAATCGGATTGAGTAACCAACCAAACCAGGGAAAGAGAATTCCCGCCGCCACGGGAATACCAATGATATTGTAAATAAAGGCAAAGAAGAGGTTTTGGCGAATATTACTCATGGTCGCCCGGCTAAGTTGAATCGCGGTGACAATTCCTTGTAAATCTCCAGAAATTAGAGTAATATCACTCGCGGCGATCGCTACATCTGTTCCTGTACCAATAGCAATACCCACATCTGCTTGTGCGAGTGCAGGTGCATCATTAATACCATCCCCCACCATGGCTATAATTTGAGATTTACCATTACCTTGAAGAGATTTAATCATGGCGGTTTTTTGTTCTGGGCGTACCTCTGGGAAAACTCTGTCGATCCCTACTTCTTGGGCGATCGCCTCCGCCGTTTTACTGTTATCTCCAGTCAGCATTACTACCTCTAAACCCATTTTTTGCAGTATTTTCACTGCTGCTGTTGAGGAAGGCTTGAGAGCATCAGCAATACCCATGACTGCTTCTATTTCACCATCTACAGCCATGAAAATCACTGTTTTCCCCCCAGCTTCCCAGGCTTGTTGATATTCTGGGAGGGAGTGAGTATTAATTCCCAGTTCTGTCATCCAGCGTTGTGTACCAATTTGTATGAGACGGTCTGACACCACACCTTGAACGCCACTACCGGGAACAGCTGCAAAGTTGTGGGACTCAATTAAATTTACCCCTTGGGACTGGGCATATTTTACCACCGCCTCAGCCAAGGGATGCTCAGAATTGCGCTCTACAGCAGCAGCTAACTGTAAAAGCTGTAGTTCATTGTGGTTAGCAGTACCTTTGAGACAGACAAAATCAGTAACTGTGGGATTTCCCTGAGTTAAAGTTCCGGTTTTATCCAAAACAATGGTAGTAATTTTGTGTGCTAGCTCTAGACTTTGGGCATCTTTAATTAAAATACCATTTTCCGCCCCTTTACCAGTACCCACCATAATGGAGGTGGGAGTGGCTAAACCCAAAGCGCAGGGACAAGCTATAATGAGTACACCCACTGCCGTCATGATTGCTAGGGTGAAGTTACCCATGAAGTTAAACCAAATCACAAAGGTGGCGATGGCGATCGCAATCACAGCAGGTACAAACCATCCTGTAACTTGATCTGCTAATCTTTGAATGGGTGCTTTAGAGCCTTGTGCTTGCTGCACAAGTTTGACGATTTGCGCCAAAAAGGTATCCTTTCCCACCCGTGTCGCCCGCAACTGAAAGCTACCAGTTTTGTTAATGGTCGCTCCTATGACCTCATCCCCTGCTTGCTTCTTCACTGGTAAACTTTCACCAGTAACCATAGACTCATCTACAGTAGAAATACCAGCAATCACCTCACCATCTACAGGAATCTTTTCCCCTGGACGCACCACAATCACATCATTGATTTCCACTTCGGTAATAGAAATATCCATTTCCACACCATCACGGATAACTCTAGCATTTCTCGGTTGTAGTCCCATCAGTTTATGAATAGCTTCCGAAGTTTTTCCTCGAGCGCGATGTTCTAACAATCGCCCCAGCAAAATTAAAGCAATTACAGTTACCGAAACCTCATAGTATACATGAGGGATTAAACCTTGATCCGTAAAAAATCCCGAAAACAGAGTCACAAACAAAGAATATAGATATGCTGCAGTTGTACCCACAGCCATGAGGGTATCCATTGTTGCCATATGGTGTTTAAGGGCTTTCCAGCCATTGACGTAAAAACTCCAACCACACCAAAACTGTACTGGAGTAGTTAACACTAACTGTACCCAATAATTATGGAGAAATTCCGGAATAAACGGTAAGTGTAACCCTGTCATCATGGGTATAGAACCCACAAAAATTATCATAGCAATGACACAGGCCACAATCACCTTGCGCCTAATTTCCCTTTCTTGGGCTAACTTAATGGCCTTCTGACCATCATCTTCTCCAGTCAGTATGTCTTCTGAAGTTGGGTAAGAAGAGTATCCCGCAGCATCAATGGCTGCTTGAATGATCTTGACATTAGTCCGTGTTCGATCATAATTGATGGTAGCTTGTTCAGCACCAAAGTTAACATTACAGTCAATCACCCCTGGAATTAAGCGAATTGCTTGGTCAATGTTGTTGGCGCAGGAGGCGCAACTCATACCTTGGAGTTTCAGCGTGAGAGTATCCATGCTCAGTAAATCACTTTTGCTGGTGTAGCCTATGTAGCCAAAGTTGCATCAAATGGATGCAACTTCATCAGATTAAACACTCTAGTTTGAATGTGAAAATTACATCAAACTATCGAGTGGGCATCTTCAGCGGTATAATCATTTTTCAGCAGCTGGATAACCAGCTGTAGCTAAAGCATCTTTAATTGCTGCTTCTGATGCTTGAGTTTCTACGCTCACAAATTTGGTTTGGGGGTCAGCCTCAATGGTAGCATTGGCATCAACTGCTTTAATTGCATTGGTAATATTGTTGGCACAAGCAGAACAAGCCATATTGGGAACTGTCAGTTTGAGTGTCATAGATTTACGGTATGGAATCAAAGGACTATCAGGACTCAGCTTATGTCTTGCTGAATATCAGTCTGTAAAGCTAATTTAGCCATTTCTAGTTTGTGGGGAATTCTCTTTTCATGGCTTGAGGGATGCTTGGGACTGTCATCAGCTATTAAGTTTGGCTTTTATCTTAATACTCATCCTAAACTCTCCAGTCAGATAGAGAGTCTATCAGAGTTTACAAGTCTTTAAATTCTTTGCCGTCCCCATGATCATGGTATTAATATTATCCAGGTAAATGGCATTAAGCTTTATAGTAGTAAATTATACTTATTTTAAATATTGCCAAAGATCATCCCTGGCTAATATAAATTGTTAGGAAAAAGGCTTGGACAAGCCAAGCCCTTATGTATACCAAGCATTTACTACACCAATAATAATTTAATAGTTCTATACCTTTAGTTCATCCTCCTAAAGGATGTGTTCAAATAGCCTCAAAGCTGATAGATCAGCAATTATTAATCATAAAAAAGGTTTGGCTGTGAACCAAACCTTGATTAGTACTGTGCTGAAAGAGGTACTACTGCATTATTTAAAATGACTGTTTTTAATGTCTCACAAATTCATCTTCATTTGGTCACTATACTATTAGATGAATTTATATTTACCCTGTAATTTATGTATCAAAAGTATGAAAAAGGCTTGAACAATAGTCAAGCCTTGATATATACCAGGTGTTTACCATATTTGGATATTTTATATATTAAATGATGATAATTCATCTGTCTTGAAGGTGTGTACAAATCTTATTAAATATGCTAGCTATCACCATATATAGATAGTATTTTTATGGTCAATGTATAGGTATTGATCATCAAGTTTTTCATACTCTGGTCAGATGTCGTCTGTTGTGTAATCAACTTCTCAAAAGAAAACCCTGGCTTGGATTCCAGGGTCGTTATATGTTTTTCAGGCATTAACGAACTGAATAGTAACATCATCAATAAATTATTGGGAGTACCTATCGGTATATACACAACAAAACATATTTATGCTATGATCATAAAATATGTTTTTTAGCATAGTTTACAATTAACCATAAGCTAAATTGAAAACATATAAAAGAGGCTTGACTATTAGCCAAGCCTACATATAGCAAGAGTTTACCATATATTATGATTTTAAATATACTTGTATGCAAATTTTATCTATCTATAGGTTAAATATAGCTATAAAATATAACTATAAATACCAATCTCAAGATAAAAAAGGTTTAGCCGCGGGCTAAACCTCCATAGAAAGCAGTTAATCGACATACCAAGTTTAATTTACACTCCTTAATTATTCAGGTCATCTTCCTAGGGAATGTGTGCAAATATATTATAATATGATAAGGCATTACTAAGACAAAGATCATGGAGAATTAAAGCTGNTCCGACTAGATTTGAATATGGTTAGCAAGTAATTTAGTCAGTTTCAACTGACTTTAGGTATCAGACAGAGAATTTATTCTCTGGCTAAACTTGATAACTATATTTCAGGTTCTGAGAAGATGTTTGGAAAGTCATGATTAGTGTATCGAATATTATTTGACCCCACCCTCCGCAATTTATGATCTACAGTTGCATTTTTCTTTAAAATATAAGAGGATGTTTGATAAGTCATGATTAGTGTATCAACTATTGTTTGACCCCACCCTAACCCTCCCCTTGTAAGGGGATGGGACTGGATTTTATTGTTTTTTGTGTGTTCCCTAATATAAAAATTACCTGTTTAATACTTTCCAAACATCCTCTGAGAGTGAAAGGTTTATGATATCAATCTTCTAATTCTCCACTTTGCCGAGCTAGTTCATAAATAGCAGAAATAATACAAGCCATTATACCGATGCTGACACCCCAGCTAGGTCCTAAGCTAATTTCGAGAAACCAGTTGGATAAACCCCCAATGACTAGAAAAGGAATGATGCTAAATAGTGAAGCGTAAAAGGCGTTTTGGGACTCTCTAGCTTGGCGTGTTTTCTCAAATTCTTGTTGACTGATGTAAAGCGATCGCTCGGCAAAGTTAAACCATCTAGTTATAAGGTTAGTTGTTTTATCACGCAGGCGGTAAAATGTCAAGTATAGAGCCAATGACCAGAGACTGGCTCCGGCGATGGCGATTTTGTCTATCTCAAAACCGAAGGGAAAAATTTCAGTAATCATAGCTAGGGATGTCCTGCAGGTGGCAAAGTTAAATATAAATTCATCTTGTAAGCAATTTTAAGCCCAAAATCCCCCATAATTTTTCATAATTTTTTGATTGCCAAAATCAATTAACTGCTTTTGCTTTCATGGGGGGACTAAACTGCAATTATTTGTTGTGACAAGGAAATTACAATTTTGATGATTAATCCCTAACCACAGGGATTAATCAGGCGATCGCTTCCCTAATTAATCTTCTTGGCTGTGGGTTTGTGTGGGGGATTTACTTAACAGAAACCACCATAGCTCTAATGCAATTAAGGCTACACCACCCATAGTGACACCAACTTTCACCCCCAAAGGTTGCTCTATGGGGTGAAATCTGTTATTTTCTCCTGGTGAATGGGTGGGCGTTGTGGCTGATACTGTTCCCAGGGACAAACCCAAAGCGGTCACGGTAGCCCAAAGTATATTTTTCTGGAACATAGATAAAATTATTGTACACTTGCAGAGATGATTTTGGGGTGAAATTGCCGCAATCTCAGGGCATTGGTGACCACACAGAGGGAAGAAAGAGCCATTGCAGCACCTGCAAGAATCGGATTGAGTAACCAACCAAACCAGGGAAAGAGAATTCCCGCCGCCACGGGAATACCAATGATATTGTAAATAAAGGCAAAGAAGAGGTTTTGGCGAATATTACTCATGGTCGCCCGGCTAAGTTGAATCGCGGTGACAATTCCTTGTAAATCTCCAGAAATTAGAGTAATATCACTCGCGGCGATCGCTACATCTGTTCCTGTACCAATAGCAATACCCACATCTGCTTGTGCGAGTGCAGGTGCATCATTAATACCATCCCCCACCATGGCTATAATTTGAGATTTACCATTACCTTGAAGAGATTTAATCATGGCGGTTTTTTGTTCTGGGCGTACCTCTGGGAAAACTCTGTCGATCCCTACTTCTTGGGCGATCGCCTCCGCCGTTTTACTGTTATCTCCAGTCAGCATTACTACCTCTAAACCCATTTTTTGCAGTATTTTCACTGCTGCTGTTGAGGAAGGCTTGAGAGCATCAGCAATACCCATGACTGCTTCTATTTCACCATCTACAGCCATGAAAATCACTGTTTTCCCCCCAGCTTCCCAGGCTTGTTGATATTCTGGGAGGGAGTGAGTATTAATTCCCAGTTCTGTCATCCAGCGTTGTGTACCAATTTGTATGAGACGGTCTGACACCACACCTTGAACGCCACTACCGGGAACAGCTGCAAAGTTGTGGGACTCAATTAAATTTACCCCTTGGGACTGGGCATATTTTACCACCGCCTCAGCCAAGGGATGCTCAGAATTGCGCTCTACAGCAGCAGCTAACTGTAAAAGCTGTAGTTCATTGTGGTTAGCAGTACCTTTGAGACAGACAAAATCAGTAACTGTGGGATTTCCCTGAGTTAAAGTTCCGGTTTTATCCAAAACAATGGTAGTAATTTTGTGTGCTAGCTCTAGACTTTGGGCATCTTTAATTAAAATACCATTTTCCGCCCCTTTACCAGTACCCACCATAATGGAGGTGGGAGTGGCTAAACCCAAAGCGCAGGGACAAGCTATAATGAGTACACCCACTGCCGTCATGATTGCTAGGGTGAAGTTACCCATGAAGTTAAACCAAATCACAAAGGTGGCGATGGCGATCGCAATCACAGCAGGTACAAACCATCCTGTAACTTGATCTGCTAATCTTTGAATGGGTGCTTTAGAGCCTTGTGCTTGCTGCACAAGTTTGACGATTTGCGCCAAAAAGGTATCCTTTCCCACCCGTGTCGCCCGCAACTGAAAGCTACCAGTTTTGTTAATGGTCGCTCCTATGACCTCATCCCCTGCTTGCTTCTTCACTGGTAAACTTTCACCAGTAACCATAGACTCATCTACAGTAGAAATACCAGCAATCACCTCACCATCTACAGGAATCTTTTCCCCTGGACGCACCACAATCACATCATTGATTTCCACTTCGGTAATAGAAATATCCATTTCCACACCATCACGGATAACTCTAGCATTTCTCGGTTGTAGTCCCATCAGTTTATGAATAGCTTCCGAAGTTTTTCCTCGAGCGCGATGTTCTAACAATCGCCCCAGCAAAATTAAAGCAATTACAGTTACCGAAACCTCATAGTATACATGAGGGATTAAACCTTGATCCGTAAAAAATCCCGAAAACAGAGTCACAAACAAAGAATATAGATATGCTGCAGTTGTACCCACAGCCATGAGGGTATCCATTGTTGCCATATGGTGTTTAAGGGCTTTCCAGCCATTGACGTAAAAACTCCAACCACACCAAAACTGTACTGGAGTAGTTAACACTAACTGTACCCAATAATTATGGAGAAATTCCGGAATAAACGGTAAGTGTAACCCTGTCATCATGGGTATAGAACCCACAAAAATTATCATAGCAATGACACAGGCCACAATCACCTTGCGCCTAATTTCCCTTTCTTGGGCTAACTTAATGGCCTTCTGACCATCATCTTCTCCAGTCAGTATGTCTTCTGAAGTTGGGTAAGAAGAGTATCCCGCAGCATCAATGGCTGCTTGAATGATCTTGACATTAGTCCGTGTTCGATCATAATTGATGGTAGCTTGTTCAGCACCAAAGTTAACATTACAGTCAATCACCCCTGGAATTAAGCGAATTGCTTGGTCAATGTTGTTGGCGCAGGAGGCGCAACTCATACCTTGGAGTTTCAGCGTGAGAGTATCCATGCTCAGTAAATCACTTTTGCTGGTGTAGCCTATGTAGCCAAAGTTGCATCAAATGGATGCAACTTCATCAGATTAAACACTCTAGTTTGAATGTGAAAATTACATCAAACTATCGAGTGGGCATCTTCAGCGGTATAATCATTTTTCAGCAGCTGGATAACCAGCTGTAGCTAAAGCATCTTTAATTGCTGCTTCTGATGCTTGAGTTTCTACGCTCACAAATTTGGTTTGGGGGTCAGCCTCAATGGTAGCATTGGCATCAACTGCTTTAATTGCATTGGTAATATTGTTGGCACAAGCAGAACAAGCCATATTGGGAACTGTCAGTTTGAGTGTCATAGATTTACGGTATGGAATCAAAGGACTATCAGGACTCAGCTTATGTCTTGCTGAATATCAGTCTGTAAAGCTAATTTAGCCATTTCTAGTTTGTGGGGAATTCTCTTTTCATGGCTTGAGGGATGCTTGGGACTGTCATCAGCTATTAAGTTTGGCTTTTATCTTAATACTCATCCTAAACTCTCCAGTCAGATAGAGAGTCTATCAGAGTTTACAAGTCTTTAAATTCTTTGCCGTCCCCATGATCATGGTATTAATATTATCCAGGTAAATGGCATTAAGCTTTATAGTAGTAAATTATACTTATTTTAAATATTGCCAAAGATCATCCCTGGCTAATATAAATTGTTAGGAAAAAGGCTTGGACAAGCCAAGCCCTTATGTATACCAAGCATTTACTACACCAATAATAATTTAATAGTTCTATACCTTTAGTTCATCCTCCTAAAGGATGTGTTCAAATAGCCTCAAAGCTGATAGATCAGCAATTATTAATCATAAAAAAGGTTTGGCTGTGAACCAAACCTTGATTAGTACTGTGCTGAAAGAGGTACTACTGCATTATTTAAAATGACTGTTTTTAATGTCTCACAAATTCATCTTCATTTGGTCACTATACTATTAGATGAATTTATATTTACCCTGTAATTTATGTATCAAAAGTATGAAAAAGGCTTGAACAATAGTCAAGCCTTGATATATACCAGGTGTTTACCATATTTGGATATTTTATATATTAAATGATGATAATTCATCTGTCTTGAAGGTGTGTACAAATCTTATTAAATATGCTAGCTATCACCATATATAGATAGTATTTTTATGGTCAATGTATAGGTATTGATCATCAAGTTTTTCATACTCTGGTCAGATGTCGTCTGTTGTGTAATCAACTTCTCAAAAGAAAACCCTGGCTTGGATTCCAGGGTCGTTATATGTTTTTCAGGCATTAACGAACTGAATAGTAACATCATCAATAAATTATTGGGAGTACCTATCGGTATATACACAACAAAACATATTTATGCTATGATCATAAAATATGTTTTTTAGCATAGTTTACAATTAACCATAAGCTAAATTGAAAACATATAAAAGAGGCTTGACTATTAGCCAAGCCTACATATAGCAAGAGTTTACCATATATTATGATTTTAAATATACTTGTATGCAAATTTTATCTATCTATAGGTTAAATATAGCTATAAAATATAACTATAAATACCAATCTCAAGATAAAAAAGGTTTAGCCGCGGGCTAAACCTCCATAGAAAGCAGTTAATCGACATACCAAGTTTAATTTACACTCCTTAATTATTCAGGTCATCTTCCTAGGGAATGTGTGCAAATATATTATAATATGATAAGGCATTACTAAGACAAAGATCATGGAGAATTAAAGCTGAACTATAATTAGTGATTTACAGTTAAAAATACTTGTATGATTGTAAGAAATATAATTAATTATAGTCTCTATTTTGTCTGGTAGTTCAGTTGAAAATTTAAATGTTTTTACTGAAAATGTTGCATTTAATATGTAATTTAAAATGCTAAATACCCAATTAAGGATCAGCTAGGATAAAACGCCATGCATCCATGGATTGACTAGGAAAAAAAAATATTTGCTTTCCTGTGGAATATATGTTATGTTAATTTATCGTATGGTTAAGGACGTATAGCTCAGTTGGTTAGAGCGCTACGTTGACATCGTAGAGGTCACTGGTTCGAATCCAGTTACGTCCATCCTGAGTACCAATACAAAATAGCCGTTGCTCAGTCAACTTTCCCCGTTCCAGAAGTTGCTCAAAATTTCAGGGAGTTTAGTGATTTCTTGTATGAGGTCTTCGGGACTAAACCCAAATGTATTTAAAATCACGAGAATCACAACAATAGCGATCGCACTACTAATAAATGTTTTTAAGACTTTAAACAATGCCCGAAAAATAATCAAGGCGACAATTACAGCAGCAACGAGAATGATGATATTAGTTGGCATTAGTCATTAATTTTGGTTAAATATAATTGCTGTTAAATGCGGTAGAGGATATCATAACAGCAAATACAGCAGTGGGGTAGTATTTAGGTAAAAGAATCAAGAGAGGTTTATTTAGGTCTAAGTCTGGGAAAATATATTCAGCAGACTTGAATGGTTCCCTAAATATATTAAGAAAGGTAGCTGGGGACTCTATCTTTGATGGAAACTCAGTAGAGAGGCTTGTAGTTAGCCCACTCAGGTTTAGACCTTACCAAGCTAAAAATATTTGACTATATTTTACGCCTTATGTGAGATGGGGTAGCAAAAAAGAAGGGGAAACCACAAGATAAAGGTAATGACACCAAAGCTTGAGGTTTCCTAATGAATATGGTAGACGGTTCGACCTTATTGACGACAATTTTTGTGCTAATAGATGACTGGTATCAACAAAAAGGCTATCGTTACGTACCGTTATTGCCAGGTCCATCACCAAAATTCACGGATAGTGAGATGTTAACACTGTTGGTAGCAATGGATTTTTTCCCATACCCAGGAGAACAGCAGTTTTTAGGGTTCGTGAGGGCAAATTACTTGAGTTTGTTTCCAAAACTGTTAGACCAAAGCCAGTTCAACCGCAGAGCCAGACGATTAGAGGGAATGCTCGAAGAATTAAGACGTTTTTGGCTTCGAGACTTGGGGGCAATTTTTGAGCGCACCTTGCTGTTAGATACAAAACCAATACCTGTAGTTGGCTACAAACGTGACAAAAGCCAAAGTCAATTTACAGGCAGTGCTGATTATGGCTGGTGTGCCAGTCGCAAAATGAATTACTTTGGCTACAAGTTAGTTCTGGTCAGCACCCTGAGTGGTATTCCCTTGGTTTATTCTTTAGTGCCCGCCAGTACAGATGAACGTTTAGCAGCAGAATCGGTTTTAGATTCCGTTCGTGGCTGCCGTATCCTTGCAGACAAAGGATTTATCGGTGGTGAATGGCAAAGCGATATTGCCAAAACTACCGGTAATCAAATTTTTACTCCAAAACGAGCTAATCAGCTTCAACAACAGCCAAAAGCTTTTGAGGGTTTGCTCAATCGCCTGCGCGAGCGTGTTGAAGGTGTATTTCACGAGGTGCAAAATACCGGACGTAATTTGGAGCGTCTATTGAGGAAGACAGTTGATGGTATCTGCGTCCATGTTGCTGCTAAAATCACCAGTCATACTCTACGTATTTTTCTACGTCTTCGTTTTGGTATTGACGTTCTTACTTTTGAACAGCATCCTCTGCCTTAATTCACATAAGGCGTATTTTTAGTAACTATATAAGCTACAAATATCAATCTTCATACTCCCCACGGCTAGAAGCCTGGGGATTCTTTAATAGTCCACAAACGAACTTTCAATGGTGCTATCAAAAACACCCTACACGCTCAAAACAATTACCAGTATGAAAGGTATTGCAATTGCGCTTACTTTTATTTTTTTTTGCTTTGGTGAGTCCATCGCGATGCCAATTAGGTACGCTCAACATCCTGCCATTATTTGCCCTTTAACTATTCCAACTAAAATTGGATATGTCCGTTGCCGGGATTTCTCCGTACTAGGATGTTTCCTCACGTAGATGGTTGTTCTTACTCACCTTGACCATTATACCACTGTGGCTAAAGCCAGTCAATCGTTCTAATGCGACTAAAGTCGCTATCGACTTATCCCCATGTCTAAAAGCCATTGGCTCAGGTCTCGTTTTCTGCTCAAACTTTCATGGGTGGTGATTGCTGCTCACCCTTGTGTAGCTCAAAATTCCCCCAAATTACGGTTTAAAGTTTGGCGGTAATTTCCGCCCATTCGGAGAGGGAAAGGGGTTGTACCTGTATCTGCATAGTAAAACAATTACAGGCGGCGGTAATCAAGGCGCTGATAATTTTATCTACACTCAAATTATCAGGTAGTTCTATATTAGTGGTAGGTTCAGCATCAAATACCTGAGTAAACAATTGGGGATCTTGTTCTAAAGGCATAGAACCATGTTGGAGAATTACCCCACCCTTTTGTAATTGGGCACTACCAATCAGTTTAGCCCCATTGGGTAACACTAAATCTGCACTTGTGGCTGTACCAAAACAATTAGGGTTGTGGATATAGCCCCGCTGTGCACTACCGTAGGACAATTCTACACCGAGCGATCGCCATCCAGCAATTAAAAACTCACAAATTTTCTCATATATCTGTAGACGAGTACCAGTAATTCCCGAAGTAATCACAGCATAAGTTAAATCACCTTGATGTAACACAGCCCTACCACCAGTAGGACGGCGCACCAAATCTAATTGCTGTCCTCCCCAAATCAAATTCTGCCACAATTGCGGGTATTGATGTTGGTGATAGCCTAGAGAAATAGCAGGTGGCGACCAACTGTAAAATCGCAGCGTTGGGGGATGCTCTCCCGATTGATGCTGTTCTAACAACCATCTGTCAATAGCCATCTGCACATCCCCAGCAGCTTCTAACCAAGGAATTAGTCGCCATACCTGCGGACTATGAAACTTATCAATTGGGTTCAACACTAATATTTATACAGTACAACCATACTGAGATTGTAAAACTTCATCGTTCTCATCAGCAATATTTGCCACAATGGTAATCAAGCGTGAGACCTCAGCTGGAGATAAATCTTCAAGAGTGCGTGTTGATATCACTACCACCCGATTGTCAATAATACCAAAACGGGCTTCTAGGGTGCTAGAGCAGTTCATTTCTAAAAGATGGCGCATTAACTTGGTTTCATCCTGAGCAGGTAAGTTAAGCACCGCAGACCAAACAGTGATCGTATCGTCGTTATTTTGTCCAGTCAATTGCACAAATACATCTACAGTCCCGTACTTAAATTTCCACAGATAACCCCCCTCTCCTGGGTGACTAACCATAGCACTGTCATCTTGTTCTAGGGATTCGATCACATTTTCAATCACTTCTATATGGTTAATGGTCAGCGTCTCTGGGTTGAGTTCATTACTTGTTAGGGTTTCTTGGTAGTTTGTCATACAGATTTTTTTTCTCAAGATAGTGATTCCTTCATCTACACTTTATCGTCTGTAAGTCAGTTTAGTTGTATCCCACCCTAAAAACCTAAGTCTGCTTTGGCTATTTCCGCCGCAGCAAATACTTCTGCATCGGGCTTTTCTTCCCAAGCCGGATCACCAATTTCGGCGTAAAATGTTGTATCATAGGGTCTGGTCCTAACCACAACGGGCATAGGAACCGCATGACCTAAAATTAAAGCTTGTTGTTTAGAGTCTAATTTGGCTAGGACTGAACGCAAACCACCTGCACCAGATACACCGGTAAAAATGGCATCAATATCTTTTTCATCATTCAGCAAAGCGGTGATGCGTGTGCCAATTTGAGACATAACTTCATTATCAATGCCCGATGGACGTTGGTCTACTACTAGCAAAGTTACGAAATATTTTCGCAGTTCTCGGGCGATGGTGCCGAAAATGGTACTTTGGACAATGGCAGGATCTAGGAAACGGTGGGCTTCCTCAATGGTAATCATTAATGGTGTCGGGCGATCGCAGGGATTTTTACTTTGTAAGAATTTATCTGCTTTCTTGACATATTCCTCATGAATACGTCGAGTAATCATGTTAGTTACCAACATATAAGAAAGCATATTGGATTGGGAACCAAATTCTATGACTACATTTTTCCCAGCTTCCAAAGACTGGATAATTTTACTAATATAATTCTGAGGACAAACGCCCCGCATATATTTCAAACTATCCAACCGTAAAAGTTTACGCTGTAAAGAGGTGATAGAACCTGGATGTCCTGGCTTTTCTTCGCAGAACATTTTAATGTCCTCACCAGTCATATTAAATAATTGGGGAATCCAAGATTTACCAAACTCGTTGTATAAAATACTGGCGTTATCTAAAGCCGCTTCCGAGAGTCCTAAATCTCGACTACATAATTTAATATCTTCTACTGTAATTTGCTCATAACTCAGATATAATTCTTGAGCATCCCGCACACCCCGACGTTTTGTAGATTGAGGGTCAAGGGTGTAGACCTCTACTTTACCAGGAAATAGTTGTTTTAAGCCTTTAACAGTATTAACATTTTTCCCTTCCGCTACTGCTTCCCAACCATATTCGGAATGCATATCAAAAATTAAATTTACCGCCGCATTTTTACGGATGACTCCGGCTAAAAGTAAGCGGGTGAGGAAAGATTTACCGGTTCCAGATTTACCAAACACCCCATTACTCCGCTCAACAAAGCGGTTTAAATCAATACAAACTGGTACATCCATATCTAAGGGTTTACCCACGGAAAAATTACGCCTGTGGGGGTCATCTTCCCAACCAAACACTCGGCGAAAATCCTCTTCACTAGCTTCGTAAACTTGGCTGAAATGACTGGGAATTGTTTTCACTGGGAGCAATTCCATGGTTGTACTGGTTTGGGGTTGAAATGAGGCTAAACCATTGGCTGATGCTACAAAACCATTGGTACTATAATTTGAGGATTCATCAGACTCAGGGGTAAACATCAACATCGGGGCGAGGTTGATAGTACCATAAGTACCACTACCAGCTAATACTTCCCGTAAAAAAGTTTCTTCCCAACCGGGAGGGTTAGCAATAATCCGGGGATTAGAAGTACCTAATGCTACATCTGTTAGTAGACAGAAAAAACGCGTTCGCAATCCATGGATAACCAAGAATTTACCTACCCGCATATCTTCCACAGAAATATCCGGGTGTAATCTTACTTCCAATCCCCCAGTCAGAGAACCTTGGATAACCGCACCTAATGGTTGTGAAGAATTCATTGAAATAACTTATAGATTCCTCTATATTTATCTGTGTTTATCTGTGCTGACTTCTATAGCCCAACCAGGCAACAATACAGAGTTAATCACCATCATCCCATTATCTATTCAATTTGAATAGAAGTCGGTGCATTTCCCGTTGGTGGAGTTCCGATTAATGGTTTACGGAATTGAGCATACAGGCGATCGCGCCAGGCAAAAAATGGCTCATAATCTGGATTATCCGCCAAGCCAGGTACACCTTTACCTCTGATACCTGCGGGTAAGTCTAAATAGGGGACTTCTGGAAACTTGAGTAATATGGATAAACTCGCCACTGCTAAATCAGCTAAAGTTGGCTCATCACCTGTCAAATATGGACTATCCGCCAATAATAATGTTAGCGCTTCTAAGTCTTGTTTCAAGTCCGCGATCGCCCCTTTAATTACATCTGGACTATAACCGACCCCAAAGCCTAAAATCGTCAACACATCCCTAGGTACACCCGCAACTACACTTTTGAATATATCCGGTGTGGAACTAGGTAATAAAGACTGGCGGAAATTTTGGTCTTGACTAATAGCAGAGAAAAGAGCTATCCTCCCCTTCTTACCAAGAGACTCATCTGCCCATTCTTCCATCAATAAGCATAAACCACGTTTGCGAGAATCTTCAGGTATGAGGGGGCGATCGGGATATTCTAAATCTAAATACTTAGCAATTTCAGTAGAATCGACGATGTATCTGTTACCATCTTTCAAAACTGGCACTTGTCTTTGTCCAGTCAGCCGGAACAAATCTATTTGTCCCAGCCCGGGAGTAACTTCTATTTTACGGTAATTTAGCCCTTTGTAATCTAGAATCAGCCGTACTTTCTCTGAGTACTGAGATATTTCCCACTGATATAACTCCAGCATAATTTCTAGTTTTAAGATTTTAATTCTACAATCCTCTTATTGTATCTTCACTTCCGGTAATTTTCCTGAGTAAGTCAGCAATTTAGCAAAAATCATTGGTGTGGGAATGAATATATTTTGCATAAAGAAGTGTTATAAATCTTTAATGTCACCTGCTATAAGCAAAGACCAACAAAATTTATGAAAGCAAATTACAGCAATTTTTTGACCAATTTTGCAAAAATCGTTGGCTTAGGCAGCATTAGCCTTTTCATAACTGTGCCATCTCTAGCGAATGAGGCAACCAATAATTTAGCACAAGCAGGGAGTGGAACACTCAATCCTAGACCCAGTATTTTCGATGAGTTTCCCTATAACCGTAATCGTCCCACTCAACCCACCACCCCCAGCGTCACACCACCCACAACTCAAACTCAAGACAAAACCTTATTAGCATTAGCAGAGTCTAGCCCTAAGTTTACAACCTTAATCGCAGCCTTAAAAGCAGCCGGACTAACAGAAACTTTGCAAGGTAGAGATCAATTAACAGTCTTTGCTCCCACCGATGAAGCATTTGCCAAATTACCACAAGATGCTGTCAGAGATTTGTTAAAGCCGGAAAATAAAGAAATTTTGCTCAAGCTATTAACTTACCACGTAGTCAGTGGCAGAGTTCTATCTACCGATTTATCATCTGGCGAAGTTAAGAGTCTCGAAGGGGGAGCTATCAGCGTCTCAGTGAGTTCTAATGGTGTCATGGTCAATGATGCGAATGTAGTTGAAGCGGATATTAAGGGTATTAATGGTGTAATACACGCCATTGATCAGGTGATTTTGCCTCCTGACTTGTAGACAGGTTAATTAAACCATGAAAGACCGCGGCGCGGTCTTTTTTTGTCATCGCCAAATAATTAATTAGGCGTGGGCTTTCTGATCTGTTACTTTTGGCTACAAGATGGCTTTTGTCTGTCAGGTATGGACAAGAAGATATGACGAATCAGCAACCCTCAAATATCTATCTTAGGGGGGGTAGATTAGTTAACATAAATATACACTTACCTTAACATAACTTTTTATAACAGATTTTTCAGTTCTCCTCCGATTATGGAAATTATGTGCCACAATTGAAAAAGTTGAGAATTAATTCGGCGACAGCGTTTGTTTTTAGTATTGACAGGCTTTTTCCTTGTGGTATTTACAGACTTATCTCCGAAATCTAAATCTCTACGTTTTTGTGATTTTGGAGACCATTCATGTCAATTTATATAGGTAATCTTTCATACAGCGTTACCCAAGATGCCCTGACTGAGGTGTTTACAGAGTACGGTACGGTCAAACGAGTGCAAATACCAACAGACCGGGAAACAGGTCGTGTCCGTGGCTTTGCCTTCGTAGAGATGGATTCCGATGCTGAAGAAACAGCAGCTATTGAGGCTCTAGACGGTGCGGAATGGATGGGACGCGACCTAAAGGTTAATAAGGCTAAACCCAAGGAAGATAAAGGTTCCTTTGGTGGTAACCGCGGAGGATACGGTGGTTCCCGTAACCGCTACTAAAAATTAGGAGGGGGAAAGTTTCTCCTAGGATCTAGTCCTCAAACCTTTTAAAAATCTCGCTCCGAGCAAGGCTGAGTCCATGTTCGGAGTTTTTAAGTATCCGGAAATAATCATGGTATATTCCAGAATATCATAGAAATTCAGGTGTATTGACAGTTCTATCCAGAAAAAAATTAGACATTTACATATTTACACAAAATATATCTCAAGACCTCATGGGTTTGTGGTTGGTTGATTCGGTAACTCCTGGGTAAGTCCTATTGTAGTTTAGTATATGGTGGTTTTAACCCCACTTATTCGGATCCAAATCAGCAGCAATCCTATAGACAACTTTGGGATGCGATCGCTGCTGATCAAGTCAGTCAGATAAAAATCAAATAGCCAATAAATTATGTATATAAATCATAGTATTCAACCAGGTGTAACTTTAAGCGATCGCTATGTAATTGTCCGTCAAATTGGTCAGGGTGGTTTTGGACGTACCTATTTAGCTGAAGACCTCAACCGCTTCCGTGAACTGTGTGTTTTAAAAGAATTTTCCCCTCAAGTTCAGACAAGCTATGTGGCTCAAAAAGCCCAGGAATTATTTCAGCGAGAAGCGACTGTTCTTTACAAGCTCCAACATCCGCAAATTCCCCGCTTTCGGGAACTGCTGCGAATTAACTTACAAGGTCAGGAATACCTGTTCTTGGTGCAGGATTATGTAGAAGGACAAACTTATAGTTCCTTATTAGAAGCGCGCAAACAGCAAGGGTGGGGATTTACAGAACCTGAAGTTAGACAATTGTTATTACAAATTCTGCCAGTGTTGGAATATATCCACTCCCTGGGGGTAATTCATCGGGATATCTCACCAGATAATTTAATTCTGCGCAGTACTGACAAATTACCGGTATTAATTGACTTTGGCGGTGTGAAACAAGTAGCCGCAACGGTAGCATCCCAATATTACCAAGGGGAAAAAACCCCATCCCCTCAATCACCCACCCTACTGGGTAAAATAGGCTTTGCACCTCCAGAACAGATGCAAACAGGTTTGGTGTTTCCTCACAGTGACTTGTACGCCTTGGCTGTCACCATCCTAGTTTTATTGACAGGTAAACAACCGCCAGAACTGATCGACAATCATAATTTAACTTGGCAATGGCGACGAGAAGTTACTCTCAGCCCAGAATTAGGACAGATATTAGATAAAATGTTATCTCCCAGACCGGGCGATCGCTATCACTCAGCTGCTCATGTCTTAGCTGCTCTCAACCCCTCCTTAGCAAGTCATCCCCCAACTCCATATCCCACCACCCCACCAACATCTGCTACAGTTGCTGTTTCTGTGCCTCCCCCACCGTCCCCGTCTCCCTCATCATCTCCCGAACCAACATCCTGGTTAACACCAGCAACAGCCTTAGTAGCAGTCATCATAGTTGCAGGTACTGCGGGGGGAATTTGGTGGGGATTCACCAGCAGCAATCACACTCCACAAACAGTTACACCTACTCGCCCCCCCACCGTTGAAAAGCCCACGGATCCCCCAGATCCCATTTCTCCAGCAGAACGTCAGCGTCAACAAAGATTAAACAACCGTCGTCAACAATTGGGGATTGACTCTAATTTTTATGTCAGGTTGGTAGATCAAATATTTTGGGACAATAACCCCAGTTTACGGGGGCGCACTCTTACTGATGAACCCCAAGATGAGAGTTTGCGAGCCGAATGGGATAAAACAGCCGCCCAATTACTAGAAAAACTAGCTCTATTGAGTACCAGAGCGCGCCGACAATTGGGAACTTATACAGCAGCAGAACGGGAAGCTTGGCGAGTTGAAGTTAACAAACTCAATATTAGTATGATTTCTTTATATGATTTAGCTGACGCTGCCTTTTTCAACCAATTTCCTCAACAGCAAGGCCAAAATTTTATCGATCAACCCATGGGACAAGTTTGGCATGGGTTTGTTAGAGATAAACTTAACGCTATTCTGTCTGGAACAGCTTTAGAAAAAATTCAATTTGATCCAGGTGCTACCAGCAAAACAGTTACAGGTAGTCTGCAATCAGCTGTTGACCCGGGTGGGGGGAAAATTTTTCTGGCTCACCTGGCGCAAAATCAATTAATGGAAGTCAAGTTAGAAGCCAGTCCTCAGATTTTGCTTTCCGTTTATTCTCCTTCGGGTCAAGTAAAATTTTTAGAAGATTCTCCAAAACGTAATTTATTAGTTAATCAATTACCAAAATCGGGATTTTATCAGTTTGTCATTGCTTCCACAGCATCAAAACCACTCAGTTATCAACTCACCATTGTGGCACAAACTCCTACACCAGAACCTACACCAGAACCTACACCAGAACCTATCCCAGAACCTATCCCAGAACCTATCCCAGAACCTATCCCAGAACCTAATGGTAGTGAATCCAACTAGTTTTATTTGCTAGCAGGGTTTAAATTTATCCTTGAGATATTTGTCAATTTCAGTTATTAGCAGAAGTAATTAAAATTTGGGTAAATTTACAAAAAGTATGAAAACAAAGATAGTACATGGGTCTCAATTAATTAAACAAATAAATCAAATCATAGAAAAAATACTGAAACAACCAGTAATTATTGGTAGTGCGATCGCTACACTTTTAGTAGTGGGAATGCAGAAAATACCAGTATTACAGACAATGGAGTTAAGGGTCTATGACCAGATGATGCAGATGCGTGCTCATGCAGGTCCAGATCCCCGCTTATTAATTGTCGCCATTACTGAACAGGATTTGCAAAAATGGGGTTGGCCTTTATCGGGGGAAGTTCTAGATAGGCTTTTGGGCAAACTGGAAGCATATCAACCCACAGCCATTGGTTTAGACATTTTGCGTGATGTACCAGTACAACCTGGTCATGAACAACTCCTACAACGCTTACAGCAAAGTGAAGCGATTATTTCTATATGTAAACATACCAATGTTCGAGACCCAGGTAATGCAGCCCCAGCGGGAGTAAAAGCCGTCCGGGTGGGATTTAGCGATCTTGTGGAAGATACAGATGGTTTTATTCGCCGTAATCTCATCGCAGTGAATGTGCAAGAGTCAGACATTTGCCAAAGTATATATTCCTTCGGCTGGAGGTTAGCCCTGAAATACTTAGCACTGCAAGGAATTCCACTGCAATCAAACGTGAATCAGGAGCTACAACTAGGTGATGTGATATTTACACCCCTAAAAAGTAACTCTGGCGGTTATGAAAATGCGGATACCAGGGGCTACCAAATTTTACTGAATTACCCCGCAGGGGGTAAAATCGCCGAAAAAGTTACTGTTACACAAGTACTTGCAGGTGAAATTACACCAGATTTAGTCAAAGACCGAATTATTTTAATTGGTTCCACAGCACCGAGCCTAAAAGATATATTCAATACTCCCTTTAATACCGGAAAAGCGGATAATTCCGGTAGAATGGCAGGGGTGGAAATACACGGGCAAATCATTAGTCAGATTCTCAGAGCAGTTTTAAATAACCACCCTCTATTTTGGTTTTTACCCGGTTGGGTTGAAGTTCTCTGGATAGGGTCATGGTCTCTACTGGGGGGATATTTAGCCTCCCGTTTGTCACATCCATTCAACTTAGGGCTGTGGTCAGCCACATTTTTACTAGTTTTATTTGTGGGTAACTTTGTAATTTTTACCCGCGGGGGATGGTTCCCAGTGGTTGCGCCTGCATTAGGTCTGGTAGTTGCAAATGTGAGTGTACTGGCCTATAGCGCTCATGATAGTCAACAAGATAAAAAACAAATTATACAATTGTTGCAAAGACAAAAGGAATTAATTACTGAGTTACAAAAACAACAGGTAACCCTTACTACTACGCCAGAGACTGATTATTTATTCAAACCACTGTCAACGCAGAGATTACTGGGAAACCGTTATCAAATTACCGATAATTTAGGGCGGGGAGGATTTAGCACAACCTACTTAGCTCGAGATGTTCAACGCCCAGGAAATCCCCTGTGTGTTGTCAAACAGATGCACCCTGTCCGTCAAGATCCAGAATATCTGGAGCTAGTTAAACGGCTATTTCATACCGAAGCAGATATTCTGGAAATTATGGGTAAACACCCACAAATACCCCAATTACTAGCCTTTTTATCAGAAAATAATAATTTCTATTTAGTCCAAGAGTATATTCTCGGTCATACCTTGAAACATGAGTTAAATTCTGGCATATGTTACTTAAGGTCTGAAGTCATCAAGATCCTCAAAGAAGTTTTAGAAATACTAGTGTTTGTCCACAGCTATCAGGTCATTCATCAAGACATCAAACCCAGCAACTTAATGCGGCGAACAACAGATGCACACATTGTCTTAATTGACTTTGGGGGTGTGAAACAACTGCAACCGCAAAATCATCAGCAAGATTCGATTATCTTCGCCTCTCGTGGTTATGCACCTCCTGAACAAATGATTGGTGCACCAAGACTCAATAGTGACATTTATGCTTTGGGAATACTGGCCATACAAGCCTTAACAGGGGTAAATCCTCAAGAACACCAATTTCTGAGGGATGTTAAAACTGATTTTATAACTATTCCTACACTATCTCCGACTGGTGAGCAGATTTGGCAATATTGGTGGGAACTAGCGGATACTACTGAGGACTTGACCAGAATATTAAATAAAATGGTACATCACAACTACCGTCAAAGATATGAGTCAGCAATAGAATTGTTAGAGGATATCAATAATATCCTATGAAGTACCACCTTTTAATCAAAGGTTAATGCTTTATCCAAACAAAATTAAATTTCAATAAGATTGAGTATTATTTAAGACGATGTTTTAAAAGTTATGATTAATGTATCAAATATTGTTTAACCCCACCCTAACCCTCCCCTTGTAAGGGGAGGAGACTGGATTTTATTGTTTTTTGTGTGTTCTCCAATCGTTCCTATTCCCTATTCCCCAATCCTTCGGTGTTCCGGTGTTCCGGTGTTCCCCATTCCCTAAGATAAAAATTACCTGTTGACAAATTATCAAACAACCTCTTAGACCTATAAGGGATATTGAGCTTATATTGTTTTAGCTCCTTGAGTAATTTTCTTAAAACACATAGTTGGGTTCTGTGGTTGGTAACTGATTCATATGTTCAGTTAACCAAATTACATCATATAATAATATTACTTATTAACCCATAAAGTTTTTACCTAGACAAAGACCATGCACAATCGTATTATCAGGGTAAATACATGGCTACACTCTTAAACCAGACATTGAAAGATGTTGAAAACTGGAAAGGTGTATTTTGCCAAATCCACACAGGTTGGATGGTGAAGATTGGTTGTAGTATATTTTTGCTGGTCATAACTAATGCAGGATATGCCCAGGGCTATGAGCAGATGCTCACACAGGAACCTAGACTGGAAACTGTTCCCCCAACTACTACTGCACCTCTAGAAGCTATTCCTGGGAAATTTAAAGTTAAAGGATTTGAGTTTTTAGGTAATACGGCTTTTACTCAGGAACAGTTAACAGCAGAAGTTAAAGATTTTCTGGACAAAGAAATTACCTTTGCTGACTTAATAACATTAGAATCTCGGTTAAATAACTTGTATGTTGATCGTGGTTTTGTTAATTCTGGCGCGGTAATTGAACCTCAAAATCTTTCTGCTCAAAATGGTGTAGTTAGAGTTTCAATTATTGAAGGAGGTATTGAGGATATTAAGGTTAGGGGAACCCAACGCTTAAGACCCGAGTACATTCGTTCCCGGTTGGCTTTAGCAGCACAAACTCCCCTAAATCAAAATCGTGTCCTACAAGCTCTCCAACTTTTAAAACTCGATCCTCAAATTGAAAATATATCGGCAAAATTAACAGCAGGAGTGCGACCGGATTTAAGTTTATTAGAAGTTACAGTGACAGAAGCCGATAGTTTTCATATCGATATCTTTACCAATAATGGTCGTTCTCCCAGTGTCGGTAGTTGGCGAAGGGGAGTTAAATTTAATCAAGGTAATGTCTCCGGCTTAGGTGATGGTTTAACTGTAGGTTATGCTAATACCGATGGTAGCAATGCTATAGATGTCAGCTACACGGTTCCCTTAAATCCTCGCAATGGTAGACTGCAATTAAGCAGTGGGTTAACCAAAACAAACATCACCGAGCCGCCCTTTGACCGACTTGATATTACTGGCGACTCTAGGTATTACGAAATAGGTTTCAGTCAACCATTATCTCAAAGTGCTAATCAGGAATTTGGTTTAGGTCTAGCTTTTTCCCATCAACAAAGCATAACCCAACTGAGTGCAGAAGGTTTTCCTATATCTCGTGGTGCGAATAATGATGGTGAAACTCGCATTTCTAAAATTGCTTTCTCCCAGAATTGGCTAACACGTACCTCAAACTCAGTACTAGGCTTTTACTCTCAATTTAATTTAGGGGTAGGACTCTTGGATGCTACCACTAATAATGATCTGCCTGACAGTCGTTTTTTCTCATGGCGTGGACAAGGACAATATGTACGTGCTTTAAACCAAAAACGTGATGTGTTACTGGTGCTGCGTTCTGACTGGCAATTAGCTACAGAAAGTCTTGTGCCATTGGAACAGTTTAGTATCGGGGGAATTTCTAGTGTGCGGGGTTATCGTGAAAATGCCCTACTCACAGATAATGGCTTTGTCGTAACAGCAGAGGTTCAGTTACCTGTGTGGGGACTATCCCAGAATCAACGCTTGTTATCGGTGATTCCCTTTGCAGATTTTGGGGTGGGGTGGAATAGTGATCAAGCAGTTCAATTAAATACTAATACTTTGATGGGTTCTGGCTTAGGTCTGCAGTGGCAGGCTGGTCAGTTCAAGGCTCGTATTGACTGGGGAATTCCCCTAATCCATGTCAAATCTCAGGATAGAACATGGCAAGAAAGCGGTTTATATTTCTCAGTGGAGTCAAGGTTATGAAAATTCAGGGGTTAATCAAACATCCCAGTTGTTACTTATTCCTTCAGATGGTCATCGGCTTAATTACTACTGCAAATATGCAGATGGTAACCGCCCAACTCACACCAGACAATACCCTAAACTCCACAGTCAGGAATGATACGGTAAATAACCGTGACATCATCGAAGGGGGAGCCATCCGTGGGAGTAACTTATTTCACAGTTTCACTGATTTTAACGTCGGCGCTGACAGAGGGGTTTATTTTAGTCACCCCGATAGTATTGGCAATATTTTCACCAGGGTGACAGGAACTAATCCTTCTAGTATTTTGGGAACCTTGGGAGTGTTGGGGAATGCTAACCTGTTTTTAATTAATCCCCATGGTATTAGTTTTGGTGACAATGCTCGGTTAGATGTCAAAGGTTCCTTTATAGCTGCTAGTGCGCATAGTATCATCTTTGATAATTATGAGTTTAGTAGCACAGATACCACAGCACAGCCGTTATTAACAGTAAATATTCCCAGGGGGTTAAGATTTCGGGAGCATCCAGGAAATATTACCCTGACTAATTCTAGTCTGAGTGTTCCAGAGGGTAAAACCTTAGCTTTGATTGGGGGTAATGTCAGCCTGAATAATACTCAAATCAGGTCACCCGGAAGTACAGTACAGTTGGGTGGTTTAACCCAAGCGGGAAGGGTTGATATAGATGACAACTTGGGTTTGAGCTTTCCCCGTCCCTTAGATAGCGCCGCCACAAATATCACCAGGGGAAATGTCAACCTTGGTAATAGCACTGTCATAGATGTGGCTTCAGGTGGTGGTGGGAGCATAACAATAAATTCCCAAAATTTAGAGATAACTGGAAATAGTCAGCTGCGTGTTGGGATAGCAGCGGCGATGGGTTCACCAGATGCTCAAGGAGGAGATATTCAGATTAATAATGCTGATAAAATCACCCTGGATAACTCCTTCATATTTGCGGCGATGGTTTCACCAGATGCTCAAGGGGGAGATATTCAGATTAATAATACTGATAAAATCACCCTGGATAACTCCTTCATATTTAATGAAGTATTCGGCCAAGGAAATGCTGGGAGTATCCACATCAATACTTCTAGTTTAACTTTGAAAGATTTTGGTTTTATTAATGCGAGTATCTCCGGTCAAGGTAATACAGGAGCGATCGCAATTACAGCCACCGATGGGGTGACTCTGACAGGGGAAAATAGTCAAGGATTGAGCAGTTATATAGCTAGTACTGTACTACCAACAGGAGAGGGAAATAGTGGCGGTATCACCATTGATACTTCTACCTTAACCCTGGAAAATGGATCTAATATTAATACCTATACTTCGGGTCAAGGTAATGCGGGAGCGATAAACATTACAGCCACTGACGCGGTGACTCTCAGGGGGGAAAATCGTCAAGGATTTAGTAGTTATATAGCTAGTGCAGTAGCACCAACAGGAGAGGGAAATAGTGGCGGTATCACCATTGATACTTCTACCTTAACCCTGGAAGGCGGAGTTACTATTAATGCTAGTACCTTTGGTCAGGGTAATGCCGGAGCGATAACCATTAAAGCTACTGATGGAGTGACTCTCACGGGGGAAAATCGTCAAGGATTTAGCAGTTATATAGCTAATGCAGTAGCACCAACAGGAGAGGGAAATAGTGGCGGTATCACCATTGATACTTCTACCTTAACCTTAGAAAAAAATAGTTTTATTAATGCCAGTACCTTTGGTAAAGGTAATGCTGGGGCGATAAACATTACAGCCACTGACAGGGTGACTCTCAGGGGGGAAAATCGTCAAGGATTTAGCAGTTATATAGCTAGTACTGTACTACCTACAGGAGAGGGAAATAGTGGCGGTATCACTATTAATACTTCTAACTTAACCCTGGAAGATGGCGCAAATATTAATACTAGTACATCTGGTAAAGGTAATGCTGGGGCGATAAACATTACAGCCACTGATGGAGTGAGTCTCAGGGGGGAAAATAGTCAAGGATTTAGTAGTTATATAGCTAGTGCAGTAGGAGCAGCAGCACCAGGAAGTAGCGGGGATATTACCATTGATACTTCTACTTTGACACTGGAAAATGGTAGTATTATTAATGCTAGTACCTTTGGTAAAGGCAATGCCGGAGCGATTAACATTCGAGCTACAGAGCAAGTAGGGATTTCAGGTACTTATTTTAACCCAGCATTAAACACAGATGTGGGCGGCATTGTAGCCTTCACCCTCACAGATAATAATGCCGGCAACATTACCATCAACACCCCCAGATTCCAAATTTCCGACGGAGCCGGCGTAGAAGCCTTTACCCAAGGCGCAGGTAACGCCGGTAATGTCACCATCACCGCACCTCAAATCGTGGACATTGGGGACAACAGTAAAATCATCGTGGAAACCTCCAGCGCCGGGCGACCGGGTAACATCAACATTAATACAGACACCCTGAACATAGGTAAAGATGCTCAACTAAGTGCCACCGCCACCGCCACCGCCACTAATACCCAAGGCGGCGGAAGTATCACCCTTAACAGTTCTAACTTAAACATCTCCGGCAAACTCGGTATATTTGCCCAAACCCAAGGACAAGCCCCCGCCGGTAACCTCACCTTACAACCCTACAACAACCACCCCAACCTGAATATCAACTTTACCGACAACGGTTTTATTTCTGCCTCCACCACCGCCAGGGGAGCCGGGGGAAATATCACCCTCACCGCCCCCCAACAGATGAACATTCAGGGTAATGGTAAAATCTCTGTGGAAACATCAGGTAGTGGTAATGCAGGTCAGATAGCCATCAAGACCCCTAACTTAAACCTCGCCCAGGGCGTAGAAATCACCGCCTCCACCAGCCAACAAGGGAATGCTGGGAATATTCAACTCTACATCACAGACAACCTGCGGTTAAATAATAGCAGTATTTCCTCCAGCACCACCCCAGACTCCACAGGTCGAGGGGGAAACATCATCATTGACCCCATACTCATAGAATTAAATAGCGGTTCCACCATTGCTGTTAATAGTGCGGGAGCCGGGGATGGTGGTAATATTTTCCTCACCGGGGAAAACCTCAATCTCTCTCAAGGCTCGACAATTACCGCCAACACTGCCAGTGGAGAAGGTGGTAATATTACCCTCAAGATCACAGACACCATCCGTCAACGGGACAGGAGCAATATTTCTGCCACCGCTGGGGGTAGTGGCAATGGTGGTAACATAACAGTCAATACCAGTTTTCTCCTGAGTAGAGATAGTAATATTACTGCCGATGCCTTTGCAGGAAGAGGGGGAAATATTAACATCACCGCCCAGAGAATCTTTCAGGATAGAGATAGTAAAATTACTGCTAGTTCCCAACTGGGTATTGATGGTGTCATAGAAACTAATACCCCGGAGGTTGACCCGATTCAGGGATTAATTGAATTTCCGGAGGATGTCCTTGACCCCAATGCTTTAATTGCCCAAAATGCTTGTAGACAATGGGGAAAAAGTGAATTTACAGTCCGAGGTAAGGGGGGTTTACCTGGTTCCCCAGAACAAATCCACAGTAGTCATGAGGTAGGGGTGAGTTTAATTGCTCCCACGACTGAGGAATCATCGGCTGTGGTCAGTCCTGTATCTATCATGACTCGAAGAGTTATCCCCGCCCAGGGATGGGTAGTTAATGCTCAAGGAGATGTGGTTTTAGTGGCTGATCCCAGGGGAAATAACCCTCAGCGAGTTCCTGTTGCTGTAACTTGTGCATCAAATTAAGTTCAGGGTGACAATGAAACCAACTCACAAAAAAAAGCTCAGATTAAAACCCAGATTCCAGCCCTCTGTTTTTCTGCTGATTCTACTTTTCTGTCTTACTTTAGCTATCCCTCCTGTGATTGCTCAGATTCATACAGATACAATACAACTGATACAACAAGGCAGGCAACTTTACAACTCAGGGGAATTTACCAAAGCTATACCAGTTTGGCAACAAGCCATCAGAACATTACCCCATCAATCCCTGAATGCAGCCACTGTATGGAGTAACCTTTCTCTCACCCATCAGCAATTAGGAGAATGGGAAGCAGCCAATACAGCCATTAACAAAAGTTTGGAGATTTTACAATCTACCAAAACGACTACAGAACAACAACGTATTTTAGCTCAAACTCTGGATATTCAAGGGCAACTCCTCCAAAAAACCGGGCAATCTCAGGCGGCTTTAAATACATGGCAAAAAGCTGCTAGACTTTATCCCCAGTCAGTCGATGGTCAACTTCATCAAATTAATTTGATTAATCAAGCTCAAGCTATGGAAGATTTAGGACTTTATGGGCGAGCTTGTCAAACCTTGTTAGCAACATTAGATTTAAGCGATGAAGAATGTGACATTTCTGAGGTGGAAATAACAAAACTGCAACAGGAGATACTAGCAAATCCCCAGAAGATTTACCAAGCCAAAGCTTTAAGAAGTCTGGGTAATGTGATGCGCATTCAAGGTAATTTGACTCAAGGGCAAAAAATCCTAGAAGCTAGTTTAGCAATTGCTCAAACCAGTAATTTACCAGCAGATGAAAGTAAAGTTTTGCTGAACTTAGCTAATATAGAACTGGCCTTAGCCAATAGAGCTACAGAACTAAGAAATAACCGACAAGCGGCAATTTATCGACGCAAAGCGTTAGAGAAATATCAAGCAGCTGATGAAAAAGCAGCTTCTGTGTTATATCCAGATTCAGCTATTTTACAAGTGAAATCTCAACTCAATCAGCTAGAATTATTAATAGGAGAGCAAAAATGGACCAAAGCACAAGCTTTAATATCTCCAATCAAAGTTTTATTAACTCAACTCCCCCGGGGTAGAGAAGCCATTTATGCTCAGATTAGTTATACCAGGAATTCTCTTTGTTTACAGCAAAAACAGCTAACTTGCCTCAGTCCTACAACTCTCAACTTATCATCCGTTGATCAAGTATCTTTCCAGGAGGCAATTGACAGCTTAAACAGTGCTGCACAAGATGCCGCCCAACTTCAAGATCAACGGACAAAATCCTATATCCTGGGACTTGTGGGAAGATTATATGAGAGTCGCCAGGACTGGAATACAGCTAATAACTACACTCAACAAGCATTATATGACTCTTGGCAGGCTCAGGCACCAGAGTTAACCTATCAATGGCAATGGCAACAAGGGCGACTGCTCAAAGCTCAAGGCAAAACTGAAGCAGCCCTGACTGTTTACGCCCAATCACTGGCAAATCTGCGCTCCTTACGCCCAGCCTTAGTGGCTATTAATACTGAAAATCAATTTAATTTTAGGGAAAATACTGAACCTGTTTATCGTCAATATGTCAGTTTATTGTTGCAGCGTCAAGACAACGCCGACATACCCCAAAAAAACTTAGAGCTAGCCCGTGAAACCATAGATTCTCTGCAATTAGCTGAGTTAGAAAACTTCTTGCGATTGGTTTGTCTGGATGCGAAGCCAGTGGTTATTGACGACATAACGGATAAACAAGACCCCACTGCTGCTCTGATTTATCCTATTCTTTTAGAAAACAGTTTTGAAATTATTGTTAAGTTACCACAAAATAAAGACCTACTTCATTACACCACAAAGATTGATAAAAATATAGTTGAGGAAATTCTGGGAGAACTGACTCAGGAGTTGAGTTTAGCTAACCCAAACAATATTAGAATTGATCCTCGAGTCTATGAAAGAGTAATTTTGAGTAATGCGCAGATCCTATACCAATGGCTGTTAGCTCCTGCTGAAAAAGATTTAGCCCAAAGTCAGACTAAAACTTTGGTTTTTGTCTTGGATAGTGCTTTGCAGAATATTCCTATGTCTGTACTCCACAACGGTGAAAAGTATATAGTCGAACAGTACAACATTGCTCGTGCTCCTGGCTTAGAACTTACAGACTTGCAACCTTTTGTGGACAAAAAACCTCGGGCTCTCATCGGCGGATTGAGTGAAGTCCCCGAAGAGCAGGAGCAACAATTTTCTCCATTACCCTTTGTCCTCCAAGAAGTACAACAAGTTCAATCACAAGTTCCTAGTAGCACTAAGTTACTTAATCCCTCTTTTACCAGTGCAGGCTTGAAAAATAGCCTCAATTCAACCCCTTTTACTATTGTTCACCTAGCGACCCACGGACAGTTTAGCTCCCAACGTGATGATACTTTTCTCCTGACTTGGGATGATCGCCTGAATCTCAACCAGTTAAATAGTTTACTGCGTTCTAGAGATCAGCAGCCTATTGAATTACTAGTATTGAGTGCTTGCGAAACCGTAAAGGGAGATAGGAGAGCCGCCCTAGGGCTGGCTGGCGTTGCTGTCCGAGCGGGGACTCCCAGCACATTAGCTACCCTTTGGCAGGTCAATGATCAATCAACGGCTCTGTTCATGAGTGAATTTTATCAGGCTTTGATGGGTAAAAATATGAGTAAGGCCGCTGCTTTGCGCCAAGCCCAATTAGCTCTTTTAAATAACCCAGAATACAACAGTCCCTATTATTGGGCGGCTTACGTTCTCTTAGGTAAGTGGTTGTGAGACTCCCCAGATGAAATACCAAGACCCAACCTCTGGGTTGGGATACGTCCACTTGACATGAGACGATAGAACATGGCAAAAAAGCGGAGAGTCCAGGTTATGATTGATGGATTCATCAAACATCCCAGTTGTAAGTTATTCCTTCAGATATTCATCGGCTTAATTACTACTGCAAATATGCAGGTAGTTAACGCCCAACTCACACCAGACAATAGCTTAAACTCCACAGTCAGGAATGATACGGTAAATAACCGTGACATCATCGAAGGGGGAGCCATCCGTGGGAGTAACTTATTTCACAGTTTCACTGATTTTAACGTCGGCGCTGACAGAGGGGTTTATTTTAGTAACCCCGATAGTATTGGCAATATTTTCACCAGGGTGACGGGAACTAATCCTTCTAGTATTTTGGGAACCTTGGGAGTGTTGGGGAATGCTAACCTGTTTTTAATTAATCCCCATGGTATTAGTTTTGGTGACAATGCTCGGTTAGATGTCAAAGGTTCCTTTATAGCTGCTAGTGCCGATAGTACCATCTTTGATAATTATGAGTTTAGTAGCACAGATACCACAGCACAGCCGTTATTAACAGTAAATATTCCCAGGGGGTTAAGATTTCGGGATGATCCAGGAAATATTACCCTGACTAATTCTAGTCTGAGTGTTCCAGAGGGTAAAACCTTAGCTTTGATAGGGGGTAATGTCAGCCTGAATAATACTCAAATCAGGTCACCCGGAAGTACAGTACAGTTGGGTGGTTTAACCCAATCCGGAAGGGTTGATATAGATGACAACTTGGGTTTGAGCTTTCCCCGTCCCTTAGATAGCGCCGCCACAAATATCACCAAAGGAAATGTCAGCCTCAGTAATGGTGCGGCGGTAAATGTTGCTGCTGGGGGTGGTGGGAGCATAACAATAAATTCCCAAAATTTAGAGATAACTGGAAATAGTCAGCTGCTTGTTGGGATAGCACCGGGGATGGGTTCACCAGATGCTCAAGGGGGAGATATTCAGATTAATAATGCTGATAAAATCACCCTGGATAACTCCTTCATATTGAATGGCGTATTCGGCCAAGGAAATGGGGGGAATATCCACATCAATACTTCTAGTTTAACTTTGAAAGATTTTGGTTTATTTTTTGCCGGTATATTTGGTAAAGGTAATGCCGGAGCGATAACCATTACAGCCACCGATGGGGTGACTCTGACAGGGGAAAATAGTCACGGATTTAGCAGTTATATAACTAGTACTGTACTACCTACAGGAGAAGGAAATAGTGGCGGTATCACTATTGATACTTCTACCTTAACCCTGGAAAACGGAGCTAATATTAATACTAGTACATCTGGTAAAGGTAATGCTGGGGCGATAAACATTACAGCCACTGAGGGGGTGACTCTCAGGGGGGAATCTAGTCAAGGATTTAGTAATAGTTATATAGCTAGTGCAGTAGCACCAACAGCACAAGGAAATAGCGGGGATATTACCATTGATACTTCTACTTTGACTCTGGAAAATGGTGGTACTATTAATGCTAGTACCTTTGGTCAGGGTAATGCCGGGTCGATTGTGATTAGAGCCGCTGATGGCGTGACTATCCGGGGGGAATCTAGTCGAGGACTTACTAGTTCTGTATCTAGTGCAGTAGCACAAACAGCACAAGGAAATAGCGTGGGTATTACCATTGATACTTCTACTTTGACACTGGAAAATGGTGGTATTATTAATGCTAGTACCTTTGGTAAAGGCAATGCCGGAGCGATTAACATTCGAGCTACAGAGCAAGTAGGGATTTCAGGTACTTATTTTAACCCAGCATTAAACAGAGATGTGGGCGGCATTGTAGCCTTCACCCTCACAGATAATAATGCCGGAAACATTACCATCAACACCCCCAGATTCCAAATTTCCGACGGAGCCGGCGTAGAAGCCTTTACCCAAGGCGCAGGTAACGCCGGTAATGTCACCATCACCGCACCTCAAATCGTGGACATTGGGGACAACAGTAAAATCATCGTGGAAACCTCCAGCGCCGGGCGACCGGGTAACATCAACATTAATACAGACACCCTGAACATAGGTAAAGATGCTCAACTAAGTGCCACCGCCACCGCCACCGCCACTAATACCCAAGGCGGCGGAAGTATCACCCTTAACAGTTCTAACTTAACCATCTCCGGCAAACTCGGTATATTTGCCCAAACCCAAGGACAAGCCCCCGCCGGTAACCTCACCTTACAACCCTACAACAACCACCCCAACCTGAATATCAACTTTACCGACAAAGGTTTTATTTCTGCCTCCACCACCGCCAGGGGAGCCGGGGGAAATATCAGCCTCACCGCCCCCCAACAGATGAACATTCAGGGTAATGGTAAAATCTCTGTGGAAACATCAGGTAGTGGTAATGCAGGTCAGATAGACATCAAGACCCCTAACTTAAACCTCGCCCAGGGCGTAGAAATCACCGCCTCCACCAGCCAACAAGGCAATGCTGGCAATATTCAACTCTACATCACAGACAACCTGCGGTTAAATAATAGCAGCATTTCCTCCAGCACCACCCCAGACTCCACAGGTCGAGGGGGAAACATCATCATTGACCCCATACTCATAGAATTAAATAGCGGTTCCACCATTGCTGTTAATAGTGCGGGAGCCGGGGATGGTGGTAATATTTTCCTCACAGGGGAAAACCTCAATCTCTCTCAAGGCTCGACAATTACCGCCAACACTGCCAGTGGAGAAGGTGGTAATATTACCCTCAACATCACAGACACCATCCGTCAACGGGACAGGAGCAATATTTCTGCCACCGCTGGGGGTAGTGGCAATGGTGGTAACATAACAGTCAATACAAGTTTTCTCCTGAGTAGAGATAGTAATATTACTGCCGATGCCTTTGCAGGAAGAGGGGGAAATATTAACATCACCGCCCAGAGAATCTTTCAGGATAGAGATAGTAAAATTACTGCTAGTTCCCAACTGGGTATTGATGGTGTCATAGAAACTAATACCCCGGAGGTTGACCCGATTCAGGGATTAATTGAATTTCCGGAGGATGTCCTTGACCCCAATGCTTTAATTGCCCAAAATGCTTGTAGACAATGGGGAAAAAGTGAATTTACAGTCCGAGGTAAGGGGGGTTTACCTGGTTCCCCAGAACAAATACATAGTAGTCATGAGGTAGGGGTGAGTTTAATTGCTCCCACGACTGAGGAATCATCGGCTGTGGTAACTCCTGTATCTATCATGACTCGAAGAGTTATCCCCGCCCAGGGATGGGTAGTTAATGCTCAAGGAGATGTGGTTTTAGTGGCTGCTCCCAGGGGAAATAACCCTCAGCGAGTTCCTGTTGCAACGACGTGTAACTAATTGTAAATTATTTGCTTAAAGCAAGTAAATCTTACTAAATCACGGTATACTAAAAGTAGTTGATTTAATGAGGTTTTGATGCAGCATGTTACTCCCAAGGAAGCACATATTGTAAGTAAATGTCCTATATTGGGGAGGAGAATCAATTGAGGATTGATACTCCCCGGATTTCCTGATTATGGCGACTCTGAAGGTGCTTTTGCCAGCCCCACTGATGCCAACAATTCCACCCAATACTGATTAATCTGGGAATCATGGGGGCGTTGACGGCGTAAATCGGCTAAAATGCTGACAAAATTTTCCCACAGTCCAGCGGTGGCATAAAGCATTGCCTGATCTAAGGGTTCCGTCGTCTGTTGCATCTGAGAGTAAAGATTAGGATCTTTGACTACCTCAATCTTACCTTTTAAGTACAAATCTATAGGACTAGAGGAATCACAAATGATGGAAAGTTTCCAAGTATATGCACGGTCTGCTGTTAATGGTGCTTCACTAGTAGGTATTTTGATACTCACAATACCTGCTTTGGCACCACCCTCAAAGGTCTTTCTATACAAGTTTTGGGGTATTTGATCATCCCTGAGCAGAAATTCCAGTCTTGGGATTGCTGTGGTAGTTTCAGGAATGTAGAACCAGAATTGGGGATGCTCGGATGTGGTTCGTTGCTTTCCATCTTGTTCGTTAGCGGGGATGAGGGAAACAGGAAACTGTTCATCCGGGAAACATTTTTCCTCCTTATTTGTAGTCCCTTCAGGTACACGTGAGCCTCCGCCGACAGTTCTACTAGGCCTGCCTTCCGGGAATATAATTACATTGCTACCCGGTTGGGTATAAGCTTCAAGATTCCTGATGGCTTCTGCGGCTTGGCGATCGCCGGGACGTGCTGCTAATGCTTGCTGGAAATATACTAAAGCTTGGCGATATTCTCTCTGGGCAATTTTTGCATAACCAACTTGCATATATTGGTCATAGGTTGAGATGCTCTTAACTACGTGGTCAGGTTGATGTGTTGCTAAGACTGGAGTGGGAGGGATCAAACCTAGGGGTAAACAGAAGCAGCCAGTGAATAGAAAGTGTAGCCAAAGTTGATATTTCATACAAGAACTACTTAACTGGTAATAGAAATATTTTCACCATAACTCCAGATTGGGAACGCTGGTGACAGTGAACAGCCTGATGGCTGTTCACTCCTGACTGCTAATTAACTACTTACGCTTCGTCTAGAGCCGCAATACCAGGTAAGATTTTACCTTCTAACAGTTCCAAGCTAGCCCCCCCACCGGTGGAGATGTGGCTCATTTGATCAGCTAAACCGACCTTTTCCACAGCGGCCACTGAGTCACCACCACCGATGATTGTGGTTGTACCAGTTTTACCGATTTCTGCGAGAGTATGAGCGATCGCTTCTGTACCAGTTGCAAATTT
Organism: Anabaenopsis elenkinii CCIBt3563; assembly: GCF_015245355.1. Lineage (GTDB taxonomy): Bacteria > Cyanobacteriota > Cyanobacteriia > Cyanobacteriales > Nostocaceae > Anabaenopsis > Anabaenopsis elenkinii. The sequence continues at coordinate 3,107,105 of NZ_CP063311.1, read as the reverse complement.
ATCAAACTCAAACACACCCATAGGGCCGTTCCAAATCACGGTTTTGCAATCAGCCAAAGCTGCTTGGAAAACTTTCACGGAATCTGGCCCAATATCCAAACCCATACCATCAGCGGGAATATTTTCAATACTGACAGTTGTTGCATTCGCATCGGGGGCGAACTTATCTGCTGAGACGATATCTGTAGGTAACAAGAAGGTAACGCCACGTTCTTTAGCTTTAGCTTCCAAAGTCTTGGCCAGTTCCAGTTTATCTTCTTCTACCAAAGACTTACCAACACTTAAACCCCGGGCTTTATAGAAGGTGAAAATCATCCCCCCACCGATGATCAGCTTATCGCATTTTTCCAGGAGAGTTTCAATCACACCTATTTTACTAGAAACCTTAGAACCGCCAATAATTGCTGCCAAAGGACGTTGAGGATCTTCAATAGCACTCTGTAAGTACTGTAGTTCCTTCTCGATCAAATATCCCCCCACAGAAGGACTCAAATAGTGAGTTACGCCTTCAGTGGAAGCGTGGGCGCGGTGTGCGGTACCAAAAGCATCATTCACATAAAAGTCGGCATTAGCTGCTAATTTTTTGGCAAATTCTGGGTCGTTTTTCTCTTCTTCCTTGTAGAAGCGGACATTTTCGAGCAACAGAACTTGTCCATTTTGTAAAGCTGCAACTTGAGCAGCAACGCCATCGCCGATACAGTCATCAGTTTTGACAACTTCTTGACCTAGCAATTCCGAGAGACGTTGAGCAACTGGGGTTAAACGTAGCTTGTCATCCACACCCTTGGGACGACCAAAATGGCTAGCTAGAATTACCTTAGATCCTTTCTGGATCAAATCTTGGATAGTGGGCAGAGCAGCGCGAATGCGAGTATCATCGGTGATATTACCTTGGTCATCTACAGGGACGTTAAAATCAACCCGTACTAAGGCACGTTTACCTGATATATCACTGGCGGACAAATTTGCTAAAGTTTTTTTTGACATTATGATAGACTCTCCTGATTAGCCTTTTGTTATGGTTTTGAAAGTGGAACTATCGAGATTTTACGAGCAAGCAGCGATGGGTAAATCCCCCGTTATTTATGCGGGGCATATTCAGCTAATGACTGAATTGATTTGGTCGTGAAATGCTAAAATCATCATAGCGGTAAAGGGTACACTTAAAAAGCGTGGGATTAACAACTGCGAGGGTGGTAGGTGACTTCCACCGTGTCAGCTTGTGGACTCGGAGAAGCCGACTTTTCCAGAGTGAAGCAAGAATCCCCCGGCTTCTAGCCGTGGGGAGTGTCAAATGGACTAATCCTTGGGGCATTTTGGCTCTACCGGTGAAGCGAGAATCCCCGAAATTATATTTCAGTGAGTGTCAACCGAGTCAGGGGTGCTAAGTGACAGTGATGTTTAAAACAGTACTATTTCCAATTGATCAAAGCCGGGAAGCGCGAGAAGCTGCTGACGTAGTTACCAACCTTGTGCAGAAGTACGGTAGTCGCTTGGTGCTGCTGTCTGTGGTGGAAGAAACAGCCACAGATGTAGCCGAACCGGATGCTATGCAGTCCTCAGAGATTGTCTCTCAATTGCTGTCAAGTGCCCAATCTTTATTTTCTCAGCAAGGAATTGAATGTGAGATTCTGGAAAGACAAGGGAAACCGGCCTTTACTATCTGTGATGTGGCTGATGACATCGGGGCAGATTTAATTATCATGGGTTGTAGAGGATTAGGTTTGACTGAGGAGGGAGCAAGTGATAGTGTGACTACCCGTGTGATTAACCTTTCTCCTTGTCCGGTGTTGGTTGTGCCTTAATCTTGCTCAGATAGGAGCGCTCGCGTCTAGACTCGATCCCTAACGGCACTTTTCTAGCCTCAATTTCTTGGGTTTCGTAACATCCCTCCATCTTCACAAGTAACATAGTTCGGTTATCCGGCTACTGGTCAGCAACTGATGAGGGAGTTTTCGCGTCACTATAGATGTAGTTAGTAAAGTTTAGGAAATTATTTTTTTGCCAAGGAAATACTTTTCAATTATAATTATAAGATTTGCCTGAGCTACTTTACTATCCTGTTGATTTGTCTTAATATAGAAGAAGTAGAACTCATATCGACTTCAGATTTAACAATTGCACATCGCGGCCGAGGATAAAAAGAATTTACGCCAGTAATTAAGTGTGCTTCTAGGAGATTTCAAAATTCAGGGAAGGTAAAGGAACCTAAATGAGGTAGGGACATTCTTAATCTTCCATAGGCGGTGTATGAATTGACTTCTTTTGGTAGCGCCCTATGTTCCGTGATATGTTTACTACCTTTTCACACCAGATTTAGTTATTCAAGATCCGTTGTATTTACGGAGTAGAGGACAACGCACCAATGGCTATTGTTAACACCAAAACAGAAAACATCAATACCAAATTCACGGCTGATATGGTCAGAACCTATCTGCGGGAAATTGGTCGGGTACCACTGCTAACTCGAGAAGAAGAGATTATTTTTGGCAAGCAGGTACAACAGATGATGACCCTTGTGGAGGCTAAAGAGGCTTTAGCACAAGAACTAGGTCATGAACCTAGTTTAGCAGAGTGGGCTGCCCATGTTAACCAAACCGAAACACAGATCAAACACTCTGTAACCCAAGGTAAACGGGCCAAGCAAAAGATGATTGAAGCCAACCTGCGCTTGGTGGTGGCGATCGCCAAGAAATACCAAAAGCGCAACATGGAGTTTTTGGATTTGATCCAGGAAGGAACTCTAGGATTAGAAAGGGGTGTAGAAAAGTTTGATCCCACCAGGGGTTATAAGTTCTCCACCTATGCTTACTGGTGGATTCGCCAAGCGATTACCCGGGCGATCGCCCAGCAAGGTCGCACCATTAGGTTACCGATTCATATCACCGAGAAACTCAACAAAATCAAAAAAGTACAGCGAGAACTGGCCCAAAGGTTTGGGCGATCGCCCACTCCGGCGGAAATTGCGCAGGAGTTGGAACTAGAACCGGTGCAAATTCGGGAGTACTTAAATATGGCTCGTCAACCAGTGTCCTTAGATGTGAAAGTTGGCGATAACCAGGATACAGAATTGCAAGAAATGCTCGAAGATGAAAGTCCATCTCCTGAGTATTACACTACCCAAGAGTTTTTGCGTGAAGACCTAAATAAGTTGTTGGAGGAACTCACACACCAACAAAGACAGGTTTTAGCTCTGCGCTTTGGTTTAGAAGATGGTAATGAAATGTCTTTAGCTAAAGTGGGAGAACGCTTAAATCTCAGCCGTGAGCGCGTCCGTCAACTAGAACATCAAGCTCTTGCTCATTTGCGCCGTCGTCGCGCCAATGTGAAAGAGTACGTTGCTAGTTAAAAGCAGATAGCTTGCGGTGACGCGCCTCCTGAAGTCAGGGGGCGATTTTTTATGTTGTTTTTGGGATCGTTGTATTTAAAACTCAATCCCTGCTTGCGCCTTCACTCCTTGATCCCGGAAAGGATGTTTAATCAGAGTCATTTCCGTGACTAAATCTGCTCGCTCGATTAAAGCAGGGGGTGCGCCTCGACCTGTGAGAATTACGTGCTTGTTGGGTGGTTTTTCGGCTAAACCTGCTAAAACTTGATCGACTTCTAAATAGCCCATTTTGAGGGCGATATTGATTTCATCCAGCAACACTAGCTGAAATTCTGGATTGCGGATATATTCTAATGATTTTTCCCAAGCGGCGCTGGCTTTGTCAAGGTCGCGATCGCGGTCTTGAGTTTCCCAGGTAAAGCCTTCCCCCATAGCATGAAATTCTATCTGGTCTTCCCAAAAGCTAAAAACCTTTTTTTCTGATGGTTCCCAAGCGCCTTTGATGAATTGGACGATCGCTACTTTATAGCCATGGCCGAGCGATCGCAAAACCATACCCAAAGCGGCCGTAGTTTTCCCCTTACCATTACCAGTATTAACTATAATTAAACCTTTTTCTGGTATAGCTGCTGCTATCCGGCGATCCTGTACCTCTTTGCGCCGCTGCATCTTTTGGCGGTACTGTTCATCAGTTAGATTATTTAGGGTTGAGGACATGATTTCGTCTATTAAGCGTTCAATTTCTCTATCTGAGTTTAACTCTTCTGGTGTATCGCTTTTCATCAACCTTAGTTATCAAGTATGAATTTTTCTCACGTACAGCAAGACCACAGGACTCAAGAGTTACTCTTGAAAAGACTGGATTTATTCAGGAGGGTAAATACATTGTTGTTTCATTTAACTCTTGTGAGAAATTATTTTGACATCCCAGATTAATTTCCCATCATATGACTTAGAGATAATGAAAAATGTTGGATATCTACATTTTTGTAGTATTTAATGAACTCAATTCTAAGAGGATGTTTGGAAAGTATTAAACAGGTAATTTTTATATTAGGGAACAGGGAGCAGGGAATGGGGGACACTCCGAAACAATAAAATCCAGTCCCCTCCCCTTACAAGGGGAGGGTTAGGGTGGGGTGAAACAATAGTTGATACACTAATCATGACTTATCAAACATCCTCTAAGAGAATCTGACCTGATAAATGTTCTGTCAAAACTTCATTTCAGATTCCCTAGGGATCATTTTCCCCCACAAGTTGATATCAGGCGCGCTCCCATGTCAGAGTTTGAGGATTTCCGCCTATGGGCGGCGTGACTAATACTAGGCGATCGCCAATAAATTGGAATTGGCGTAACTGCTCGGTTCCAATCCAATCAGGTATAAGGCTAATTTCCACATAATGAATTACTGTTTCTGCCTGTATTTCATATTTACCACTGTAAGAAACATAATTAGCAGATGCTTGAAGATATCTAATAATTGCTTTAATGTACTTAAAAGCAGTGACTAAAAGCCAAGGTCTTAAGAATACTTTCCTAGCATTCATCAACTCGGCTGAGGAAACTTCAATATTCAGGCGATGGGCTTTCATAATTGTTGCAGACATATAACCAGATTCTGTGTATGTAATATAACCAATGGGATGTTTCCCAAATGGGTAACAAGTCTGACCATCGCCAGATGTACTTTCCCAAGATACTAATTTCCAAGTCCCGACAAATTTGTTTTTACTCATCTTATTTATTTTATACTGGTAATTTGATACAGCTTTCCCAGACAACCCAGCAGGTAAATTGCTATTGTTATATCAGTATAATTTTTGTCGAAATTCTTCCCTGGGGATAATATCATAATTGCCTGAAATCTAGATAACATTAGATTCAGCGTGTTTAATATTCAGGAGTGCGAAAATGTCAAAAAAAATGGGTCAAAAAATCTCCCCCATACCCATGTCCACTGATATCGGCGTGGTAGATTTGATTAATAATTACTTCACAGCCTATAACTCAGCACGTTTGCGAGAAATCTGTCAACTCATGAGTCACGATATCTTAAAAGATGGGGTGACTGTGGGAGTGAGCCTTTCCGGTGCGATGACACCAGCTGGATTTGGAGTTTCAGCACTATCACCCCTAATTCGCAACGGTTTTATTGACTGGATGATTAGTACAGGTGCGAATCTTTACCATGATATGCACTATGGCTTAGGTTTTGAACTGTTTGCCGGTAATCCATTTTTGGATGATGTCAAGCTGCGCCAAGATGGTACGATCAGGATCTATGACATTATCTTTGGCTATGATGTCTTGCTAGAAACTGATGCTTTTATTCGCAAGATTCTCCAAGCTGAAGTATTTCAAAAACCCATGGGAACGGCGGAGTTTCACTATCTATTGGGTAAATATGTCCGAGAAGTAGAAAAGCAGTTGGGAGTAGAGCATTCTTGTTTGTTAGCCACAGCTTATGAATGTGGCGTACCTATTTATACCTCTTCCCCAGGAGATAGTTCCATTGGGATGAATGTGGCGGCTTTAGCTTTGGAAGGTTCAAAGTTAGTCATAAACCCTTCTATTGACGTGAACGAAACAGCAGCGATCGCCTATTGTGCGAGAGAATCAGCAGGGAAAAGTGCCGCTGTAATTCTCGGTGGTGGTAGTCCTAAGAACTTTTTACTACAAACACAACCGCAGATACACGAAGTTTTAGGACTAGAAGAACGGGGACACGATTACTTTGTACAGTTTACCGACGCTCGACCGGATACCGGAGGTTTGTCAGGTGCGACTCCCTCGGAAGCTGTGAGTTGGGGTAAAATCGACCCGGAAGAGTTACCCAGTACAATTGTTTGTTACACAGATAGCACCATAGCTTTACCCTTAGTCACAGCTTATGTTCTCAACCAGTGTCAACCTCGACCCCTGAAGCGGTTATATGACAGACGACCAGCAATGCTGGAGAAATTACAAACAGACTACCTAGCAGCTTTAGCACAACCATCAGACCAAGTCCCGGCCGCAGTAGCTGATATGGTATCTCAGGAGATAGCAACTTATCCCTGTGGTAGAGTCATTCCTCATCATCCTGAAAGCATTTAACTACATCACCCCTAAGGGGTGGGTCTCACCTCCGCAGTACTTCAGCGGGGATGATAGTACCTGATACCAGGGATACCCACCCCACAAAAGTGATCATTATTGATGATTTTCAACAGAAAATTTCTTATCAATGGTTTGACTTTCCCCATTAGCAGCAGTTGCTGTGATGATATAATTCATAGAATCCTCGGCAAAAGGAACGCGCAGGTGAAATGTACCATCGGGTTTGACTTTTATGGGTTTACCAGCAATATTTACCGTTGCACCAGGTTCTGTTGACCCGTGGATAATTAATTCACTATCTGTAAGCAACCAAAAATCAGCTTGGGGACGACTAAATACACGAATTATTTCTGAACGGACGATTGTTGTCCAGGCCTGGCCTTCAGTAATATAACCTATTTCGGCAATATAGTCATGATCAGTAAAGGGAATTCCCACATAACGACTAGGTGTAATGTCGTTGCATTCATACTGCTGTACCAGACCGGGAGTTTGATAACTCAAGTCTAAACCCGTAACGTCATATAAGCGCAGATATAATTGAGAGATGCTGTTATTTTCCAATATTGCCTTGTCAGTTGGGCAAATGTACCAAGTCGCATGAGCCCACTTGGGTGTACGGGGTTGGAGGATCAGACTGCTCTGATTAGTTATTTGCGGTAAACCCAGAAATTTTGTGGTTGCTGTTTGGATATTTTTATCTGTGGTATCAGTCAAGGGTATACCAAAGACGCGAATCCTTTGAGAACTGGTGATAGTCACCCAATCACCACCTATATTGTAACCTATGGCGGCCATATAATTGCGATCGCTTTGGGGAATCGGCAGATATTTCTCTGTTATTTCCCACTCTAATTCATATTCCTCTAGCAGTTGGGGAGTTTGATAACTCAAGTCTAAATCTGTGACATCATATAATCGCAAATATAATTGAGAGACACCTTGATTTGACAATGCTTCTTGACAAGTTTGATCAATATACCAAGTCGCATAAGCCCATTGTGCATTGCGGGGTTTGAGGACTATACTCCGATCCCCATCGAGTGCCAAGCTATCCCCTAAGGTATGATTCAACAATGGATTTTCTTCCCCCTCACCCTCATGGTCAATCCCGATTTCTACAAAGGTTTCACTGTCTGCAAAAATATCTGTCTCCTCTAGCTGATCACAGACCCTCCTATGATTCATGGGTTCAGCTGCATCAGCTACCATATTCAATATCTCTTCACTAATATCCATGGATATACCTGGTAAATTTGTGACTTTATCCGAGGGAATTTCACTTAGTAGCAAACTTTCACTTAAATCAAATTCTGGTTGGTGTTGTGCTGCTGTTTGCTCAAGAGAGTGTTTGCTCTGGCAATTTTCCCCATTAAATACCACCTCTGAAACTTGAGCATCTGTAGCTCCGGGGGATGGAAATTCGTCAAAGGACTCCATTTCTGGATAATTATTTAAATTTCCATTTCTCACCGGTTCTTGGTGATTAACGGTTTCACCCACAACAGACCTGATAGTATTTGTTGCAGTTACAGAGGTCTCATTACTCACAGTTGATTCCTCTTGTTTCTGATTAGGTTTATCAGTATAACCAGGCTCTTTCTTCTTAGAATCTGTCCTTAAACGTGACCTGAATAGCCAGATTAGTATTGCAATTACAACAGGAGTAGGTAATAAAAGCCACCATAAAGGTATTTTACCTATCTGAAAATAACTACGGATATCTTCTTGAGACCGGTCTCGATCAGATACAACCAGAGTATCTGGGTTGGAACTTGCTGCTGTTTGTGCTTTTCCCCGAGCCAGGGCCGTTTCTATGGCTTGCTTTCCTGATTCTGCCTGGGTAAACTGGAGAAAATTAACTACACTCTGTCCAGGATTTTGCTTGTAAGCATAAACCAAAGGCTGGGAATAGATATAGTTAGGCTGATCTGGTAAAGTTTCATTGATAGGAATCACCCGTACATCGGGCAGATGCGATACATCATGAACCATAGCATAGCTAATACCATCATTGCCCAGTTGCTGGATAATTTCCCTAGTATCGTCCTCTGGGACTAGGGTAGCATTCTCGCCTGTAGTAAATTCATTTCCCCGAAAACCTGGGTAGGTGCGAAATGTATTGCGGGTGGCGCTGCTGACTGGGCGGTCAATGAAGCGAATATTAATATCCGTACCTCCAACTTCTGACCAGTTGGTAATATTACCCCGGAAGATATTGGCGAATTGTTCAGAAGTCAAACCCCCCTGAAAGGGATTATCTTGACTAACTATGATAGCAATTGTTGCCCGGTGAATCAGTAATTGTGCCAGACCTTGGGCTTCTTCCTCTGGAGTCAAACCCCGAGGGATGGCTGCTATATCAATATTGCCACTGAGTAAAGCTGAGATGGCGACATCAGCGCCATTAGTTTCCAGTTCTACATTTGTCCCAGAAACCTCTTGCTCAAAACTCTGTTTTAAACTGCGGTTGATTGCTCCCACACTCATAGAACCATCAATTTTGATTGTAGTCTGATCTTTCACTGTTTGCGGCGCTAGGAAAGAGTCAGTAGGAGATTGTGCCACCACGGGTATCGGTACGAACACAGGTACTGTCAGAGGGTTAGTAACTAAAGACAGCAATAATGCTAGACTAAATATCTTACTATCTTTTTTTTCTTGTTGCCACATATATGAATCTGGTTAAACAAAGCTAGAGGATCTGGAATTGTATCTCTTTATATTAGGAGGAGAAGCGTTAATTATACATATGGGATGAAATTATCATTACTTTTTGACAAGGGAATATTGGCAAAGCCTTACTTGGGAACCCCCAGAATGTGGTGAATTTTGTAGAAGCGAAATTTGGAGAGTTTCACTATCAAAATAATACACGGTAGGCGATCACCCCTACCTGTAAAAAGTCTATTATCTAGAAGTCTTGATGGTTAGCTCATCTTACATAATGAGAAAAGTAGCCACACAGCTAGGTTGAAATTTAGCCTATGTGGGTAGGGCATCTTTGACTGTGCCACAAAGGTATGATTTGTTTATGCGATTCAATAAATCATATCGTCAACGTTGCGTAGCCAGGATTTCTTCCAGAGTAGCAACATCAGTTGAGAATCCCCACAGGTTGCAACCGGGGGAGAAGTCAAACACCCTTATATGGTTTCGTAAATCATGGAGAGTCAAAAAGCTCTAGAACTAGTAAAAAAAATTTTTCATCCCAGAAATCTTACCTATCCTGAGGAGCAAATCTTCTTGAAGACCTGGGAGGGAAAGCTATATCGGCAGATGGCAGCCGAACTAGGATACGATGTAGGCTACCTCAAAGATGTGGGTTCCCGGTTTTGGCTCTCTTTGTCTGAGAAGTTAGACCGTCACGTTACTAAAAAGAACCTCAGATGGATATTTAGTAGCATTTATGACGGGGACGATGGTGAGGCGGATGAATATTCGCCAATCTCCCATAGGTCAACAGATCAAGGTTTTCCTGACAGTCCCGTACCCTGGGGTTCTCCCTTTTATATCAAGCGCCCCCCCATTGAAAATCTTGGTATTGCCACAACTCTTCAGACTGGTGGACTGGTTCGTATCAAAGCCCCTAAATCTATGGGTAAGACCTCTTTGATTAATCATATCATGGGGGCTGTTCGTGAGGGAGGTATGCGTACATTGTATCTGGACATACAACAGGCTGATGAAGAAACCTTTAGGGATATTGATGTTTTTCTCCGTTGGTTTTGCCTTGCTATTGGTCAGCAGTTAAACTTAACACCTCATTTCAATGAGTATTGGTTTCCAGGAGCAGGTAGTAAACTCAGTTGTACAACATATATGCAAGAGTACCTTTTGCATCAGATTTCAGATCCCTTGGTGATAGCCATTGATAAGCTGCACTATCTGGTTAAGTATCCTAGTCTGGCTCAGAATTTCTTGACTATGTTGCGATCTTGGCACGAACAAGGTAAAGTTAATCACCATTGGCAAAAGTTGCGGCTGATTATGGCGTACTCAGCCGAGTTAGATTTACCTATTGAGTCCCATCAATCCCCATTTAATGTCGGGTTAGCCCTCAACTTATCTGAACTAACCATCACTCAAGCCTATGAACTGGCTGAATGTTATCACCTCAGTGGGGTTGGGATCACTGAGTTGGACAATATCCAACCCTTAGTAAATATGGTAGGGGGGCATCCTTTTCTGTTGCAAGTGGCATTCTACTGGCTGCAATCAGGATACCTAACCTTACCCCAATTACTAGAAGAAGCGCCTACAGTCAAAGGTATATATAATGACTATTTATTGCAACTGTGGCTGAGTTTACAACATGATGACCAGTTAATGGCAGCATTCTCCCAGGTAGTGTTTGCTCATGAACCTGTATCTATAGATATCACAAAGGCATACGTCCTGGAAGGCATGGGCTTAGTGAAAGTCAACGGGATGCAGGCTAGTTTAAGATGTGAACTTTATCGTCAGTACTTCAATAACCTGGTCGAGAACCTTTATGGTTAAGTCTTGTTACCAAGTAGGAGGAAGCCTCCCCCACAATACCCCCACCTATGTTCGGCGACAGGGGGATGAAGAACTGTATAATGCCCTACTAGCTGGAAAATTTTGCTACGTCTTTAACGCCAGGCAAATGGGTAAATCTAGCCTCCGGGTACGAGTGCAGCAACAACTTCAGGGTCTAAAATACAAGTGTGTATACTTAGATATGACCCAGTTAGGTTGTGAAGAAGTGACTCACCAGCAGTGGTATCGAGGGGTAATGCTGGACTTGTTGCGTAATCTTCAGCTTTTGGACAAGCTGAATCTGAGAGCTTTTTGGCAAACCTGGGAAATGTTGCCCATAGTCCAACAATTTCACTTACTGATAGATGAAATATTAGCTCACATACCAGAAACCCGGATATTTATTTTTGTTGATGAAATTGATAGTATTCTCAGCTTAAAGTTCCCTGTTAATGATTTCTTTGCCTTTATCCGCTCTTGTCATGAAATGCGCCCGGATAAACCCGGCTATGGGCGCTTAACCTGGGCTTTATTTGGTGTGGTTACCCCATCAGAGCTAATTTGCGATCGCAGTCGCACTCCCTTTAACATTGGTCATGGGATTCATCTGCAAGACTTTCATCTCCAAGAAGTACAACCCCTGCTCGAGGGTTTACAAGCTATAGCCACAGATCCACAGGCCATCCTCAAAGCCATTCTATTTTGGACTGGTGGCCAACCCTTGCTGACGCAAAAACTCTGTCAGCAGGTGATGTTATACCCACCAGCAGCAATAGTCCCGGGGAGAGAAGCAGAATTGATTGCACATATTGTGCGATCGCACCTCATCCAGAACTGGGAAAGCCAAGATGACCCAGAACACCTGCGGACTATTGCCAATAGGCTTGTATATGACCAGGAACGCGCCGGGAAACTGCTAACCCTTTACCAGCAAATTTTAACCCAGGGCGGTATTGCCACCGATGGCAGTCAAGAACAAATATATCTGTTGCTCTCAGGTTTAGTTCGCAAACACCAGGGACAACTCCAGGTGAAAAATCCCATCTATCGCGAAATTTTTAATCAGGAGTGGATCACCCAACAACTAAATAGTTTACGTCCCTACAGCCCCATGCTAACTGGGTGGGTGGCATCAGGTAAAGTTGATACATCCTGGTTATTACGGGGAAAAGCTCTAGGGGATGCCCAAGAGTGGGTCCGCAACAAGAACATCAGCACCCTAGACTATGAGTTTTTGCAGGCCAGCCTAGAGGTAAAGCAGCAAGAAATTCAACAACAGTTAGAAACCGAGCGCTTACAGGCGGTGAACGCCCGCTTAGTGGAGGAACAAAGGGCCACCCAACTGAAACTGCTCACCGACAACATCACCGTTGGCACCTACATAACCATAGTCCAGCCAGACGGAACCAACCACTTCACCTTTGTGAGCGATCGCTGGTTGGAGATTTGCGGTTTTAGCCGCGAGGAGTTTATGGCCAACCAGGATTTGGCCATTGAAGTTATTCACCCAGAGGAGCGTCAATCCCTCCTGGATCTTAACCGGACTTGCATAGATCATCATCTACCCTTCCGGTGGCGGGGACGCTTACTGAGTCAAGACAAAATTACCTGGGTGTCCATTGAATCTAACCCCCGCGTCTTCCCTGACGGTTCCCTAGTTTGGGAGGGGGTGATGATTGATATTACCCAGGGCGTTGAAGCCCAACAGCAGTTGAGCCGGGTTAACGCTGAACTTGAGGAACGCGTAGCCCGACGCACAGAACAGCTACAACTGGCCAACCAGGCACTGAGCCGGGCTACTGGCCTGCAATCCAGGCTGTTGTGGTTGGTGTCCTTAGCCCTGTTTGTATCCTTGGGATTCACTCTAGCTGAACGCATTTCCGGGTCATGTACTTTCGGTCAATATCAGCCCCAACTGACAACTGATTGCCACGGGCTGGAATGACACATCAGTGATATTACAGTATTAAGTTGTAAGTAGTATATGAGTCTATATTAACCCACTGTACTTACATTGGTTTTCAGATGCTGTAATTAAAAATTCGTTTTTTTATGGAAAAAACTATATATAGCCTTTTTCAGGCTAATGAAGTACACATCAATTCCCTGTTCCCTGTTCCCTGTTCCCTGAAACTAAACAACTTTGTACCTCACGAGCATGGGAAATGCTATAACACACAGAGGTAAAGTTAGGGATTTTCCCTACCGAGAGACCATCGCTTATTTTAGGTAACCTAAATTATCAATAATTTTTGATATCACAAATATTACTTAGAGTATTACTAAGTTGACCGTTTAATAGACAAACGTGTACACTCATAGACAAACCTATGGGTGATTTTATGTTTAAGCCTCATGAATTTGCTAAAAAAATTGGTGTTTCAGTTAAAACCTTGCAAAGATGGGATGTAGAAGGAAAACTCCCAGCCAAAAGAACCTTATCAGGGCATCGTTTTTATACTGAAGATGATTTATTAATTACTCAAGGGTTGAAACCTGTAGAATCAAAACGAAAAGTAGTTGTTTATTGTAGAGTATCTTCGAGTAGTCAAAAACCCGAACTTAGAAACCAAATATCCGCGATGGAAACATTTTGTTTGAATCGTGGATTGGCTGTTGATGACTGGGTTTCAGAGATTGGAGGTGGATTAAACTTCAAGAGAAAAAAGTTTTTATCAATTATTCTATCAATGCTTAAAGGTGAAATATCAACAATTGTTGTGGCACATAAAGACAGAATGTGTCGTTTTGCTTTTGACTTGATTATGGAATTAGCAAGTTCTGTGGGATGTCAAATCATAGTTGCAAACCAGGAATCTTTATCGCCTCAGCAAGAATTAGTAGAGGATTTAATGGCAATTATTCACTGCTTTTCTTCCCGGTTATACGGATTGAGGAATTACTCCAAAGAAATTAAGGATAGCCTTAAGAATGCTATTAACAAACCTCTACAAGATATGTCAGACTTAGACAGCAAAGAAATACAGTGTTGATGTCGAGCAATGCTTTTATCCATTAAAACAAAACTCAAGTTAAATAAAACCCAAGAAATATTAATGGCTCAACACGCTGGTATAGCCAGGTTTACCTATAATTGGGGTTTAGCAACTTGGCAAAATTTGTACAAAGATGGATTAAAGCCAAACAAATATATCCTCAAGAAATTTTTTAATAATCACGTAAAACCTGAGTTGACATGGATTAAAGAAAAAGGTATTTGTCAAAAAATCACTCAATATGCTTTTGATAGTTTAGGAGAAGCTTTCCAAAGATTTTTTCAAGGACAGTCTCAATATCCTAACTTCAAAAAGAAAGGTAAAAATGATAGTTTTACAATTGATGCAGGTGGTAAACCAATTCCTGTGGGTGGCACATCAATAAAACTACCAACAATTGGATGGGTAAAAACTCATGAAGGATTACCTCATACCACGTGCAAAAGTATTACTATTTCTAGGACTGCTGATAGTTGGTATATAGCATTTTCTTATGAAAAAGAATACTTGCCAACCATTAAAGATAATGATGTTGTTGGTGTTGATTTAGGAGTTAAGGAATTAGCTACACTAAGCACTGGTGTTATATTTGCTAATCCTAAGCACTACAAGCATAACTTAGCTAAACTGCAAAGATTATCTAAGGTTTATTGCAGAAAAGCTAAAGGTTCAAATAATAAGCATAAAGCTAAAATTAAACTAGCTAGACATCATACAAGAATAGCAAACCTGAGAAAAGATACTCTTCATAAACTTACTACTTACTTATGCAAAAACCACGCGAAGATAGTAATAGAAGATTTAAATGTTTCAGGAATGTTGTCTAATCATAAATTAGCCCAAGCAATAGCTGATTGTGGGTTTTATGAGTTTAAGCGTCAGCTAGAGTATAAAGCTAAAAAATTTGGATGTGAAATTATAGTTGCTGATAGATTTTATCCATCAAGTAAAACTTGTTCTCACTGTGGACATAAACAACAAATTCTTTCTTTGTCCGAAAGAATTTATCATTGCGAGAACTGCAGTTTTGAGATAGATAGGGATCTGAACGCTGCAATTAATTTATCGCGTCTGGCTAAGGCGTGAAAGTCTACACCAGGGATAACTGCTCCCATGCTCCCATTGAAGTAGAAAGTAAAGTCTAGTTTTGTCTAGGTTTTATATAGCAGATACACCCCATAATCATCAGGGTCGCTAGTGATCTAATCATGTCGCCTAGACAGTAAATTCCTAATCCAGTAAATTATAGGCACCAGTGGAGGCTTACTCTGGATTAATGTTACCCCTGACTGATCCAGCTGTGCTGCTCCATGTCCGTATCCATCTAAGGACCCATCCACTTTCAATAAGCTATTTTCCAGATTAGCTCGTTTCCAATTCAGTTCATTAACTGTCATGGTATCTATTTTAACTCTCGAACCATTAATACCCTCGAACTTGACTTCCTGTAAAGAGGTATTCCACAGGTTAGCTCCCTCTAGATTAGCTCCCTGCAAGTTGGACTTACACAGGTTAGCATAAGCTAGGTTAGCCCATTGTAGGCAGGTATCCCGCAGGTCAGCTTCACATAGGGAGGTATTAAACAGGTTACAGCCCTCTAGATTAGCTCCCCGGAGATTAGCCCCAGTGAGATTAGCTCCCCGCAGATCCGCCATAACCAGGACACTATAGGCTAGATTTGCCCCACTTAGATCAGCATCCCTCAAGTCTATCATACTTAGATCACAGCCAGACAAGTTAGCCTTTCTGAGGTCGGAATTTGGTTTCAGTTCATACTTTTCCATACTCTATGGATCTTATACTATTAAATGTATTAAGATAAAGTGCTTTTAGGCTTATCCCCACAATATTATTGTCACTTCTACAAACAGGCAAGTCAGATTAGTCAGGAGTTTAATCTAATCTCTCTTACCCTTATGTATCCTGCTTTGAGGACTTTAGGCTGTAATCTCCATCATACTTTTCTGACCTTTTTGTATTGACAAAGCACTCGTATTAGAATAATAATCATTATCATTGACTTTCCATCCAAAACATAACATTTAACACCTGAACTTTGGGGGTAAGTTCAGCGTCATTGGGATGATGTGTGGAAATAAACCTTTTTGCTACATAAAAGTATTTTGTGGTGCTGAATTTGCATATCAAAAAACTCATCCATGCAAACAAGAGTTTATCTGTTTCCATGATTAATCAACGCCACTTTGGAACCAATCTAATTCACAACCATATTTATAGAGAGGAATTTAATGTATAAGTTTTACAGGTGTTGTTTGCTCAACTTACTAATTTTAAATACAAATTATTTAATTTTATCAACAGAATATGTCATAGCTTCAGAACCAGAAGCTGATATTGAACTGACGGTCATCGATAAACTCTTAAATCAGCCAGTATCTTCTCCCCTGCGCCGTGATGGAACAGTTCAAGATTCTACACGTCCAGTGTATGTAATTACCCAAGAAGAAATAGAAGCCAAAGGTGCGCGCACAGTCAAAGAAGCCCTACGATTCCTCCCCGGTGTTTTGAGTGATGGTACAGTGGGGACAGGAGTTGGTGCATTAAGCGGTCAATTTATTCGCGGTTCTAGGACTGAACAAGTTTTAATTTTACTTGACGGTAGACCAATAAATAATTTAGGTTCTGGTGGTTTTGACCTTTCAGAAATTACCACCAACAATATAGAAAGAGTAGAAGTTTTACCCGGTGGTGGTTCTACTTTATATGGTTCCGATGCAATTGGGGGAGTGATTAGTATTATTACTCGTCGTCCCACAGAGAAAATCACCACCCAGTCCGGAGTTACCCTGGGCGCCTACGGATTAAATCAGCAAACTATTCAAAATAGTGGTAGGTTGGGTAATATATCTTGGGTTTTAGGTTATAATCGCACCCAAGCCCAGAATAATTATCCTTTTTCCATTCCCGAAGCTAATTTTCAGGGGACAAGGGAAAATGATGATGTTCTTTTCAATAATTTTAATGTCAAATTAGAGGCAGATTTAGGAAACAGAAATACTTTAACCCTTTCTAGTTTATATTTAGGGAAAAATCAGGGAGTCTCAGGAGGAGTAGCAATTCCTGAACCTCAAGGAGGACAAGGATTTTTCAATTCCTTAACTCCTAATAATCGCAAATACACCGACCAGGTTTTACTTGATTTAACTTGGAACTCTCAGCTAGCAGAAGGAAAAGATTCCCTATTAACAGCCAAGATTTACACAGACTTTCTCAATACAAGGTTTGATAGTCCCACAAACCAAAGAGACAACAGACAGAATTCCTATGGTATCCAAACACAGCACAGTTGGAAACTTGCCAACAATCAGATTTTAGTTTATGGGTTTGATTACCGCAATGTATCAGCAACTAATAGTAGTTTAAATTTGGCTGATAATAGCAGAACATTTAGTTATGACGACAGCATTAGTCAAGGTGCATTATTTGCTAAATATGAGGTAGATGTCACACCTGGACTCGGTGTTAACTTAGGTTTACGCCAAGATTTCAACAGTTTAGCCAATGGTTCCTTTACATCACCAAGTATCGGAGCCAAACTAGGATTATCTGATTCCACCACCCTCAGAGTTAACTACATCAGAAATTTCCGTGTACCTACCCTATTTCAGTTATTTGCTCAAGGTGCGACTTTTGTAGGGAATCCCGATTTAAGACCCGAAAAAGGCAATAGTTATGATATTGGGATCGATCAGAAACTTGGTGATTTTGGTTTACTGCGCTTAACATTTTTCCAAAATACTCAATCAGATAATATTGCTTTTATTCGTCGTAGTCCCATATCCAGTTTTGAAAATATTGACTTAGTGCGTACCAGAGGAATCGAAGCAGCATTAAATGTGCAACTAGCCCAGAATATATTTGCCTTTACCAATTATACCCTCAATGACCCGCGCATTTTAGAAAGTACCAATCCTGCTGAAGTAGGTAAAGAGTTGCGTTTTGCAGGTGCAAATAGTTTAAATGCGGGAATATCCTATGAAAATGCTCAAGGCCTATATTTAGCATTTCTCATGCATTCCCTGAGTGGGTATCCTACCAATAATACCAACACAGAATTTTTATCTGGTTATACCACCTTTGATACTAAACTGCGAATTTCCCTGAGTGATAACCTTGTACTTAATGGTAGTGTAGATAATATTTTCAACCAACGCTATCAGCTATTTCCTGGTTTCCCTGACGCAGGTAGAGTTTTTCAAGTTGGTTTGAGTTCAACATTCTAAAAATTTAGTCACAAGCAAATCCTATGACTCAATTTAATCCTTGGGTAAAACCATTAAATCTGATGAAAACAGAACCTTTGCTTTCAGGAGGTAGAGTTGAATATGAAGATTTTGATGCCAGTAGCGATGTCTTATCATCACTACTTTATACCTTATTTCAGGAAAATTGGCAACAAGTAGGAGTAGGTCACGTTGCTGAAGGTGGTGTATTAGAATTAGAATTTACTGCTGCACCTAAATTATGTATTTTATATGATGGTTATTTAACAGTAGCCGCTGAAGGTTGGCATTTACACTTATGTATTGAACCCAGCTTAGGTGGTCCTGAATGTAAAACACCATTGGAATTAAGACAACAGCGTCAAGTTAGTCGCGCTGCATTTTATCGCCGCTTTAACGCACAAGGAAGTCCCAGAAGTTGGGGGATTAAATTTTGGAATGGTGCAAATGTCGAAGTGATGACCATATTTTTACCTAATCCCTTTGTGGAAGATGAAAATTTATTACCAGAAGGTAAACCTAATTTATCTAAATTAGCCCTGTATGAACAATTACGGGAAATTTACGTCTTAGGAACCAAACCCATACCATTTACCCGCAACCCTTTAAAGCGTTCTTATATATCAGTGTGTACCTCCGGGCGTTGTCTTCCTTCTCGAAAATGGGAACCTACATTTACAGCTTTAAAAACAGCAGTGGAGAAAGCAGGTTTAGATATAGAAGTCAGAACATCTGGCTGTTTGGAAGTTTGTAAACTCGGTCCAGTAGTGTTTAATTCTGAGGATAGGAGTTGGTACACTCGTGTTACTCCTGATGTAGCCCAGACTATTGTTGAGGAACATTTGGTAAAAGGTAATCAGGTGAGAGAACATTCTTACCCTCCTGTGTTGGATTAACTTGGATTTATTGAACCACAGACAAGCAGAGAACACAAACACAAGAAAACACAAGAGGAAGGATACTGGATTTATTCAAGCAGATTCATCTGTGTTCATCTGTGGTTCATTAATTCTGTGATATCTGTCATTTATCGAGTAAATAATATGAATTATGCCAAATATATTCGACGTATAATAAACCTTTATGGGTGTTTATTTTTGTTTGTTGCTACTTTAGTTATTGCTTGTAATCATCCTAATCTGATCAACTCCTGTGGTCAAACATATGATCCCAATCTTGATTATTTTCCTGTCAAAGCTACTATCAATTACGCCCAAGGTTTTGATGTAGAATATCATAAAGCCTACAAAGTTGTTACTGTTAAAAGTCCTTGGCGTGATGCCAATCGAGATTTCAAATATGTATTAGTTCAATGTGGCGCCCCTGTACCAGAAAACTTTAGAGAGACCCAAGTAATCACAGTACCTGTAGATTCTGTTGTCTCTCTTTCCACTACCCATTTACCGCATTTTACCAAATTAGGATTACTAGATAAACTCCTGGGTGTAAGAGATTTCAAGCAAGTTAATACACCGGAAGTGGTAGAGAGAATTAAAGCAGGTAATATCACAGAAGTTGGTAGAAACAATAATACCAACATCGAGCAGATATTAGAATTAAATCCGGCGTTAATTACAACCTATGCGGTAGGAAATACACAAACAGATAGTTATCCCCAACTATTAGATGCTGGGTTAAAAGTGGCGATTAATGCGGAATATATGGAAAATTCACCACTAGGAAGAAGCGAGTGGATAAAATTCACCGCTTTATTTTTCAACCAAGAAGAAAAAGCCGAAAAAGTGTTTAATCAAATTGCGAGTAAATATGAAGAAATTGCCGCAAAAACTCAGTTGGTCAACAATCGTCCTACTGTATTTGTGGGATTTAACTTTCAAGGAACTTGGTTTATGCCAGCAGGAGATAGTTATGTAGCCAAGTATCTTAATGATGCTGGGGCAAATTATCTGTGGAGTGATGATAACACATCTGGGAGTTTACCCCTATCCTTTGAGGTTGTCTTGGAACGTGCGGCTAATGCTGACTACTGGCTTAACTTTAGTCAATCTTGGCAAAGTTTACAAGATTTATTAAACGAAGATCAGCGTTATAATGCTTTTCAAGCTGTAAAAACAGGCAACCTATATAATAATGATGCCCAATTAAACGAATATCAAGGAAACGATTATTGGGAAAGTGGTATTAGTAACCCTGACATAGTTCTATCTGACTTAATCAAAATATTTCATCCCCAAATATTACCCAAGCATCAGCTAGTGTATTACCGCAAATTAACTTGAGGACTCAAGTCCCGACTAAAAACTTATAATAATGCGTGAAATTATCTCATTCTTATCTTGGCGAAGTTGGCGGTTAGTTAAATTGAAACTTAAATTACTTAGACATAAAAAGATAAATCGGCAATCCCTGATATTTCTCACCTTACTAACATTTTTAATCTTCGCCTTCTTACTAGATTTAGCTTTTGGTTCTGTAGATATACCCCTAAAGCAAGTTCTAATCATCTTACTAGGAGGAGAACCAGAAAAAGCCACATGGACGAATATTATTCTCAAATTCCGCTTACCAAAAGCCATAACAGCTACCTTAGCAGGTGTTGCTCTAGGTCTGAGTGGTTTGCAAATGCAAACTTTATTTAGAAATCCTTTGGCGGGTCCTTTTGTGTTAGGAATTAGTTCCGGTGCTAGTTTGGGGGTGGCTTTAGTTGTTCTGACAGCAAGTGCTAGTGGTGCGGGTGTAATATTCAAAAGTTTAGGTATAATAGGTGATTTAAGTTTGGTGATGGCTGCAAGTTTGGGCGCAGGTTTAACTTTAGGCTTGGTCTTAGTAGTAGCGCGGCGTGTTCAAGATACAATGCAACTGCTAATTTTAGGTTTGTTGTTTGGCTATGCTACAAGTGCGTTAGTGAGTATTTTGCTGCAATTTAGTGAAACTAATAATATCCAAACTTACATACAATGGACTTTTGGCAGTTTTAGCGGTGTTACCTGGACGCAAATATTAGTTTTAGCGCCTGTGGTAGTTTTGGGGTTAGTTATAGCTATTCTGTTGTCAAAACCTTTAAATGCACTGCTGCTAGGTGAGTCTTATGCTAGTACTCTGGGTTTAGCTGTACAACCGACTCGGTTTTGGTTGATTACTAGTGCTTCTATTTTAGCAGGGGCAATTACGGCTTTTTGTGGTCCGATCGCTTTTTTAGGTGTTTCTGTTCCTCACCTGTGTCGCAGTTTATTTCATACTTCAGACCATCGGGTATTAGTACCTGCTGTAACCAGCATGGGGGGTATTTTGGCTTTAATTGCAGATTTGGTGTCTCAGTTACCAGGAAATCAGCTAGTTTTACCCCTCAACTCTGTGACAGCTTTAATTGGAACTCCGGTTGTTAGTTGGTTGATTTTGCGCCGCAGATACTGATATTTTTTTGACCTCTGTCTAAAGCACTAAGTACGCAACTGCGTTGCTGCTTCTCAGGGGCTTTCACGCTCCCGCCAAGTTCCGGTAAGATGACAGTGGCAGTGGGGTTTGGTGATTAAGGTTTCTACTAAGGAGTTGAGGGCTGTGGCCGCTAGTAAGCCTCCTCCTAGGGTTCCTTCTATGGTAATGTATGGTATCGGTTGTTCCATAAGTCGGCGTTTGGCAGCGGGAGCATGGCTAAAGCCTATGGGTAAGCCTACAATCAGGGCTGGTTGGATTTTTTGCTGCTTGATGGCTTCACAGGTCTCTAAGAGGACTGAGGGGGCGTAGCCTATGACTAATATACTATTATTGCTAATTTGGGCAAGTTTTTGCCGCCATTTGTCCTGTTCCCAGAATTCTGTTTCCGCTTCTGGGGCGGTGGTAATATGGGGGTTGTCAATTAAGGTGATAATTTCACACCCTAGGTGGGTGAGTCTGGTCTGGTCTAAGGCGGCGGCGACTGTGGGGATATCTACGACTATTTTACACCCGGTTTTTAAAGTTTTACGACTGCTGGCGATCGCACCTGGACTGAGTTTGACAAAGGATACTAAACTCACATCACCACAGGCTAAAACTAGTTGAGCTATTAAATGTTGTTCAATTTCCGAACGCTCGGACAGGTCAGGAAGGATGCGTTGTAATGACTCGGTAAATGCTTCTGCATGATTATGTACTTCTGCATCTAACCCACTCCACAGTTGATTAAGTTCTCCTAGTCCTACTTGGGTTTCTACTTCTAGCAGTTTGAGTTGCGATAATACTTCGGCTTGCATGATTTGACAATGGCGATCGCGTCCTAATAAGCTCTCTAATGCTGAGGCTGTTTGTCTGAGTTGAGATATTTGCTGCATTACAGCTCTATATTGTTTTTGCAGTTGCTCTGTTAGGCTTTTGCTGTTGTCTGTTTCTGGTTCTATTTCTAAAATCTGACGAATATGGTTAAGTTGAAAGCCTTGGTTTTTTAAGGCGACTATGCGCTGCAGTCTAACTATATCTCTATCTGTGTACAGGCGGTAGTTCCCTGGCGATCGCTGTGGTTGTGGTAGTAGTCCTAGTTGATGGTAATGTCTCACCATCCGGGGGGTTATCCCTTGTCCTACTGCTTGGGTGAGTTCTTTGATTGTTAGGGTGGTCATCTGTTTTTAAACGCAAAGGTTCGCAAAGTAGTTTTTATCGATTTTAGGCTTGACATTAACAGTAATGTCAAGGTTTACGGTGAGGGAATTGTGATTAATAAGTTATTATGGTTAGTTCTCGGGATTTCACAAGATTTACTGCGGAACATTCCGATACTTTGGCGGCTGTGTTTTGTGGTGTATTTTTGTTTTTGGGTTGGTTGGCTTTGTCTGTTGATTGGTTAGGATGGGCGTTACTCTTATTACCCGCTGCTTATGTGATTGGTGGTTATGATAGCGCCCGGGAGGGTCTGACAACTCTAATTAAAGAACAAGAATTAGATGTTGATCTGTTAATGATTGTGGCTGCTCTGGGTGCTGCTGGTTTGGGTTTGTGGCGCGGGGAATACTATCTAATTATTGATGGGGGAATTTTGATTCTCATCTTTGCTATTAGTGGCGCACTGGAAGGTTACGCTATGCGTCGCACTGAGAAGAGTATCCGCGGTTTGATGAGTTTGACACCAGATACGGCGAGGGTTTTACTGGGGGGAGAAACAGAAATGCTCCCTATTACTCAACTCAAGGTAGGTGATGAAATTATTGTTAAACCAGGGGAATTGATTCCTACTGATGGTATAATTATTTCTGGGTATAGTAGCCTGAATCAAGCAGCAATTACAGGGGAGTCTTTACCTATAGAAAAGTCGGTGGGAGATGAGGTTTTTGCCGGAACTCTCAACGGTTTTGGCGCTTTGCATCTACAGGTACACAAACCACCCTCTAGCAGTTTGATTCAGCGTGTGATTCGTTTGGTGGAACAAGCACAGACGGAAGCACCCCCTTCTCAACAGTTTATTGAGAAATTTGAACGCACCTATGCGCGGGTAATTGTGGTCAGTGGGGTGTTGTTGGTGTTTCTACCGCCGTTAATTTGGGGTTGGAGTTGGGAAGTTACTATTTATCGTGCTCTGACTTTTTTGGTGGTGGCTTCTCCCTGTGCCCTGATGGCGGCAATTATGCCTACACTATTATCGGGTATTGCTAATGGTGCACGACAAGGGATTTTATTTAAGAATGGGGCGCAGTTGGAAAAAATTGGTAAGGTTCGCGCCATTGCTTTTGATAAAACAGGTACTTTAACTACAGGTAATCTGCAAGTTTCTGGGGTAATTTCTAGGGGTGAATATTCGGAAGCACAAGTATTAAAAATAGCGGCAGCCTTGGAATCCTGTTCTGAACACCCCATTGGTAAGGCTATTGTACAGGCAGCTGGTACAGGTTGGGAATGTGGGGTTGATGTCCAAGCTATACCTGGACAGGGAATTGTCGGCTTTGTCAACCATCAACAGGTGTGTGTGGGAAATACAGCTTTTATACAGCCATATGTTATCCAGTCCCCAGAGGACTTACAAACCTGGGCGCAATCTCAGGAAAATCACGGTAAAACTGTGGTTTGGGTGGCACTGGCTCAACAGGTCATAGGTGCGATCGCCATTGCTGATCTAATTAGACCAGAAGCTGTATCTATGATTACTCGCTTGCGAAATTTAGGGGTTGAGCAAATTGTCATGATTACCGGGGACAATCAACGCACAGCTGACAATGTAGCCCAGACTGTGGGTATTGATCAAGTGTATGCAGAACTCTTACCTGAAGATAAGCTGAATGTGATCCGTCAGCTGCAACAAGAGTACCAAACTGTGGCTATGGTAGGAGACGGCATTAATGATGCTCCCGCCCTCGCCCAGGCTTCTGTGGGTATTGCTATGGGTATAGCCGGCAGTGATGTAGCTTTGGAAACCGCAGATATAGTATTGATGGCGGATAAATTAGAAAAATTAGCCACAGCTATCGAATTAGGTAGGCGATCGCACTCCATTGTCAAACAGAATATAGTTATAGCTCTAGGCTTCATTATATTACTGTTAATCGGTAACTTTTTAGGCAACATTAACTTACCCATTGGCGTTATTGGTCACGAAGGTTCCACCGTGTTAGTTACACTCAGTGGTTTAAGATTACTAAGAAATTAATTTTATAGGGATTCCGGGTTTAAATTGCGATCACCCGGAAATGATATCAGCTACTCGGCTGCAAAACACCTGTGGGTATTTAACCCGCCCATGTTATCCCAGTTAAATGGCCATTAGCTTACAATTAGCATTGCATTGATATTCAGGAGCAATAAAATGGGATTAACTGAACAGCTGTTAACTGCCAACAAAAAGGCTATGCTCATAGATGATTGCTGCCAAATGATTGATCGGCAGCTAGCTTCTAAATCAGGTATCAGTGGTATAGCCTTGAAAACTGCCTTCACAGCCTTAAAAGGAGTGAACCCCGGATACATCCCTTATATTGTTGAGCAGCTGCTACCACAATTCCTGACAGCCCTTGACCCTCTCTGGACTGAGGGTACAGCCAAGGGTGATCCCGCATCTCATCTCATCGCCAGTCGCTCTGAAACAGCAGACGCTATGCTCAGTATTACCGATGCTAGAATCAAGCATACAAAGCGGCAAATAGTTAAAGGAACCTATGAAAAATTCCGGAGTTCCGCCAAGAAACACGTAGAAGAAGCAGTTCCAGACCTAGCTAATATAGTAGATAAACATACTAAAATTTAAGGGCAATCCGGTATGTAAATGAAATTCATTTACATACTGGTGAACCTTGGGATTTACCGACGACAGTGGATAATTTCCGCTCCCGATGGCGGTATCCTCGGCTTATACAAAAGTTAGAAATATTTTAGCAACAAGTAGTATAATTGTACTGCAAGAATATTTACTCTGTGTGGTAGTCCTTCTCATGATACATGATCAAGCGATTTCTATTTCCCTATTTACAGGTGCATTTGGTCTGGATTTAGGTATGGAAGCAGCCGGATTTCATACAGTGACTGTAGTGGAAAAAGACCATGATGCTGCAAAAACAATTCTTCTTAACAGACCTGATCTTAAAGAAAGTGCTGTTCCTAGAGAAATAGAAAAAGTTAGTTCTCAAAGACTACTTGAGGAAGGGGGAAGATTTTTAAAATTAGGTCGTGCTTTACAAGTGGGAGAAGTAGATTTAGTAACAGGTGGTCCACCCTGTCAGCCATTTAGTACCGCAGGAAAAAGAGGTTCAGTGATGGACCCTCGCGGTAGTTTATTTATGGAATTTATTCGTGTTGTTCAAGAAGTTCAACCCCGTTTTTTCTTGATGGAAAATGTCAAAGGGTTACTTTCAGCACCTATTCGTCACAGACCAATTAATGAACGGGGTAAAAATCATCCCCCTTTGGCAGATGATGAAATGCCAGGATCTGCATTAAGTGTGGTACTATCAGAAATGAAACAACTAGGATATAAGGTAGTTTATAATCTCTTAGAAGCAGCAGATTATGGCGTTCCACAAAATAGAGAGCGTGTAGTATTTATTGGTTCTAGAGATGGTGAGACTGCTACATTTCCTCTCCCCAAATATTGCCAAGATGGTCAACATCTACCTAAATGGCGGACTCTAAGAGATGCTTTAACAGGTTTAGTTGATAGAGAGTCAGAGTTTATAAGTTATTCAGAAAATCGCTTAAAATATTTAAGATTATTAGAAGCAGGACAAAACTGGAGACATTTACCAGAGGAATTAAAAAAAGAGGCTATGGGCGGTGCTTATGATTCGGGAGGTGGAAAAGTCGGTTTTTATAGAAGATTATCCTGGGATAAACCTTCTCCGACAATAACCACAAGTCCACATCAAAAAGCTACTGATATGTGTCATCCCGTAGAGTTGCGTTCTTTAACTGTGCGTGAGTCGGCAAAAATTCAAACTTTTCCCGATGATTGGATCTTCTCTGGTTCGATAAGTTCTAAATATAAACAAATTGGTAATGCAGTTCCGGTATTGCTTGCAAAAGAAATTGGTACTTATCTTTTTAGTTTAATCCAGGGAAATAAACCAAAAGGTAAAGAAATATCTGAACAACTATTGCTATTATAGCTATAGAATTTTAACTGTCTTTTTTTGTAGCTTTATACCTACTCTTAAACTCTGAACTTTTAAGAACTATCTCAGAGGATGTTTGATAAGTTTTCAACAGGTAATTTTTATCTTAGGGAAAAGGGAACAGGGAACACACCGAACAGGGAACAGGGAATGGGGAATGGGGAACACGGTATGGCTAACGCCACGCTATCGCTATCGACTTCGCTCACCGACCACACAAAAAACAATCAAATCCAGTCCCCTCCCCTTACAAGGCTATCCATTACCCGGATCTTTCTTAACATTCGTGAGAGCGATCGCTCGCAAACCCCCAAACCTTAATCCTCCGTTGATGATTCTCAATAAAATAAGGGTTTTATCAAGAATAATAAGGTACATTTTGTCAAGAGTAGGTAAATTTTCAAGCCTTGAAACCATTGCCACATAAATGTTTCAAGATTGTTAAGAAAGATGTGAGTAATGAATAGCCTTACAAGGGGAGGGTTAGGGAGGGGTCAAATAATATTCGATATACTAATCATGACTTTCCAAACAACCTCTGAGCCGAAAAAATCAAGCCAGTAGATAGAGTCATTCTATCTACTGGCTCAATGTAATCACCAGCGAAAAAGACCTTTACACTAGTTTTAAATCAGGATACTCCGCCAAAATATCATCAGAAGTCAGGGTATCCCCTTGAGCTTGAGGAGTCCAAAGCACCTCAATAGCTAAAAGTTGATCCCCAGAAATTCCACCAATTCGCCGCAAAACTTGACGCAAATCATCAGCACTGTTGACATCTGGGATTTCCAACTTCCCTAATGTCGCTGCTAGTAGAGTGACAATTAGGTATTCCCCTGGTGCTTCACTGAGTTGATCAGCAGGGGGTAAAGCCTCTTTTTTCAAAGCTGCTTTCAGCTGGTTATTGACGTTAGACAGAGTTTCTTCACTAAACTTGCTGCGTTCGGCTAATGATAAACGGTTAAACTGACTTTCAGCCGCATTTAATTTAACTTGCTGCGTACCCCCACCTGCGTAGACCCAATATTCTGGATGACGCAGTAAAGCTAAACTGACTTCTTGCAATACTTCTGCTCTCCCTTGTGGGGAGTTAGTATCAGCAGATTCGGCTATCTGGTCGAGTTCGGTTTGCAAACCACGCGCTTGCGCTAATAAACCAACTTGTAACCGAGTTACAGAAACAGGAGGATTGCTGCTGTACTCTAAGTCTTCCCCTTCACCACTGCTCACACGGCGGAAGGTTTGTACTAAGAAATTAGTGATCGCCAAGAAAATTAAGATGGTAAATAGACCGCCAAACCCACCGCCAATCCCCCAAAAGGGAATCAAGAAGGGAAAGCCGAAACCACCACCAGGATAGTATCCTCCACCACCAGGAGGCGCATAAGTGCGCGGTGTATAGCTGCGGCTAGAAGGCGCTCTAAATGAGCCGCCACCGATGCGACCACCACTGCGCGCCGCTAATGCACCATCAGCATGGCTAAGTGCTAAAGTTAGCACTAGACTAAAAAGAAAGAAAACCTTTAACAAGGGTTTAATGGTTTGTTTTAGTTTTTTACCCATAACACAGACACTGAAAAAGTGTATTACTTATGATTGTTTTCTATGTTCCCAGAAATCTTTTAGTTACTGCAATTATGCTACACAGTAACCAGTGAGTTGTTGATTAACACTAGCTGTTTTTAAGATTCAGTTTTTTAGTATACGTCCAATCTACCCCATCTCATCTTGATTAGACACTCAGCCCTGGGGGGATTTCTGTGGTAGATAACCGTACATCAAGGATACCGACCATTTATATCGTGTCGGACAAATGAATTATCTTATCTTGAGAGTTTGTCATGGGTACTGGTTTAGTCCCTCCAGGTACTGACTACCTAGCCCACATTAGCTAATCTAGAAGCGAATCAGAATTTAATCTCCTTAACCTCAGTCATTTATCATACTTACTTCTATGATCATTAGGGATCTAACTATAGGATCAGCCACTGAAGCATCATCAGCAAAACAGTATAATTGTCCGGATATTAACCAGAATTGACGATATCTATGACTAGATAATCATATTTTTCCGGCATTGTGTCACGACAAATAAGTTTATCTAGGATACCCTATTGGTAGCGGCAAAATTTCCGAGTATTTTAGGAATAAAACCGGTATTTTTAGGCGATTATTCGCAAATACGTTTCATTTAAGTGTTCAACTTGTTTAAATTTATTTAACTCTCAAATAATTTACAGAAACTTCACACTAATCATCCAAAATTATCCATAGCCAATGTTATAAAATATAACTGAGATATATGTAATAGATTCCCTCAAGGAATTATCCAAAATTATGTTTTTATATATCGTAAAGAGTGGTAATTGTCTATACAGATATCTCTGGTTTCCCTGTCTTAATTAAGAGGGGCAAAAAATGCTACTAAGAAATGGGTAAATCGCTTTTTCGTGAATGATAGCTATTAGCTAAAATCAAAAAATAGCCCAAATTTTGGGTGACTCAAGAGGAAGTCTGCCTTCAATAGTTAGTATATCCAGGAGCAAGACTCTAACTTGGGAATTTAATACTTTGTCAGAAGATGTTGTAAATCGGGCACTCAAATCTGAAGTTTGAATTCTGTTACCAAGTATTTTGTTTCCTCCTTATTTAACTTATTGGATTGAACTAAAACACAGTCAATAATTCCCAAATTCGTAAGTTAAATTACTATTGACTCCATGGGAAATAAACATCACTTTTAGTATTGAAAGTTACATAATATTTAAATCCAACTTATCAAAAATGAGCATGGAACATCTCTCACAACAGCGAACAAACATCCGAAAGGAAAAAGCAAATCCTGATATTTTAGTCATATCTAGTTTATTTCTGCCGAAAAAATCAGTCATTGGGGAATATATCTATAATCGCTGTGTTCAAGACCCAGAAAGAGTAGTGGTTCTCACATCTGCTTGTTATGGTGATCAAGTATTTGATCAGGCTCAGGAATTTTCCGTATATCGCTGGCCAAATTTTCGCTACTGGTTAGGTCATTTTCTGGGAAGTCTATTACAACCTACTATCGATTTAGTCTGCTCATTTGTGCTAGCAATCAAACTATATTTTCGTTATCATTACCGTTATATTGAATGGGGTCACGGCTACGAGTTTCCAGCATTATTACTATTGAGCTATATCCTACCTATACGCTTTTTTATGTATCTCCATGGTAGCGATATTATTGACACTTTACATAATCCCATATGGCGATCGCTCTTAAAATTGACCCTGAAACGCGCCGAGGGAATTGTTTGTAACAGTCACGTTACTCAAGATTATCTTCAGAAAACTTTCCGCTTAAAAACTCCCACCCATGTCATTCAACCTATAGTCAGACCAGAAAAATTGGGTATTCAAAAGAATCAAGGTAATTTTGATGATTTACGTCAACGAGTGCGGGAAGCTTACAATATTCCCGAAACAGCAATAGTAATTCTTTCGGTAGGAAGGTTAGTTAAGCAAAAAAGCTTTGATCGTGTGATTGAAAACTTACCACTGCTACTCACAATTGGAGTGGATGTTTACTATATACTGTGCGGCCAAGGGCCATGTGAACCGGGATTAAAAAAATTAGCCCAGCGGTTGCGGGTGGACAAGCGAGTACACCTGACCGGATATGTACCCGATGAGGAATTAGCTGGCTATTATGCAGCTTGTGATCTGTTTGCGATGCTCACTTGCTTAGATACTCAGGAATATATACAGGGTTTTGGTGTGGTGTACTTAGAAGCAAATTACTTCGGTAAGCCTGTGATTGCTTCTCGTTTAGGCTCGGTGATTGATATAGTTCGCCATGAAGAAAATGGGATTCTAGTGAATCCCAAATCTGGATACGAAGTTTTTCAGGCTTTTAAACGATTGTGTAAGGACCAGCATTTACGTGAAAAACTCGGTCGCAAAGGTAAACAATTAGCCAGACACAAAACCCTTTACCGTTCCCTCTACCTACCTGAACCTATCCCTAATGGTGTGCTGAATTAACCACCACCTACAATGGTGACTATTTCTAAGCGATCGCCTGGCTGCATTTGTGTTTTTGCCCAAAATTGACGGTGTAAAATTTCACCATTATATTCCACCGCTACTAACCGGGGATTAAAACCGAACTGTTGCAGCAAATCTGGTAACAGGGTTTGGGAGGAGCAACTACGGGTTTCGCCATTTACCTGGAGGGTAATCTGATTAGACATCTTTAACTGCTGATTGATCAATTGGTTATGCTCGGATGTGATGAAGTTGGGAAATCAAATATTGTGTTACTAAGGTCGGTTGTTCCGCCTCGACAATAGCTCGTACCACTGCTACACGTTCTGCTCCCGCCCCAATCACATCGTTGATATTATTCGTATCTATACCCCCAATAGCAAACCAAGGAATTGAGCTATGTTGGGCTGCGTAGCTAACATATTGTAAGCCCGCTGCTGGCTTATTTGCCTTCGTGGGGGTCTCATAAACTGGACCCACACCAATATAATCTGCACCTTCAGCAATTGCCTTTTGCATTTCTTCAGGATTGGTAGTAGAACGCCCTATCAAACGCTGGTGTCCTAGTAATTGTCTAGCCACGGCAATAGGCATATCTTGTTGTCCCAAATGTACACCATCTGCATCCACCGCCAAAGCTAAATCTACTCTGTCATTAACGATAAATAAAGCACCGTAGGTACGACATAGTTCCCTTAATTTTGTCGCCCGTTCTACACGTACATGGTCATCAGCCATTTTCTCCCGGTACTGCACAAGGCTTAATCCAGCCTTGAGTGCAGCTTCCACCTGTGGGAGCAAATTTTCTGCCGGAGCAGTCACTAGATATAAGTGCGATCGCCACAGCAGTTGATGGCGCTGGTAGCCCATTAAACTACTTTCTAGAGTATAAACACGATAGCGCATCTGCTTCATAGCTTTACCCATATGGGGATGGTAAAGCTTACCGTATTCTTCCAGCACCCGCATTGCTTCTTGGACACGACAAAAGTTGGCTTGTAATAGCGCCCCAATGCTAGAGCGTTGTTCCTCCTGGGAATGGGTCAATTCCGTACCCGGATCACCAGGTGTATCTCGTGCTGCCCGCAGTTGGGCAGTATGCCAATGAGCCAACTCTTGACGCAGGTACTTGCATTCCCCAACTAATTGCCCGTTATTTAACCCAAAGCGACACCATTCTTCGATAATTCGCAACCCTTCGCGAGCTCGATCCAGATTAGCATCTAAAATCCGATAAACAGCTGGCTGTATTTGCGGTTTTTGGCTGTTTGGCTCCACCATAACAACAACCCTATTATTACTTGCATTAAGTGGGGTAATATCAACACTGTGAGACATTTTGATCAAAAATTTCTAGTAGGGCAATCTCCAAAATAATCAGCATATATCTACTATAAAATTATACATACATTCCTGGCTAGATATATGACACACCAAAGAAAGATTTAAAAACGATATTATCATATATCTTCCACTCAACAAAAAGCATACATTGAATAACTCACCTGAATAACAAACAAACTATCCTTTTTCTCTAACAAAAAATTATTTCTTCAGGAAATATATTAACTTTTAGAGTGTAATTTATTTGGCAAAAATTAATCAATCAACTATTCCACAGCTAAGAGCAGAATTGTATAGCTCAATGTGCCACAAGCAAATGACCAAAAGCAACTTTCTCTCTCCTCTGGCAGTTCTTCCTTCAAAACATTGAGGACAATACCACCCGCTAAAAAGGCAAAGAAAACCGCAACAATAGCCTGATTAATTTCCGTCACCGAACCCAGGAACCAACCCACAATTATCGCTATTGATAACACCCAGCGACCAATTTTGTCATAGATTCTTTTGTGATGTTGACGCAAACCATGATCGTTAACTACAAAATGCAGCGCCATAGCCAAAGAAAATAGCAATAAATCCCTAATATCTGATTTCTCTCTTTGTCCTATCAAATACCCAATTAAGATATTATAAATCGCAAAAGCAGCAATGTGTAGCCAGAAGAAATCTCTAGTATCTCCTATTATTTCATTCCTTTGAATCGAAGTTTTAGCGAATCGCTCTAAGCCATAAAAAACCGTTAAACCTAAAAGTGCGACTATATAGACATGATGCTCTAAAAAACTCCATACCATATTTAAACTGCTTTGCAGTTTAATTTGGGCTTGACTCAGTTCCGGCAAAATGTGAATAAACACATAAGCTACAGACACACCGCTACCAAAGGAGAAACCACGACTACGTGGTGTATGTTTGAGAAATCTTAGTTTACCGGCAAATAAATGTGTGGTGGCTAGGACAATGGCCGAAATCAAAGTGTTCATGCTTCCTTCTACTATTGATTGTCGCAATGACCTGGTTGAGGACAGTGAGTGATGGCATAATACCAATGATTGACATTCTTGATTCTCAAGAGATAAAAACTTTATTATAGGACTTAGACACCTATCAAAGAAAATTAGATTTTTTACTGGCATTCAGGGCTGCTATTTACCTGATTGTGAGGATGACACTCCTCACAATCAGTTGACATATGATTCCAGTTGCATAAGTCCTATATTATTAACCTTTATCGAAAATGGATTTATCCTAATTATGTATTCTCAATATTCCCAAGCAAAGCTCCTGCAATTACAGCTAACTCGCCAGCTTGATCAATCGACTTCTTCCCAGGAATTAGTCTGGTTTTTGGTTGCTTCCATCTTATCTTTCACCCTAGGCTTAGGAGTAATCAGTATAACTATTCTGGGTATCGGTTCGAGTAGAGTTTCAGCTCAAATACCTCAGACCTCCCTGGGTGAAAGCACAAGGTCTGAAGTAAAAATGTTATTTGTCAACCCCCGTATCGGAAATAACAGTCCGAGTCATGGTAGTCAGAGAGAGCCTTTCCGGACTATTACTTACGCCTTGCAGGTAGCCACTCCCAATACAATGATTATCCTCTCCCCCGGTAATTATACTGCTGACACTGGAGAGATTTTTCCCCTCAACCTCAAACCAGGGGTTGTAATTCAAGGAGATAGTCTCACTAAAGGACAGGGAATTACAATTAGAGGTGGTGGGACATTTCTCAGTCGCAGCTTTGGCGGTCAAAACGTCACTATCGTCGGTGCGGACAAGGCTGAGTTAAGTGGGGTAACCGTAACCAATCCCCAGCCCCGTGGTTATGGTTTGTGGGTTGAATCTAGCAACCCTGTGATCACAAACAATACATTTACCCGCAATACTCAGGATGGGATCTCTATCACTGGTAACAGCTCCCCCACAATTAGGCAGAATTACTTTCATCGTAATGGAGCCAATGGTATGACCATTGGCGGTAATTCCCAGGCGCAAGTGCGGGAAAATGTTTTTGATCAAACAGGATTTGGGATCAATATAACTGACAATGCTGCCCCCATACTAGGCAATAATCAAATTCAAAACAATCGCTATGGGATCATAGTACAAGGTAATGCTCGGCCGATTTTACGGCAGAATTTAATTCAAGGTAGCACAGAAGATGGTTTAGTAGTGCTCACCCGATCCATACCCAATTTGGGTACTATTACTGAACCAGGTGGCAACCAATTCCGTAATAATAGGGGCTACGATATTAATGGGAGTGCAAGTAACCAGAGGATTCCTGCCGCTGGTAATAACCTGTTGGCAAATCGGATTACTGGTAACATAGACTTTCAGGCTCAAACAGCACCTATAGCTCAAAACCCTCAGCAGCCTACCGTTACCAATCTTCCGGCCCAGAACATCACAGCCAATGAAGAAATTATCTTTTCTCCTCCCAGTCAGCCCAACCAGGCTAATCAATCACAGATGAATTCTCTACAGATTGATCCTAATATTGTGGAATTTGTAGCCCCCCAGTCCCCACATCTAGGTCAAGCGCCTCCCTTTGGGGAATCACCTCTATTACCAATTCCTAATCCTAATACTCCTCCCACTCAGAGCATTCCATCTACTGGAGAGCAGCCGGGTTTACGTTACCGAGTAGTAGTTAATATCACAAATAATCAGGAACGAGATATAGTGCTAAACTTAGTACCACAAGCATTTCCTACTATGCGGCAAGGTCGCAGAGTCATGCAAGTCGGAGTTTTTACCGATCGCAATAATGCCGATGAAATTCTAAATCTCCTCCAAAGTTTCGGTTTAAGAACTATAATGGAGCCATTAAGATAATTTATCTCAAAGCCTCAACTGGCCGATAAAATCCACCTACCTCACCCCTAAGTAGTCAGGGTGAGGTGACCAGTCTTTCACTCATAGCAGGTAAGAATTTTCATCCCTACCTTGCTTCGCTGAAGGTAGGGACTTTCGTGTTAGCGTTAATATTAACTATAGAGTTATTCCTCAGCTATAGACGGGTTATCTCGTGTCCTCCGACATCGCTTTTAGTTTTGATGTGAATGAATCAGAGTAATTGCTGGTTGCGGGAGTAAATTGTCCAATGGGTGGATGATTAGCAGATGATGCTATTAGCTTTTTCTGCTGGTGAGGTTTGGGTAATGGGGAATTTCTCTGAATATACCTTGGTGAGTTCACCCTGGAGTCAGCACCAGAGAATGCAAGGTTGACGCCGGTAGATACTAATGTTCTGTTTTTCTCCTCCTGTTGTGAGTTCATCCCTGGTTGGGTGGTAGTGTGACTTTCCTTATAGCCATTTCTCACCTCAGCTGGTAAGGAATTGGTTTTCACCGGCTGATTAGTAGATGCTGAACCATAGCCAATTGCTTCCTTAATAGCAGGTAGAACTGTAGTAGCCTTTGGAATTAAGCTTTCAGGAAATTTGCTACAAATCAGGCGTTCAAATTCCATATTGAAATGATAAATCACCTGACCCCGGCGTTGCCAAAATAGTAAGATTTGTTGCACTGAGATGGCTTTATAGCGACCTTGATATAGCGCCTCAATAACTGCCAAATGCAGCCATTCCACTGGATATTGGGTTTGCCAGTGGTTAATCAGATCCCTGGGAGTATATCCACTGAGGTCAAAACTATAATGACTTAATAGAGCGGCTGCCAATTTGGCAGAGATTTCTGACTCTGTGCTTAACATGGCGCTATTGGCTTCAGAATAAAGGTATAAATTGTTTAGCCATCCTTCTTAGTCTATGGTGTTTTTTGATATGGGATTCTTCCCCAAGAGTTTCCAAACTGATAATCATAAATAATGTTTTTCATTCTACTTGTTGTACTGGTGATTCTCTAAACAATATAGGGTGAATTAATAGTTGGGGCTCGCTGGATTGCAACTAATGCCTGATAGACCATTGCGGCTACCTCGCCACGGGTTGCTTCCCTCTGGGGTACAAGTTGTTTAGGGCTTGGGTAGTTGACAACAATTCTTTGCTGTGTAGCAGTTACCACTGCTTTACGCGCATAATCGGGAATTGTATGATCATCAGTATAAGTGAGTAAAGTATTATCGTCAGCTGTTGGTAAAGTCAGCCCATTCACTAAGGAGACAATTACCTGTAACCTTTGCACATTTTGCCCGGGGCGGAAAGTTCCATCCCTAAATCCACTGACAAAGCCACCCCTAGCAGCAATTTGTAAGGCTTGATAAGCCCAAAAATCTGGGAATACATCTTTAAACTCAGGTGCGGGGCGTTTGGGTGTGGGGTTAAAGGCTAGGGCTACTAAGGCCGCATATTGGGCACGATTCATGGGTTCATCTGGCTGGTAGCTACCATCAGCAAAACCACGAGTTAAATTCATGCTAGCCAATCCCCGAATAAATGGTTCTGCCCAATGTCCCATGATGTCGGTAAAGCATGGGAGATCAAGATCGGGGCTGACAATATAGGGCGAAGGGATGGCCTTTTCCTGACTGGTGGCTACTAACCCTTGATAAATTAATGCTACCACTTCGCCACGAGTTATATCTCGCATAGGTTCCAATTCAGCTGTTTGGGGGTAGTTGACCACTAGTGATGCTTGGGTAGCCACTGCTACAGCATGAGTGGCATAGGTAGGAATTTGAGCGCGATCGCGGTACAGGTTCAACACCTGGTGATTCACCCCTGTGAG
The DNA here is from genome assembly GCF_015245355.1 of Anabaenopsis elenkinii CCIBt3563. GTDB lineage: Bacteria > Cyanobacteriota > Cyanobacteriia > Cyanobacteriales > Nostocaceae > Anabaenopsis > Anabaenopsis elenkinii. The sequence goes on along the minus strand of NZ_CP063311.1, from coordinate 3,070,345 downwards.
TTTTAACCCACTAACTATAGATACTATGGCCTGTACTCTGGTCAAATTTTGTCCACCTCGAAATGTCCCATCGGGGAACCCACTCATAAAACCCATTTCCGCTGTTCGGGAAATGGCTGATGTAGCCCAAAAACTGGGATTTATATCTGTAAATTGACTATTAAAATTTATCCTTGGTAACTCAAAAGTTTTCGCAATCATGGCCGCATACTGAGCACGAGTAACGGGGCTATCTGGGGCAAAAGTACCATCGGGGAAGCCGCTAATCGCACCCCTCCTTACCAATGCTTCCACAAAAGCTGCTGACCAATGTCCGGCTAAGTCAGGAAAAATACTACTGCTTCCTGAGAGCCTTTGAGGATGCTCTTGGAGCACTGCTATAAAATCTACCCTACCCTTAACTTGGGTGGGATTCAATTGATTACCTGCTGAAACTATTGTTTCTGGTGTGCTGTTGTGTAAATCGAATTCCCCGTTACCAGCGAAAATATTGCCAGCTGGGTCTTGATGATTACCTAAATCAGGAATGGCTTTACCATTAACTAACATTCCTCCTTGGGTATTTTGTCTAATTCGATTGTGACGTAGCACCGGCCTAGCGTTGCGAGATAAAGCGATGCCTACACGGTTATCTGATACTCTGTTATTTGCTATTAGTGGAGCAGCATCATCACTGATAGCAATACCCAAGGGGTTTTGCTCAAAGAGATTGCCTAGCACTTCACCCTTACTATGACGCGCCATCATCAAACCACTGGCAGCATTGTGCCTAAATACATTATTGACAATGGTGGGTTTAGCAGTACCACTGACAAATATACCTTCTCTACCACAGTTAGTGAAAGTATTGTTAGCCACGTTTTTGGCTGACGATGAAATCCACACCCCAGTCCCTTTAGATATGGGGTTAGTCACCGTCACACCCAACAGACTAGCATGATCTGCCAACAGTAATGTGATATTTTGTCTACCAAAACTAGAAGTTTGATACTCACCACTCCCGGAAATCACAATCCCCGCACCTTTGTTAGGTTCGTTACCTACTAATGTCACCGCCCCAGAAATAACTATGGGAAATACCTCACCATTCGCAGAACTATAAGTCCCGGATGTCAACTGAATAATTAGTGGTGTTTTGCTGGTCTTTAAAGCACGGGTGAGAGTTCTAAAGGGACTAGACCGAGAGCCAGAATTGCGATCATTCCCCTGGATGGAATTGACATAGAATATGGTCACAAAAGTAGAGTTCACCATTGATGGTTTAAATGCAATTGTATAAGTTATGCTAGTCCAGCCATGAATCATAACTTATACCAATTTTGGCTAAAATTGCACTTAAATCAACTTATCAAATTGACACTTACACGGATCAAAGCCTGATCAGCTTCTCGGCTCTGATGTGGTGTAAAAAATCAGGAGAGCTCATGGGCTGCTCTCCAGATCATTAGGGTTCATCTACAATGCATAGAATAGCCTTTAAGGGGTGAGGGGTGTAACCTATTTTTCTATCTTTTTGTAAAGATATGATTAAGAATTAGGTTAAAAACAGTGAACAGCTAGGAATTTAGTTTCTTCTCAACTAATTCATTAGTGAGTTGAGGATCGGCTCGTTTGTCCGTTTTCTTCAAAACCTGTCCGACAAAAAACCCTTTTAGCTTGGTGTTACCATTGCGATACTTCTCTAGTTCTTTGGGATTAGCCGCGATCGCTTCATCAATGATCGGTTCTAGTACACTAGGATCAGTGATTAACTCCTGACCTGCAAAGGCTTGCTCTGGGGAAATACCACTTAGCAAATCTGGCAGCTTTTGTTTAGCTTGGGCATTGCTAATTTTACCAGATTCAATCCGATTAATCACCTCGGCTAAATTGGCGGGAGTCAAGGCAATTTCCGTAATACTTAGCTTTTGCTTGTTGAGGTATGCAGCTATGTCTTGAGTAATCCAGTTTGCCGCAGCCTTGGGATTTCCCCCAGCAACAATCACACCTTCAAAATAATCTGCTACGGTGCGGTCTTCTGTCAACACCCGCGTATCATAAGCCGACAGTCCTAAATCAGTTTCATAGCGATGACGTTTTTGGGCGGGTAGTTCGGGAAGTTCCCCTCGCCATTGCGCTAATTGAGACTCGGATACCTCAATGGGTGCTAAATCTGGTTCTGGGAAATAGCGGTAATCACTGGAACCTTCTTTCACCCGCATACTAATTGTACGTTGAGCGCCTTCTTCCCATAAGCGAGTTTCTTGGATAATCGGCTCCCCTGCTTCTATAGCTGCAATTTGGCGCTCAATCTCATAATCAATCGCCCGTTGAATGGCGTTGAAGGAGTTCATATTTTTAATTTCTACCTTAACGCCAAACTTCTGTTGTCCCACCGGACGCACAGAGATATTCACATCACAGCGTAGAGAACCTTCTTGCATATTGCCATCACTCACACCAAGATAACGCATAATTCGGCGTAATTCTTGGGCATATTCTGCTGCTTCTTCACCAGAACGCAAGTCAGGCTCGGAAACAATTTCTACTAATGGCACACCCGCGCGATTATAGTCTACCAGAGAATAGCTAGAACCAGACAGGCGATCGCTCCCCGCGTGTACCAGTTTTCCTGCATCTTCCTCCATGTGCAAACGAGTCACACCAATGCGTTTACGAATCGGTTCCCCCTCAGCATCTACCAATTCGATTTCTAGCCAACCATGTTCCGCAATAGGGAGGTCATATTGAGAAATTTGGTAATTTTTGGGCAGATCAGGATAAAAATACTGTTTACGGTCAAATTTACTATACTTAGCAATTTGGCAATTCAAAGCCAAACCCGCCTTGACAGCATATTCTAGGACTTTTTCATTCAGTACAGGTAAAACTCCAGGTAAGCCCATACACACGGGGTCGATGTTAGTATTGGGATCAGCACCGAAAGCAGTGGAGCTATTAGAGAAAATCTTGGTATTGGTGCTCAGTTGACAATGGGTTTCTAGACCTATAATCGCTTCGTACTTAGTTTTTACAGTTGTGGCAGCAGTCATACTATAATATTGCTATTGAGGCTAATTTTTAGTTTAGGCTAATATTTTAAACCTTCTTTGCATTTGGGGAGATTGTTGGTCACAGTCTTCACTGCTTGACTGAGCAAGAATAGGGCTTAGGGGTGAGCTTCAATGAGAAATCATTTCCTTAAAACTTTTATCATCGGCAATTTCATCAAAATCAATGTCAAATGCTGCATCTTCTTTATAACTGGGATTCAGTTCAATTGCTTGTTGCAGATTTGCCAAGGCTAATTTTAGTTGTCTTTGCAGGGCATAGCAAGCGGCTTTATTGTAATAAGCACTAGCATAGTTGGGATTAATTTTGATGGCTTGGTCAAAACTGGCGATCGCATCTTCATCTTCTCCTAATCTGACCAGAGCATAACCCCGTTTATCCCAGACCTTGGCAGAATTGGGATTAATTTTGATGGCTTGGTCAAAACTGGCGATCGCATCTTCATATCTTTCTAACTCTATCAAAGAAAGACCACGATTTAACCAAGCCACTGGATCATCATCCTTGACTTGGGTAGCTTGGTCAAAAGATGCAAAAGCCTGTTGATGCTGTCCTAGTTTACCAAAAGCCACACCGCGATCGCACCAAGCCTGGTGATAATCTGGACGAATTTCAATTGCTTTTTCATAGGAAGCAATAGCATCTTGGTGACGTTGTAATCTCCCTAAAGTCAAACCCCGTTTTAGCCAAGCGACGGAATTATCTGGCTGAGTTTTCACCACCTGATTATAAACTGCGATCGCCTCGGGATATTTCCCTTGAGTAAATAACTCTTCTGCTTGTTGAAAGTCGTCATTAACTGACTCTGAACCTTGTAGCTCAACCTGTGACTCTTCAGTGACAGAAAGCGGTTCAGTCTTCATTAATTCCTGTAAAATTATTTCCTGGCGATGTGCAGCATCCAACTGTAACCTAGAAAGTTGAGATACAAAATCTATCTCTAATTTTTCCAGCTTTTCCACAATCAACAGCTTTTGCTCTTGAGCATGAAATTGTAAATCTGAAAATTGCTCTGTCAACTGTGTAGCTGATGCTTCTAAATTCTCAGCAATCAGCGCTTTGCGGTTTTGAGCATCCAACTGTAACTCAGAAATTTGAGATACAAATTCCGACTCTAATCCCCTCATACTTTCTAGGAGACTATTCCTATGTGATTCTACCTCAGACTGTAATACAGCGATTTGAGCCTTAAATAAATTTTCTAACTCCCTTAAACTATCTAGGGTTTTATCTTTTTCCTGTTGCGCATCTACCCGTAACTTTCCTAAACTCTCAAAAATATTATCTTTTCCTTGCCGAGCCTCAGATTGCCAGTTAGATATTTCTCCTTGAAATAATCTTTCTAATTCCCTAATATTCTCTATAATATCATTCTTTTGGTTTTCTGCATCACCATATACTTTAATCAGATTTGCCACAGTGTGATCTTTCTCTGATTGAGTCTGAGACCGTAAATGAGAAAGTTCAGCCACAAATTCACTCCTAGATGCTTCTAAATTTTCCACATAGAGATGATTTTGTTGTTCAGCCTCTAACTGCAAATTCTCTAGTTTATGGATCAACTCAGACTCTAGATTCTCTAAACCTTCTATGATTCTATCTCTTGTTTGTTCCGCTGCTAACTGCAACTGAGATATTTTGACTGTAAAATCAGACTCCAAATTCTCTTCAATCTCTTTAATTTTCGTTTTTAATTCTCCTAGGATGGTATCTTTTGACTGCACCATTTCAGATGTTAAATTAGCTAAATTCTCCTTTTGTCTTTGTATATTCTGTTGCAAAGTCAAAATTTCTGTTTCCAATTCACGATTTCTCTGTTTAGTGTCTCGAATCAGATTTTCCGCATCTTGCTTGACAATAATCAGCTGGTTTTGGAGATTTTCTAACCCGTCTAGCTGTGCCATTGCTCTATGAACAATCTCACGAATTGCCACCCGGCGCAACAGCCAGAATAAAGCAATTACCGACACAGGAAATAAACTCAAGATTACTAACCACACACTCCACAAGACATTTGTATTATTGAAACCTGGCGCTACCCTGGGTGTAACTGGCTCTGGAGTAAGCTGTTGTGCTTGCAACTTCTGAGCAGATATTACCTCAGGCCTATTAACTGGTGTGGAACCAGTAGCAATACCAGCAAGCAGCAAGGGCGAAAAGACAAGAGCGCTTTTCAATACTAAAGTGAGAAAGACTTGATTTTTGGGCTTCATAAAACCTCATGGGATGTTTAGGAGTGACACAAAACACAAATCAATTTACTTGAGTCGCAGTGTTTTTATGTTCTCATCGATAAAGAATTACAATACTGACCTGCGTATTCTACCTTGCTAGCAAAGTGAAACCCCCTGTGAGGAGCATAACCACCAGGTATTGTCATAGCCATATTGTGACTTTAGCCATAGGAATCTCAAAGCACTTAAAGACATAAAAAAGGATCTCAATTTTATCTATAGCAACCGCCAAGGTGGTTAGGACACAAACAGAAGATAAAACCATTGAAATTCAAGCGTTTCAAGGCTTCCCCCTGCCCCCTGCCCCCTGCCCCCTGCTATAGTATTTTTGGCGGAGGTACAGTTTCAAAAAGATGAAGATTTGTATTTTCGGTTTTTTTCGGAATTATCTCTGTTTTTATACCGTCACTCGATTCGTTATGATGACTGGGTAGGGGTGATTATTTTTGGCTCTCGGAATTTAGAACCTAGTAATTTAAACATTCATCGTTCCCTACTGTTGGGAGGACAAGTACACCGAATCTATTTAGATGAGTTGGGGGATGTGGAGGAACAAAGTTTGGGCTTAGGGTTGATGTTGCTGACTGTGAAGGAAGGAACAGAAGCTATAGACACCGCCAGGTTTTTACTCACACAAGCACAGCAAGAGTCACAAACAGCCATAATAGATTTAGTGACGACAATTATTATTTACAAGTTTACAAACTTAAGTAGAGAGGAAATTGTCTCTATGTTGGGATTGGATTTAGTGGAACCTAGAGCTATACGGGAAGCTAAGGAAGAGGGTCTGGAAGAAGGTCTGGAACAGGGTCGCACACAAGGTCTGGAACAGGGTCGCACACAGGAAGCTTTATCTTTGGTGATGCGGTTATTAAATCGTCGTTTGGGTGAGGTTTCCCCCCAGTGTGGATCACAGATACAGGGGTTATCTTTATCACAGATTGAGGCTTTGGGTGAGGACTTGCTGGACTTTACCACTGTGGCTGATTTGCAAATATGGTTACAGTCTCATCTGTAGTTTATTATTAGTCAGATACCCGATTTCTAACAGAAGTCGGGTATGTTAAGCATTATAATCAGAAAACGCTATTAGTAATCAGTCATGAGTAAGGATTAATGAGTGGGAATTATGGGACACCCAGGGAAGCTGAGGAGTATACTGCCAATAAATCAGCAGTTCAGGGCTAAGTTGGATTTACTCAGAACCCTAGTCAGACGAGATTTAGAAGCCCGGTATAAGGGGTCAATCCTGGGGAATTTGTGGCCATTGGTAAATCAGCTTTCACAGTTGCTAATTTATACTTACGTATTTTCCATTGTTTTGAGGGTCAAGTTAAGCCTCACTAGCCTTCCGGAAAATAATTTTACCTTTGGATTGTGGTTATTTGCGGGGTTGCTTCCCTGGATTGCTTTTTCTGGGGGACTCATCCAGTCTGCTGGTTGCGTGGTAGGACAGCCAAATTTAGTTAAGAAGGTAGTCTTTCCCCTGGCTTTGTTACCCTTGGTACCAATTTTATCTACTTTCATTGAAAGTTCTTTTGGTTTGATGGCGTTGATTGTGTTTGTAGCTGTCCAAACTCATACTTTACATACTACCCTGGCGCTGTTACCCTTAGTTTGGTTAACCCAATTACTGCTAACTACTGGTTTGGGTTATTTAGCAGCGGGTCTAACGGTTTTTTTGCGTGATGTTCCCCAAACCCTGGGGGTAGTTTTAAATATGTGGTTGTATTTAACACCAATTATTTATCCCGCTACTTCAATTCCCGAAGGGTGGCGCAATTGGGTATTTTGGCTAAATCCCCTCACGTCCATCGCGGAGGTATATCGTGATTTAATTTTGGTGGGAAAGGTGCAACATTGGGGAGAATGGGGGGTTGCTAGTTTAGTCGCCTTGATTATATTTGGTTTTGGATTTACCGTTTATAAAAAGCTGCGTCCGGCTTTTGCTGATGTCCTGTAGCAAAGTTTTTACCAATTAATTAGGATGGTATGGGTGAGGAAATTGCCATTTCACTAAAGAACATCTCCAAGTCTTACAAGCGTTATCCTCGTCCAGTAGATAAGCTTAAGGAAATTCTACTACCTAATAAAAACTACGCCCAGGAATTTTGGGCGCTCCGGGATATAAATTTACAGGTTCCCCGGGGGGAAACTTTAGGAATTATTGGTCAAAATGGTTCTGGTAAAAGCACACTCTTACAAATTATCGCCGGAACCCTCACCCCCACTACAGGTGAAGTGTTTGTCAATGGTAGGGTATCCGCCCTCCTAGAACTAGGTAGCGGGTTTAACCCAGAGTTTACTGGGAGACAGAACGTATTTTTTAATGGTCAAATTTTAGGCTTAAGTCGAGAAGAAATAGCAGCGAAGTTTGATGACATAGCAGCTTTTGCGGAAATTGGAGATTTTATTGAGCATCCTGTGAAGACTTATTCTAGTGGGATGGTGGTGAGGTTAGCTTTTGCGGTAGTCGCTCATACACAACCGAGTATTTTGATAGTAGATGAAGCTTTAGCTGTGGGGGATGCAAAGTTTCAAGCTCGCTGTATGAAGCGAATTCGTCACCTCAAAGAACAGGGCGTAACTATATTATTTGTTTCCCATGATGCCAGTAGTGTGAAAATGTTATGTCATAGCGCTATATTGATGAATTGTGGCAGAATGCTAGAAATAGGTACTCCTAATGATGTGGTTAACCATTATATTGCTTTATTAAGCGCAGATGATCAACCGGCAGTTGAAACCAGAATCACCCAGAGCGCCCAATTAGTTGACCAGCCTGATCATATCAGTCAAAATAATCATCATGATGGTGTAAGTAGGCATGGTAATCAGCTAGCAGTAATTCAAGAGGTAACTATTCTGGATTACCAGGGTGAAGCAGTTACCAAACTAGAGACGGGTAAGAGTTTTGAAATTAGTATATTAATCCTAGCTCAAGGGGAACTTTCTGATTTAGTTGTTGGTATATCTTTAAGAAATCTCATGGGGTTGGTAATTTATGGTACTAACACCCACTTACAGCAGATTAAATTACCGGATATTCAAGAAAATCAACAATTGCAAGTTGTGTTTCAAGTTCCCTGCTTGATGAATAGGGGAGTTTATACGATTACTGTGGGTATACATTCCGAAACAGGGGTAAGTTATGACTGGGTGGATGAACTGCTAGTTTTTGAAGTCCATAACGGTAGTTCCTGTGATGGCTTGATAGATTTACAATCTTGTATTAGGTTCAATCTTTGCCAAAACCCTGTGGAACTAGGAAAGAAAGAATAGTTACAGGTCTCAAATATTGTTTTACCCCTCCCTCACCCTCCCCTGGGGGAGGGAAATATCATGAGAATTATGGCTGAAAACTGATCAAACAACCTCTCATCTCATCCTTTTTGATTACCTCTAGAGGTAATCAAGAAGGATTTTCATTTTTTCATGGGGTAAATTATGACTAGGAGTATTAAAAAATCTATCTAAAGATAGATGACAAATGAGAAAAAATAAGATCCTACACCTTTACTCAGAAAAACATTAATATCTAATATCCATATTTTACCTAGGTTTCGGGGATTTTTCATCCCGATCCATGGACATAGGTACTAAATCACAAGTATTCAATCAATATCAGTCTTTAGATGGATGACAAGAACAAACAAAAGTTTGAATATCTATCTTTAGATGGATGACAAACAAAACCAAAATGTTGGATCATATGTCTTGGCATTATATTATACTTTCGCCCAAATAATGCTTTGGTATGGTTTAACAACATAAGCTGTATGTAGGGGAACTTACATTAGAGTGTCTCTTTTTACTGGTGTGATGTTGCGTAGTATCCAACTTCAAAGGAGTGAAAATCCCAAGTTATGACAGTCGAAAATATCAATAACATCCAAAGCCTCTATGTTGCCCTCCTTGGTAGAGGAGCAGAACGAGAAGCTTTTGCATTTTGGACGAGGCGGTTAAATCTCGGTCTGTCTCCTCTCACAACCTTCGCCACAGAACTGACTAATTCACCAGCAGTACAAGCAAGAATTGCTAGTTTTACCCCTGGTGAATTTATTGAGTTTATCTACAGCAACGCCTTTGGTCGGGTAGCAGATTCAGGTGGTAAAGCTTTTTGGGTCGGGAGGTTAGGCGCATCACCCACCGTAGATACACGAGCTCAAGTAGTCCGTGATATTATTGCTTCAGCAGGACCTGCTGATAGAGAAGTTTTAAATCGTCGAGTTGAAACTGCTAAGAATGAGACCCATCGCTCACTTGTGCAATCCCTTTATGTAACATTGCTGGGTAGAGCCGCAGATGCGGGGGGTCAAGCTTTTTGGGTTTCTCAGCTGAATGAAGGTAAATCTATCGCTGATATCACCGCCAGTATTATCGGTTCCCAAGAGGCGCAAGAAAAATATACCGGGTTGATTAACCGTGAATTTGTGGAGTTAATCTACAGTAATGCTTTCGGACGCGCTACAGACGAGGGAGGTAGGAATTTTTGGGTTGAAAGAATCAACAATTCCTCCAGAGCGGAAGTTGTTCTAGAAATATTAGAGGCTGCTGGTGCCGATAGTCGAGATCGGGAGGTTTTGAACAATAAGGTAGTCGTTGCTCAAGGTCTGACTGATAACTTCCAAACACCCTTTACCCTGACCACCAGCCCTAATGAAAATCTTGTAGGTACTAGTGGTAATGACGTGTTCATTGGGGACAATGGGAACCAATTTTTCGCCACTGTTCAAGTAGGGGACAGGATTGATGGTGGACCTGGTGGTACAGATACTTTCAAGTATTATAACGCTGATCGCGTTTTGCCCACTCTCCGAGGTGTTGAAAACGTTGAATTAATCAACGCTCGAGGCGAAAATATTGACTTTAGCCCTGCGGCTGGTTCAGGTCTGGAAAAAGTCACTGTCAAGTTTAATCCTCAAGGCAATTTGACCGTCGCCGGACTACGGGATATTGAACTTGATATTGATAATGTCGTCACCAATCGTCGTATCACTGGTAACTTTGGTAATGGAACGGTTGCGGCTGTTTCCATGACTGATTCTTCCACACAACTGGAAATACAAGGTAATCGGGTCGAGACTGTTAACCTGAGGTCGGAAAGTGAATTTGAGGATGGGGTGAACAGAATTACGACCCTTCCTGTATTTGGTCCTCTACTACCAAACGGAGAAAACACATCTGTCAGAAACATCAATATTAGCGGGGATGCAAGGCTAGAAGTTACCAGCGAAATTACCTTAAACCGCACTGCACAGACAACTGTTAATGCCTCAGCTAACAGTGGCGGTGTAGAATTAACCTTTAATAACGGTAGGGTTAACTTCACAGGTAGTTCCGGTGATGACACTATTGGGTTTGTGCTTGCTAACTTTGATACTCAGGACAGAGTTAATGGTGGTAATGGTACAGATACATTAGTATTGAGAAGTGATGCTGCTGTTGTTATGAACAACACCAACGCTCCTTTACTCAATGCTGTTAACGCGGCTCAGAGTATTGAAATCTTGCGCTTGCAGGGAAATCCGGGTGGTAACGTACCTACTGTTACAGTAGACGCTAGCAGAATTACTGCTGTTAACAGATATGAGTTTGCCGCTAACACGGTCAACCTCAGCAATGCTGCTGCTAATGATAGGTTCACCCTAGATGGTACAGGGACATTAAACCTCCGAGGAGCAGCACAAGCAAGTGTTGATTTGACCTTAGAAAACTCACCTGCAACTCTGAATTTAACCTCTGACAGATTTAATAATGCTACTGTTGCCGGTAGAAATGTTATTACCAGACTAGTATCTGATGTTGATGGATTAAGAATTAACGTTTTAACAAGTCCAACAGGGGCTGATGCTCTGGGAACTCAAGAGAGAGCTTTAACCATCAGGGGAATTGAGCTTCCAGAAGATGCTGAAGACGGTGTTACTATTGATGCTAGAAACTTCACTGCGGACTTGAATGCCACTGGTACCGCCTTAGATGACACATTCATATTCAATGCAGGGCGATTCTTTGGGCGCAACGGAACTTTCCAAGGTGGCGACGGAACAGATACTTTAGAACTTAGACAAGGTGCAGCTCTTAACATTCTGGCTGATTTGACACCTACAGGTAATGCTCAACTACCCACTAATGTTGCTGTCATCAATAACCGTGCTCAAGGTATTGAAATCCTGCGCTTGAATGGAACCACATTGACCGCAGATGCTGGGCAAATCACCGGTATTAACCGCTTTGAATTTGTAACTCCAACAGCTCCAGCAGGTGATGTTACCCTCAGAGGTGCTGATCAAAATGATCGAATTAGCTTAGATAATATAGGGGAATTAACCCTTGAAGGAGCACAGCAACGGGTTAACTTAACCTTAGATCAAAACATCCGAAATCTGACTTTAGTCTCTGACCGGAATAATAATACCAGTGTAAGCACCACTCCCAATCGAATTGATACCCTAGAATATGGTAACGAGGGGTTAATTATCAATGTTATCGGATCAGGAAGGGCGGCAGATGGAGTTGGAGATGGAAATCAGGACAGAAACCTGATCATAGCAGCCCCCACACTGCCAGAAAATGCTCGCCAAGGTATCACAATTAATGGGTCTGGTGTTGATCCGTTAACTGGTGCTGCTGTTGGACCCGCCTATACTGGACAGTTAACAGTTACTGGTACTGCTCTTAATGACACCTTAACAGGTGGTGATGGTAATGACACTTTCAGAAGTAGCGCTGGTGCCGATACTTTAACAGGTGGTGGTGGTAATGACACCTTCATTTATACATCTGCTGCTCACTCGAACAGAGTAACTTTTGATATTATTACCGACTTTACGGTAGCAATCCCGGGAGTAGGAGGAGCTGCAGCAACACGACAAGACCAGATTAACCTGAGAGCATTAAACTTTACTGCAGATGACTTTGCAGGACTAGTTACCCCTGCGGGTGCGAATGTGGCGGATGCTGCAAATAATGCAGCCACTCTCATAGGTGCTGATAGGTTTGGTTACTTTCAGTTGGGAGGTAACACTTTCATCCTGGCTACTAATCAAACACCTGATCTCACAGATGATTTATTCATTCGACTCAATGGTCCCTTGGCTCTAAGTACAGCAGATTTCATTCTTGCTGGGTAGATGAATAGGAACATACCTTTTTCATAAGTTTTTCTAGGGCATAATCAACTTATGCCTTTTTTTTGTCAGAACAGCGATCGCCTATAGTCAAGGTCCCCCGCAGCCAGGGGTTAGAAACCCCTGTCTGAAAGCTGAAGTCGGATCAATCCGACTGAGTGTTAATTTTCACAGGGAAAATAGGGTAAAAAATCATTGCCCATAGTCAACGCCCAC